>QOZS01000047.1 GCA_003576705.1 Desertibaculum subflavum
GGAACGCTCCTCAATGGCCGCCGCCGGCGCGCGCGGCAAGACGCGGGCTCGCCGGGGCGCCGATGGTGGCGGTGTCGGTGATCAGGGCGAAGCGGAGATCGGTCTCGGCGAGCCAGAATTCGCGTTGCGCTTCGATCGCCGAGATCACGGCGGCGATCTGGTCGCGGCTGTCCGACAGCAGCTCGAAGACGCTGACCAGCATGCCGTTGTAGCGCAGCAGCATCTCCTCGCTGATACGCTGGCGCACCGGCACGATCTCCTGGCGCCAGTGGCGGGCGAGGTCCAAGGCGGTGCGATAGCCGGCATAGGTCTCGCGCACCTCCGTGCGGGCGCCGATGGCGATCTCCGCCAGGCGATCGACGCCTTGCTGGTAGACCGCCTCGGCCTTGGCGACGCGCGCCGAGCCGAAATCGAAGATCGGCACTTCGATGTGGATCTCGTAGCCGGTCTCGCGCGGGCTCCCCTCCTCCTTGTTGCGGAGATAGCTCGCCTCCAGGACGTTGACGAAGCGGGTGATGTGGGTGAGGCCGAGCGAATCCGCGAGGCCCGCCACCTCCTTCTGCGCCCGGCGGATGTCGAGGCGCTCGGCGATCGCCTTCTGCTCCAACTCGCCGCCCGGCATCGGCTGCTCCGGCAGGTCCGGCAGGCGCGGCGGCAACTTGAAGCCGAGATCCTCGCCCCACAGGCCGAGCAGGCGGGCGAGGCGCAGCTTCTCACCATCCGCCATCAGCCGCGCCCGCGCGAGCGCGGCCGTCGTCTCGGCGTAGAAGACCTGCTCGCGCGCCTGGTCGAGGGCGGAGAAATTGCCGGCCCGCGCCATGCGGCGCGCGAGCTCGGCCTGGGCCTCGGCCGCTTCCTTCGCCTGCGCCACGTAATCGGCGACCTGAGATGCGGCAACAGCGCGGAACCAGGCGCGCCGCGTATCCGCAGCCTTGCGCAGCACATCGCCGGCCGCGCGCCAAGTGGCCTGCTCGAAGCGCCGCTCCTCGATCTTGGCGGCGATCGGCCAGGTGAACAGCCCGAGCACGTCGCCGGTGATGCTGCGCTCGATCTCGCGCACGCCGCCGGTCGTGGTGCGCGCGAAGCTGAAGCCCGGATTGGGCGGCCGGCTCGCCGCCGCGAGATCGGCGGCTGCGATGCCGATCTCGGCGAGATCGGCCTGCAGGCCGCGGTTGTTGAGGAAGGCGAGCTCGACCGCCGCGTCGACATCGACCGGCTGCGCCAGCAGTGCGCGCACCCGCGCCTGCGCCATCTCGCGCGCCGCATCGTCGCGCTGCCAGTCGACCTTGCGGCCGACCTTCGCCTCGGTGACCGCGGAGACATCGGCGAGTCCGCGCTCGGTGATCTCGCCGGCGCAGGCGGAGAGCAGCAGCAAGGCGAGGAGCGCGGCGGCGGCTTTGGGTCCGGATCGCATCGGCGGCCTCAATGCTTGTGGCCGGCATGGCCGCCGGCCGGGGCGGTCTCGACCGCGCGATCAGGCGGCGGCGTGGCCGGCGCCGTGTCGACCGCGCGATCGGGTGACGGCGCGCCGACGGCGCGGTTGGAAGCGCGCCAGGGTGCCGGCTTCTGCGGCTCGTAGCGCCGGTAGCCCTCGAAACTGGAGCGGTGGTCGAGCGGCATCGTCGGTGCTGCCGCATGGGCGGGGTCGGCGATGGGCGTGGCATGCGCGATCGGACGCATGGCAAGCACTGCCGCAAAAGCGGCTACGGCATAGTTGGGCGGCACAGTGACTCTCCGGACAAAGTTGAAGCAACGCGCCGACGCGCGAGGCGCCAGCGTTCAGATGCGTGTTTACAACTCAGCTACGGGGAGGCTTGAGCGGCAGGCTGGGCGAATGTAGCAGAAGCGCCACATTCTCATAGGAGTCGTGCCTAGTGGCGGTGAAATCGAGATCAACTAGGTCAAGCGCGGTAGGGGCAAGGTTCCAGCCGCTGCAGCTGATCAGTGCGCAATGGCAATTCTTCTTAACGTCGTGATCGTGATTGTCGTCTGCATCGTGCGATGCGGACAAGTCAACCGTATCGTGAAGCACCCCGGCCGATGCCGGGTCCGCCCCGATCCGCAGATCAGGGGTCGCAAGTGCCGATCCGCCTATGGCCACGCTGACGGTCACCATCAGCGCGAGAACGCGGCGGAGAAAGGAAAGCCACAACATCGATGCCGGAATATGATGCAGTTTCCACGCGGCGACAAGCAGGTCGCGAAAGTTTTATCTCCCAGTGGACGGAGGCAGGATTGACTGGTCGCCACCTCGACGCGCGCATGGCCGGCGACAATGCCGTTCTCGTCGTCGATCAGCACCGGGCTGTTGAAGCCGAGCTTCTCGATGCTGCGGACGACCTGGCGAATCTGCTTCTGGCTGTAGGTCCGCGGGTTGTTCGGGCGGGGCTTCAGACCAGCGGGCGACAGGTACTCGATATTGAGATCATTTAGCATGGTTAACTCCCTTGTTGGAGGGAGCACCACGTTGATGAGCGCTCAGACGAGCTTCATTCAGCGGAATTCGACCGCCCGCAAATAATAGGCGAACAAGGGAGGACGGGGCCTTGCGGGCGGTGAGAGGCTGTGCTCACCACCACAGCCAAAGAGGCTTCGGCAATGATCGTGCTGGGATGGATCTTTCTGGATGGATGGCGGCGGCTGTTGACCAGGGTGGCCGCACAGCCATCGGCCCACATGGAAGGCTGAATCGTTCCATGGTGGCGATGCGCGAGATCGCCGAGCGTGATCCGTTCACGATCAAGAAGCCGTCCAAGCTCGATTTCGAGGGCGTCACCGCCATCGTTGAACAGATCATCTCGCAGTTCACTTTTCGGATCGAAAAGCGACGCCTTTCGGAAGAGCTCTACCACGACGACCAAGGCCCCGGGCCGCGTCGAGATCCCGCTCTCCGCCGCCACGCAGTGGCCTGCGGTCACGATGATCCTTGGATGCAGAACGACCGCCGCGGTGCACACCATGCTCCCGCTAAGGCGCCCCAAGGCAGAATAGAGCGGCTCGGCGGCATCGGCGGCGCGCCGTCGATCATCATGACCGACAAGCTCGGCCGCGCGGTGAACCTGGTCGCCTGACTGCACATCGGTATCCGCCGGAGGCTCCGCCGCCGCAGGCGGAACGAGAGCAGCGGTCAAGGCAGCCCATCCGCCAGCCACCACGATAAGGTCCCGTATTGATTGCATGTCGTCCTCCCACCCCGTTTCCGGGGACGCGCCGCGGGCACCAGCTCACACCTGAGCTACAGCGCTCGTTCGGCTCGCTCGCGTCAGACAGGTCGGCGGGACTAGGGAGGGTAGAAGGCAGGCTGCCTTTCGGCGCTCTTGGGCGTGACAGGCACGTCCGCCGTGACCGTGGTGACGACGAACGCCGCCAGGAGAGGCGGCGACGGAAGCACTGCCGATGGTGCCGAGCACTTCGCAACGCACGCAGCCCCAGAGAGCGCGCAAGAGCCCGATGCGAGAACCTGGCAGGCCGCGGCGCCGCGCTTCGTGGTCACCGAGAGCACCATCTGGACCATCGTCGGCCGCGCCTGCGCACCGCCATGGTCGAGGATCCGTGAGCTCGCGATGGTCCCTGGCCTGAGCACCAATGCCCCAGCGAAGAGCAGAAGACAAAGGCGATCGCCGATATGTGCGATCATGGGCAACAGCATAGCAGTAGAAAGCAAGCCGCACCCATCTGCCCGGCTTCGCTCGTTCCCGGCGGTGCTTGGGACGCGGCGAGCCGGGGCCGCGGGTGCGCCGCTCGCTCGAACCGCAGGATCCACCGCCGAACGGGCGACAGGCCGGGTCGGCCATTGGTCGCGCCAATATGATCCTGCCGTGATTGCCGGAATGACACGGACGCACTATGGTTTGACGCGATGCAATTTCGGATCCTCCGGCGTTGGCTTGCCATATGCCTCGTCGCGGCCTTGACCTTGGGAGAGGCGGCGCAGGGGTTCGCTGCGTCCAGCATGGATCCGAATATGCCGCTCGCCGTCACATCAGACGCAGGGGCTCCAATGGTCCTGGGCTGCGATGGATGTGGCGACGGCGATGATGCCATGCCGGCCGCCGGGTGTTTCGCCCTGTGCACCGGTGCGGTCGCCGTCCTGCCGAGTGTAACCACCCCGAAAGCGACGGCCGCCAAGCAGCTGCCGATCGCCGGCGTTCGCCTCGGCAGCGGGCGCGACAGCAGCCCCGATCCCTACCCTCCCAGACGCATCATCCTGAGCTAGGACGCGCCCGCGCACACTGAATGCGTGAGGCCGCGTCGTCGCGCGGGCGGACGCATGCGTGGTCCGCCCATGCGCCTCCGCCGGTTCGCAATGCCTTTGTGCAGTGCGGCGCCCGGGCGCCCGCTTCGGATGGTGAAGTCGATGACCCGTTACCCTGCTCTTGCCCTACCGCGTCGACATTTTCTGTTGATGGGCGGTGTTGCCGTACTTGCGGGCGGCTTGTCGTCGATCGCTCAATCAGCCGGCCCCACCAAGGAGGTGCGGCTGGTTGCCGGGCCGGGGCGGGCGCGCGTCGTGCCGTCGCCTCACCCAGAGACCGCAATCTGGGCCTACAACGGAACCGCGCCCGGTCCCGAGATCAGAGTCCGCCAGGGCGAGAGGCTCAGGGTCGCGGTCGAGAACCGGCTGCAGGAGGAAACCACCATCCATTGGCATGGTGTGCGTGTGCCCAATGCCATGGACGGCGTGCCGCACCTGACCCAGAAGCCGATCGCACCGGGCGAAAGCTTCACTTACGAATTCACCGTGCCGGATGCCGGCACCTACTGGTACCACCCCCATCAGCGCAGTCTGGAGCAGGTCGAGCGCGGGCTTTGCGGCGCCCTGGTTGTCGAGGAGCCGGAACCACTTCAGGTCGACCGCGATGTCACCTGGGTGCTCGATGACTGGCGGCTGCTGAAGGACGCCTCGATCAGCGGCGACTTCGGCAACAGGATGGACGCCGGCATGTCCGGCCGCATCGGCAACACGGTCACCGTGAATGGCCGCGTGCGGGAGACCTTCGGCGTGCGTGCCGGCGAGCGCATCCGCCTGCGGCTCGTCAACGCGGCGAACGCACGCATCTTCGGGCTCGAGTTCGAAGGCCACCGTGTGCAGATCGTTGCCCTCGATGGTCAGCCGGTCGAGCCGCATGCGCCGGAAGGCGGCCGGATCGTCCTCGGACCGGCGATGCGGGCCGATCTCGTCATCGACATGACCGGTGCGCCGGGCGCGCGCTTTCGCGTGATGGACACCTTCTACCAGGACCTCGAATACCGCTTGCTCGATCTCGCCTATGCCGACGCGCCGCTGCGCGAGCGCCCGCTCGAGGCCCCGCTCGCCTTGCCCGGCAACCCACTTCCCGAGCCCGATGTCGGTGCCGCGGCCCGCCATGAGGTCACCTTCGACGGCGGCATGATGAGCGGGATGATGGGCGGCATGATGCAGGGCATGGGCCGCGGCCATGTCTGGGCGGTGAACGGCGTCAGCGCCAGCGGCCATGTCATGGACCCGATGTTCGCCTTGCCGCAGGGCCAGTCCTGCATCCTCGCGCTGCACAACAACACGGCTTGGCACCACCCGATCCACCTGCACGGCCACTCGTGCCGGGTCATCAGCCGGAACGGCGAGCCGACCCGCCACCGCGAGTGGCAGGACACGGTTCTGATGGCCCCCCGCGAGCGGGCCGAGATCGCCTTCGTTGCCGACAATCCCGGCGACTGGATGCTCCACTGCCACATCCTGGAGCACCAGGCCGCCGGAATGATGGGAGTGATCCGCGTCGAGCCACCGGGAACGCGCACATGAAGCGCGGTATGGCCCTCGCCGTCGGCACACTCCTCGGCGTTGCCGCGATGGCCGGACACGCTCGGGCGGACGGCGACGCGGCGCGCGGTGCGAAGCAATATCGTGCCTGCGTCGCCTGTCATTCGCTGGAGCCCGGCTCGCATCTCTCGGGGCCCAGCCTGGCGGGCCTTTGGGGCCGGAAGGCAGCCCAGGCCGACGGCTTCATCCGCTATTCGAAAGGCCTCCGCGCGGCGGAGCTCGTCTGGGACGAGAACACGCTCAACGCCTGGCTCGCCGATCCGGAGGCTCTGATCCCCGGCACCTTCATGGTGTTCCGCGGCATCAAGGACGATCAGGCCCGATCCGATCTCATCGCGTTCCTGGCCCTGGCCATGGCGCCTGGCGGCGGCGACGCGGTCGTCAGCCAAGGGCTGGTGCCTCGCGACTATGTCCGCGGCCAGAAGCCCGACCCGGTTCGGCTGGCGCCGACCGATACGGTGGTGACCCGGATCCGGCATTGCCGCGACAGCTACTTCATCGCGACCGCCGACGGCACAGAGACGCCGTATTGGGAAATGAACGTCCGCTTCAAGGTCGACACCCGCGACACCGGCCCTGAGCCCGGCCATCCTGTTGTTCTGAGAGCCGGCATGGCCGGCGACCGCGTGTCGATCGTGTTCGCCAACATCCAGGAACTGACGCAGTTCATCTCGGAGGCCTGCTGATGCAAGGTCTGCTCTCTGCCACCCATGACGCGAGAAAGGATACCCAAATGCTTCGTCTGATCTCTGCCCTTGGCCTGCTCCTGATGGCGATCGCCGGCGCCAATGCCGCGGAGCCCGCGAGGAAGGCGACGCTCTACAAAAGCCCGCAATGCAGCTGCTGCGAGGAATACGCGAAATACCTTCGCGGGAACGGCTTCGAGGTCAAAGTGGTGGCAACCCACGACCTTGCGCTGATCCGGCGCGACAACGGCGTGCCCACGGCGGTCGAGGGCTGTCACACCATGCTGCTCGGAGACCGTGTGATTGAAGGGCATGTGCCGGTCTCGGCGATCAACCTTCTGCTTGAGAAGCATCCGCAGGTGCGCGGCATCTCGCTACCCGGCATGCCGCAGGGATCACCCGGCATGACGGGCCGGAAGACCGCACCCTTCACCATCTATTCCTTCGGTGATGGCTCCCACAAGGTGTTCGCCACCGACTGAGCAAGCGAGGCCGCCATGCTGGAACGCGAACCGGCGTGCAATGTCGCGAGTTGGGCCGCCGCGATCCTCTGGTCCGGCGCCGCCGCCATGGTGATCATGCTGGCGCTGACCGGGATCATCTATCTCAGCAGCCGGATGCTGTCACGACGGCTGCCGCCGCAGGTGAGGTCCCAATGAGCACCGAGGGCACATTTGGGGCACCCGCCGCGCCCCGGCAGCGCTTCCGGCCGTTGCTGCTGATACCGGCGGCTCTGTTCGTCCTGCTCGGCCTGGTGCTGGCCTGGGGCCTGACGCGAGATCCGAGAGAGATCCCCTCGGCGCTCATCGGCAGAGCGGTTCCGGCCTTCGATCTGCCACCGGTCCAGGGGCGGACGCTTGGGTTGGCGAGCACCGACCTGGTCGGCGAGGTGTCGCTCGTCAACGTCTTCGCCTCGTGGTGCGTCGCCTGCCAGGCAGAGCATCCGCTGCTCATGGCGCTGACGGGCGAGCGTCGCGTGCCGATCCACGGATTGAATTACAAGGACGCGCCGGCCGATGCCGCGGCATGGCTCGACAAGCTCGGCGATCCTTATGTGCGGACCGGCGCCGACCGCAGCGGGCGCGTCGCCATCGACTGGGGCGTGTACGGGGTGCCGGAGACCTACGTGGTGAGCGCCGACGGGCACATCGCCTACAAGCACATCGGACCGCTAACGCGGCGCGATCTCGACGAGACGATCCTGCCGCTGGTCGAGCGTCTGCGGCGCGAGAGTCAGGGGACACGCCGATGAGAGCCCTCGCCTGCATCGCGTTCAGCGCAGTCCTGCTGCACATAGGACCGGCCTCAGCTGCCGATCCTCCGGGAAACTTTGCCATTCATGACGCGCCGAAAGCGGTCCCCGCGATCGAGTTCCAGGACGGCGACGGCCGGCAATGGCGCCTCGCCGACTTCCACGGCAAGGTTGTTGTACTGAACATCTGGGCCACCTGGTGCGGCCCTTGCCGCCACGAGATGCCGACTCTCGACAGGCTGCAGGCCAAGCTCGGCGGACCGGGCTTTGAGGTCGTGGCCCTTTCGATCGATCGGGCGGGGCCCAAGGTCGTCGTCAAGTTCTACGCCGAGGTCGGCGTGAAACGCCTTGCGATGTACATCGACAGCAGCGGCAAGGCGGCGCGCGACCTCGGCAGCCTCGGCCTGCCGACGACGCTGCTGATCGATCGCGAAGGCCGCGAGATCGGGCGCCTCGTCGGCCCTGCCGAGTGGGACGCACCCGAGATGGTCGTATTCATTCGAGAGCGCATCGACGGCAAGACCGGCGCGCGCTCCTCTGGCGATCACGAACGGCTGGCCCGGATGCCTGGCCAGACGGAAGGTCCGCTCGTCTCGACGGACCAAGGCATAGACAAGGAGGAAGGAAGATGACAATGAAGCTTGGCGACATTGCGCCCGACTTTAACCGCCGAGAGCACCGCCGGCCCGATCCGCTTCCATGACTGGATCGGCGACGGATGGGCGATCCTGTTCTCGCATCCGAAGGACTTCACGCCGGTCTGCACGACCGAGCTCGGCTACATGGCCGGCCTGAAGGCCGAGTTCGAGAAGCGGAACTGCAAGATCGTCGGCCTCAGCGTCGATCCGGTCAGCGACCACACGCGCTGGGCCAAGGACATCGAGGAAACCCAGGGTCACGCGGTCAAATACCCCTTGATCGGCGATCCGGAGCTGAAGGTCGCGAAGCTCTACAACATGCTCCCCAGTGACGCCGGCGCGACGTCGCAGGGCCGGACGGCCGCCGACAATGCGACCGTGCGCGCCGTGTTCGTCGTCGGACCGGACAAGAAGGTCAAGGCGATGATCGTCTATCCCATGAGCACGGGGCGGAACTTCGACGAAGTCCTGCGGTTGCTCGATTCCTGCCAGCTGACCGCCAAGCACCAGGTCGCGACACCGGTGAACTGGAAGCAGGGCGACGACGTGATCATCGTGCCCTCGCTCTCCGACGACCAGGCCAAGCAGAAGTTCCCTGGCGGCTGGAAGACATTGAAACCCTATCTGCGCGTCGTGCCGCAACCTCGCGCGTGACGGAGAGGCGTCGGCCCAGCGCAGTTATACAGAACCGGAGACCACCCCATGAATGCGTCAGAAGGCGCTCCGATCAGAGAAAGCTCCCTGAGCCAAGATCTGCTCAACGCCGGCCGCTATTATCTTGGCGGCCGGCGCGGCTTGCTCTTGCTGGCAGGAACGGCGCTCGCTGCCGTGCTCGCGTTCAATTGGAGCTGGCTCGTGGCAGCCGGCATCGCACCCCTGCTCCTCACCGCCCTGCCCTGTGTCGCGATGTGCGCCCTGGGGCTCTGCATGACCAGGATGGGGAACCGATCCTGCTCAGGGGCACCAGAAAGCGCATCCGGCAACAGGTCCAATCCGGAGCCGGACGAGCCCGCGCCGGCGGCACCGGAGCCTCTATCCATTGGATCGGAGCGCCCTGAGTGGGGCCCCGACGACGCTGCGATGACCATGCCCGGGGCACAACCTCAGCATAGCGATGAAAGGAGTACGACCCATGCGTAGTTCGATGATAGCCCTTCTGACGGCCGGCTTCCTGGCTGCCGTCGCAGCTCTCATTCCTGCCCTCCATGCCGGCGAAGCCGATGGCAAACAGCAGCACGATCGCCCAACGATGGGCGAAGGAATGATGGGCGGGGGCATGATGGGCGGGAAGATGATGGGCAGCGGCAAGATGAGCCAGGCGATGATGGATCATTGCGTCGAGATGATGCAGGGGGCGGGGAGCGGCACCAACAAGCCGAATGACCAATGGCGCGACAGCGCGCCGACCGCCCCGGACAAAAAGGGCTGAGATTGGGAGCCGGCGTGGATCGGTCCCGGTCCGCGCCCGCTTCGCCTAACGGAGCTCACGCTGTGGAAACCAACTTACGATCCGCCATCGGCTGGGTGCTGGCGCTCGCCCTGTCGACAGCGACTGTTCCGGCGGCCTCGGCCCATTCGCTGAACGACGTCGAGACCATGCTGGGAGACAAAGAGAAGTACTTCCAGCCAATCGATAAGCCGGCGCCCGATTTCACGCTGCAGACGGCCGACGGCCGTGGCGTCGGGCTGATGGACCTCCGCGGTCAGGTGGTTGTCTTGCACTTCATATATACCCGCTGCCCGGATGTCTGCCCACTGCACGCCGAGCGCATTGCCGAGCTGCAGACTCTGGTGAACCAGACGCCCATGAAGGACCAGGTCAGCTTCATCACGGTCACCACCGACCCCAAAAACGACGCCGCAGACGTCATGCGGGACTACGGCCCTGCGCATGGATTGGATCCCGCCAACTGGATGTTCCTGACGACGACACCCGATCAACCGGAGGACACGACGCGGCGTCTTGCCGAGGCCTTTGGCCACAAGTTCAAAGTGACCGACGACGGCCTGCAGCTGCACGGGATCGTCACCCATGTGATCGACAGGGAAGGCCACTGGCGCGCGAACTTCCACGGTTTGAAATTCGCGCCGGTCAACTTCGTCGTGTTCACGAACGCTCTGGTCAATGATGCCCAGCGTCCGCACGGGCACGAGGCGAAGAGCTGGTGGGATAGGCTCCGGAACCTCTTTTGATGCGGCAGGAGCCCCTCGGGACGATATGGCGCTCAGGCGCTCCCGCCGGCAGCAAACGTGCACCGGAGGGCCTCTGGCTTGGGGCGCTCCGCAGGTATGCAGTCGCGAGCGCACTCGGCCATCTCGCCTGGGAGCTTGCACAGCTGCCGCTCTACACAATCTGGTACCAAGGCAGCGCCGGGGAGATCGGCTTTGCCGTCGCTCATTGCACGGCTGGAGATCTTCTGATCGCGAGCACGGCGCTCCTCGGCGCCACGATGCTTTTCGGAAACAGTTGTTGGCCGGCCTCACGGTTTTATGTGGTCGGCGCGGCGACCGTTCTCGGCGGCGTCCTCTACACGGTATTCAGCGAGTGGCTTAACACCGAAGTCCGCGGCGGCTGGAACTATGCCGAGCTGATGCCCACGCTGCCTCTGGTCGGCACCGGCATCTCGCCTCTCGCTCAGTGGATTTTCATTCCCTGCGCCGCCTTGTGGTGGGCGCGGCGCCAAACGCTCCGAGGGTCGAAGATGAACGAAGGTGTCCTATGAACCGGAGACTGATCGTCGGCTGGACCGGGGTCACGGTCGTCCTGCTCGGCGCCGTGGGAATCTGGTTTGCGCTGGACCCTGGCTTCCGCGCTCCTCAGGAGCCGCCTGCTGCCGAAGTTCCAGCGGATGATTTCGAGCGCCGGATCCGAGCCTATCTCCTCGACAACCCCGAGGTCATCGTTGCAGCGATGCAGCGCCTCGATGCGCGCCGGCGTGCCGCGGCGCAGGACGAGGTCGGAGGCGTTATTGCCGCGCGCGCCGATGAGCTGTTCCGCGACGCAGCAAGCCCTGTCGGCGGCAATCCGCAAGGTGACGTCACCCTCGTCGAGTTCTTCGACTACAACTGCCCGTACTGCCGGCAGGTCGCCGCGGTCGTCGCGGAAGCAGCGGCCGCTGACGGGCAGCTCCGGATCGTCTACAAGGAATTTCCAATCCTCGGACCGAATTCGATGTTCGCGGCCAAGGCGGCGCTGGCCGCCCATCGCCAGGAGCGCTATGCCACGTTTCATCAGGCCCTGATGCAGGCTCGCGGGACGGTGAACGAGGAAGCGGTGTTCGCGGCCGCGAGCAAGGTCGGGCTCGACACCGAGCGCCTGAAGGCGGACATGCAGCATGCGGACCTGCAGGCAGCGATTGACCGCAACCTGGCGCTTGCCGCGGCACTGCGGATCAACGGCACGCCCGGTTTCGTAATCGGCAGCGAGACGCTGCGCGGCGCGGCTGATCTGAAGACACTGCAGGCGCTGATTCGCAAGGCCAGGGAGGCACGGTGATGCGGCAGCGCACTGTGACAAGGATCCACTGACGGCAATGCTGGAGATCTCGAATATCGGCGTGCTGACGGCCTTCGCGGCCGGCGTGATCTCGTTCCTGTCGCCTTGCGTGCTGCCGCTGGTTCCGGGCTACGTGTCCTATGTCGCTGGTCGCGTATCGGTCGTAACGGCGGATGGCGTCGCGATCGCTGTCCGCCTTCCAGCGGTGGGCCTCAGCCTGTGCTTCGTGCTGGGCTTCTCCACTGTCTTCGTAGTTCTTGGCGCCAGCGCGACCGCGCTCGGCCAGCTTCTTCTTGCCTACCGCTACGAGCTCAATATCGCGAGCGGCGTCATCGTCATTCTGTTCGGCCTGTTTCTCATCGGCCTTTTCCGCCCGGTCTGGATGATGCGCGACTTTCGCTTCGATGCCGCGGTGCCCGGCGGCCGTCCAGCATCGGCCTACATTCTCGGGCTCGCCTTCGCCTTCGGCTGGACCCCGTGTATCGGGCCGATCCTCGGCAGCATCCTCACTGTTGGCGCCGCCTCGGCGACTGTCACCAGCGGAGTCGCGCTGCTGGCCGTCTATTCGCTCGGTCTCGGCCTTCCGTTCCTGCTTGCGGCACTGTTCACTGACGCCCTTGTCGCGCGCCTGAAGGCCATCGGCCGGGTCGGACGCGCCCTGCAGATGCTTGCCGGCGCCGTCATGGTCCTGATGGGCATAGCCATGATCACCGGGCAGCTCTCGGTGTTCTCGTATTGGTTGCTCGACCGCTTCCCGATCCTCGGCACGATCGGATAAACGCCACCGTTGTCGCGGATCAGGTGGCAAGGCTCAACATCGCGCGGAGCCTACCGATGCATGGCGACTACATCACCCCGGATCAGGTTTTCGATAGCGACATTGTTCACCTTCTGTCCCGTCCTCAGCAATTCCCCAAGAATTCTCCAGGTAGCCGCCAAGCGAGTGACTGCGGCCCGGCGCATTGTCCGGGTCAGCGGATCGTCACCTCCGGCTTCAGGCGTCCGCCAAGGAGGCACTCGTGAGCGTTCAGCAATCCATGCGGCTGACTTTCGACAAGCCTGGCCGACGCCGTGTCTATGGCAGCATCCTGGAGACGATCGGCAACACGCCGATGGTCCGCATCGGCGGGCTGGCTTTGGAGGCTGGTTGCCAGGCCGAGATTCTGGCCAAGCTGGAATTCTTCAACCCGCTCGCCAGCGTGAAGGACCGCATTGCCATCTCGATGCTGGATGCGATGGAGGCCAAGGGCGTCATCGGCCAAGGCAGCGTCATCGTCGAGCCGACTTCCGGCAATACCGGAATCGGTCTCGCCTTCGCCTGCGCCGCGAAGGGCTATCGCTGCATCCTGACCATGCCGGACAGCTTTTCGATCGAACGGCGCAAGCTGATGCGCTTCCTTGGGGCCGAGCTGATATTGACGCCGCGCGAGAAGGGCATCGGCGGCGCGATCGAGAAGGCGAAGGAGATCATCGCCCGGACGGAGAAGGCGGTGATGCCCTGGCAGTTCGGCCACCCTGCCAATCCCGACATCCATCGCCGAACCACCGCCGAGGAGATCTGGGTCGACACCAACGGCGTTGTCGACGCGATCGTGCTCGGCGTGGGCACCGGCGGCACCTTGACCGGCGTCGGCGAGACACTGAAGGCGCGCAATCCGGAACTGCGGATCGTCGCGGTTGAACCGGAGAAGAGTCCCGTGCTTTCCGGCGGCACGCATTCGCCGCACATGATCCAGGGCATCGGCGCCGGCTTCGTGCCGGAGGTGCTGAACACCAGGGTGATTGACGAGGTCCTGCTGGTCAGCAACGAGGAGGCGATCGAAACCGCCCGCCGCCTCGCACTGCTCGAGGGTATCCCCGCCGGCATATCCTCCGGAGCCGCGCTTGCCTGCGCCCTGCGAGTCGCCAAGCGTCCCGAGATGAAGGGCCGAACGGTTGTCACGCTGCTACCCGACAGTGCCGAGCGCTACATCTCCACCGCGCTGTTCGCCCACCTCGAGGACGGGTGAGCGCGGTCACGCGGGCGCCTCTCCGAGCGCTCTGCAACCTGCGTTTGGTGACGTATGGATCGATGTTCTTCTAACATTATGCCTGCAGCCCGGGCAGGCAGAGGTGGCGGCTTGCGTCAAGCTGCGGAGGAGGCCATGGACCGGAAGCTCACGACGATTCTCGCCATGGATGTCGTCGGCTACAGCCGCCTGATGGAGCGCGACGAGACCGGCACGCTCGACCGGCTGAAGGAGATCCGCGCCCGCCACATCGACCCTGCCATCGCCCGGCATGCCGGGCGCATCATCAAGCTGATGGGCGACGGCACGCTCGCCACTTTCGCCAGTGTGGTCGGCGGCCTGCAATGCGCGGTCGATATTCAGAAGGAACTGGCCGAGCTCAACGCCCGGTCGCCCGAGGGCCACCGTTTGCTGCTGCGCATGGGGTTGCACCTCGGGGACGTGATCATGGAGGGCGACGACATCTACGGCGACGGCGTCAATGTCGCGGCCCGCCTCGAGCGTATCGCCCCGGCCGGCGGCATCGTGCTGTCGCGGCAGGTTCATGATCATATCGGCACCAACGTCGCCGTGCGGCTGGTGTCGATTGGCGCGCAGGCGGTCAAGAACATCAGCCGGCCGATCGACGCCTATCGCGTGGACTTCGATCTCGACGCGGGCGGTGCCAGCATCCTGTGCTTCGATGCCTTCGAACTCGACCTGGCGCGCCATCAGCTGCGCAAGTCGGGGACTCCGGTTCCGGTCGAGCCCCAGGTCTTCGATCTGCTGGTGTTCCTTGCGCACAATCGCGACCGGACGGTGACCAGGGACGAAGTGTTCGCGGCAATCTGGGGCGACCGCATCGTCTCCGACGCGGCGCTCAGCGGCCAGATCAAGGCCGCGCGTCGGGCGCTCGGTGACGACGGCGCTTCGCAGCGCATGATCGCCACCGTGCATGGCCGCGGCTTCCGCTTCATCCCGGATGTACGGAGCGCACCATTGGCGGCCCAGCCCGCGGCACAGACGAAGGATCGCGTCGAGGAGGCTTTGGGTGAAGTCCGCCGGCGACCCTCTGTCGCCGTGCTGCCCTTCGCGAATCTCAACCGCGACGCTTCCGAAGACTATCTCGCCGACGGGATTACCGAGGACATCATCACGGCGCTCTCGAAGAACCGCTGGTTGACGGTCATCGCCCGCAATCCGGCCTTTGCCTTCCGCAATTCCGCCGAGAGTATCCGCTCGATCGGCAGCAAGCTCGATGCGGACTATCTGGTGACCGGCAGCGTGCGCAAGGCGGGTGACCGGTTCCGCGTCACCATCCAGATGGTCGACGCGGAGACCGAACATAGCGTCTGGTCGGAGCGTTTCGACAGTGGCACGGCCGACATCTTCGACCTGCAGGATGAGATCTCCGAGCTGGTGGCGGGGCAGCTCGAGGCGGAGCTGGGCCTGAGCGAGCAGCGCAAGGCCGAACGGAAGCCGCGGAAGAATCTCGGCGCCTGGGACCTCTACCAACTTGGCTGCGCCGAGTTCTACAGGTTCACGCCGGAGGGCAACCGGAGGAGCCAGGAGCTGCTGCGGGAATCCGTCCGGCTCGACCCCACATTCGCCGGGGCGCATGCGCGGCTCGCCTATGCCATCATCCTCAGCATGGTCTACTTCGACGCGCCGTCGAATGCGGCGGCGATGAATGAAGCACTGACCGCGGCAAGGCTGGCCGTCGAACTCGACGATCAGGACGCTGGTGGCTTCTTCACCCTGGGCCGTGTCCATCTGGCGCGCCAGGAATATGACATGGCGCTCGCGTCACTCGAGCACGCCGTCAAGCTCAACCCTTGCCTCGCAGTGACTTATTGCGGACTGGGCGACTCGCTCACCTACGAGGGGCGCCTCGACGAGGCACTCGCCCAGTTCGATATTGCAATCCGGCTGAGCCCGCACGATCCCTTCCGCTGGGCCTTCTATTCCTACCGCTCCCTCGCCCATATCTTCCGTGGCGAGTACGAAGAGGCAGTGGGCTGGGCGCGCCGAGCGGTGCAGGTGCCGAATGCCCAGTACTGGGCGACGGCGCATCTAGTCGCCGCGCTCGGCCATCTCGGTGATCGGGCGCAGCTCGATCGCACCGTCGCCGATCTGCTGCGAATCAAGCCTGGATTTTCGGTCGACTTCGCCAGGGAGCACCTGTTCTACCTGAAGCGGCCGGAGCAGTTGGAGGCCTATCTCGAGGGGTTGAGGAAAGCCGGCCTGCCCTGATCATGGCGACCCACGACCACTCCCGGAATGGAGGACCAGCATGGAAACCGACACCCAGGTCAACGCGGAACGACTTCGTGCCGAAGTGAGCAGCAAGTACCGCGACGTCGCGCTGCGGCCGAACGACAGCTACCATTTCCACACCGGCCGGTTTCTCGCCGACCGGCTGGGCTATGACACTTCAGTTGTCGCAGCGCTGCCGGATGAAGCGGTCGAGTCCTTCGCCGGCGTCGCCAATCCCTTCTCCCTGCGCTGGCTCGCCGCGGGCGAGAAGGTGGTTGATATCGGCTCGGGTGCCGGCTTCGACTGCTTCATCGCCGCGGGCCAGGTGGGCCCTTCGGGCCGCGTCGTCGGTGTCGACATGACGGCGGAGATGCTCGAGAAGTCGCGACGCACCGCGGCTGCAATGGACATGGCCAACGTGGAGTTCCGCGCGGGACTGGCCGAGCGGTTGCCGGTCGAGGACGGATGGGCCGACGTGGTCATCAGCAACGGCGTGATCAATCTGTGCGCCGACAAGCGCCAGGTGTTCGCCGAGATCCGGCGTGTCCTGCGCCCCGGAGGTCATCTGCAGTTCTCCGACATTGCCAACGGCCAGCCGGTGCCCGAGGCGGCAATCCGCAACATCGATCTCTGGACGGCCTGAATTGCCGGTGGCCTGCCGTGCGCAGGCTGGCGACAGATGCTGGAGGAAGCGGGTTTTGCCGAGATCGTCATCGGCCCGCCGGTCGACACCTTCGCCGGCGCGTCGGGCGAACGCAACGCCAAGCGCTTCGAGGTCTACGGCTACCCCTTCCTCGCGCGCAAAGTGTGAGCTGGCCGCGAGGGAAGTTCCGACGAGGCAGAAGCTCCCGGTGTTTCTGCCGATACTCGGTGCACACGAACTTGCGAGCTTGACGTCCAGGCGACTGCCGTTTCTGGACGAGCCCCACGGCACGCGGCGAGTTGCCAACTGCTTAGCTTTCAAAGCTGGCTGCAGTGGGGTCGCGGAACTCTGCAGCAGCCTAAGCGGTAACCCGCACGCGCGTCACCTCGATCGGCTTCACGCCCATCGCCTCGCATCCGGAGTTGTTGAGTTCCGAATTGCCGATGAAGCTGACCGTCTTGGCGATGATCCGGGTGCAATTGGATGACGCCGAACCATTGTTGCCAGACCATTCGGAGGCCTGGGCCGGGGTGTAGATGGCGCCGGTCAGCGTCATCGTCGAGCCGCCATTCAGCTTGTTTACCGCCGTGCTGGTCGCCCGCCGATCCTGGTAGATCAGCACGCCGACAAAGGGATCGTTCGGGTCGGATGGGGCGGTGAGCTGCACGTCCGCGCCGCCGTTGATGACGACCCGGCCGATCTGGCTCGCGGCAGCATTGGTGGTCAGTACGAACGTTATGCCCTGCTCGCCACTGCAATTGCAGCGCACCACCGACTGGGCGTTCATCGTCAGATCGCCATTGACCACATAGTAGGTGCCGGGCTCGAGCGTGACGTTCGAGTTGGCGCCGAAGGCCACCCCCCCGCAATACACAGCAGGTCCAATCGTCGTCGTAGTGTTGCTGTAGTTCTTGTTGTGGAAATCGCAGGCGCCGAAGGCAGGGATCGTCAGGGCCGCGTACGGATCTGCGACGGTCCACATATGATCAAGCTTGCCGCCGGGCAGCGTGAGATTGGCGGAACCACCGGTCTCGATGCCGCCGGCAGACCAGAGCGAGTCGGCGGCAAGCGATGCGCTGCCGGAAATGCTCACCGCGGTGGCGTGGCGTGAATTCGCCGCCAAGGTGCAGGTCGGCATCTCGACAGTGCTGGAGCCCTGGATGAGCAGTGCCTGCGACGCCGTCTCGTCGAGCGCCAGGGCACAGGCGTCCCCCGTGATCTCGACGCTCGCCGTTGCCCGCGCGGCGATGCTCACCAGGCCCTCTGCGAAGATGGCGGAGAACATTCGGGGCAGTTGCTTGGTGACCTGGACCGTGACGGAGCCAGTCAGGCCTGACGTGCTCGGCACGACAGAAATGGTCGTTCCGCTGCCGGCGGTGACGCCGTTCTTGGCCGCCTGCGCGGTGGCCGCGGTACCGACCTCTGATTCGTTGCTGCGCGCCAGTTCGAAGGCACCGGCGACGGCGCTGGCATCGGCGGCAACCTGAAGATCGCGCTTCTGCATGTACCAGAAGCCGACTTCGACCCCGATCCCCGCCGCGCCCACAATTGCCGGCAGGGCAAGCCCAAAACCGATCACACCAGTGCCGCGCTGGTCGTAACGCAGCCGCCAAATCAACTGCCGCAGATAGTTACGACCTCTAGAGAAGGCGGAGGGCTGGGTCGCCATCGAAGATCCTCTTCGTAAGGGTGCGCTTCCAGTGTGAGCATTGTGACAAAATGAGCAGATAATTGAAAGATAAATCGTGGATAATTATTCTGAAATACATATCATTTCAATAAATGTTTAGTAAACATAGGAATGTATCGCGTCGTTTACCTGAAACCAAAACGATTTTGTCATTGCTATATTCAAGCGAATGTCGTGCTTAGCCAGCCGTCTCCTCATTGGACATGGCCGGTCGCTGCTGGTCGAAGGTATGCGAAAACGGCAGGTGTCAGTTCGTGGGGAGCAGCGGCACGCTGGTGCTGCCGGCAACCGTGCTGTCCGAGGTGCCGAACAGGCCTGCCGCGAACCTAAATGGCTGGTGGGCCGAGATGCTGACGTAGGTGACGCCTGAAGCAGTGCTCTGTGCTACTTCGATGTGCACGTTCTCGCTGGAGCCGAGCTTGTCGGTGAGATAGGCGGTCAGCGTGCTGGCGTTGCCAGTGCGATTGATCATCGCGTAGCGCCCGGTTTCGTCGACCGCGTATTGCAGCGTGTGACTGAGCCACAGCATGCGGCCAACTTCGACCAGACCAATCAGGAAGAGCATAAGAAAGGGTCCGGCGAGGGCGAACTCGACAAGAGCTTGTCCTCGCGTATCAGCGGCCAATCTTCCGAGAAGTCGTTGGATCATTTGGCGCGGATGCTCCCTTGTGCCCTCACGCTATCGCCAACGAGCCGCGTCATCGCGGAAAAGACAGGTGTGAACGATTGCTGCGCGCTCACGACAATGTAGGCGCCCGGCGCGAGACCGCTACTGCAGGTCGACGTGCACTCAAGTGTCGTCCCATCGGCACACTGACACACTTGCGCGCTCGTCACCGGCAGGGTGGCGTCGCCGGCCGCGGTCCGCACGACGGCCACGATATTGGCGGCGTCGTCTGGATTGATCTGCGCATATTCGAGCCCCGCTCGTACGGCCGCCTTGAGGCGCATATCTGTCAGCACGGCGCGCCCATAGTCGAATGTGCCGGCGAGGGCTATCAGCAGCACTGGTGTCGCCAGCGCCACTTCGACGGCGATATTTCCGTCACGTCGGCACAGAATGTCGCGAAGGGCGATCATGATGTGGTCAAGCTCCTAGCTTCGCGCGCTCTCCTACACTTCCGATCAAGCGGCACCCAACTGCAGCCCCGTTGCGATCAAGTCCGGTAGAGCAAAGGGGCGTGCTCCGTGCGGTTCGTCAGTGGCCGGACTGATCGCATCGCCCTGCAAGTTGAGGAAGCCGGCTTCAATCGCGGCATGGACTGCGGCAACATCTCCGAGGCCAGCCGCCACGAGCTTCAAGCCGGCGCGTTTCGCTTGATAACCGAAGCGGCGAAGCTCCTTCATGTGCTCAGCGAGCTCGCTTCCCCTCGACCTGATGTCGCAAACGACACCGTAGGCGCCACTGCCGCGCAGCTCGTCGAAGCGGATGAAGCTTGGCGGAAGGCGAACAAAGACGGCTCGCGTGTGTCGCTGCAGAAAATTCACGCCCTCCTGTATGCGATGTACGGGTGTGCCCTCCGACAGTCCGGTGAGCTGCGCTGCAAGCAGCTTGCGTTCCTCCGGCGAACTTTGCTCAAGGGCCGCCGTGAGGTGTCGGCGAGGTTCGAGCCGCTCGAGCGTCCGCCAATGAACGGGGAAACTGATGATGCCGGGATCGTTGGCGCGTAGAAGTGCGCTTACAGCTTCACGGGCCCGCGCGAACGTTGCGAGATCGAGGTCGCCGACGAGCGCTGAATCCTCGCCCTGCGTGAGCGTGTCGTAGCCGCGCAGCACGAGATCGGCCGCCTCCGCCCGGAACGCTTCGCAGCCATGCGTCGCGATGACGCCATGTGACGCGTTCCAGACCGGTAGAAAGCGGAATTCAATGTCGCCAAGAACCCCCTCAGGGGGCCGTTCCGACGTCCGTTGTTGCGACGCATGTCGTACGGCCTGCGCCGTGCATTGGTCCTCGCGAGCAAGCGCTTCGGCTACTGTCTCGGCCAATCCGGATGCTTGGCCGGCAAGCGCTTCTCGGCCAGCTTCGTCAAGCATCGTCTGAATCAGCGTCGCCGGATCGCCGGCCGCTGCCAGCAGCTTGAGGTCAGCTTCGATGACGACACATTCCACCTTCGAGTCGCCCCAGCGGATGTCGTCCATCGAAAGGCGCTGGCGCACTTTCTCCGCAAGCTGGGTGCAACGCGCCCGTGCCGACGCCTTGTCGAGCGTCGGGAAGAAGAACAACCATGTTGGCCCCGCGAGCCTCATCTGGAGGTCTTGGGCACCCAACCCCGCGACAATGGTTTGCTCGATGGCCGCCAACGCCGGCTCGCTCGCCATTGGAGGACGAGTGCCGATCTGCTGCCGATACGGCGCCCGATTGGCGATACGTAGTCGCCCGCATACCAGAGAGCTGTTCCGCAATAAGTGTGCGAGCCCGAGCGGCAGCATGGGGATCTCCTCCAAAATGATCGGCATCATTTTTGTCAACTGATATGCGAATTTTTCCAGTATGCGAGTTAAGAAAAGATTACTAGTGGAATGCTCGGGGCATCCGGACTGACAAGCAGCTGAATTGGACTAAACGATATCTAGGATTTTACGAAAATTGTCGTGATCATTGCTCGCGGGCGCTCTGGTTATGTTTACCGACGAGAGTACCGCTGCCGATACTAAGATCGAAGCAAGCGAGGAATCGATGTCCGAGACCCGGCCAACTCCCGCGTGCGCAATGCGAGTGTCAATCCCGGAAACGGGTGGTGACACTGGCACTCGGCGCGGAACTTGCCGATCAGCGGTTCGATGAAGGCGTTGTCGGTCGGCTTGCCGGTTCGGCTGAAGTCGAGCGTGACGCCGAGCGGACAGCCCCAGAGATCGAGCTCACGGCTGACGCCGGATACCGCCCGATGAATGCCTTGAGGCGACCTCGCTGATCTCGATCAATGCGCCATGTCGATCCTGGGTGTGACCTTCGTGACCAGCCCAGGAGATGACCGATGACCAGACCGGAAGTCGTCCTTTGCCATCCCGTGCGGACCGCGATCGGCACCTATGGCGGCAGCCTCAAGGCCACGTCGGCAACAGAGCTCGGCGCCACTGCCGTGAAGGCGGTGCTCGATCGCTCGAAACTCACCGCGTCGGACGTAGACACGATCGTCATGGGTAATGTCATCCAGGCCGGAAACAAGATGAATCCGGCGCGGCAGGCGGCCATCCGCGGTGGCGTGCCGGTCGAGGTGCCGGCCATGACCGTCAACCGGGTCTGCGGCTCGGGCGCACAAGCGATCGCGTCGGCCGCGCAGGAGGTCTGGCTTGGGCAGGCCAAGGCGGCCATCGCGGGCGGCATGGAGAACATGGACGCTGCGCCCTACCTGATGGGCGGCGGGCGCTGGGGTTACCAGATGGGCGATGCACAGATCTACGATTCGATGCTGCGCGACGGATTGAACGATGCCTTCTCCGACCAACATTCCGGCTGGCACACGGAAGATCTGGCGACGCGCTACCAGATCAGCCGCGAGGAGCAGGACCGCTGGGCGGAGCGGTCGCAGAAGCGCTTCTCGGACGCACAGGCCGCCGGCAAGTTCGTGGCCGAGATCATTCCGGTCGAGATCAAGGGACGCAAGGGGCCGGAGCCGTTCGCCAAGGACGAGCACAACCGTCCCGACACGACGCTCGCCTCCCTCGCCAAGCTGAAGCCGGCCTTCCGCAAGGACGGGACCATCACGGCGGGCAATGCGCCGGGGCTGAACAGCGGCGCCGCGGCGATGATCGTGGCTGATCGCGCCTTCGCCGAGAGCAAGAGCCTGCAGCCGATGGCGCGCCTGGTCGCCTTTGGCGTCGGCGCGGTGGAGCCCGGCATGTTCGGCATCGGGCCGGTGTCGGCGGTGAAGCAGGCACTCGACCGGGCTGGCTGGACTATCGCAGACATCGAGCGGGTCGAGATCAACGAGGCATTCGCGGCGATCGCCATCGCCGTGCATCGCGAGCTCGGCTTCGCGGCCGACATCGTGAATGTCGAAGGCGGTGCGATCGCGCATGGGCATCCGATCGGCGCGTCCGGCGCGGTGCTGACCACGCGCCTGCTGCATTCGATGAAGCGTGATGGCGTGAGGCGGGGCATCGTCACGCTCTGCATCGGCGGCGGCCAGGGCATCGCGCTGGCCCTCGAAGCTCTCAACTGATGGCCGTCAAGCGGAGCGGACCATGAGCAAGGACTTCGCCCAGATCGCCAACGACGTTGCGGCCGGCGTTGGCCTGATTCGGCAGGGAACCCCGGATGCCACCAAGGCCTTCGGGGCCTTGTCTGTAGCGGCGACCGCCAGCCATGCCATCGACACCAAGACGAAGGAGCTGATGGCGCTCGCCATCGGGATCGCGGTGCATTGCGACGGCTGCGTCGCCTACCACACCAAGATGGCGCATCAGCACGGCGCCAGCCGCGCGGAGGTGGCCGAGACGGTCGCGCTCGCCCTCTACATGGGTGGCGGGCCCGCTGCCGTGTACGGCGCGGATGCGTTGCGGGCCTATGAGCAGTTCAGCGGCGGCGCCGCGGGCGGTTCGGCGGCGGCATGAACGATGCCTGGCCCCGCGTAACGCTCGAAGCGTTCTTGCGGGCGGCGCCGCGGCATCTCTTGTTCACCGGAAGGGGCGGCGTCGGCAAGACCTCGCTTGCCTGCGCCAGCGCCGTCCGTCTGGCCGATCTTGGGCGCTGCGTGCTGATCGTCAGCACCGATCCTGCCTCCAATCTGGACGCCGTGCTGGAAGCCCCGCTCGGCAACGCGCCGACCGGCGTCGCCGGGGTTCCCACTCTCGAAGCGATGAACATCAACCCGGAACAGGCTGCACGGGATTACAGGGAGCGGACGGTGGCGCCGCACCGGGGGCAGCTCCCGGCTGACGAGATCAGGATGCTGGAAGAGCGTCTTTCGGGTGCGTGTACGGTCGAGGTTGCCGCCTTCGACGAATTTGCCCTGCTGGTGAGCGATCCCGCCGGGGCGGAGCGCTTCGACCACATCATCTTCGACACCGCGCCGACCGGCCACACTCTGCGCCTTCTCGAACTGCCGGCGGCCTGGAGCGGGCTTCTGGAGACTGCGCCGGGTGAGGTCTCCTGCCTCGGGCCGCTCACCGGCTTGAAGACGCAGCGCGAGTGATACGCGCGCGCGGTCGGCGCTCTCTCGGATCCGGCGCTCACGGCCATCGTTCTGGTGGCTCGGCCCGATCGAGTTGCGCTGATGGAGGCAGCGCGGACCAGCTCCGAGCTGAACGGTCTGGGAATGAAGAACCAGCTGTTGGTTCTGAACGGCGTGTTCAGAGCGGCTGACCCGAGCGATCCGCTCGCCCAAGCGGTTGAGGCCCGGGGCGCAGCGGCAATCGCGCGAATGCCCGCACAACTTACCGGTCTGGCGCGGATCGATATTCCTCTCCTGGGTCGGAACATCGTCGGGATCGAGGCACTGCGATTGCTGCTCGGCCGCCCTGGCGCGGTGGGCGAGGAGGAAACCGGGCCGCAGCCTCCCAAGCCGGACGTGCCTGATCTCGCCGCGCTAGTTGAGGAGCTTGGACGTGCCGATCACGGGCTTGTCATGGTGATGGGCAAGGGCGGTGTCGGCAAGACAACCGTGGCCGCGGCCATCGCCATCGCGTTGGCGAGGCAGGGACGTCCGGTCCATCTGACGACGACGGACCCGGCGCAGCACATCAGGGAGACGCTCGGCCCCGAGGTGCCGGGACTCCGGGTCAGCTACATCGATCCGAAGCAAGAGGTCGAGCGCTATCGGTCCCGCATGCTGGAGGGCGCCCGGCCGTCCATGTCGGCCGACAAGCTCGCGCTGCTCGAGGAAGAGCTGAAGTCTCCCTGCTACGAAGAGGTCGCCGTCTTCCAGGCATTCTCTCGCATCGTGATCGGCGCGCGGAAGGAGTTCGTCGTGATCGACACGGCGCCGACCGGTCACACCTTGCTGCTGCTCGACACGGCCGGAAGCTACCATCGCCAATTGACACAGCAATCGACACCGGGAACCAGGATCCGCACGCCGCTGATGCTACTGCAGGATCCGGGGTACACGAAGATCCTGATCGTCACCCTGGCCGAGACACCCCCCGTCCTCGAAGCCGCTGCACTGCAAGAAGATCTCCGCCGCGCGCAGATTGAACCGTTCGCCTGGGTGATCAACGGCAGCCTGGCCGCCGCGCAGCCGCAAGATCCGCTTCTGCGTGCATGCGCGGTTGCGGAGATCGCTCAGATCGGGAAGGTCAAGGATGATCTCGCAAAGCGCGTGGCCCTGATTCCGTTTCAATCGGAGGAGCCCGTGGGAATCGAGCGTCTGATGGCTGTTGCGGCAAGGTCACGATAGTCGGATATCCGAGGGTATGCGCGAAGAGTCCTTGCGGGAATGCTAAGGCGGTTGAGCTCGCCCGGCGCAGCTCACTCGGTTGCTTGAGCCAATGTCGCGCCGTGCTTCAGGCGGCTCTGTCCTCGGATGGCGGCTCCGTGCCCGGCGCCGCTTTTGCGGGGGTGACGGCTTCTGACCTCTTCGGCGCGGGCTTGGGTTTGCGGATGTTGATGAGCGTGGTGTCGAGCCGGTTCTTGATGTGGGCGGCGTAGTGCTTCTCGATCATCTCGACGCTGGTGCGGCAGTTCTTGGCGATTTGGTAGATGTTGGCCCCCTCCATCAGGCGGAGGCAGATATAGGTGTGGCGGAGGCTGTAGGCCGTGCGCTTCTGGTTGTCGCGGTCAAGGGCAGCTTCAACGAAGAGTTTGGCATCGACGTTGAGTGCTACGTCCTCGACGACGCAGAGAAGACGGCTGTTATCAGCCAAACCGGTATGGGCCGTGCGCTCGGCCTATCGCCACGTGGCAATGCACTGCCATGCTTTCTCGGCGGGCGATTGATGGCTGAAACCGTCAGCGCCGAACTGAGAGAGAAATTCGAAAATCCCCTTACTTTTCAATGGGGGACCGGCGGCGCCGAACAGCCACCAGCCGTCATTCACGGGTTTGATGCGACGCTCCTACGCCCAAGCTCGGCCGCTGCGCTTGCCTTCGGGGGCGGCGCATCAGCCTCATTGCCGCTCGCAATGCCGACAATCAGCTTCGCAAGCTGGTTCGGATCGCGCGGGCGTTTGGGGTGCTTCGCCATGTCGGAAATATGGGGACGATGGCGCACGTTGTCGAACGACATTCAGCGCGGGCCGCACTCAAACTGAGACACTACCAAATCCCGGGCCTCGCCGGCACAATTCCCTGCGAAGAGAATCACTCCGGAACCCGACTACCATCCCAGACGAAGGCGATGTGCCATGTCTGGCGGGGATCGGCCCGCACCATCGGGCGTGAAACAATGAGGTGGAGAGACGTCGTGCGGTGAATTGAGATTCAAAACCCTTAGTCGGGACATGGTTGTCGGTTTGAAATCTGGCTGGTAGCGTGAATTGCGTCTTCCCGTGCTCAAATTTTGCCATTCGGATGATCGTCATGCGCGCTGCGGAGGGGCGTTTTGACTTCAGTTAGGAGCGTTCATTCGTCGCGCTCCATGCGGCAGAAGCAAAGTTCTGCTGCAGCCGTGGCGGAATTGTTTGAGCATATTGTCCGCTCGATTCATACATCATCCTTCACGCTGGGCCTCAACCCGGCCCAATGGAACGCGCTTCGCTACCTTCACTCGGCGTCCGACAGCTCGCGCTCCGTCAAGGCGTTCGCCCGGTTCCAGATGGTCTCGGCAAGCACCGCCTCGCAGACCATTGCCGCGCTGGTGCGCAAGCGGCTCGTCACAAAGGAGCGCGATGAGAGCGACGGCCGCGGCGTGGTCCTCGCCCTCACGCCCAGGGGACGCGACATGCTCCAGCGCGATCCCCTGCAGGCACTTGCCGAGGCGTTCGCCATGCTCGACGACCCGGCGCTGACCGCCGCCGCGCAAATCGGCGCCGATGTTGCGAGGAACATGTTTTTAGTAAAGAATGGAAAAGACGTCAACCTTTCAAATGCGGACTGCGCGGCCGATGAACGCGAAGATCCTCATCATCGACGATAGTTCCGAACACCGACGACTGGTGACCGAAGCATTGATTGATGACGGATATGACGTGACGGTGACGGCCGATGGTGTTGAAGGTTTGACTGCCTATCGCGCCCATCAATTCGACCTGGTGATCACTGACGTGCTGATGCCGGGGGCCGACGGCCTTGAAGTCATCCGGGCGATCCGGGAAGCCGGCGCGACCGTGCCTGTGATCGCGATGTCCGGAGGTGGCGCGTCGTTTCCCGCGGCCATCTCGCTCTCCGCCTCGCGTGCTCTGGGCGCGGTGGAGGTATTGCACAAACCATTTCGCATCGCCGAGTTGCGCGACGCCGTTCAGCGGGCACTGGTGCGCTGAGGGCGCGGTGACGGCCGCATCCCGAACAATCCATACACGCGCACTTCATTGATAAGATCGTTGGTAAACTTTTAATCAGGACTCCTCACTATCTTCCGACAATGTGGAGTCCTCATCATGAGTTTCGTGATGGCGGCATCAGGAAGGTGGCTGATGCGTGCGGCGGTTGTTGATCGCTTGAGGGGGCGTTCCAAGAAAATCGATAGGTCCGGCGCGCTGCTGCGCACGGCCGCGGGGAGGGAAGAGCTTTGTTGGCGACCGAGGTGTTTCGGGTTCTGACGGCCCAGCGTCACTGTCAGCGGCGCTTCGCGGGCATTGCCCTGGCGCTGACCTGCGTCGGGTGGCTCGTTTTTGCCGGCACCGTCTGGTTCGGCTCCAGGGAAGGGACCGAGGGAATCCTCGGTGCGCGCGTGATGGTGGCCGGCCCCCTCCTGCTCGCCGTGTGTTGTACGTTGATGGCGGCTCTGTGGTTCTACGCCCTCCGAGGTGAAGGCCCCGTCGCAACCTTCACCGAAAACGTCCGCGAATTGCTCGGCCAGGCGATGAACGCCGCATCCGTCGGCGTGGTTCTCGTTGATGCCGCGCGACCCGACCTTCCGATCATCTACGTCAATCGGGCGTTCTCCACGATCACCGGCTATGCGCCCGAAGAGGTCCAGGGCAGGAACGCCCGCTTTCTCCATGGCAACGGCACCGACGCCCGCGCCCTCGACGAGGTCAGGCGCGCGATCCAGGAGGTACGGCCCTGTGCCGTCCGCCTGCTCAACTACCGCAAGGACGGTGCCCTGTTCTGGAACGACCTGCGCGTCAGCCCGATCCGCGATCAGGGCGGCCGCGTACTCTACTTCCTGGGAATTCTGATCGACGTCACCGCGGAGGTCATCGCCACCGAGAACCTGGCCCGGGTCAATACCGAACTGGAGCGCCGGGTGGACGAGCGCACTGCCGCACTGGTCCAACGTGAGCGACATCTGCGTGGCATCCTCGACAATATCGCCGACATGGTGATCACCATCGATGAGCGGGGCCGCGTAACATCGTTCAACGCGGCCGCCGAGCAGGCGCTGGGCTGGCGGGAGGCGGAGATCGTCGGCCAGGACATCGCGGTGATCGCCGCGGATCCCGACCGCTCGCGGCACCCCAGCTACATCGAGCGATACCTTAGGACAGGCGAGAGCCGCATCATGGGAGTGCGGGCGCGGGAGCTGATCGCCCGGCGCAAGGACGGCACCACCTTGCCCATCGAGCTCACGATCGGGGAAATCCGCAACAACGGCACCCGCAGCTTCGTCGGCGCCATGCGCGACATCACCGAGCGACGCCGCCAGCAGGAACGCCTGGAGGCGAGCGAAACGCGGTTCCGCATGCTGGCGGCGGCCACACCGTTTGGGCTCTGCGTCTCCCGGCTCGACAACACTGAGATCCTTTACGTCAACGAGGCTCTCGCGCGCATGCACGGCAGTTCTGCCGCGGCGTTGATCGGCCGCAGGACGACGGACCTCTATCACGATGCCCACGACTGGCTCGAATTGATCGACACACTGCGGATCCACGGGCACGTTGCCGAGACCGAGCTGCAATGCCGACGCATTGACGGTACGCCTGTCTGGCTGATGCTCTCCGCGGCGCTCACCGAGCTCGATGGCGTGCCAGCGGTCATCACGGGGATTTACGACATCTCGCGGCGCCGTGACGCGGAGGCGCGCCTGCGCGATGCGGCAGAGGCGCTGCGGCGCAGCGAGCAGGAACTCCGCCTCGTCGCCGACAACCTGCCGATGATTCTGACCTACGTCGATCGCGATGAGCGGTACCGCTTCGCCAATCGCACGGCGTCCCTGTGGTATGGAAAGCCGGTCAGCGACATCATCGGCAGCAAGGTGAGCGATGTTCTGCTGCCCGAGGCCTACGCCCGCGTGCACAACTACGTGCGGCGCGGCCTCGCCGGCGAATTCGTCCGGTTCGAGGATACGCTGACCTATCCGGGGGGCCGCACGCGACATGTCGAAGTCCAGTACGTGCCGCACCGGCTCGAAGACGGTCGCCTTGCAGGGTTTTTCACCGTGGTCGCCGACGTGACTGAGCGGAGCCAGATGGAAGAGCAGCTGCGGCAATCCCAGCGCATGGAGACGATCGGCCAGCTCACCGGTGGGATCGCGCACGACTTCAACAACTTCCTCGGCGTTATCATCGGCAATCTCGATCTGGCGATCCGCGATGTGCAGAACATGCCCCGGCCGCGGGAGCTGATCGAGCGCGCCATCGCGGGAACGCAACGGGCCGCGGCGCTCGTCCAGAGACTCCTGAGCTTCTCTCGCCGCCAGTCACTTCAGCCGACCGACATCGACACCAACCACCTGGTGGAAGAGCTGGCCGCCTTTGCCGCACGATCTCTCGGCGAGAGCATCCGCATGACGCTGGATCTCGCGCCGGACACCTGGCATTGCCGGGCCGATCGAGTGCAGTTGGAAAGCGCGCTCATGAACCTCGCCATGAATGCGCGCGATGCGATGCCGTCCGGCGGCACGATAGGGATCACGACCCTCAATCGGTCGTTGGACGCCGTGCCTGCCGACCAGGTATCCGACCTTCCGCCCGGCGACTATGTACAGATCATGGTCGCCGACGACGGGATCGGCATGGACCCCGCCGTGCTCGGGCGCGCCTTCGAGCCCTTCTTCACGACGAAGGAGGTGGGCGCCGGCACTGGCCTGGGGCTGAGCATGGTCTACGGCTTCGTTCGTCAGTCGGGCGGCGACGTGCGCATCGAGAGCGCGCCGGGGCGCGGCACGGCGGTACACCTGCTGCTGCCTCGCGCCGCTGCCGGAGGGCAGGCCGAATGCGTCTGCGGCGAATGCGCGTGCGGGTCGGACGAGCGCAGCCTGATCGGTGCAGGGCGCGTCATCCTCGTCGTGGAGGACGATCCGGCACTGCGGCGCTTTTCGGTGTCGGCCCTGCAGGAGCTCGGCTTTGAAACCGTCGAGGCCGCGACCGCCGACGAAGGCGCCGCGGCACTGCGTGCGCGTCCGGACATCGCCCTCCTGTTCAGCGATGTGATGCTTCCGGGCGGGCGCTCGGGCATCGATCTCGCCCGCGAGGCGAAGACGATCCGCCCGGATCTGCTGCTCCTCTTCACCTCCGGTTTCGTCGGCAAGCACACCGAAGTCGGCGAGGAGCTGATCACGGAGGAAACGCTGCTGCCCAAGCCGTTCCGTGTGAGCGACCTCGCGGCGCGGTTGGCGCGGCTTCTTCGCGAGCGTGCCCCGCAGGCCGCGAGCGGGAATCAATCCACGCAACGTCAAGAGCAAGAGTGAGGAGCAATCAATGCGGGGTGTGCCGCGTATCGGGGCGAGATTGAGGCTTCTGGGCATCGACGACGATGCCCGGGCAGAGATGCAGCGCTTCCTCCCGATCCTGGTGGCGGGGCTCGACCACATCATCGAGCGCTTCTACGCGCACATGTTTTCGCTCCCCGAGGGTCGGCACATTTTCGGCGATCCGGGTGTGGTGGAGCGCCTGAAAGTTCGCCAGAAGGCGCATTGGCTCCGCCTCTTCTCGTCCACCTTCGATGACGACTACGTCAGCGGTGCCATCAAGGTTGGAGAGGTGCACTACGTCCAGGCAATACCGCCCTACCTCTATATCGCGGGGTACAATTTCTTTCACTGTGAGCTGATCCGCCTCGTGTGCGATGCGGTGCCATCCCGCCTCGTGCCCCGCGTCCTGGCCGCCTTCACACGAGTCGTCTCACTCGACATGGACCTCGCGCTCTCGGCCTACACGCGCGAATACTGGAAGTCGGTCACCGCGAGCCACAGAGCCGGAACCATCGTCGAGATCGTGGAAGATTAGGCACCGCTGCGCGAAGCCCTGAGCAGACGGGCTGGCGTTCGGGTGCCCGACAAGCTCCGTTGACTCCGTCCGCGGACATCTCCGTCCGCGGACATCTCCGTCAGCGGACATCTCCGTCAGCGGCCAGTGGGGGAAGAGGAAAGTCCGTTTACATGGTAAGCAAATTTTAATGTGGAGTCCTCATTATATCTTCTCGCGAGATGCGATGGATCGTTGCGGCCACCTGCCGGACAGCGGGGATTCGCAAAGGCGTCGCGGAGGAGGGAAACATGACCAAGTACGCGGTGGAGCCGACGGGTCGCGAGCGCACGTTCGGCGAGGATGAGATCATCGTGAGCAAGACGGACACCAGCGGTCGCCTGCTCTACGTGAACGACGTTTTCTGCAAGGTCGGTTTGTACACGGAGAGCGAGCTGATCGGACAGCCGCACAGCATCGTCCGGCATCCAGAAATGCCGCGGACCGTCTTCAAGCTGCTGTGGGACACGATCCAGAAGGGCGAGGAAATCTTCGCCTACGTGAAGAACATGGCGAAGAACGGCGATCATTATTGGGTCCTCGCCCATGTGACACCGAGCTTCGACGCCGCCGGCCGCATCATCGGATTTCACTCGAATCGGCGCGTGCCCGATCGATCCGCCCTCGCGACCATCGAGCCGATCTATCAAAAGCTCCTGATCGAGGAGGGTCGGTCCGCGAACCGCAAGGATGGTCTCGCCGCCGCGGAGCAGATGCTTGCCGAAATGCTGCGGGTTCAGAACACGGAATACGACCGCTTCATCTTCTCGACGCTGAAGGCGGCATAACGCTAGCCGCGTCGCACAACGACAGGACGGAGAGGGGTTCACATGTTCAAGCGCAATGCTTCGGGCGCGGGAAATGACCTGCGCTCAAGGATGGAGCGGGCCGAGAGCGAGCTCGCCGCCTATCGTGAGGTTATCGCCGCCGCCGGCGACGTCTGCGCCAAGGCCGCCAAGGGCGACCTCCAGGCACGTATCGTCGAAACGGAGAAATTCGGTGAGCAGGGCGCCGTGCTGATCTCGATCAACCGGCTGCTCGACCTGACCGACGCCTTCGTGCGCGAATCAGGCGCCTCGCTCCAATATGCGAGCGAGGGCAAGTTCTATCGTGCCTTCCTGGTTCGCGGCATCCTCGGCGACTTCCGTCGCGGTGCGGAGGTCATCAACAACGCGCGGCAATCGATGGAAACGCGCACCATGGAGGCCGCCGCCGCCGACGTGAAGCGCCGCGAGATGGAGCAAGCGGAGCAAGAGCGCGTGTTGGCCGAAGCCAAGGCACGTGAAGCCCGCGCCAATCGCATCGGCGAGATCATCGCGAGCTTCGAGGAGGGAGCCGAACAGGCCACGGGCACCATGGTGGCCGCCGCCACGCAGCTCCGCTCCACAGCGGACACCATGGTGGGCAACGCCGACCGGACGACGAAGCAGGCCACTACCGTCGCTGCCGCGGCCGAGCAGGCGACGGCGAACGTTCAGACGGTCGCTTCGGCTTCCGAGGAGCTTTCGAGCTCAATCCGGGAGATCAGCCGCCAAGTCAACCAATCGACCACCGTCGCAAGCGAGGCGGTGACCGCCGCACAGAACACCGACCGCACCGTCGGGCAGCTTGCGGAAGCCGCACGGCGCATCGGCGACGTGGTCAAGCTGATCGCCGACATTGCGAGCCAGACGAACCTCCTCGCGCTCAACGCCACGATCGAGGCCGCGCGCGCCGGCGAGGCCGGCAAGGGCTTCGCGGTCGTCGCCTCCGAGGTCAAGGCGCTAGCCAACCAGACGGCCAAGGCCACCGGCGAGATCAGCCAGCAGATCACCTCCATCCAGGAGGCGACGACCGTCTCGGTCGGTGCCATCCAAGGCATCGTCAAGACGATCGCGGAGATCAGCTCGATCTCGGCCTCGATCGCCTCGGCGGTGGAGGAGCAGGGCGCCGCCACCGGCGAGATTGCCCGCAACGTCCAGGAGGCCGCGAGCGGCACCCAGGAGGTCTCGCGCAGTATCGGTGACGTTTCCGCGGCCGCCACCGAGTCCGGCGCCGCGGCCAACGAACTGCGCGGCTCCGCTGCCGACCTCGAGAAGGTGTCGGCCACGCTCCGGCAGCAGATTCAGCAGTTTCTCCAAGACGTGCGGGCGGCGTGACCAGAGCAAGGCGGCGGACCGGAAGGCAGGTTTCCGGGTCCTGCCTTCGAGCGCTGCCGGCCGAAGGGCCATCGTTCAGCCTTCATCGAAGGAGACCAAGCGTGGTCCATGATGCCCCGATGTCGAGTTTCCCGGCATCCTCGGTCAGCGAAAATCCTGACCGCCTCACCGGTGGCGCGTCAAACGTCCATCTGCATCCCGCGCTCACTCGACAGTTCAACAGCGGTGTCGGAAGCGCTCTTGCGATACTGAAGGACTACAGGACGGAGCTTGAGCGGCTGGTCGAGATCACGACAGATATCGCCGCGGCCTCCGCGCGACAGACAGAGGCACCCCCGTCACCATCCGCGCTCTCCGCGATGGCCGAGTCCGGATCTCGCCTCGATCAACTGGCGCAGAATCTCCGGCTGGCGGCGACGGAACTTGAGAGCAGTGGTTCCCGCTTTCTCCGAGCCATCAAGCTCGTCAGCCGTAGCTGGTAGCCCAAGGTTTCGAGCACGTTTGCCGGTGTCGTGTTCGACTACGCCCACGACATCATCGCCGATCTCATGGACACGGTGGGCCGCCGCCTGCGCCCAGCCTTTCGCCTCGCCAAGTTCGAAGGCGACGCGGCCTTCCTCTACGCTGCCACCTCGGCGCGAGGACGGCCGCAACGCGCTGGACCATCCGCTGAAAGGCCTGCTCTTGCTCGCGGATACGCTGAACTCGACCGGCCAGACCTTGCGCGCCCACGAGCACATGTCCACCGGGTATCCCGATCGATCTTATCCCGCCATGCCCAGTGAGACGATCAGCGTCACGACGCAGCCGCAACTCGGCATGAACCCGGACAAAGTCCGACAACGCCAACGCGCCGGTTCCGGTGAGACGCACGATGCCGCACTGAAAGTCGATCAAATAGCCGAGCCGACCTGTCCGACATGCAAGCCCCGCTGGTGCCGCGGAGGTCTCGGGATCGCGCATGAAACGTCCAATTCCCGCTATGCCTTCTGTAGGTACTGTGCGCCCGCGCCAGGCGGACATTCCTGATTTGGATCAACTTTCGCGAGAAAGGCCCCACGGTCTCAAGCGGGACCGCTCGGCGAGTCATTGGCGTGCTCGCGGTCCGCAAGGGAGAGCACATCAGGCCGTTAACGCGGGCGCAAGCCAAGGACGTTACATTGCAACACTGCAGGCGCTCATCGCCGCAATTTAGGTGAAGCGCTCCGGACCTGGCGACTGGCCGGGCGCCGTCTCCACTCTCTGACCTGCAGCGGCTCGGCATTCTCTCAGACGGCTTGGGCTACTGTTGCACTTTCTCCACGCGTTAACAAATCTTTGGCAATGCACATAAATGATGCATCTTATGGCGAGCGCCTCCGACATTCATCTACAAGCGTATACTGGTTGGGATGCCGCCCGCGGCAACGCCCCCTTGTCCCTAGCGATTGATATCGACGCGTCACCTCTGAATGCGATCGCAGCCCATCTCAGCTTGATCGAGCTGCTGCCCGATGGGCAGTTCATGTATCGCCAGATCGGCCGCCAGGTGGCATCCGATTTCGGGCGCGATTTCACCGGCACGATCGTCGGTGCGCACGTGGTGCCGAAGCGCTACGGCATCGAGATCTGTACCGCCTATATGATGGTATGCGCCGTCAAGATACCGATGTTCACCTGCGGTGAATACGTGCAGCCGAACGGGTCGGCGCAGGAGGTGTCGCGGCTTCTCCTCCCGATTGGCGACTCAGTCGGGCAGCGCGTGTGCACCATCCTGGTGTCGCGCATGGCACGTCGTTCCAACCAGGTCGCCCCACGTGCCGCGAACTGGATCGGCTCCGCTACCGGTCGGCTGGTGCGCTCGTTCCTTGTCGAAGGCAAGACCGAGCTTGCTGGCATGGCTTTAGCCTGGGATCGGGAAGACTGGTCTCACATTCAGGCGAACAGCACCGCAGCTGCCGCGGCGGCGTCGACGGCTGAGCGGTCTCCCGCCATCGCCTGCTGAAACCTGCGGCTAGCGCGTTCGGCCTAGGTTTGATGTAGCGCAACCGCGGCGCTGCGCCGTTGCGCCAACGTCGGTCCATGCCCGACGATAAGCCATTCGAGCCGACCTTCGAATTGCCCACAGCGCAACATGGGCAGAAAGATTCCGAAATCTCGGAGGCCTTGTCGTTCTACGAGGACGCCGAGCATCGGCGTCTGGTCTGGGAGGCGATAATGCGCCTCCTGGCGAGCCGCGGCTGCGAAGAGAAGGCGAAGGGATAGCCGCCGCCGCGCGCCTTGTATCGGCAGGCGGCCGTTGCTCGTTAGCTTCAGTAGTGTCGGCGGCGCTGTGTGCGGCGAACGGGTGCTGATCTCGTCTAGTCGAGCAGGAGCACGGCAACAATCGCGCTGCACCACATGGCAACGAAAAGCGCGACGAGCACGGTATCGGGATTGCGGTCAGGTCCCCGCTGCAACAACGTCCAGCGCATGGTGCCCCCTCCTCACCAGCCCTCATCAGCGCTGCAGAAACGCAGATGTCCAAGGAAGGTTGCATAAAAACGGCCGGACGGCGGGATTTGGAGGAGAAGCCGCCCGGCCGGCCGGCGTTTCCGGCCACCGCCCCTTAGGCATCCATTCACGCTCCCTTGATCGCAACCGGCCCACGAAGCAGGCGCTGGATAAGGCCGGGGGGCGGCAACCTGGTTTCGTCCGGGGCACAGTCGAACAGCGCCGGGTTCTGTGCCCTTTCGGCACCGGGGACGTTAAGCGCCACCAGGCGCCGGGCATCAGCTGCGTTCTGAGCCTGAAGCCAATAACATTCACCGTCGCCATCTCGGCGCACAAGGCGATAGGTGTTCATGCTCACTCCCTCCTCCCTATGCTCATCGGCAAGCGGGCGCTGGGGGAGCGCCATGGCGCGGCGCCGTCCCTGACGCCAATCTGTCGCGCCGTTCCACCGGCGATTCAGGCGGCGGCAGCCTTGGCTGCGGTGGAATGGGCGGCGCCGGCCGGGATCAACCGGCCCGGCGGGAAGCGGCACATCACTTTCGTGCCCACGCCAGGCTTGCTATCGATGCGCAGCTCGCCGTCATGCAACTCCATCATCGACCGCACGAGACTGAGGCCCAGGCCGGTGCCCTGATATCTGCGGGCGTGCGAGCTGTCGACCTGCTGAAACGGCTGCAGCACTTTGGGAATGTCGGCCTCGGCAATGCCGATCCCGGTATCCTGAACGGCTACCTCGAGCCAGCCGTCTGCGGCCAAGCCTGCGCTGACCACGATTTCGCCGGACTGGGTGAACTTGAGTGCGTTCGACACCAGGTTGACCAGGATCTGCTTGAGCAGGCGTCGATCGGCCGAGAGAGTTGGCGTTGCGCCATCCACCGTCAAACGAACCGGAACCGTACCGGTTCTGCCTTCCGGGCGCGCGCTCGCCATGCGGAGCGCCGCGGCCAGCAATTCCGGCAGCTCGATCGGCTCCTCGTGGATCTTGAGCTTTCCGGCTTCGATTCTGGCGGTATCCAGGATGTCGTTGATGATCTCCAGCAGGTGGGTGCCGCTGTCGTTTATGTCCGCCGCATATTCCTTGTAGCGTGGATTGCCAACGGACCCTATCAGCTCCTCGCGAATGATGTGCGAGAAGCCCAGAATCGCGTTGAGCGGCGTGCGCAGCTCGTGGCTCATCGTCGCGAGGAATTCCGTTTTGGCGCGGTTGGCGGCTTCCGCGGCTGTCGTCGCCTCGGCTTGCGCGATCTCGGCGGCCTTCCGAGTCGTGATGTCACGCACCGTCAGAAGCCAGAAGGCGGCATCGTCGAAGTCCGGACCTTGCACGGACAGGTCGCGGTGGCGCTGCAATGTCGCCCGGCGCAAGGCAAGCTCGCCGGCGAATACCGTCTTGTCGCGGCGCAGGCCGGATACTTCGATCGGTGTCGACAGGCTGGCGCCGTCGGCCAGCAGCGTCTGCAGCTGGCCTCCGTCGGGTAGCTGCAGCAGCGTGTCGACATGGCGGTCGATCGCCTGCGCGGCGCTCAGGCCGAACAGCCGTTCCGCGGCCGCGTTGAAGTGCGTGATTCTGCCCGCGTTGTCGGCCGTCACGATGGCATCGAAGCTGCTGCCGACAATCGCGTTCATCATCACGTTGTGCCGCGCCTCGATCACGCGTTGCTTCAGGATGCGGCGGGCCTGGATTTCAATCAGGGCGATGACCGCCAGCACATAGGACAGCAGCGGCATGGCCAGCCACGGCACAACGTCGAGGCTGACCGCCAGCGCCACGTAGGCGACGTGGCCCGTCGCGATCGCGACAATCTGGATGCCGGCCACCGTCGCCAGGCCGCGGATCCAATGCCATCGGCCGAAGCAGGGACCCAGCAGAAGCGCCAGCGCGGCAGCCACCGCAAGGGTCGGCACGGCGCCGGTTCTCTGCAGGGCGCGGCCTTGCGCCAAAGTCTCGGCGCCCAATGCCAGGAGAACCGAGCCGGGCAGCGTCAGATGCACCGGCGCCGCCAACTGGTCGCCAAGCTCGACCGCCGTCGCACCGATCAGAACCGACTTGCCGGCAACCAGCCCGGCGAGCGCCTCCTTGCGGTTCAGGACGTCGACATACGACAAGCGAGGAATGTCGGCGGCGGCGATTCCATAGTCGATGTAGTAATTCCCTGCCGGCCTCTGCCCGCCGATATCGGCGAGCGTCGCCGACAAGCTCGGCAAGGTCTCGCCGGCAGCTTCGAGCGTGGTCGCCATGCGCCGCACCCGGCTGTCGAGCTCGGGGCGGACTGTCACGCTCGCGAGCCGCGCCGGCAGCGCGAATTCCGGCAATGGCGCCGTGAGTACAAGGTCATCCGAATCTGCCGAGTGGCGCTGATGGAATACCGGCAGGATGACGCGCCCCTCGGCGGCCCGGATCGCCGTGGCGAGCCGCGTGTCCGCGGCGCGGTTGGATCGCGCGCTGAAATCGATATCGAAGGCGACGCGCCGCGCCCCGGCGGCGAACAGAGCGTCGATCGCCTCGGCATGCCACTCGCGCGGCCACGGCCACACCGCCAGCTCGCGCAGGCTCCTGGTGTCGATCTCGACCAGGACAAGCTCGTCGCTGGCGGGCCGCTGATGCATCTCGAAACGCAGATCCATCAACGTGAATTCCAGGCGCTCGAACAGCCCGGCCGCATAGGCAAGGGAGAGCAGCGCGAACAGCAGTCCCTGCGCCCACCGTCGGAGCGGCAGGCGCTCGACCGGGGAATGCTCCCACCGCCGGCGGGCTATGCTCTGGGCGGCTCTGTCGGCCTCACCGGCTGCCACTCAACTCATGCCCCATCCGCGGCCGCACGCGCGCTAGTTGCCGTTGCCGCCATTGCCGTTGCCGCCGCCATTGCCGTTGCCGCCGGCATTGCCGTTGCCGCTGTTGCCGCCGGCGGGATTGTTGCGCCGTTCGCCGATAGCGATGGTCGACGCGCGGATCGGATCGGCAAGGCCGGAGCGGCCCTCGCCGCCGCCGCCCGCACCGGTAGCCCGGTTGCCGAACTGTCCGGCCGGGCCCGGCTGGACGGCGAGGTCGCCGGCGCCCTTGGCGGAGCCGGCATCATTCCCGTTGCCGGGCGAGGCGCGGAACTCCACCGCGCCGTTCGCGCCGGTGGCCGTGGCGTTGCCGACCAAGCCCTCCGTGGTCTTGCGCATGTCGGCCGGGGTCGGCTGGATCGGCTGGCCGACGGCGCCGCCGCCATTGGCCCGCTTCTCCGCCGCCGCGGACGCATTGGCATCGCCGCCTTGCCCTGCCTCTTGCGCTGCCTTCGCCGCCGGCTGCGGCGCGGTGTCGGCGGCGCCCTTCCGCTGTAGTAGCTCCACCTCCGCACCGGGCTTGCTCGAGATCGAGCCGGTCTGCCCCGGGCGGACCAGCACGGCGGTCCCGCTGCCGTCGAGGCGACCGAGCTGCACCGCTCCGTCGGTGACATGGATGGCGGCGCCGCCGCCGTTCACCGACACGGTGAATGTCGTGCCCTTGACCACCGCGGCGAGATACGGCGTGCGGACCTCGAACTGGCGGGCCGGATTCTTCTCCACCTGGAACAGCGCGGTGCCGAGCGTCTGCAGCAGCCGGTCGGCCAGCCCCGGACGCGCGCTCTGCTCAACCTTGAGTGCGCTGTCGGGCGAGATCGTCACGCGGTCGTTGTCGCGGCCGAGCACCACCCGTGCATCGCTGCCGGTCTTGATCTCGGCGCCGGCGGGGATGGTTACTCCGGTCACCAGCGGTTTGGCGGGCGCGCCCGGCATCTGCACGGTCGCCGGCCCGGTGGCCGTCTGCGCGGTCCAATCCGCCGCCGCGGCGGTGCCTGGCACAGCCAACCCGATCGCCGACCACAGAGCGGCCGCGATAACCAAGCGGGAAGCGTGCATAAAATTCTCCGATATTTGCCGGCGATGTTCCCGACCCTGCTCGCACCTGATTAAGATGCGGTGTGGAAAGTTGGTTAGCGGGATGAGAGGCGCAACAAGCTCCCGGCCCGGCAATTGCGCCCGCCTGCCCGGGCGTTCCCTTGTCCCCGCCATGCTCGGGGCGATCGCGATCCTTTCGGTGCCGCCGGCACAGGCGCAGCAGCAACCCGGCCGCGCCGGCGAGCCGGCGCGGATCGATGAGCGCATTCAACCGTTGCCGCGGCCGGCCGGCGCGCCGCCGCCGACCAGCGTGGCGCCGCCGCCGGAGGTGGCGCCCGATATCGGGCCGGCCTTCGTGCTCGCCGGCGTGGTGATCGAGGGCGCGACGATATTTCCGCCCGAGACCTTCGTGCCGCTATACGAGCTGCTGCTGGGCACCAGCATTCGGCGCGACGGCATTACCGCGCTGCTCGATGCCATCACCGAGAAATACCGCGCGGCCGGCTACGTATTGTCGCGCGCCGTCGCCCCGGTGCAGGACGTCTCGCTCGGCATCCTGCGCGTCCAGGTGCTGGAGGGCTATGTCGAGCGGGTCGTGTTCGAGGGCGCGCCCGGCGGCGCCGGGCTGCTCAAGGCCTATGCCGAGCGGATCCGGTCGGAACGGCCGCTCACCCTCGCAACCTTGGAGCGCTACCTGCTGTTGCTGGCCGACCTGCCGGGCATGAGCGTCTCCGCCGGCGTCGCGCCGATCGGCGAGATGGCGGCGGCGCATGAATTGCTGTTGCGGGTCGAGCGCGATCCGGCCGAGCTCTTCCTCGGCTTCGACAACCGCGGCACCGCCACCATCGGCCGTCATGTCGGCGAGGCGACGCTGTATCTCAACTCGCTGTTCGATGCCAACGAGGCGATCATGCTGCGCGGCATCACCGTGCCGGCGACCCCCTCAGAGCTGCGCTTCGGCGAAGTCAGGGCCCAGCTGCCGCTCGGCGACGACGGCTTCACCCTGACCATGGATGCCTGGCGCAGCGCCATCGCGACCGGCGGCCGGCTGAAGTCACTCGATCTCGACAGCGAGGAGAATCGCGTCGCGGTGGCCTTCGGCTATCCGCTGCGCCGCAGCCGCGCGCTGTCGCTGTATCTCGGCGCGCTGCTGGAATACCGCGACACCAGCCAGGATGCCGCCGGCGACCGCGTGTTCCAGGACCGCACCTGGGCGCTGCGGCTCGGCGCGCGGCTCTTCTTTGACGATGGCTGGGGCGGCAGCAATGCCGTCTATGCGACGCTGTCGCAGGGCCTCGGCCTTCCCGGGGCATCCGACAAGGGCGACGCGCGTCTGTCCCGCCTGGGCGGCGATCCGCAATTCACCAAGCTGGTGCTCGAGATGGTCCGGCGCCAGAAGATCTACGGGCCGCTCAACCTGCAGGGCTGGTTCTACGGCCAGGTGAGCGGCGATTCGCTGCTGTCGGGCGAGGAGTTCCGGCTCGGCGGCGGCATCTATGGCCGCGCCTATGACAGCTCCGAGGTGGTCGGCGAGCAGGGCGTCGCCGCCGCGCTGGAGCTGCAATACGACCTGACGGTCGCCGAGGCGGTCAGCGGCCTGCAGCTCTTCGCCTTCTACGATCATGGCGTGAGCTGGGACAGGGTGTCGGGCAGCGGCACGTTCCGCAACGCGCTGTCCTCCGCCGGCTTGGGCACGCGGTTCAGGCTGCTCGAGCGCCTGCAGGTGACCTTGGAAGCCGCCAAGCCGCTGAACCGCGATGTGATCGAAGAGGGCGACCGAAGCTGGCGCTTTTTCTTTTCCCTCGGCCTGACGTTCTGATCGCTGGTGCTGGAGGCGGCGAAGGGCGCACCGGCATGACCGCCACGCAGCGCCTCGCCCCGCTGGCGCTTCCGCTGGCGGCGACGGTCATCCTCGCCCGCTGAACGGAGCGACCGGTCCTTAGCCTACGTTGACGGATGCGCCCTCTACGTTCGCCTTGGGTGTTCTGATGGGCGCAATGGCCCGCAGAGTGGACGAAGCGCACCGCGGCGGACATCAGGCATCAGGGACGGAACGGGGTAAGCAGGGCGCTATTCCAAGTCGGGCCAGGGGATCAGCTATTTTTGGCGGAAGCGGCGTCCGCCCCCGCTCTCTGTTCGTTTGCTTCGAGACATGCCTCGAAGGGAGCTAGGGGCGTCGTTGCGGCCATCACGCGCGCCTCAAAGCGGCTCGGCTGTCGCTCTTAGCAGCGCTCTTGCTCCCTTCGGCAATGAGAGACCGCATGCGCTACTCCGCCTACCGTTCGGGCGTTCGCGAGGAGGGGGCGAGGCCGAGCTCAGCAAGAGCGCCAAGCAGTTGATTGGGATCGCATGGCTTACCGAGGAACTTCATGCCACCCTCATCCGAAACTCGGCGGCGAGCATCAGCTGTCACGGCCCCGCGAGAAATGCAGATTCCTCGAACGCACATATATGACGTCAATAGCGCCGGACAATATCGGTCCGCGTCAGGGACGGCGGCATCGCGAATCGTGCGGCGGAGCCATGCCGCACATCCCCCAGCGGCCTGAAAGCTTCGGACGCCCATGGCCCGTAGGCCATTGGTGCGCGCTGCCGGGCCGGGTTGCCTAAGGGGCGCGCGGCAACAAGTCAGAGGCGATCGTCTTCCGTGTCAGCCGCTGGCCGCGGATCGGGGGACCGGTGCCTGACCGAGCGCGACGATCATTGCCTTGCATTCCCCTTGCTGCTCCGGGTCCGGCTGAGGCTCGTCTACCGCCGGCACACCGCCATACCTCATCTCAAGCCAGGCGGCAGCAAGATGCGCTGAAAGAATGTCGGCAAAGGCGTGCTCGGCCAGGCTCTGGGTTCGCTGAACCGTCGTGGCGCCGGTCGCCTCGTCCTCGCCTTCGACCGCATAGCGGAGGCCCTGGCGTTCCGCATAGGCGATCGCGGCCTCGAGCGTCGGGAAGGTCAGTTCGACCTGATCCAGCGTGTCGTTGCTCGCGGTCCATCCCATCAGCGGTTCGATATGGCGCCGGCCGCGCGGCGCGAAAGTCAGGCGCCAACCTCTGCGGGCGTTACGCCGGCCGCCGGCGGCAAGCCGGTGCCAAGATGAAATGCGCGCCTCGGCATCGGCCGGAAATACCGACCGGCCGAAGGCCTGTGGCGGCGGCACGTTGCTGTTGGCCGGGACCAGCGGCGCGGCGGGTCCGACCGCGCCAACTTCCCCGGCCGCATATCGCTCGGCAAATGTCAGCATGGCAAGTGTCCTCGTGATGACGCGGCGCCATGGTCAGGACGGTCCGGTACCGGCGGGCCTGCAACAAGTGTGACCCAAACGGGCGGAGCCCAAAGTGCCGGCGTCCAGGCGATGAGCGCTGCGGCGGTCGCAGCGGCGATCAGCCAATAGGGGCCCGCGCCGCGCACCGCTGCGCGGCCACCCGGCGCGATGCCCTCGCTCATGGCGGTGCCGCGAAGTGGCTGATGGTGGCTGTCGCGTGCATCAGCAGATAGAACGCGAGGCCGGAGATGAGCATCGCACGCGTCGCCCGGCCCAGAAGGTCGAGGACCTCCTGCATGTCCATGATGCCTGATGGTCGAGTTGCGCAGGCGCCGGCTAAGACCAGGGGCGCGGCTTGCTCAGGGAAACCAGGGATCGCAGCGCACCAATACGTGTCACGGCCATATCCTCCTCGGAGCAACGTGGTCAGGACGGCCCGCCGCCCAGGGGCGGGCACCCCGCGCCGCGGGAGCCGGGCCAAGCTGCCCCAGCCCCTCGGCGGCGTTTTCAGTTGGTGGCGGTGATCAGAATTTCAAGAGGCGTGGGGCAGCGACGACGCCCCCTTCACTGGACCCGCAAGCTATCCGTCTTCGGTGCAGCAAAGAGCCGGTCATATTGCCCGCGCCAAGCTTCCGTCGCCGTCGCCGCTTGAACGGCCAAGAGTCGCCCCCAAGTTGATGGCCGCCGATTGACGCCATCTCTTGCGTCCGTCGGCGGCTTTAGTCGCCTTTGCCCCCGGAGGGTGTGCCGATGACCGCGCCCAATCCGTCTGAGCAGCCGACCCGCGGTGTTATGCTTTCGTCGGCGTTCCCAGAGCATACGGTGTCGAGGCCGGAAGCTCGGACCGAGTCGGCCGGCCGCCGAGGTTCACAGCAGGACGCGCGGCAGCTGAAGGCGCCGCCGCCGCTCTGGCCGAGGGCCTTCCCTGGCGCTCTAAGCACGGGCCGCTACGCTTGACTCTGCCGGGCACCTGGCCACTCCGACCGCCGCAAGTGGCATGAGGGCCGACGTCCGGTGCGGACGCGCCGCCTGACCCATAGCGGTCGTTCCGGCCGATCTCATTTGGCGTACATCCGGCTCGCCTTTGCCCATTGGATAATGGCCCGATTGGAGCATGATGTCGCAGCCAATTGAGCACAGGCGATGCCCTCGTGGCTGGCCGGTTGCGGTGTCGCGCCGTGAGGGACTAGGCGTTGCTGGTTATGCGCCTATGTCATGGATTAGAGGAAGGCCACGGATATTCGCGCCTGGCTCGACGATCACGATCTCGGACAATGCGCCGACGCGTTCGCGTCGAACCACATTGACGCGAAGTTCCTGCCTACTCTCACAGGCGACGATCTCAACGGCCAGTCCGAGCACAAGCGCGACCTATTTGAGGAGCAGTCTTGTCGGCTCTGTTGTGGCGAAGAAGGCGGTAGGTGATATCTCGCCGCTGCTCGATAAGGGCGCTACGGCATATAAAGAGATGTCGCCTCCATGGTCCAGCCTGCCGGCAGTCGGCACACAATCGAGCGACTCAGTCGCCTCGGCCACCGCCTCAGGTTTGTAGAGCCGACCGTCACATACCGCGGAATCGCTGCAAGCAGTCACTGCCCAGCAAATAGCTACGGCTTGTCGACGCAGCGATAATACCCGCGATAGCCCACTTTCAAGGCGTCGCCCACCTGAAATACCGAGTTCACTTCATGCAGTTGACCGTCGGCGGGCTGGCCCCCCGCCGGGCCCAGGGTCATGCGGATCGGCTCGGCCGAAAGCACCACTTCGTCGGTGGTCGATGCCGCCTGCAGCGCCACCAGGTGCCCGTTCAGCTTCACCACGCCCTTCGTAGCGCTGCCATCCCGGCCGGGCGCAAAGGCCAGAACAGGCTTGCCCGCGCTGGTATAGCGAAACTCGCAATGCTCCCCCGCGCCGAGCACGGCGCGGATCTCGGCACCGTTCATGGTGGCAGGGTCCAGCGTCGGGACATGGGCGCCGGCGAGTGCTTCTTCTGCCGACGCGATGCGCGGGACTTCCGGTGCATGGATCGCGTCCGTCGCGTCGTCCGCCGCCT
>QOZS01000048.1 GCA_003576705.1 Desertibaculum subflavum
CTTCTCGTCCATCTCACTCGTCTCTTTCCATGGCATCGGCAGATCCCTCTCGCCGACCCACAAAAACTGTCAGGCATCTATCCGGTCTACTCTGTCCGATATCTAACCGGTTCGGACCCGCTGGAAACCCCCACCCCGACCCTCCCCCGCCTACCGGCGGGGGGGGGGAATACACTCGCTAGGAGGCCTGCCCCTATGCCGACCTATCACGCGCCGCTGAAGGATTACCGCTTCGTGCTGAACGAGCTGATCCAGCTCGACAACTACACCAACCTGCCGGGCTTCCAGGACGCCACGCGCGAGACGGTCGACGCGATCCTGGAGGAGGGTGCGAAGTTCGTCGAAGGGGTGATCGCCCCGATCAACCAGATCGGCGACAAGGAAGGCTGCAAGCTGAAGGACGGCGTGGTGACCACGCCGACCGGCTTCAAGGAAGCCTACAAGCAATACGTCGAGGGCGGCTGGGCCGGCCTGACGGCGGAGCCGGATTTCGGCGGCCAGGGCCTGCCGCATATTGTCGGCTTCGTCATGTCGGAGATGATGACGGCGGCCAACATGGCCTTCTCGATGTATCCGGGCCTCAGCCACGGCGCCTATGAGGCGATCCTGAAGCACGGCACCGACGAGCAGCGGAAGACCTATCTGCCGAAGCTGATCGAGGGCAGCTGGACCGGCACCATGAACCTGACCGAGCCGCATTGCGGCACCGATCTCGGCCTGATGCGCACCAAGGCCGAGCCGCAAAAGGACGGTAGCTTCAAGATCACCGGCACCAAGATCTTCATCTCCGCCGGCGAGCACGACATGGCGGAGAACATCATCCACCTGGTACTGGCCAAGATCCCCGGCGGGCCGTCGGGCATCAAGGGCGTCTCGCTTTTCATCGTGCCGAAATTCCTGGTCAACGCCGACGGCAGCCTCGGCGAGCGCAACGGCGTCACCTGCGGCTCGATCGAGCACAAGATGGGCATCCACGGCAACTCGACCTGCGTGTTGAACTATGACGGCGCCAAGGGCTGGCTGATCGGCGAAGCGCACAAGGGCATGCGGGCGATGTTCACCATGATGAACGCGGCCCGGCTCGGCGTCGGCATCCAGGGTCTCGGCGTCGGCGATGTCGCGTTCCAGAACGGCCTCGCCTATGCCAAGGACCGGCTGCAGATGCGCTCGATCTCCGGCGTCAAGGCGCCGGACAAGCCGGCCGATCCGATCATCGTGCATCCTGATGTCCGGCGCATGCTGATGACGATGAAGGCCTTCACCGAGGGTGCGCGCGCCTTTGCCCTCGAGACCGGGCTGAAGATCGACTTCGCGCAGAAGCACCCCGACGAGGCGGCGCGGCGCGAGGCGGAGGACTACGTCGCCCTCGTCACGCCGGTGATCAAGGCCTACCTCACCGATATGGGCTACGAGACCGCCACCATGGCGCAGCAATGCCTGGGCGGGCACGGCTATATCTGGGAGCACGGCATGGAGCAGTTCGTGCGCGATGCCCGGATCGCCATGATCTACGAGGGCGCCAACGGCGTGCAGGCGCTCGACCTGGTCGGCCGCAAGCTGCCGGAGGGGATGGGGCGGCTGCTGCGCACCTTCTTCCACCCCATCGACCGCTTCATCCAAGAGAACATGACTGACGCGAAGATCGCCAAGGACTATGTCATGCCGCTCGCCAAGGCCTTCGCCCGGCTGCAGCAGGCGACCGCCTGGATAGCCGAACAGGGCATGAAGAGCCCGGACGAGGCCGGGGGCGCCTCGTCGGATTACCTGAAGATGTTCGCTCTGGTGGCGCTCGGCCATGTCTGGGCGCGCACCGCCAAGATCGCGCACGAGAAGCTGGCCAATGGTGCCGACGACAAGCCGTTCTACGAGACCAAGCTGGTCACCGCGAAGTTCTTCATGGATCGCATGCTGCCGGATACGTCGGGCCTGCTCGCCAAGATCCAGGCCGGCGCCGACAGCATGATGAAGCTGGACGCCGAGGCGTTCTGATTCCGCTGTGCTTTCGGGCGCCACGTTGCAGCGTGGCGCCCGCTGTGCCATGACCAGAAAAATAAAGTTCGGGATGGAGCCCAAGATATGACCTGGTTGCCGCGAACCGTCTTCACGGCGGAACACGACCTGTTCCGGGCCGAGGTGCGCAAGTTCTATGAGCGCGAGATCGTTCCCCATCACGCCCAGTGGGAGAAGGACGGCGTCGTGCCGCGCTCCGCCTGGAAGAAGGCGGGCGATGCCGGCTTCCTCTGCGCCACCATGCCGGAGGAATATGGCGGCGCCGGCGTCGACCGGCTGTACAGCGCCATCTTGATGGAGGAGCAGGCGCGGGCGAATACATCCGGCCCCGGCTGGTCGCTGCATTCCGACATCGTCGCGCCCTATATCCTCAACTACGGCACGGAAGAGCAGAAGAAGAAGTACCTGCCGGCCATGGCCAAGGGCGACGTCATCGGCGCCATCGCCATGACCGAACCCGGCACCGGCTCCGACCTGCAGGGCGTGCGGACGACCGCCATCCGCGACGGCGATCACTACGTCATCAACGGCCAGAAGACCTTCATTACCAACGGCCAGAACGCCGACCTCGTCATCCTGGTCACCAAGACCGATCCGAAGCAGGGCGCCAAGGGCATCTCGCTGATCCTGGTCGAGGCCGGCATGCCGGGCTTCACCAAGGGCCGCAATCTCGAGAAGCTCGGCATGCATGCGCAGGACACCTCGGAGCTGTTCTTCTCCGACGTCCGCGTGCCGGTCTCGAACCTGCTCGGTGACAAGGAAGGCCAGGGCTTCTATCAGCTGATGAAGGAGCTGGCCTGGGAACGGCTGCAGGTCGCGATCTCCGCCATCGCCAATGCCGAGGCGGCCCTGCAATGGACGGTCGACTACACCAAGGAGCGCAAGGCCTTCGGCCAGCCGATCGCCGATTTCCAGAACACCCGCTTCAAGCTCGCCGATCTCAAGACGCAGATCCAGGCGGCGCGCGCCTTTGTCGACCGTTGCCTGGAGCTGGTGGTGAAGGGCGAGCTCGACGCCGCCTCCGGCGCGATGGCGAAATACTGGTGCTCGGACCTGCAGAACAGCGTGCTGAACGAGTGCCTGCAGCTGCATGGCGGCTACGGCTTCATGTGGGAATACCCGATCACCCGCGCCTATGCCGATGCCCGCGTGCAGAAGATCTACGCCGGCACCAACGAGATCATGAAGGAATTGATCAGCCGCACGCTCTGAACGCCGGCTGACGCAAGGGAACGAGACCATGAACGGCACCATTCCGCGTACCATCTTCAAGGCGGAGCACGACGAGTTCCGCAGCCATGTTCGCCGCTTCTACGAACGCGAGATCACCCCGCATCGGGAGGAGTGGGAGGCGGCCGGCCAGATCAGCCGCGAGGCCTGGGCGAAGGCGGGCGAGGCGGGCTTCCTCTGCGCCACCATGCCGGAGGAATATGGCGGGGCCGGCGTCGACCGGCTGTACAGCGCGGTGCTGATCGAGGAGCAGGCCCGCACCTTCAACTCGGGCCCGGGCTTCTCGCTGCATTCCGACATCGTCGCGCCCTACATCCTCAATTACGGCACCGAGGCGCAGAAGCAGAAGTACCTGCCGCGCATGGCCAAGGGCGAGATCATCGGCTGCATCGCCATGACCGAGCCCGGCGCCGGTTCCGACCTGCAGGGCGTGAAGACGACCGCGATCAAGCAGGGCGACCACTTCCTGATCAACGGCCAGAAGACCTTCATCACCAACGGCTACATGTCCGACTTCGTCGTGCTGGTGGCGAAGACCGATCCGACCGCCGGCGCCAAGGGCATCTCGCTGATCCTGGTGGATACCGGCACCGAGGGCTACCAGAAGGGCAAGAAGCTGAAGAAGATCGGCATGCACGCGCAGGACACCGCCGAGCTCTTCTTCGACAACGTCCGCGTGCCGCGCGAGAACCTGCTGGGTGAGGAGGGCAAGGGCTTCATCCAGCTGATGAAGGAGCTCGCCTGGGAGCGCATGCAGATCGCCATCCGCAATGTCGAGATGGCGGATTCGGTGCTGAGCCACACCGTCGACTACGTGAAGGAACGCAAGGCCTTCAAGCAGTCGATCATGGACTTCCAGAACACCAAGTTCCGCCTGGCCGAGGTGAAGACCGAGATCCAGGTGGCGCGGGTCTTCGTCGACCGCTGCATCGAGGCGGTGGTCAAGCGCGAGCTCGACCCGGCGACCGGGGCGATGGCGAAGCTCTATGCCTCCGAGATGTCGAACCGCGTGGTCGATACCTGCCTGCAATTCTTTGGCGGCTGGGGCTATATGTGGGAATTCCCGATCGCCCGCGCTTACGCCGATGCCCGCGTGCAGCGCATCTTCGGCGGCACCAGCGAGGTGATGAAGGAAATCGTCGCCCGGACGCTCTAGGTCCGGCGATGCGCTAAGGTGGCCGCATGCGGCCCCCGGCACCTCGACCAGATCCACTCGCCGAGCCGGCCCGGCTCTATGCGGCCGGGCGGATCGCCGAAGCGGATCGGCGGCTCGACGCGCTGCAGAAGGCGCGCCCTGGCGATGCCGAGTTCCAGTTCAACCTGGCGGCGCTGGCCGACCAGGCCGGGCGCACCGAACGGGCGCGGGCAGGCTATGAACGCGTCCTGCGCCTGGCGCCGAATGCGCTCGCGGCCTGGATGAATCTCGGCTCGCTGCAGCTCAGGCTCGACAACGCGGCCGAGGCCGAGCGCTGTTTCCGGCGCGCGGCCGAGCTGGCGCCGGGCCTTGCGGATGCGGCGCTAGGGCTTGGCTTCGCGCTGACCCGTGCGGAGAATGCCGAGGCCGCCGCCGCCGCTTTTTCCCGCGCGGTCGAGCTCGACCCGCGACGGCCGGAGGCGCTGGCCAATCTCGGTGCCGCGCGGCTCAAGCTCGGAGACGCGACGGGGGCGGGGGATGCATTGCGCCGCGCCCTTGCGCTGGCGCCTGCCAATTCCGACATCGCCTGCAGCCTTGGCATCGCCGAGCTGCAATCCGGCGATGCGGCCGCCGCCGCGGCGGCGCTCGATCGCCTTCTGGCGCGGACGCCGAGCCATGCGCGGGCGCTCGGCGCCCGGGCCGCGGCAGCCATCCGCCTCGGCGACCGGGCCAGGGCCGCCCTTCTGCTCGACGCCGATCGCCTGGTGCGCCGGCACCCGATCGCATTGCCGCCGGCCTATCCGACGTTGACCGCCTTCCATGTCGCACTGGCGCAGGCGGCGGAGCAGCACCCGACGCTGGTCCGTGGCCGTGCCGGCAAGACGACCCGCAATGGCGGTCAGACCGGCAATCTGGGGGACGATCCGGATCCGGCGATCGCCGCGCTCGTGGGCGAGGTTCGCCGGGCGCTGAACGCCTTTCTCGCGGCAGATGGTCAGGCGCCGAAAGCCTGGCGCCTCAACATCTGGGCGACCGTGCTCGATATCGATGGCCACCAGGCGACGCACAACCATCCCGGCGGCGCGGCGAGCGGCGTCTATTACGTGCGCGTGCCGTCGCCGATCGGGTCAGTAGCGGCGGGCGAGGCGGGCTTCATCGAGTTTGGCCGGCCGCCGCCGGAATTCGGCGCCGGCGATGAAGGGCTGATCCGCACCATCCGACCGGAAGAGGGGGCGATGCTGCTGTTCCCCTCGCATCTCTGGCATCGCACCATTCCGTTCCGCGCCGACCGCGCCCGCATCAGCATCGCCTTCGACGCCGTGCCCACGGCGTGACGGCTTCCGGTTGCCTCCCAAGTAAAGTCAACAGGAAAGCATGTCATAGCTAAGTTGGGCACTGCCGCGTTTTCTGCAGAGCTTGCGGGGATTCGCGCTCGCTATACTTGGCGTCACAAAACAGAAATCGTTTAGGGTTCCTCGCAAATGCGGCGCGTTGCGTGCGCGGTCGACCGGCCGGGTGCGGTTACGATGGCGCAAAGTCCGGCGCGGCCGAAGCCGTTTCCGGGCTCTTCCGACGGCATTTTCCAGGCGCGCGGTGACATTGCGGCGCGGGGTCGGCGATGAGCGCCGGCAAGATCGAAGCGCTGCGCCTCCAGGCACGTCGCGCGGTCGCGGCGGGCAGGCTGCGCGAGGCAGGTGATCTGCTGCGCCGCGCCCTGTCGCAGGCGCCGCGGGATGCGGCAATGATGGCGGAACTCGGTGTGGTGGAGGCGCAGTCGGGCCGGCCGGCGGAGGGCGTCGCCCTGCTTCGGCGCGCCGCCGCCCTGCGCCCGCACGACCTTGCCATTCGCTTCAATCTCGGCTGTCTGCGCCGGATGCTGGGGCAGCCCGAAGCCCTCGCCGATTTCGAGGCGGTCACGGCGGCCGATCCCCGGCATCTCGGCGCCTGGATGAACGGCGCCGACCTGCACCTCGCCGCCGGTCGCGCTCTGGCGGCCAAACTGGCCTATCGGCACGCCGCGACGCTCGCGCCGCTGCTGCCGGAACCTCTGTTCGGCATCGGTCGTGCGGCCTTCGCCGAGGGCAATTTCGCCGAGGCCGAATCCGCCTATCGCGAGGCCCTGGCGCTGGCCCAGGGCTTCGTCCAGGCCTGGATCGAGCTGGGCAGGGTTCGCTTCGCCCTCGGCCGCCAGCGCGATGCCGAGGCCGCTTATCGCGGCGCCATCCGCTTCGCCCCGGACAATCCCGAGGCATTGGCGGCGCTGGCCGCGATGGTCGCGGCGCCCGATACCGGGCGGGGCGCGCCGCAGTGACCACCTGGATCCTGGGCGTCGCCGCCAGCCACAATGGCGGCGCCGCGCTGATCCGGGACGGAAGGGTCGTGGTCGCCGTGCAATCCGAGCGGCTGACCCGGCAGAAGCGGCAGGGCACGGCCTTCGATCAGCCGAACGAGGCCTTGCGCTGCGCCATGCGCTATTGCCTCGACGCCGCGGGGATCGAGGCCGGCGCGCTGGCCGCGGTGGCAACCTCGACGCCGTGGGACGTCTGGCGTTTCGACCCGAAACTGCACCTTGGCGTGCCGGTACCGGTGGTCTCGGTGCCGCATCATCTGGCGCATGCGGAATATGCCGTGCATTGGGCCGAGACGACCGACGCCCTGGTCCTGGTGGTCGACGGCAGCGGCAGCTTCGAATACCACCGACCCGAGCTTGCGGTCGCCGAGGCCGAGGCGGCGGACGCGGTGCGGCTGATTCACGACGAGGGCAAGGAGACGATATCGGCCTATCGGTACGACGGGCGCCGGCTGGAGCTCGTCTACCGCAACGCGGTCGGCCGTGGCCGACCCGCCCCCGGCGGCACGCGGCGTTTCCGGCGCAGCCTCGGGCATCTTTGGGAGTGGTGCTCGGACTATTGCTTCGACGACATGCACGAGGCGGGCAAGGTGATGGGCCTCGCGCCGTTCGGCGATCCGGCCCGCTTTCGCGACTGCGCGCTCGCCGGGTTCGGTAAAAGCGGCGAGGCGGAGCTGCGCTTCGATCTCGCCTTTGAGCAGTTCCGCCGGCCGAATCGCTCGCGCATCGATGTGGTGAGCGACGCGCACTACGCCGACCTCGCGGCGCACGTGCAGGAATGCACCGACCGTTTCCTGCTCGACCTCGCGCGCTTCCTGCACCGCCGGCATCCGGCGCGCGATCTCTGCTATTCCGGTGGCGTCGCCCTGAACATCCTGGCGAACGAGAGGCTGATCCGCGAGGGGCCGTTCGCACACGTGCACCTCAACGGTGCCTGCGAGGACAACGGCACCGCGCTGGGCGCGGCGCTCGCCGCGCACCATCGGCTGACCGGACGGCGCGAGACGGAAAAGGTGCGCGACAGCTGGGGGCGCGCCTACGCCGATGCCGAGATCGCAGGCGCGGCGCGGGCAATAGGGGCGCCGTACGCGACGGTCGGCCTCGCCGCTGCCACCGAACGGGCTGCCGCGGCGATCATCGGCGGAAAGGTGGTGGGCTGGTTCCAGGGCGGCAGCGAGTTCGGCCCGCGCGCGCTCGGGCATCGCAGCATCATCGCCGATGCGCGCTCCGCGGCGACCAAGCCGGTGCTCGACACCAAGGTGAAGCGCCGCGAGCCCTATCGGCCCTATGCGCCCGCGGTGCTGCACGAACAGGCCGCTTCCTGGTTCGACCTCGAAGGCGTCTCGCCGGTGATGATGCGGGTGGCGCGCGTGCGCTCGCCGCAGAAGTTGCCGGCCATCACCCATGTCGACGGCACCGCACGGGTGCAGACGGTTCACCCCGACGACAATGGCGCCTTCCATGGCCTGATCCGGGCGGTCGGCGCGCGGACGGGCGTGCCGGTCGTGCTCAATACGTCGTTCAACATTGCGGGCGAGCCGATCGTGGAAACGCCGGCCGATGCGCTTCAGACCTTCCTTGCCTCGGGGATGGACCTGCTGGTGCTGGAGGGCACCGTCGTCGAGCGTCCTGCATAGAGCTCAGTCCGGGCGCTCAGTCCGGGCGCTCAGGCCGGGCGCTCAGGCCGGGAACACCACGCGCGTTATCGTGCCGCCGTCGCTCGACACGCTGACCTCGCCGCCGAGCTGCTGCGCCAGGCTGCGAATCAGGCGGAGGCCGAGCCCGCCCGCGACGGCCGGATCGAACCCGGCGGGCAGTCCGCTGCCATTGTCGCGCACGCTGAGCTCGACGTGACCGTCGCCGAGCCGGGCCACCTGCACCGCGATGCTGCCCGCGGTGCCGCGTTCGAAGGCATGCTTCAGCGAGTTGATCATCGTCTCGGTAACGATCAGCATCAAGCACAACGTCTTCTCGGCCGACAGCCGCGGCGGCATGCCCTGCACCGTGCACTTCACGCCGACCGTGTCGGTTGCCGTGAGCAGATCCTGGCAGATCGCGCGCATCATCTCCTCGAAGCCCCGGTCGAGCCCGGCCGGGTCATAGAGGTTGCGGTGGATGCGGCTCATGATCTCCAGCCGATGGATGGTGGTGTCGAGTGCGGCCCGGGCGGTGTCGGGGTCGTCGCCGATCTGGCGACGCTGCAGCCGGAGCAGGCTGGCGGCGAACTGCACCGTGTTGGCGATGCGATGCCGCAGATCCTGGAACAGCGTCTGCCGCAGGGCCAAGGCCGCCTGCGCGGCCTGGTTCTCGTTGCGCAGCAACTCGATGGTGCGATGCATCGAGCCCATCGCCGCCGCAATGGCGGCTGCTGCCGCGGCGAACGCCGCAACCACCGGCCAAGGCGCGGGTTCCGGCGATGCGGCGGCGACCAGATAGGCGGCCGCCACGGCGAGCGCGGCAACCAGAGCGGCGGGCCACGCCCCGCCGACAAAGCCCGCAATCACGATGGCGGGGAGGAGCAGCACGGTGATCGCCGGTCCGCCATCCGCCCGCGCCGCGGTCAGGGTGATGATTGCCAGAAGCAGCCAGCCGACGCCGCCGGCTGCGCCGGCCCATGGCCAATGGGCAAGGGGCGGCCGGGAACCGAAAGGCTGGGTCATGCGTTGGCTATAGCCCGCGCGGAAGAGCGCGTTCATGTCAAATGACACGATCCGCAACGGTTATAGGAGCCCCGCATTGACCCGAGGCCGATCGATTCCGCGGCCATCCTGTCGGCAATGCCCGCTCCGGCGCAGCGAAGCCTTCAAGGCGATCTCGGGCCGCGCCCTGGGCTTCCTGAGCCGACTGAAGGTCGATCACATCGCGACGCCGCAGGGGCATGAGCTGATCCGCGCCGGCGACGTGAATCCGCGCCTCTACACGCTCTATCGCGGCTGGGCCTTCCGCTACAAGACGCTGTCCGACGGGCGGCGGCAGATCCTGAATTTTCTGCTGCCGGGCGATCTGATCGGCGTGCAGGCCAACATGTTCGACGCTTCCCCGCATGCCGTCGAGGCGCTCACGGATGCCGAGTTCTGCGTCTTCTCGCGCCGCCGTCTATGGGATCTCTATGCCAACTTTCCCGAGCTCGCCTTCGACATCACCTGGCTGACAGCGCACGAGGAAGGCATGGTCGACGACAATCTGCTGAGCGTCGGCCGGCGCAGTGCGGCCGAGCGGGTGGCCGCGTTGCTGATGCAACTCTACAAGCGCGCTCAAGGCCTGGGATTGGTGGAAAAGGATGGGCTTTTGCTGCCGATCACCCAGCAGCACATTGCCGACGCGCTGGGCATCTCGCTGGTTCACACCAACAAGACGATGCGCCGCCTGGTGCGTATCGGTCTGTTCCAATACCGCCGTTCGCGCCTGCAGCTGACCGATCCGCATGCCCTGGAGCGGCTGGCCGACTATTTCGAGGCGCCGCTGCCGCCGCGACCGCTTATCTAGCTCGCTTCAGCTAGCCAGGCTGCGCGCGTAGCGGACGATGCGCGTCGCCGCTTCCGCAAGGCGGGCATCGCCGGCTGTCAGGGAGATGCGGAGCTGACCCGCTGCGCTCGGCCCGAAGCCGTCGCAGGGCAGGACGGCGACGCTCTCCGCCTTCAAGAGGCCGCGGGCGAATGCGTCGGAGCCGAGCCCCGTCCCGCGCACATCGAGCATCACGAACATGCCGCCCTCCGGCGGCGTCACCTTGCAGTTCGGCGCCTCGGCCAGCAGCTGCGCCATCAGCCCGGCACGGCGCCGGTAGTCCGCGCGCATCGCCGCCACTTCCGGCAGATTGCCCCGAAAGGCGGCGAGGGCCCCGTCCTGCAGGAAGGGCGGTGCCCCGTAGAGCATGCAGAGCAGCAGGTTGAACAGGTGCCGCGCAAGCTCCGGCGGACCGACGATCCAGCCCATGCGGTAGCCCGGCATGGCATGGCTCTTGGAAAGGCTGGACACGACCACGGTGCGCTCGGCCATGCCCTCCAGGCCCCAGGCATGCACATGCGGCCGGGCGAAAGCGAGGTCCTCGTACACTTCGTCGGAGACCAGCCAGAGATCGTGGCGCCGGCAGAGCCGCGCCACTTCCTCGACCTCCTCCCGCGTCATCACGGCGCCGGTCGGGTTGTGCGGGCTGGTGATCCAGATGACGCGCGTGCGCGGGGTGACGGCGGCGGCCAGTGCCGCCATGTCGAGATGAAACCCCGTCTCCGGCCGGAGCGGCACGTTGACCATGGTGGCGCCGGAGGCGCCGACGACGGCCTCGTAGGTGGCGTACATCGGCTCCGGCACGATCACCTCGTCGCCCGGCCCGGCCAGGCATTGCAGGGCGGTGTAGAGGCCGCCCTGGGTGCCGGGCACGATCACGACATTCTCCGCCGTGCAGGGCTTGCCGCTGCGGCTCTGCACACGGGCGGCGATGGCGGCGCGCAGCTCCGGCAGGCCGGCGATCGGCGCATATCCGGTATGGCCGGCCTTCAAGCCCTGGATCGTGGCTTCGATCACCTTCTCGGGCGGCGGCTGGTCGGGATCGCCGACCGTCAGCAGGATCGGATCCTGCCCGGCGGCGCGGAGCTGCAGCGCCTCCATATGCACGGCCCAGGCGCCGGCGCCGCGGCCAGCCACGCGATCGACGAAGGGTGAATAACGCACGGGCGAAAGCTCCTGACGAATCCCGATCCCAATGGTTGCGATCCTAGCTGGTTTGCCGGCCTCTGGCGCCAAGTGCGTCGGCGTTGTAATTCGAACGCCGCGTATCGGTTGGAGGAAGCATGCAAGAAGGGTTGGGCGCCTGGCTCGATGGCCACGCCCGGTCGCGGGGCGACGCGCCGGCCGTGATCGCCGGCGGCGACACGATGAACTTCGCGCGGCTGGCGGCGGAGAGCCGCCGGGTCGCGGGCGGGCTGGCGCGGCTCGGCATCGGCCGCGGCGACCGGGTCGCGTTCTGGCTGCCCAATGTGCCGGCCTATCTGACGCTGTTCTTCGCCTGCGCCCGGCTCGGCGCCATCGCGGCGGCGGTCAATACGCGCTTCAAGGCGCACGAGGTCGGCGACATTGTCGGCCGTTCCGGCGCTAAGGCGCTGGTGCTCTGGCCGGCCTTCCTCGACATTCCCTTCCTCGACATCCTGGCCGAGGTGCCAAGGGGCGCCCTCGACCGCCTGGAGACGCTGATCCTCTACAGCGAACCCGGCGACAAGCCGAAGGTCCTGCCGCCGATCGGTCGCGCGCGGACGGTCGCCTATGCCGATCTGCTGCGGGGTGCCGAACTGGCCGGCGACGGCCGGCGCGGCGACGGCGTCGCCATGTTCACTACCTCCGGCACCACCAAGGCGCCGAAATTCGTGCTGCACGCGCAATCGAGCGTGATCGACCATGCGGCCGACGTGGCGCCGGGCTTCACCCTCGACCGGCCGGGCGCGCAGGTGCTGCAGATGCTGCCGCTCTGCGGTGTGTTCGGCTTCACCGGCACCATGGCGGCGCTGCAGGCCGGCGCGCCGATCCATACCCTGCCGGTGTTCGACGTCGAGCGCGCGGGCCGCATTTTGAAGGAGTTCCGCATCGGCCAGGCCAATGCGACCGACGACATGATCCGCCGCCTGCTCGACTGGTCGAACGAGACGGTGCCGTTCCCCGATCTCCGCTTCATGGGCTTTGCCGCCTTCAACCACACGCCGGCGGAGATGATCGCCATGGCCGACAAGCGGGGGCTGGCACTGGTCGGCCTCTACGGCATGAGCGAGGTGCAGGCACTGTTCTCGCGCCAGTCCGAGACGGCGCCGCCGGCGGAGCGCGCCAAGGGCGGCGGCACCCCGGTCTCGCCCAAGGCCGGCGTGCGGGTGCGCGATCCGGAGAGCGGCAGGCTGCTCCCTGCCGGCGAGGCGGGCGAGCTCGAATTCAAGGCGCCGAGCCTGCTCAAGGAATATTTCGGCAATCCGGAAGCGACCCGCGAGGCCTTCACCGATGACGGCTGGTTTCGCTCCGGCGATCTCGGCCAGCTCGAAGGCGATGGCCGCTTCCAGTATTTGACCCGCATGGGCGACGTCATGCGGCTCGGCGGCTTCCTGGTCGCGCCGGCCGAGGTCGAGGACTTTCTGCAGCGCCATCCCGCGGTGGAGGTGGCGCAGGTGGTCGCGGTCCCGACCGCGGACGGCAATCGCGCCGTCGGGTTCGTCACGCTGAAACCGGGCTGCGCCATCGACGAAGCGACGCTGCTCGCCCATGCCAAGAGCGGCATCGCCGGCTACAAGGTGCCGAAGCGGATCGTCGCGCTTGCCGAAATGCCGACCACCTCGGGCCCGAATGGCGTCAAGATCCAGCGCGCGCGGCTGCGGCAGATGGCGGTGGAGCTCGTCGGATGAGGCTTGCGGCGCTGCTCGCGGCCCTGCTCGTGCTGCCGGTCGGGGCCAGGGCGGCGCAGCCCGATTTCCTGGCGGCGCTGCCGCCGGTCGCGGTGGCGCAGGCCTTTGCCGACAGCTATGGCCGGGCGGTGTTGCGTGAGTTCGGCGCAATCCTTCAGGAGAGCGCGGATCCGGCTTGCCTCCGCGCCAAGGGCCTGGAACCCGCGGCGCTGGCGGCCTTCGGCGAGGAGCTGCTGGTTCGCCGCGGCCAGGCCTGGATCGACATGATGTTCGAATTCATCGACGCGGCGAAGGCCGAGAGAGAGTTCCGACGCCTCGGCGGCGACAACGCCCTGGAGGACCTGCGACAGGCGGCTGCCGACCCGATCGTGCGGGAACTCCGCGAGATCGGCCGACCCGCGCAGCTCGACAATCTGGTCGATCGGGTGATCGAGGAATTCGACCGATTCGTCCTGCTGAACCGGATCGGACTCGCGCGCCCGCTCAGTCCCTATGCCACCGGCTCCGACCTCATGGCCGAGAGCCGGGCCGAGCCGAGCGAGGATGCGGTCGAAGCCTTCGCGGAGGCGAACCAGACGCCGGCGCTGCTGCGGTTCCGCGAGCTTGTCGAGACCATGGGGAAGGCGATGGCAGCTGCCACCGACCAGGAGCGGCTGCTGCGCCACGGGCCCGGCCGATCCTTTCCCGGCGCCGATGCCGAGCTGAAGGCGCATTGCATCGAATAGACCGGCAGCAGCGCCTATTCGGCGGCCTCGGTCTGAACGGTCGCGCGGCCGGCGGATTTGGCGACGCGGGCGCGGCTCGCATCCTCGCCCTGTTTCTTCGCCACCGCGGCGGTGCCGCCCTGGGTCTCGTTGAACATGGCGAGGCTCGCCATCTCGTCGGCGGAAGGCGGCGCGATGGCAAGATCGCTGTAGGCCTTGTGCTTGGGATCGCGGCGGATGCGCTTGTACATCCGATTGCCGTCGAACATCCAGCGGGCGTAGTGGAACCATTTGTAGGCGGTGCCCGCGATGTACTTCGCGTGGAAGGCGATGGGATTCTCGATCGGCAGGCCGGGCCGGCGGTCGCGGCGGTACTTGCGCCGGATGATGCCGCCCTCCAGCGGATGCACGCCTTCGTAGCGGTACATCAGGTAGAACCAGACGAGCAGGCGCATCTTGACCCGCGGCCGGCCATGGCGCACGGCGGCCGCCCGGCGCATCACGGTCTCGATGTGCCCGGGCGTATAGTAGGCGTGCCAGGCGGCGCGATAGGCGTCTTCCCATTCCGCGTCCGACATCTTCGGATGATGGCTGACGCGATGGTTCAGGTCGTACTTGTTGAGATCCGCGTCCATCCACGCGCCCTTGGTCAGCAGGACCTTGTGGTCCTCCGAGCCCGGCAGCGGCGTCAGGAAGAAGAACTCCAGTAGGTCGATCGGCAGCTCGCGCTTGATGATCTCCACATCCCGCAGGATCGACTCCTTGGTGTCGCCGGGGAAGCCGAGGATGTAGCCGGCATAGGTGGTCACCCCGTGCGCCCGCCACGCCTGCAGCATCAGGCGGTACTCGGTGATCTTGTTCTGCCGCTTCTTGGCGGCCATCAGGTTGTCGGGGTTGATGTTCTCCAGCCCGATGAACACCCGGTGCACGCCGGCACGCACGCATTTGTCGACGAAGTTCGGAATCCGGTGGCACAGCGTGTCGACCTGGATCACCAGCTTGATCTTGAAGCCTTCGTTCTCCCGGAGGTGGATCAGCCGCTCGAGCAGCACTTCCCAGTCGCGGTTGCGCGCGAAGTTGTCGTCGGTGATGAAGAACTTCTCGATGCCGAGCGCCGCGTTCTCGCGGATGATCCGCTCCAGGTCGTCCGGCGTGCGGAACCGGCTCTTGCGCCCCTGCACGTTGATGATGGTGCAGAACGAGCATTGGAACGGGCAGCCGCGGCCAAGATCGAAGCTCGCCCGCATGCCCTCGGTACGCTCCACGGCATCGCGCCAGAGTAAGGGCGTCGGCTGGCCTTCCAGCGCCGGCAGGTTCTTCATGTGATTGTAGAGCGGCTTCAAGGTGCCGGCATAGGCATCGCGGAGCACCTCGTCCAGCGTCTGGTCCTCCGCCTCGCCGGCGAAGACGGTGACGCCCTGAGCCTGGATCGCCTTGATCTCGGCCGGCAGCTCCGGAAGCATCGACAGGCAGCCCGACACGTGGAAACCGCCGATCGCGACCTGGAAGCCGCCCGCGATGAAAGGCTGCGCCAGATCGACCGCGCGCGGAAACTGGTTCGACTGTACGCCGACGAAGCCGATCAGCGCCCGCCCGCCGGCGCGGCGGATCTCGCGCATGATCCGCTTCGGCCGGATCCGCGTGTTGGTTTCGTCATAGGTGTAGAACCGCATCTCGACATCGGGGCCGAGCACCTGGCGACGCTGGCAGTCCAGCGCGATGCCGTTCAGCACGGCCAGCGTGTTGGCCGGAATGGCAGAGCGGAACCATTGGATCGGATAGCCGTCGTCGTCGTAATGCGACGGCTTGATCATCACGAAGTGGAACAGCTGTCGGCCGGCTTCCTCCACGTGCTCCCCCGCATCCGTCGTCCCCGCCACGGCGGGCACGTTACCCGACAATGTTAAGATCGCGAACCCAGAAATGGCGATTCACGTCAACATCGATTCGGCTAGGGTTGCGGCACTGCGGGCGTGGCGGAACCGGTAGACGCATCGGACTTAAAATCCGTTGGGCGCAAGCCCGTGGGGGTTCGACTCCCCCCGCCCGCACCAGTTGCTTTGCGAGGGGCACTCCGAGGATGACGGCAAGCCTGGATGAAGAGAGCGCAGCGCCGGCCCTCGCAACGGATGGCCCGGTTCTCGTCTTCGGTGGCTGCTACAGCAATCTCGAAGCGACGCAAGAAGTGCTCCAACGTGCGACCGGGCTCGGCATTCCGCCGGCGCGGACCATATGCACGGGCGATGTCGTCGCCTACGGGGCCGACGCCGCCGCGGCGGTGGATCTGATCCGCCGATCCGGCGTCCATGTCGTGATGGGCAATTGCGAAGAAGCCCTGGGCTTCGACGCCGAGGATTGCGGTTGTGGCTTCGCCGCGGGATCGGCTTGCGACGTGCTCTCGGTGGCCTGGTACGCCCACGCTCGGAGGCAGATCAGCGCGGCCGACAAGGCATGGATGCGGGAGTTGCCGCGCCGTATCGATATCGTAGTGGACGGCCGCCGCCTCGCGGTCGTGCACGGTGGCGTGCAGTCGATCAACGCATTCCTGTTTGCCTCGACCGATGCCACGACGCTCGGTCGGGAGATCTCGCTGAGCGGCTGCGATGGCGTCATCGCGGGGCATTGCGGTTTGCCGTTCAGCCGCATCGTCGCCGGCCGCTTGTGGCACAATTCCGGCGCCATCGGCATGCCGGCAAACGACGGCACGCCGCATGTCTGGTACAGCCTGCTGACGCCGGGGCCGGACGGTCTCGCCATCGAGCACCAAGCGATTTCCTATGACCACGCCACAGCAGCATCCAAGATGCGGCGAGCGGGTCTGCCCGAAGGCTACGCGGGCGCCCTCGAGACCGGTCTGTGGCCGAGTTGCGACATCCTGCCCGCCCGCGAGCTCGCACAGCGCGGACGGCCGATCGCTCCGCATCGGCTGTTGTGGGCGCAAGCCGGAAACTGATGAGCGGGCGTCAGCTGCTCCCCTCGACCAGTTTCGACAGCACGAAGACAATGGCGAAGCCGATCGCCAGCATCACGGCGGCCAATTGCTGATATTGCCGCTCCTCCGCTTCCGGAAGCAGGTTCGTGACCGTCAGATAGAGCATGCCGCCGGCGCCGGTGCCGAACAGGAAGCCGAGGGCCGGCTTCGGCAGCTCACGCAGGAAGAACCATCCGGCCAGTGCGGCGGTGAAGATCGCGAGACCGATCCCGCCCGTCCACAGGAGGATGCGCCGCCGGTGCGACGAGCCGTTCTCCGCCTCGGTCCCGCGGATCACCTCGCCGATCGCCAGGCCTTCGCTGAAATTGTCGATGGCGATGGCCAGCGCCACCAGCAGTCCGAGGTTGGGATTGATCGCGCTGCCGACGCCGATGCTGAGCCCTTCGATCAGCTCCTCGACGCCGGTGCCGCCGGCCAGCACGGTGACCATGCTGCCGCGCGGCGGATGCGCGCGGTGAAAGCGCTTTACGCGGCGGCGCTGCTCGGCCTTTTCCCCTGCCACGGCGCCGCGATGGATGAACAGGTCGAAGGCGTAGATGACGGCGAAGCCGACGGCAAAGCCGCCGACGGTCATCGGCAGCGAGCCGAGCTTGACGGCTTCGGGCAGCATGCTGAAGCAGGTGGTGGCCAACAGGACGCCGCTGGCGAAGCCCAACGCGATCGACATGAAAAGCGTGGTGGGCTTGCGCCACAGCGCCACCAACCCCCCGCCGACGGAGGCAATGGCGGCGGCGGCGCCGATCGCCGCCACGACGAATACTTCGCTCGACATGGCGAAACTCGCGAGAAGCCCGGACTTTCCCCGGCACCGGCAGCACAGGCGCAAACGCTTATCGCGCTCCTGGCAGCGAGAGTTCCGGCCGCCGCATATCCGCCGTAAAGGCGCCCCGGTCAGTCCGCCGCGGCGTCGTGCACGGCGGCGTCCTTCGCAGGCGTCGCCGGCTTGGCGTATTTGGCGCGGCTCTCGTCGTCGCGGTGCTTTTTGGCGACCGCCGCGGTGCCGCCGGCCGTCTCGTTGTACATCGCGAGGTTCTCGAGCTCGTCTTCGCGCGGCGGCGTGATCGCCAGGTCGGTATAGCTGCGGCGGTTCGGGTCCTTCAGCACCTTGCGGACGATGGCCGTGCCCCTGTGCAGGCCGCGCAGGTACTTGAAGATCTTCGTTCCCACTTCGAGTGTCAGCCGGGGGTAGAACACGAACGGGCTCTCAATCGGCATCGTCGGCCGCCGGTCGCGCCGGTATTTGCGGCGGATGATGCCGCCTTCCAGCGGGTGCACCTGCTCGATGCAATACATCAGGTAGAACCACAGCATCAGCCGCATCTTGGTGCGCGGCCGGCCGTTCTTGATCGCGGCGGAGCGGCGGATCACCGTCTCGAAATGCTCCGGCGAGTAATAGGAGTGCCAGGCCTGCTCGATCGCCTCGCGCCACTCGTCGTCCGACATTTTCGGGTGATGCGTGACGCGGTGGTTCAGGTCGTATTTGTTGAGATCCGGATCCATCCAGACGCCCTTGGCGAGCAGGACCTTATGGTCCTCCGAGCCCGGCAGCGGCGTCAGATAGAAGAACTCGAGCATGTCGATCGGCAGCTCGCGCTTGATGATCTCCACGTCGTGCAGGATGCGTTCCTTGGTGTCGGTCGGGAAGCCGGTGATGTAGCCGGCATAGGTCATGACCCCGTGCTCGCGCCACTGCTGCAGCATGTGGCGGTATTCGGTGATCTTGTTCTGCCGCTTCTTGGCGGCCATCAGGTTGTCGGGGTTGATGTTCTCCAGCCCGATGAACACCCGGTTCACGCCGGCCCGCGCCGCCTTGTCGATGAAGCCCGGGATCTTGTGGCACAGCGTGTCGACCTGGATCACCAGCTTGATCTTGATCTTCTCGATCTCTTTCAGGTGGATCAGGCGGTCGAACAGCACTTCCCATTCGCGGTTGCGTGCGAAGTTGTCGTCGGTGATGAAGAACTTGTGGACGCCGAGTGCTGCGTTCTCGCGGATGATGCGCTCGAGATCGTCCGGCGTGCGGAACCGGCTCTTGCGGCCCTGCACGTTGATGATGGTGCAGAACGAGCACTGGAACGGGCAGCCGCGGCCGAGATCGAAGCTGGCGCGATTGCCTTCGGTGCGCTCCACCGCATTGCGCCACAGAAGCGGCGTCGGCTGGCCTTCCAGCGCCGGCAGGCTCTTCATGTGATTGTAGAGCGGCTTCAAGGTGCCGGCATAGGCGTCGCGCAGCACCTCGTCGAGCATCTGGTCTTCCGCCTCGCCGGCGAACAGCGCGATGCCCATCGCCTGCGCGTCCTTGATCTCCTGCGGCAGCTCGGGGAGCATCGACAGGCAGCCGGACACATGAAAGCCGCCGAGCGCCACCTGCAGGCCCTCGGCGAGGAACTGCTTGGCGAGGTCGATGGCGCGCGGAAACTGGTTCGACTGCACGCCGACGAAGCCGATCAGCGACCGGCCGCCCAGGCGGCGGATCTCCGCCGCGATCTTCCTCGGCTGGATGCGGGTATTGGTCTCGTCCTGGGTGACGAAGCGGAACTTGACCCCCAGACCCAGCACCTGGCGCCGCTCGCAATCGAGCGCGAGCCCGTTCAGCACGGCCAAAGTATTGGCCGGGATGGCGGATTTGACCCACTGAATGGGATAGCCGTCATCGTCGTAATGCGACGGCTTGATCATGACGAAGTGGAAGAGCTCGGTCTCCGCTGACGCCATGTGATGGGTCCCCTTGCTCGTCGAGGTCGGTAGAGAATCAGCGCCCTTTGTATAGACGATAACCCGCAAAGGCCAACCACGCCATGTCGGGTCGTGGCCATAAATCGATTGTGGATATTCAGCGGCACTGTCGCCCGGCAACGGCCGCCGCGCCTGCGCGTTTCCGGCAGGACAGAAGCGAACAATGGGAGATTACACCATGCCGTTCTGGTCCATTCGCCCCATTGCCGAGCCGGACGATCCGCGCTGGCTCGACCATCCGCTCTGGGCCGAGGTCATCGTCCGCGCGGAAAGCGCGGCCCAGGCACGGCTGTCGGCGGCCGACGAGATCGAAGCGGAAGCGGAAGGGCGCAGCGGCTTCGACGACGAGAAGCTCTACTGGGTCCGCCGCCTGGGCGATGCCGAAGCCGCGCCCTTCGCCGGCTTCGCCGGGCCGGTGGTGCTGCAACGTCCCGCCGCCTAGGGCGTTGCTCCCCTGACCAACCCATCTATCGGCGGAGGCCAAGATGAACGCGATGAGCCATGCGGAGCAGGCGAAGCTGTGGGAGATCGTGCGCGACATCCCGGTGGCGCTGCTCACCACCGACGACCGCGGCACCCTACGCAGCCGCCCGATGGTGGCGCAGCAGCCGACTTTCGACGGCACGCTCTGGTTCTTCACGCGCCGCAGCAGCCATAAGTCGATCGAGCTCGGCGACAACTACCACGTCAATCTCAGTTACGCCTCGCCCGAGCAGAACGCCTATGTCTCGGTCTCCGGCCTGGCGCAGGTGGTGCAGGATCCGGCGAAGCAGCGCGAGCTGTGGAACGACGAGGTGGCGCGCTGGATCCCGTCCGATCCCGCCGACGACGACCTCGCCTTGCTCAAGGTCGAAGTGCAGCAGGCGGAATACTGGAGCGGGCCGGCGACGGGCGGGGCCCAGAAGCGCCCGGCGCGACGTGCGAGCCAGCAGGGCAAGGTGAGCTTCGACTGAGCCGCTTCAGACCGCCATCGAGCGGTCGGCGCGCAGGCGATCCACCGCGAAATCGACGAAGGCGCGCACGCGGCCCGAGACGCTGCGCCCTTCGCGGTGGACCACATGGATCGGAATGGGCGGCGGCTCGAACTGTGCGAGCACCAGGGTGAGGCGGCCGCTCCGCAGTTCCCGTGCGGCCTGATAGGACAGCACGCGGGTCAGGCCGTGGCCGGCAACGGCCGCGGCAATCGCCATCTCCGCCGTGTTGGCCACCAGATGCGCGAGCGGGCTCACCGTCTCGTTCCGGGATCCGTCGCGGAAAGTCCAGCCGGCGGGCGCGATGCCGGGCGCGAAGGTCACGATCCGATGCCGTGACAGATCGGCGGGGCGGGCAGGCGCGCCATGCGCCGCCAGATAGGACGGCGCCGCGCAGACCACGCGGCGCACTGCGCCCACGCGGGTGGCGTTCAACGTGGAATCGGGCAGATGCGCGATGCGGACGGCGACGTCCAGGCCCTCGTCGATCAGATCGACGACCCGGTCGACCAGCAGCGTGCGCAGGCTGACCGCGGGATGCCGGGTCAGGAAGTCGATCGCGATGGGGGCGACATGCCGGCGGCCGAACATCGCCGGCGCGGTGATGGCCAGCGTGCCGCGCGGCTCGGCATGCAGGCCGCCGGCCGCCGCTTCCGCCTCCTCGACTTCATGCAGGATGCGCCGGCAATCGGCGAGGAAATGCGTGCCGGCCTCGCTCAGCCGCATGGCGCGGGTCGTGCGGTGCAGCAGGCGCACGCCGATCCGCTCTTCCAGGGCCGCCACGGCGCGCGTCGCCACCGGTGCCGAGACCCCGAGCCGCCGCGCCGCGGCGCCGAAACTGCCGGCTTCCGCGACCGCCGCGAACAGCCGCATCGCTTCCAGTCGGTCCATCGGATAATTTCTAAATCAGGAATAATAAATTGCCAATTGGAGATATTCACTCCAGTAGGGGAATAGTCCATTTAACGAAGCAGCGACGGATCTCGCCGTTGGAGCGCTCTTCGATGCCGGACCATAATGTCGATCCCGATGCCGCCTCCCCCTTTCATGCCGGCGAGCAGGCCGTGCAGCGACGGGCCGGGGTCCGCGAGCGTGCCGAGATGATGGGCCGCCGGATGGTGCGGGATTTCATGCCGGACCAGCACCGCGAATTCTTCGCCGAGCTGCCCTTCATCGTGGCCGGCAGCGTCGACCCGGAGGGCCGGCCCTGGGCCTCCATGCTGGTCGGCCATCCCGGCTTCGTCGCCGCGCCGGATCCCTGGACGCTTCGCATCGAAGCCCGGCACGGCTTCGGCGACCCGGCGGCAACGAACCTGCGTGTCGGCGGCCCGATCGGCCTGCTCGGCATCCAGCCGGAGACGCGGCGGCGCAACCGGATGAACGGCATCGTCACCGCCGTCGATGGCGGCGGGTTGACCGTCCGGGTCCGGCAGAGCTTCGGCAACTGCCCGCAATACATCCAGGCGCGCGCGCCGATCTTCGTTGCCGATCCGGATCCCGTCGCGCCACGCGTCGTGCGGCAAGAAGCGGCGGCGCTCACGTCGGCCGCCATCGCCTTGATCGCGGCGGCGGACACGCTCTTCATCGCCACCAGCGCGTCGTTGCCGCCGGGTGATCCGGCCGGCGGTGTCGATGTGTCGCATCGCGGCGGCCGGCCGGGCTTCGTGCGCGTGACCGAAGAGCACGGCCGCACGGTGCTGACCATCCCGGATTTCCGGGGCAACAACGCCTTCAACACGTTCGGCAACATCGCGCTGGATCCGCGCTGCGGCCTGTTGTTCGTCGACTTCGCCACCGGGGGCTTGCTCACCCTGACCGGCACCGCCGAGATCGTCTGGGACGGCGCCGAGCTCTCCGCCTTTGCCGGCGCGCAACGCCTGCTGAGGTATCGCGTCGATCACGGCGCCGCCATCGCCGACGCATTGCCGTTCCGCTGGACCGCAGCCTTGCCGGCGCCGCAGCTCGCTGCCACCGGCAGCTGGACCGACATCTCTTCGCCGGCTTGACGATCAGGGCTCGTCGTCGGCCGGCACCTCGATGGCGACAATCTCCGCTTCGCCTGTTCCCGCCGGCACGGTGTCGCCGATCCGCTTGCCGGTCAGCGCCCGCGCCAGCGGCGCTGCATAGGACAGCGAGCCCTTGGCCGGATCCGCTTCGTCCAGGCCGACGATGCGGAAGCGCTGACGACGGCCGTCATTGCGCTCGATGGTGACGGCAAGGCCGAACCGTACCTCGTCGGCATGGTCGGGCGGCGGCACCAGCTCGGCGCTGGCCTGCCGCGCCGCCCAGTAGCGCAGGTCGCGGGCGGTCTGGGCAATGCGGGTACGGTCGGCGCTTGCCTGGGCTGCGGCGAACTCGGCGCGAAGGCGGGCGACTTCGGCCTCTATCCGGGCAAGGCCGCGGGCCGTCACCAGATTGCGCTCGGGTCCGATCAGCCGGTCGGGCAGCTCCCCGACGCTGTCGTCGCCGTCCGTTTCCTTCACGAATGCCCGGCTCATGCCGCCATTCTACGCGCTCGGGCCGGCGCCGGCGAAGGCCGGCCCCCTTCGGCCGTTCCACACCACATCTTGTGGGGCCGCAGAATGTCACAACCTATGCATCGTGTTGTTCTTCGAAATTCCTATGCCAAAGGGCGAGGCCGTGCGACACTCCAGCTTCGGGGGACATGCTTTCGAGGGAGCGCGGCGGGGATGCCGAGCCATATCGAGTTGCGTCTGCCCCAGTGGACAGGTCGGCCCGCCATCCAGGTGGAGATGCGGCGCGAGGTCGTGCAGGACCTTGCCATGGCGACGGGCGAGGATTGGCTGGCAGGGCTGATCGGCGCGGTCAGGGCCGAGCAGCCGGCGGGGACGCGCCGCTTCCTTGCGGCGCTCGAGCAGGCCCAGGAGCAGGCGATGGTCGTGTTCCATCTGGCCGCGGACGAGCATTGCGCGGCGGCCGAAGTGGTTCGCTATCTGTCCGAATCCCAGAAGCGCCGCGCCTGAGCGCATCGGGACGACGCGGCGAGACAAGACGGGGCGAGACAAACAGGAGCGTGGACGCATGTCGAGTTATGTCGAGCTGCAGCGGTCACGCGATGTGGAAGGCGGCGTGCGGATTGCGCTGCCCGACGATGTGACACGCGCGATTGCATTCCGTCTGGACGGCGAATGGGTGACGGCTTTGCACAGCGCACTGACTTCGCATCGCCCGCGTGGCGGCGAGCGCTTCGTCGAAGCGCTGGGCGCGGGCGGGCAGGCGGCGGCCGTGCTGTTCGAGATGCCGGCCCGTTCGGAAGGCGACCCGCCGATACACGTGGTGCGCTGGACCGATGAAATGGCGCCGCTGACGGATGTCGCGCCGTCCGCCCTGCGCCAGGCGCGCCTGCGGAAGCCATCGGTCATCTGATCGCCAAACCGTCGGAGATCTGCGCTCGCCATGTGTAATTTGGGCATGCGCGGGCGCGCTTGACTTCCGCATCCACCGGCAACAAATCGCAGGTCATCGGAACCGGGCGGGGTCGGGCAAGGCATGAGCGGATCGAAGCAGTTGCGGCTGGGCGCCTTCATGCGCCCCGTGAGCATCCATACCAGCGCCTGGCGCTATCCCGGCTCCTTCCCCGACGCCAATTTCAACTTCGCCCATCTGAAGCGCTTCGCGCAGAAGCTGGAGCACGGCAAGTTCGACGCTTTCTTCATGGCCGATCACCTGGCGGTGATGAACATGCCGATGGCGGCGCTGAAGCGCAGCGCCACGGTGACGTCCTTCGATCCGCTGACCCTGCTGCCGGCGCTGGCCGCGGTGACCGACCATATCGGCCTGATCGCGACGGCCTCGACCACCTATAACGAGCCCTATCACGTGGCGCGGAAATTCGCCTCGCTCGACCATATCTCGGGCGGGCGCGCCGGCTGGAACCTCGTGACCTCGGCCAACCCGCAGGAAGCGCCGAATTTCGGCTTCGACGAGCATCTCGCGCATGGCGAGCGCTATCACCGCGCGCGCGAATTCTTCGATGTGGTGACCGGCCTGTGGGACAGCTGGGCGGACGACGCCTTCATCCGCGATGTCGCGAGCGGCGTCTATTTCGAGCCGTCGAAGATGCGCGCGCTCAACCATGTCGGCGAGCATTTGAAGGTGCGCGGGCCGCTCAACGTCGCGCGGCCGGTCCAGGGCTGGCCGGTGATCGTGCAGGCCGGCGCCTCCGATGCCGGCCGCCAGATCGCCGCCGAGACGGCGGAGGTGGTGTTCTCCGGCGTCAACAACATCGAGGCCGGGCGCGAGCTCTACGGCGATCTGAAGCGGCGCATGGTCGCCTATGGCCGCAACCCGGATCATCTGAAAGTGCTGCCCGGCGCCTTCATCGTGGTCGGCGACACGGTCGATGAGGCGCGGGCGAAGAAGAAGCATCTCGACAGCCTGGTGCATCCCGACAGCGGCATCGCCACGCTTTCCGTGCGGCTCGGGCACGACGCATCGAAATTCGATCTCGACGGGCCGCTGCCGGAGATTCCGGAGAGCAATGCCTCCAAGAGCGGCCAGCAGAAGCTGGTCGAGATGGCGAGGCGCGAAAACATGACGGTGCGCGAGCTCGCGCAGTATGTCGGCGGCGCCTTCGGCACGCTGGAGATGATCGGCACGCCGAAGACCATCGCCGATCAGATGGAGGAATGGCTGACGACCGAAGCCTCCGACGGCTTCAACGTCATGTTCCCCTATCTGCCGCAAGGCCTCGACGACGTGGTCGACCGCGTGGTGCCGGAGCTGCAGCGCCGCGGCCTGTTCCGCCGCGACTACGAGGGCGCCACCTTGCGCGAGAATCTCGGCCTGCCCCGGCCGGCCAACCGCTTCTTCGCCGACAGCAAGGCGGCGGCGGAGTAGCCGTCGCCTGGGCCGCCGGGCCGGCTCAGTCCTTGCGGCAGACGAACCAGACGTTCATCGGATCGTGCGGAAGGACGTGGCGCTCGACATTTGTGAAGCCCGCCTTGCGCAGCATCGTCTCGGCCGTTTCCCAGCCCCACATCGTCCCCAGACCCTCGCCGCCCTGGCCGATGGAAACCGGCGTGCAGTGCGTGCAGGAGATGGCATACAGGAGCGCAGCCATCGGGAAGTCCAGATTGTTCTCCAGCCGGGCAGAGCCGCCGATATCCTGCATCAGGTAGATGCCGCCGGATCGCAGCGCGCCGAACAGGCCGTGCAGCAGGGCTTCCGGATCCTTCTGGTCGTGGACGGCGTCGAAGCTGGTGATGAAGTCGAAGCGCCGTCTCTCGTCGTAGCCGGTCAGGTCGCGCCTCTCGAAGCGAAGGTTCCCGAGACCCTGCTGGCGCGCCGCCTCGGCGGCGAAGTCGATGGCATCCGCGCAGAGGTCATAGCCGACGAAGCGGCTCCGCGGATAGCGGGCCGCCATGGCGAGCAGCGCCGAACCGCGGGCGCAGCCGGCATCCAGCACGTCGATCCCGCTTTCGAGACGCCTCATCACCTCCGGAAGCAATGGCAGGATCGTCTCGAACAGCTGGGCCGTTACCGTCTGACCGCTATCCTCCGCCATGATCTGGTGGAAGCAGGGATACTCGTCATAGCGCGTGCCGCCGCCGGTCTCGAAACATTCGAGCACGCGGTCCTGCACCGCGCCCATCACCGCGACATGCTGCCCGAACACCGCGAGATTGCCGAGCGCGCCCTTCCGCGTCAGGCAGGCAGCATGCTCGGGCGGCAATGCGTAGGTGCGCCGGCCCGTGTCGTAGATGACGATGCCGCCGGTCACCATCGCCGCCAGCCATTCGCGCACATAGCGCTCCGCAAGTGCCGCGCGAGCGGCAATCTGCTCGCTGGTCGCCGGGGGCAATTCGGCCATCACATCGAACAGGCCGGTGCGGTGGCCGACCGCCATCATGTTCGCGACCGCGCCGCTGTCCAGCACCTGCATGATGCGGCCGGCAAAGGCTTCCGCGGCAGTGCGGTCGAAGCCGGAATTGATTTCTGCTGCCTGGTTCATGTCGCATTCCTCCGTGCTGCTTATGCGCCCGGAATAGCGCCGGCCGCGGCGACGCGGCAGAGGCCGATTGGACAGAACCGGGGCATTTGCGCCAGTCTCGCCCGATGCTGGCGCAGAACCGCGACAGGCCTGTCTCCGTAGGCTTGCTGGCCTTGCCGGAATCGACTCCGACGGCGCTTTACGGCCTCTACGAGGTCTTCAACTCCGTCGGCGCCGCGTGGTCGGAACTGACCGGCGAGCCACCCGCCGGTCCGGCGATGGACGCCCGCATCGTCGCCGAAAGGCGCGAGCCCTTCGCCTGCGCCCTGGGCCTGCCGATCACGCCACACGCCGCGCTCGGCGACGAACTGCGTCCTGACGTTGTCGTCGCGACGGATCTGAGCCTCAACCCGCAGCAAGATCCACGCGGCCGCTGGCCCGCGGCCAGCGCCTGGCTGCGTCGGCAATACGACCGGGGCGCGATCGTGGCTTCTGTCTGCACCGGCTCCGTGCTGCTCGCGGATGCGGGCCTGCTCGAGCATCGGGAAGCGACGACGCATTGGAGCGCCGCCGCCCTGTTCGCCACCTACTTCCCCAATGTGACGCTACGTCCGGAGCGCATCCTGTCGCTGGACGGGCCGGAGCAGCGCATCGTGACCAGTGGCGGCGCGGCCTCCTGGGAAGATCTGGCGCTCTATCTGGTCGCGCGGCTCTGCGGCGGCACGGAGGCGGCGCGCGTCGCCAAGCTGTTCGTGCTGGGCGACCGCAGCGAGGGCCAACTGCCCTTTGCCATGCCGGACCGGCCGCGGCGGCATGACGACGCGGTCGTCGCCCGATGCCAGGAATGGCTCGCTGACCACTACGCTGCCGCCGATGCGGTCGCCGGCATGCTGGCGCGATCGGGGCTCACCGCGCGCACGTTCAGCCGGCGCTTTCGCGCCGCGACCGGGCACGCACCGCTCGACTACGTGCAGGCATTGCGGATCGAGGAAGCCAAGCAGCTGCTGGAATCGACCGGCGAGCCGGCCGACGCCATCGGACGCCTGGTCGGCTACGAGGATCCCGCCTTCTTCCGTCGTCTGTTCAAGCGTCGGACGGGGACCACGCCGGCGCGCTACCGGCAGCGATTTCAATCCGTGGGAAAGCCGCCTCGGGGCGGCAAGGCAGAGCATCCGTGAGTGCTTGCCCTATTGCCGTGAATTGAACGCGCAATCCTCCCGGCCGTCCTTCAGGCACTCGCGAAACCGCCCGGCCTGTTCGATCCGCTCACCGGCCCGCTCGCGCGCCGCGTCCAGGCAGCCGCGATAGGCCTCCAGGTCCTGGATGTATTTCTCGATGTCGCTCTCGCAGCGCAGCGCGCCGGAAGTCTTGTCGGGGCCCATCACGCCGGTTGAGCAGAACGGCTGCACCGGCAGCGTGCAGGCGGATTGCGCCATAGCTGCCAAGGGCAACGTGGCGAAGGCGAGCGCCATGCCCGCACATCGGATGGTTGTGATAGCCATTGCGCCCCATCTTCGCTGGTCCCGGGCCTTCAGAAAGATGCGGCGGCGGCCCTGGGTTCCCCGGCGAGCTTCCGCCGGGCGGAGAGCGGCGGCCCCGAGCGAAAAGCACTGGCGCTGTATTTGCTTTTGGTGTAATATTTGATTCCGGCTCGGACCAGCGAGGCGCTTGCTCTTTTACATTGTGAACCGGCGCCGAGCCGCTTTCGCCCGGCCTTCGCGAGCGGCGGAGAAGAGAAACGACGTATTTTCAAGAGGATGTTCCGGGACTGCGCCTCGATCGGCGGGCTTCGGGCGCTCCGATCCGCGCTCTGAAGCGCTTGACGGGCTTGGCATCCCATGCGAGTCCCCTTTAGGGCGGAACAGAAGCGCCGCGGAACAGAAGCGCCGCGGAACAGAAGCGCCGCGGAACAGAAGCGCCGCGGAACAGAAGCGTCGCCACCGCCGTCGTGGCCGGGCCCAGCTCTAGGTCCCAGAACTGGCCGGCCACCCACGCGGCCGCCGCAACTCGGCGGAGAGCCGTGGATGCCCGGATCTTCGTCTGGGCATGACGAAGGGGAGGAACAGATGCGCCGGCTTCGGCGAACGCCGGTCCGCCCCCGCATGGGTACCCGGGTCAAGTCCGGGTACGACGGCAGAGGGGAACCGGCGCGGCGGAGAACGGTCTCCTGCGGCGCGGAAGAGGGAACAGATGCGCCGCCTTCGGCGAACGCGTGTCTGCCCCCGCGTGGAGACCCGGGTCAGGCCCGGATGCGACGACGGAAGGGAACAGATGCGCCGCGACTACAGGCGGCTCTCGAACCCCGTGAGAAAGCTCCGGATATTGTCGCCGAGTTCGGGCGCCAGATAGCCGCCTTCCTGCACCAGCACGGTCGGCAGCTTGAGCCCGGCGATCGCCTGCGCGATGCGGGCGAAGCCCGGCGTGGTGATGGCGAGGCCTTTCAGCGGATCGCCCTCATAGGCGTCGAGGCCGAGCGCCACCACCAGCGTGTCGGCAGCGAAGGCGCGGATGCGGGCGAGCGCGATGTCGAGCGCCTGGAGATAGCCGTCATCGGCGGTGCCGAGCGCGAGCGGCAGGTTGAGGTTGTAGCCGAGCCCGTCGCCTTCGCCGCGTTCGGCCGCATAGCCGACGAAGTAGGGATAGAACTCGGCCGGATCGGCGTGCAGCGAGACGGTCAGCACGTCGGGCCGGCGATAGAAGATGCCCTGCGTGCCGTTGCCGTGATGCACGTCGACATCGAGCACGGCGACGCGCCGGCGCCGCCGGGTCAGCCATTCGGCGGCGATGGCGGTGTTGGACAGGAAGCAGAAGCCGCCCGCCTTGTCGGCATAGGCATGATGGCCGGGCGGCCGGCACAGCGCATAGGCCACGCGCTCGCCTTCGGCGACCAGCGCGGCCGCATGCACCGCGCTGTGCGCCGCCCACACCGCCGCATTCCAGGTGCCCTGGCCGACCGGGGTGCCGGAATCGGCCATGTGGTAGCCGGCGCGGCCGACGATGCCGGTCGGATAGCTGGCATAGCCCGTCATCGGCCGGACATTGGCGATCACCTCGTCCGAGGCGTCGGGCAGCGCCTGCCAGCGCGCCCAGGCGGTCTCCAGGAACTCGAGGTATTCCGGCGTATGCACGGCGGCGCGTGGGCCGGGGCCGAAATCTTCCGGCGCCACCAGCGTGTGGCCGCCGGCGTGGATGCCGGCCAGCAGGCGGTCGGCACGCTCCGGCTGCTCGGCGCTGCGGGTCATGCGCCCGCGCACCAGGAAGGTCTGCGGGTCATGGCTCTGATGCTTCTCGCTGTAGACGACTTTCATGGCTTCCGGCCCGCTCTGCGTGACCGGAACATGCTAGCGGAATCTGCCGTCCCGCGGCAGTCGCGCGGGACGGCAGTGCCCGGCTCAGGCGCGGCGGCGGCGCAGCCGGCCGACCAGCAGGCCGCCGGCGGCAAGGATTGGCAGCGCATCCGGCTCCGGCACTTCGGCGTCGCGGCCGAGCACACGGAGCGCGGTCTCGGGATCGTCGGTGATGATGCCGGCGAACTGCCCGACGATCAGCTTCCCGTCCACCATCCGCTCGAAGCGCAGCGACATCAGGTCCGCCATGTCGACCGGGTCGTTCACCGTGTAGGCGAACAGGTCGAGATCCTTGAGCGCGGCGAGGATCAGGAGATCCTCTTGGATCGCCGCGTTGGCGCCGACCATGGCGTAGAAGTCGAGCACCAGCCCATCGACGCCCAGCGCGACTAGCGTGTCGAGATAGCCGTCGCGCGCCGCGGTGTCGGCAAGGCCGGCGAAGGTGCCCCAGAAGCCGATATGGAAGATCGAGCTGGCATCGGGCAGGTTCCCGGCCAGGTCGGCGACCGAGACGTCGTTCCAGCCGAAGGCGATGGCGCGACCGGGATCGAATCCGGTCGCGTCCATCGCCTGCCGGATCGCAGCACCCGCATTGTTGACCTTGACGTCGAGCACGATGCCGCTCTGCTCCGCCTTGGCGAGCAGGAAGGTCTCCGCGAGGGTGGGGATCTTCTCGCCCGTGTACTTGCCGCCGAACTTGGTGGCGTAGTTGGCTTCCAGCGCCTGCAGCTCGGCCAGGGTCTTGCCGGAGACCGTGCCGCTCGTGCCCGTCGTGCGGGCGAGCGAATCGTCATGGCTCAGCACGGCCTGCCCGTCCTTGGTCAGCCGCACATCGACCTCGAAGTAGTCGGCGCCGATGCGCGCCGCCTGGCGGTTCGATTCGCTGGTGTTCTCCGGCGCGAACATCGAATTGCCGCGGTGGCCGACCACCTTGAAGTCGGCCCTGGGGTCGATCGCCTGGGGAAACTCGACCGCCTTGCCGCTGCCGGTCTCGTAGTGGCCGACGATCTCCTGCTCGGTCAGGGCGCGATTGTAGATGGCGACGTCGTCGATACCGCCGGTGAAGAAGCGGTTCGGATTGCCGTTGTTGAAGTCGGCGCCGATGGCGGCGAGCTGGCCGGCCGGGATGATCGAATCGAGCGCCGCCAGCGTGTGCCGGTCGCGCAGCACGCCGTTGACGTAGATCTTGGCGCTGGTCCCCGCCGCGTCGTTGGGATCCAGCACGCCGACCACGTGGATCCATTCGTTGAGATGCTGGTCGAGCCAGCGGCCGGAGACGCCGGGCCGCTCGGCGGCGCCGTTGGCCGTCGCCGCCTTGAAGCGCAGCTCCTTGTTGCCGCGGTCGAGATACATCACGTAGTTGTCCTGCGTGCTGTCGAAGATGCCCTGAAAGGTCTCGCTCTGGTTGGCGAAGGCGTCCTTGACCCGGATCCAGGTCTCGACCGTGACGGCCTTGCTTCCGGTCATCGCGCCGAGCTGCGGCACGGCGACGTACTTGCCGCTGCCGCCCTGATAGGCGGCGTTGGCATCGCCGGTCAGAGCGCCGCCCGTCGTGCCGGGATTGCCGGTCGCCGTGCCGTCATAGCCATTGCCGGAAAGGTCGGTGGCATCGACGCCGCCACCCGACTTGGTGCCCAGCCGCCAATAGGCGACCGGATCGGCCGCTGTGATCAGGTCGCTATAAGGTGTCGCTGCCGCATCTCGCGCGGCGCCGCCGACGGCGAGAAGGCAGATAGCCGCTATCGCCGGCCGACCGGGCCGGAGCAATGAACCAATGAACGCCATTACTGATCCCCTCTTCGACTCGCGTGGCGGCCGACGGGCCGCGCGCGGGCGGAACGCTAGGCGGCGGTGCCCTGCGGCGGATCAACGTTGCTTGAAAGTTGCGTGAAGATTTGGCGATGCGGCGGTCAACGACGCAGCTTGGGCCGAACGGCGTAGACGCCCGGCGTGCCGGTTTCGTCGGTGGTTCGAGCCCGTCCGGTCGCGCGGGCACGCCGGGCAGCCGGCCGAGGCGAGGCGGCCCCTGCGGGACCTGCCTCGGACGCGCTCTCGGCCGAGATCAGGCCGACATATTCGTCGTCACGGTTGACGACAAGCAGCCACGGCAGATCATGCCGCTCCAGCAATTGCCGGGCCGTGCCGATATCGTCCTGCTCGTAGCAATAGGGAATGTCGGCCGACATGTGGTCGCGGACCCGGCTTGCCCGCGCATCCTCGGCGGCGGCCGGCACGGGCGGCTGGTCCTTGCGCTGCGCCAGATGCGCGAGCGTGTAGATGCCGACGATCTCATCGCCGTCCACCACCGGCAGCATGCTGAGATGCGCCGCGCGCATGCGCCCCGCGGCTTCCGAAACCGGATGGTCCGGATGCAGATATTCGTCGGTCGGCAGCATGACGCCGGCGACCCGAGACGTCTTCTTGCTGCCAGGGCGGTCCGGCATGCGCGCTCCGCAGATGGTCACAACCGAACGAAACGCGGCGCCGGGCCGCCCGGTTCCGCGGGAGGTGCCGCATCGGCGCCACGATTGAGTGGCGAGATGGCGCTTCGAAAAAAATGCCGGTTGGGAGGTCGAGCGTGCCGGATCTGACCCTGTTCCATATCGCGCCCTCACGCTCCTCCATCGTCCATTGGATGCTGGAGGAGGTGGGGCAGCCCTACGAATTGCGGGTGCTGAACCACAAGCAGGGCGAGAACCGCAGCGCCGAGTATCTGGCGATCAACCCGATGGGCAAGGTGCCGGCGCTCCGCCATGCCGACGCGATCATCACCGAGGCGGCGGCGATCTGCTGCTATCTCGCCGATGCCTATCCGGAAGCGGGCCTCGGCGTGCCGCTGCTCGACCGCCGTCGCGGGCCCTATCTGAAATGGCTGTTCTTCGGGCCGAGCTGTCTCGAGCCCGCGGTGGTCGACCGCATGTTCAAGCGTGAGGAAGCGCCCCGCGGCGCAGTCGGCTGGGGCGATTTCAACAGCGTGATGGACGTGCTCGCCGACGCGCTCCGCCCCGGTCCCTACCTGCTCGGCGAGCAGTTCACCGCCGCCGACGTGGTGATCGGCTCAGGCTTGCGCTGGGGCATGGCGGTGAAGGCGATACCGGAGCGTTCCGAGTTCATCGTCTATGTCGGCCGCCTGGAGCAGCGCCCGGCGCTGCAGCGCGCGGTCGAGCGGGATCTGGCGCTGGCGGCCGATGCGAGCGCCTGACGCCTCAACCGCGCAGCGCGAGCCGGCGGTAGCTCAGGGCCTCGGCGATGTCGGCGCGGCGCACGGACTGCGCGCCGGCGAGATCGGCGATGGTGCGCGCGGTGCGCAGGACGCGGTGATAGCCGCGCGCGGTGAGCTTGAGCGCCCCAGCCGCCTCGGTGAGCAGGGCGCGTCCGGTCGCGTCCGGCGCGGCGATGCGCTCCAGCAGCTCGCCATCGGCTTCGGCATTGGTGCGTAGCCCCGTGCCGGCATAGCGCGCGGTCTGGAGCGCACGCGCCGCGGCGACGCGCGCCGCGACTTCGGTGCTGCCCTCGGCTGGCGGCGGCAGGCTCAGATCGGAGGCCGCGACGGCGGGCACGTCGACCTGCAGATCGATGCGGTCGTAGAGCGGGCCGGAGATGCGCGCCTGGTAGTCGGCGGCGCAGCGCGGCGCGCGCGAGCAGGCCTGCGCTGCGTCGGCGAGGTGGCCGCAGCGGCACGGGTTCATCGCCGCGACCAGCTGGATACGCGAGGGATAGGCGACATGCGCATTGGCACGCGCCACCACCACCTTGCCGGTTTCCAGGGGTTGCCGCAGCGAATCCAGAACCGGCCTTTGGAACTCGGGCAGCTCGTCCAGAAACAGCACGCCGAGATGGGCGAGGCTCGCCTCGCCCGGCTTGGCGCGCTGGCCGCCGCCGACCAGCGCCGCCATCGAGGCGGAATGGTGCGGCGCGCGGAACGGCCGCTGCCGGATCAGCCGGCCGCCTTCCAGTTCGCCGGCGAGCGAGGCGATCATGCTGACCTCCAGCGCCTCGGCCGGATCGAGCGGCGGCAGCAGCCCTGGCAGTCGCTGCGCCAGCATCGACTTGCCGGCGCCAGGCGGGCCGATGAAGAGCAGGTTGTGATTGCCGGCGGCGGCGATCTCGAGCGCGCGCTTCGCCGTCTCCTGGCCCTTGATGTCGCGCAGATCGGCATGGGCGGCGTGCGCCTCCGTCATGCGCGGCTCCGGCCGGGACAGCACCTGGGTGCCCTTGAAATGGTTGACCAGGCTGAGCAGGTCGGGCGCGGCGACGATGTCGGCGCCGTTCGCCCAGGCCGCTTCGCCGCCACAGGCGGCCGGGCAGATCACGCCGCGGCCGGCCTCGGCGGCGGCGAGCGCCGCGCAGAGCACGCCGGCGACCGGGGCGATGCCGCCGTCGAGGCCGAGCTCGCCGAGCGCGGTGTAGCCCGCGATCTCGTCGGCCGGCAGCGCGCCGAGCGCGACCAGCAGGCCGAGTGCGATCGGCAGGTCGTAATGGCTGCCTTCCTTGGGCAGGTCGGCGGGCGCGAGGTTGACGGTGATGCGCTTCGGCGGCAGCGCGAGGCCGATGGCGGCGAAGGCGCCGCGCACCCGCTCGCGGCTTTCGGCCACGGCCTTGTCGCCGAGGCCGACCACGGTGAAATGCGGCAGGCCGCCCGAGAGCTGGACTTGAACGTCGACGGCGCGCGCTTCCAGACCCTGAAAAGCCACCGTCCAGACCCGCGCCACCATGCCGAACCAGCCCCCTCGCCTCGCCACCTATGCGAGTGTAGCGCGGGAGAAGCTAGCCGTCTTGCATCAGGCCGCGAGGCTGTCGGCCGAGGTCTCGATACGGTCCCGGATGGCGCGGGCGACCTCCTGCGGATGGGTGGCGATCATGAAATGCGCCGCCCCCGGGATGGCGAGCCCGCGGCCGCGCTTCAGGTGCAGGCCGAGCAGCTCGTTGGCTCGCCTGGCGGCGGGGTGGCTGTCGCCGCCCCACAGCGCCAGCGCCGGCAGGTCGAGCGCGGCCAGTGCCGCGACCGGCAGGCGGCAGCCATAGGCGCTGGCCCAGTCGAGCAGGTTCGACGGCGTGGTGCGCACCGCATAGGCGCGCACCCGCTCGGGCCAGCCGGCATAGGTGCCCTGGCCGCCGTAGAAGTCGATCATCGCGGCGATCGCCTCGGCATTGCCGGCCTGGAAGTCGGCGGCATAGGCATCGCTCATCCGCCGGAAGGTGCCGTAATGCTCCGCCTCGCCCAGTTCGCGCAGGATGCCGGGCGCCGGCGCCTCGGCGATGGTGAGGCTGGCCAGCGGCACCCGGCCGCGCAGCGCGACGGCAAGGCCGACCAGGCCGCCGAAGGAATGTCCGACCAGATGCACAGGCCCGCCTGCACGCCGGACCACCGTCTCGACGATGGCGGCCTCGTGGCAGATCGAGGCATCGAGGCTGGAACGCCGCTCGGCGGTACCGCCGTAGCCGAGCAGGCTGGTGGTCACGCAGCGGCAATGGCCGCCCAAGGCGGCGATCACCGGGCGCCAGGCGGCGCCGGTGCTGCAGGAGCCGGGGACCATGACGACGGTCGGCGCATCGCTGCCGCCGCCGCCATGTTCCTCGTACTCGATGGGTCCTGCCGGCTCGTCGATCATCGTCGCGGCTCCGTCATGGGAGAAGCGTCCGGCCCGCCCCGGGGGAGGGGGAAAGCGGGGCGGGCCGGGGCGGCGGTCAGCCCCAGCGGGGCTGTTCGCCGAGATCGATGCCGAGCGCCGTCTTGCCGACGATCTCGCGGGCGAGCAGCGGGTTCGACGGATGGAAGCGGCCGCACCGCGCGTCGCGGAACAGGCGCTCCAGCTCGTTGCCCTTGAACATGCCGCCGCCGCCGGACAGCTCCATGGCGAGGTCGGCGATCTTCCAGCAGGCCTCGACCGCGCGGTGCTTGGCCGAGACGATGCGGGCCGGCCAGGCGGCGCCGTGATCCACGCCGCTCGACCACTCCTCGCCCACCTGCTCGAGATGCGGCTCGATGCCCTCCAGCGCCATCACCATGTCGGCGACGGTCGACTGCACGCCGGGGTGATAGGCCATCGAGCGGGTGAGCCCGAGCGAACTCTTGCCCTTCACCGCGGCGATGCCGAGATCGAGCGCCCGCTTGGCAACGCCGCAATAGATGTTGCCGAAGCCGAGCAGCGCCCAGGCGAACATGGCGACGATGAAGTTGTCGGCGCCGCCGGCCGGCAGCACGCGGGCGACGTACATGTCGGGCACGAAGGCACCTTCGAGCACGACGTCGTCGCTGCGCGTGGCGCGCATGCCGAGCACGTCCCAGTTGTCCATCACCTTGAAGCCGCCGGCATCGCGCGGCAGGAAGGCATGCACCACTTTCGGCCCGCCCTCGGCGTCTTCCCAGGTGGCGTGCAGACCATAGCGCGTCCAGACCGGCCCGAGGCTGCCGAACATCTTGCGGCCGGTGATGCGGAAGCCGCCCGGCACCTTCTCCGCCTTCGCGGTGGAGAGCAGCACCGGCAGGTCGTTGCCGCGCTCGGCATGGCCGGCGGCGAAGATCTCGCCCGCCATCGCCTCGCGCAGGATCCATTCCAGCGACTTGTCCCCGGCCCGCCAGAGATCGGCGGCAACGCCGACCCAGTAGAGATGCATGTTGATGCCGAGCGCGGTCGCCGGGGCGTGATAGGCGAGGCGGCGCTGCTCGCGCTCCACCTCGGCGAGGCTCAGCCCCTTGCCGCCGAGCTCGCGCGGGATGTTGCAGGTCAGATAGCCCGCCTTCTTGAGGTCCTCGAAATCCTCGGTGAAGAAACGGTTCTCGCGGTCATAGATGCCGACACGCTTGGCGCAGCGCTGCAGCAGCTCGTCGGTCAGAATGTGGGTCCGCTCCGTGACGATCGACATCGTCGTCTCCTTCATCCCTTGTGCGCATCGGCTGGCCTCGGGCCGGCGCCGACGGTGCGCAAGGAATGCGGGGAAATCGGCCTCCGGTCTGTGAACCGCGCCACACCGCTGAGACGCAGGTCACTTCAGGAAGCGGTCGTAGAGTCCGAGCACGATCTCCAGCGCGATCAGGGCGATGATGTACCATTCGAGCCGGTGGCTCGTGCGCGTGGAAAGCAGGTCGGCCATGGTGTCGGCCGTATCGCGGATCACTTCGAGCTTCTGGCCGATGGCCCGCGCGCGTGGTGCGAGGTCGTATTCGTCGGCGAGCCGGATCCACAGCCGCTCGAGATGGGAATGGTCCCACAGCACTTCCGGGCGGTCGGCCATCTCCACCCGGCCGGCAAGGCGCTGCTGGATCAGCAGGGCCTCCCCGATCTGCGCCATCAGGTCGGACGGCCTGCCGGCAAGCAGCCGGCGGTGCTGCAGGCTGGAGGCGATGCGTTCCACCCGGTCGAAAGCCTTGGCGATGCGGCGTTCGTCATAGGCGAGGTCCACGCTGATCGCGAGCGCTTCGGCGACCAGCAGCAGCCGCTCCGGCGCACGGTTCTTCAGCTCGATCGTGCCGTTCGGCGTCGGCTGCTCGCCCTCGGTCTCGCGGAACAGCAAGGTGGCGGTCTCGCTCTCGCGTTCCGGCAGCGGCTCGACGATGCGCTCGCCGAGGCCGCGGATGACGTCCTCCTCCTCGACCGGGTTCAAGCCGATGAACACCGCGGCGCCGAAGCGGAACAACACCACGGTCCCGCCGCCGGCGGTGGGAAACGCGAGCGGATGCAGGGAGAACTGATCGGGCCGCTCCAGTCCCTTCAGATCGATCCGCTCGCCGAGCTGAATCGCGCGCGCGATCAGAAGCTGGTTGTTCGGCGCGGGATCGGGCATCTGCATGCCCGAACACATACCCGGCCGCACCCGAATTGTCTTGGGCGCGCCTCAATCCCGGTTGGTGAAGCGGGCGTTGCCGAGGCCGGTGCCGATGGTGAGCACGCCCCAGCGCTCGCGCTCTGCCATCTCCGGAAGCTCGCTCAGGCCCTGCACCACTGCATCGTTGTGCAGGACCACCACGGTGTCGTGCTTGCCGATCTGCGGGACCGCCTCGCGGATGGCATGCGGCAGGTTGAAGCTCTTCGCTTCCCAGTTGCCGGGCAGGTTCTGGCCGCCCCGTTCGATGCCGCCCTCCGGCCCGATCATGCCGGGGCAACCGATGCCGATGAACGGCGCCAGGCGGCGCTTTTCCTTCTGCGCGCGGCGGATCATGGCGCCCAGCATCTTGGCGAGCTTCTCCACGGCCTCGTCGCGGCTCGGCTTGTCATCGCGGTGCCGCCACAGCTCCGAATGCTCGACGGCGGCCTTGCGCGGATCGCCGTCGCGCTTCGAGCCCAGGGTCACCAGGCCGGCGCGCATGTTGGTGCCGCCGATATCGGCGGCGAGAATGCAGTCGTGCCCGCTGAAGATCCAGGATGGCGCCAGATGCACGGCGCCGATCAGGCCCGCTTCGTCGGGATGGTTTCCGATCGGCTTCAGGTCGATGTCGTGGCCGGAAGCCTTGAGCAGCACGGAGGTGCGGCCGATGGCGAGCTCGCCGATGCGGCTGCGGCGAAAACCGCCGCCGACGACGATGGCTTCCGTGTCCTTCCAGCCCTTGAGCTTGAGGAAGCGGCGGATGACGGCAGCGAGCTCGCCCGCGAAATCCTCGATCGCGCCATGGATCACCCCGGCGGCTTCGGCATCGCCGGACGCGAGGATCTTGTCGAGCGCCTTCTTGCTGAGCTCGCCGCCCGCCTCGTCGCCGAACGGATCGTCGCCGAACTGGGCGAGACGGTCGCGCCAATCGTCGAGCAGCGCATAGAAGGCGCGGTTGCTGGCGCGGTCGCCGATGAAGCCGCCGCCGTCGCGCAGCTCCGCATTGTAGGTATCGACGGTGACGGCCGGCAGCTCGGCTGCACCATGCGCAGCGACCACGGTCGCAAGTTCGGCTTTGTCAGGAGAGGGCATCGTCCAGCAGGGAAACGCGGCGATCGGCTCGCAGCTGTGAACGCCCGAATCGATCGAAGGTTCCCGCCGGAGCCTGTCTCTAGATTTCCTCGATCGCGTCCACCCGGTTCGGATAGAAGGCGAGGTGCCCGGCGATCTCGCGCATTGCCGGATACGGCGCCTCGTAGCTCCAGACGGCGTTCTCCACCGTCCTGCCGCCGATCTGCAGGCTGTAATAGCTGGCATCGCCCTTGTAGGGGCAGTGGGTCTTATGCGCCGTGCGCGCGAGCAAGGTCATGTCGGCATCCTCGCGCGGGATGTACTGCACGGCGGGATATGACGCTTCCTTGAGCGTCAGGGCCCGCGTCGTGTCGGCGACGATCCGGCCATTGCTGGTGACGCGGACGCGACGCGGGTTGGCGCCGATGGTAATCGGATGGTCGGGACCGGGAAGCTTCACGGTCTGCCTCCTCCCTGTCTCCTCGGTAGGTTGGGGCCCGGCTCAGGCGGCCGGGCGGAGCGATTCCTTCTTCACCCAGGTCTCGGTCTCGTCCAGCGCCTTCTCCAGGCGGTTGAACAGGTCGTCCACCTCCGCCTCGGTGATGATCAGCGGCGGGCAGAGGCCGATGCTGTCGTTCATCATGGCGCGGATCAGCAGCCCGTGCTCCTGCGCCCGCGTCGATGCGTACATGCCGACCGCCTGCTTGGGATCGAAGTTAGTGCGCGATTTCTTGTCGGCAACCAGCTCGACCGCGCCGATCAGGCCGACGCCGCGCGTCTCGCCGACCAGCGGGTGATCGGCCAGACGCTTCAGCCGCGCCTGGAAGCGCACGCCGACGGTCTTGGCGTGCTCGAAGGTCTGGCGCTCCTCGTAGATCTGCAAGGTGCGCAGCGCCACCGCGGCGGAGACCGGATGGCCGGAATAGGTGAAGCCGTGGCCGAAGGTGCCGATCTTCTTGCTCCCCTCCACCATGGCCTGGAACTGCTCTTCGCCGATCATGACGGCGGCGATCGGCAGATAGGCCGAGGAAAGCTGCTTGGCGCAAGAGAGCGCCTGCGGCGTGATGCCGTAGGTCTGGCAGCCCCAGGGGTTGCCGGTGCGGCCGAAGCCGCAGATCACCTCGTCGGCGATGAACATGATGTCGTACTTGGCGAGCACCGCCTGGATCTTCTCGAAATAGGTGCGCGGCGGCACGATGACGCCGCCGGCGCCCATCACCGGCTCGGCGACGAAGCCCGCCACCGTGTCGGGGCCCTCGCGGATGATCATGTCCTCGAGGTTCTTGGCGAGGCGCGTCGCGAACTCCTCCTCGGTCTCGCCCGGCTCCGCGAAATGGTAATAGTGCGGGCAGTCGGTATGCAGGAAGCCCGGCAGCGGCACGTCGAAATCGCGGTGGTTGGCCGGCAGGCCGGTCAGGCTGGACGCGGCGATGGTGATGCCGTGATAGGCGCGGATGCGGCTGATGAACTTCTTCTTCTTCGTCTTGCCGCGGGCGTTGTTGTAGTACCAGGCGAGCTTGATCTGGGTGTCGTTCGCCTCCGAGCCCGAATTGACGAACAGCACCTTGGAAAAGTTCGCCGGCGCCATCGCCTTCAGCTTCTCGGCAAGGTCGATGGAAGGCAGCGTCGATTTGGAGCCGAAGCCGTGATAGTAGGGCAGCTCCCGCATCTGCTTGACCGCGGCGTCGATCAGCTCGCTCTCGTTGAAGCCGAGCGAGGCGCACCACAATCCCGCCAGGCCCTCGATGTACTGCTTGCCCGTATCGTCGAACACATGGATGCCCTGGCCGCGGGTCAGGATCAGCGGGCCGGTTTCCTGGTGCTTGGCGAGGTGGGTATAGGGATGCAGCACATGCGCGATATCGCGGGCCTGCGGCGAATTCGGGCGGACCGACATGAAACTCCCTCCGGGACGCGTGTCGGCGCCATTAACGCGCGGCGGCCGGCCGGTGTCAAAGGTTCGGGCGTGCCGGCGGCACAAGGCTGCCTTGCGGGGGCGCCGTGAGCCCCCTCATCATTCCCTATCCGGAGATCGACCCGGTTCTGTTCGCCTTCGGGCCGATCGTGATCCGTTGGTATGCGCTTGCCTACATTGCCGGCATCGTGCTCGGCTGGCGCTACTCGCTCCGGCTCGCGGCGGCGCCCGGGTCACGCGTCACCCCGCAGGCGATGGACGATTTCCTGATCTGGGTGACGCTCGGCGTCGTGCTCGGCGGGCGGCTCGGCTATGTGCTGTTCTACAAGCCCGGCCACTACCTGTTCCATCCGCTGGAGATCTTCGCGGTGTGGCAGGGCGGCATGTCGTTCCATGGCGGGATGGTCGGCGTCGCGCTGGCGATCCTGCTGTTCAGCTGGAAGCGCGGGCTCGATTGGCGCGACGTCGCCGACATCGCCGCGCGGTGCACGCCCTTCGGCCTGTTCTTCGGGCGGATCGCCAATTTCATCAACGGCGAGCTGTGGGGCCGCACGGCGGATGCGAGCGTGCCCTGGGCCATGGTGTTCCCGACCGGCGGGCCGGCGCCGCGGCATCCGAGCCAGCTCTACGAGGCGCTGCTCGAAGGCGTGGTGCTGTTCATCGTGCTGTGGCTCGTCGCCAACAAGGTGCCGGCGGCGAAGCGGCCGGGCTTTCTCACCGGCACCTTCCTGGTGGGCTACGGCCTCGCCCGCATCGTCGCGGAGTTCTTCCGCGAGCCCGATGCCTTCCTCGGCTATCTGGTTGCCGGCGCCACCATGGGCCAGCTCCTGTCGATCCCGATGGTGCTGGTGGGCCTCGCCTTCATGTGGCTGGCCAAGCCGCGATCATGACCGGGTTCCTGGCGTGAGCGACGGCTTTCATGCCCGTTTTGCCCGCCTGCTGCGTCTCGAAGGTCCGCAGCCCGTCGCGCGGCTGATGGCCGAGGCGGGCGCGCATTACTACGCGACCCGCGATCCGTTCGGCACGCAGGGCGATTTCATCACCGCGCCCGAGATCAGCCAGATGTTCGGCGAGCTGATCGGGCTGTGGTGCGCCGATCTGTGGGACCGCATGGGCCGGCCGCGCCCGTTCCGCCTGATCGAGCTCGGTCCCGGCCGCGGCACCTTGATGCGCGACGCGCTGCGCGCCATCGGCCGGGCGCTGCCCGTTTGCCGCGCCGCGGCGACCGTGCATCTGGTCGAGACCAGCCCGGTCTTGCGGCAGCGCCAGCACGAGGCGCTGGCAGGGACAGACGTCGAATGGCACGACGATCTGTCTGCGCTGCCGCCGGGAGCGGCTGTCGTGATCGCCAACGAGTTCCTGGATGCCTTGCCGATCCGGCAGTTCGAGCGGTCGGCCGCCGGCTGGCACGAGCGGCTGGTCGCGGCTGGCGACGACGAACGCCTGCACTTCGCGCTATCGCCGCCGCTCGCGGATCCAGCGGCGTTGCTCCGTCGGCACCGTGCCGCGCCGGCCGGGACGGTCGTCGAATGGTCGCCGGCGCGCGAGGCCGTGGTCGAGCAGCTCGCGCGGCATCTCGTCGCCGAAGGCGGTGCGGCGCTGCTGGTCGACTATGGCAGCCCGCATGGCGGCGCCGGCGACACGCTGCAGGCAATGCGGGGCCATCGCTTCGCATCCGTCCTGCAGGACCTGGGCGAGGCCGACCTGACCAGCCATGTCGATTTCGAGCCCCTGGCCGCTGTGGCGCGTCGCGCCGGCGCGCGGATCGCGGGGCCCGTGGGGCAGGGGGCGTTCCTGGAGACGATCGGCATCGCCGCGCGGGCCGATATGTTGAGCCGCGCCGCGCCGGATCGTGCGGCGGCGTTTGCCGCTCAGCGCGCGCGGCTCACCGGAGCGGACGCCATGGGCCGCCTGTTCCTCGTGCTCGGCCTCGCCAGTCCGGCGCCGCCGCCGCTGGCCGGCTTCTAACCGTTCTCGGTTCGCTTGGTCGCGGCGGCGTCCGAGAGGCGGCGCAGCGCCACCGTCAGCTCCTGCAGGCCGGCGACCGGCAGGGCGACTCGCAGCACCGGCACGCGCACTTCCGCGCGGCCATCGCTGGTCATGCCGGCGACGCGGTAGAACTCGACCTTGGCGAGGCCGCGGCGCACCGAGACCGAGGTCACGCCATCGGCCACAAGCTCGGTCGGGGTCGCGCCGGCGGACACGATTCCATCCCCTGGTTCGTCGTTCGCCATCACCCGCCTCGCGTCAACGCCGCCGCCATGATCGGCCGGGACGGTGCCGACGTCCAGCCTGGCGCCAGAAACGGCGACGGCCGGAGCGCCTGGCGCCCCGGCCGTTCGTTAACGAATCGATCGAATATCGTGCGGCTCAGATCTTGCCCTGGATCCACTCCACCATCTGCGTCTTCGGCATGGCGCCGACCTTGGTGGCCACCAGTTTGCCTTCCTTGAACAGCATCAGGGTGGGGATGCCGCGCACGCCGTACTGGCTGGCGATGCGCTGGTTCTCGTCGATGTTCATCTTGGCGACGGTGATCTGGCCCTTCATCTCCTCGGCGATCTGCTCCAGCGCCGGGGCGATCTGCTTGCAGGGGCCGCACCACTCCGCCCAGAAGTCGACCAGGACCGGCGCACCTGATTTCAGGACATCGGTCTCGAACGACTGGTCGGTGATCTTGGTCGTGCTCATTCGGGTGGCCCCTCCAGGCGCAGCGGGTTCGCTTGCCTGAATGTAGGTAGCGCCCCCGAACAACGTCAAGGCATGGGTCAGGGCACCGGGTTGTCCAGCATATGCGCTGGCAAATTCATTAACCTGGGGCCGTCGGTCCAGAGAATCGCCGCACGCACCGCACGGTTCGGAAAAATTTGGCGAAGAACCGCGGCATATAGCGACATCTGCCGGCGATACATGGCCGGCATGTCCTCCACGCGGGCGGGCGGCGGGCGGTTGGTCTTGTAGTCGACCAGATGCACCGCATCGTCGGTGATGGCGATGCGGTCGACCTGGCCGGACACGACGGCATCGCCGACCCGGCCGGTGATCGGCACCTCGGCGCGCGAGGCGGGACCGAACAGCGGGGCGGCCTCCGGCAGATCGAACAGCGCCAGACTTTCCCTGGCGAGATCGGCGCGCGCCGCTTCGTCGAGCTCCGGTGCGGCGTGCGCCAGATAGGCGGCGGCGGCGGCCGGCCGCGCCTCGGCGGCGAGATCGGGCAGCGTCTGCAGCAGGCGATGGATCAGAAGGCCGCGGCGGAAACGCTCTCTCGTCGCGGCGAACGGGGGCAGCATCGACGCCTCGTCGCCGTCGGGGCGGGAGGGTGCGAGGGGCCGCGGCGGCACCGGCTCCGGCGGCGCGGCGGACAGCGCCCAACCCGGCAGCGCGCGCGTTGCCAGCGCGGCGGGCCGGTCCGTTGCGGC
>QOZS01000049.1 GCA_003576705.1 Desertibaculum subflavum
GCATCGCCGGCTGCGGCTGCGGCGCCGGATGCCGCGGCGCCTGCGCCACCGGCGGCAGAGCCCGCGGCTCCGCCGGCACCAGCACCTCCGCCAGCGCCTGCCCCACCGGCACCGCTCGCTCCACCGGCACCGCCAGCGCCCGCTCCACCGGCACCGCCGCCACCGCCACCGCCACCGCCACCGCGGATCTCAATCGCGAGCTGCGCCGGTTGGGCTTCCTTCAGTCCAAGAGAGAGGGCCTGTGCGGGGCTGTTGTCGGCATGCGCCATCGCCAAGAAAAGCAGGGCGCCCGCCAGGAGACAGGTCCGGTGGGCGTCGAGGTGGGGTGGGAGGGCGGTTTGCTGCATTGGAACCCCTTTCCTGGCCCCGTTCGGTTGCGCTGCCGCACGGGGCCGTCTGCCGAATGCGCGGGTAGGGCTCGGTGTTCCAGAACCCGCGGCACATCACTGGAATTTTTTTGGCGACCGGGGTCCGCCGCCGGCCGCCGATCCGTGTCGCGACGGAAGCGGGGCGCAAAGTCGGCTCCGTTGGGAACCAATTCCGAAAGAACCGTGTTACTTCGCCGTGACGTGCCTGGGAGGAGGCCCAGGTGCGCGCCAAGGAGGCGTCTATGGCGTTGTCCCGCACCCGGCTGGGCGTTGCCGTGACGATCAACGGATTTGCTTTCGCCTTTCTGGCCGCGACGCTGCTCGGCGATGGCGGCGACCTCCAGGCCACCGCGAGCCGGGTCTATCTCGTGCTGATGATGATTGCGCCGATGGCGCTTTGCGTGCTGTTGGCACTGCCGCCGCTGCATCGGGACACGGCGCTGAAAGGTGCCGCGGTCGTCACCTTTGCCGCCTTGCTGGCGGCCGGGTTCGATGTCGCCGGCGATTCCGGTGCCGTGCTTCCGGCAGCCAAACCGCCGCCGCAATCGAGCCAGGTCGCGGGTTATTGAGCCGCCGAATCGTCGTCGCCGCGCTCGCACCAAGCCAGCACGCGGTGGCGCAACGGCGGGATATCGAGTGCAATCAGCGCCAGGCCGGCAGGGATCATCCAGAAGCCCAGAACCGGCAGGAAGCCGACGAAGCCGCCGCCGACCAGCAGCAGACCGGCCACGGAGCGCAACCCGGCGGGAATGTGATACTCGCCCCACAGCACCACGCGCCGCGCCATGCGCAGGATTTTCTTCCAGAGCGATTTCACGGGTGCCGGCGAAGCCGCTCAGCCCTTTCCTGAATCCTCTTTCTTCTTTTTCTGCGGCCGTTCGGTGATCCAGCCGGGCGGGTCGCTGGCAGGAAAGGAATCGACCGAGGCGACTTCCACCGGATCGTCCAGGTCAACCGGCGGCGCCTTGGCCGGATCGCCGCGCGGTGCCTCATCCTTCTTGCGCTTGTCGGTCATATGCAACTCCTCCTGCCGACCAAACGCCGCTGGGACCAGCGCGGTTCCGGCGCGGGAACTTCCCTCCACGGCTTTCGTTTGCGGGGCAGCGGCAAATCGGACCGCGACGCGAGGTCGAACCATGCCAGAGATCCGAACCGACCGACAGCCGGTCACCCAGATCACCGTGGTGGAACACGAGCCGGGCAAGCAGGCCGAGGCGCTGGCCGTGATGCGGGAGCGAGCCCGTTTCATGGCGAGGCAGCCGGGCTTCCTGTCGATCAGCCTGCACAAGAGCCTGGATGGCCGGCGCATCGTCAACTACGTGCAATGGCAGGATCGGGAACAGCTGAAGGCGGCACATCACTCACCTGAATTCCGCAAGGAATGGGGGCATTTCGATTCGCTGACCGCCGAGATCGACCCGCATCTCTACGAAGTGACCGACGTGCTGGACGGACGCGGCTGAGCGCCGGTCACAGCGTTCTTTCCTTGGCCGGATCGCGCCGGCGCGCCGTGCCTTCGGCCCGCCGGCTGCCATAGGTGAAGGCATAGGCGCGGGTGAACTCCGCGCCGAGCAGGAAGACCTGGGTCGAGTAGTAGACCCAGACCAGCACGATCACCAACGCGCCGGCTGCGCCGTAGCTCGACGCGACATTGCTGAAGCCCAGATAGATCGAGATCAGATATTTGCCGATATGGAACAGGATTGCGGTGATGCCGGCGCCGATGCCGACATCGCGCCAGGAGATGCGCACGTCCGGCAGGATCTTGTAGATCGCGGCGAACAACGTGGCGGTGATCAGCAGCGACAGACCGAGATGGGCGGCCTCGAACAGCAGGCCGAGCTCCAGGATGCCGCTCCCGAGATGCCGGCTCAGCGCGGTGATCAAGGTGCTCACCGTCAGCGACACCAGCAGGATGAAGCCGAAGGCGATGATGAGGGAGAAACTGAGCAGGCGCGTGCGCAGCCAGGACCACAGGCCAGATCGCTTCGCCGGCGGCGCGTTCCACAAGTGGTTCAGCGCGTCCTGCAGCTCGGCGAATACGGTCGTTGCGCCGAGGACCAGCAGCCCGATGCTGACCGCCGTCGCAATCACGCCGGCATCGCGATCGGCCGCGCTTTCGATCATCGCCTCGACCGCCCGTGCGCCGGCCGGGCCGGTGAGCGCGCGCAACTGCTCCACCACCGCGCCCTGGGTGGCTTCCTGGCCCCAGACCAGCCCGGCGATCGAGATCACCAGGAGCAGGAGCGGGGCCAGCGAGAAGGTCGTGTAATAGGCGATGGCGGCGCCCCGGCTGGTGGCGCGGTCCTCGATCCAATCCGTAACCGCGGTCTTCGCCAATAAGTAGGCCGCGGCCAGTCCTGTCGGGCGCTCGAGCATCTGAATCCGGCTAGGCGCGCACCGCGTCCAGGGCATTCGCCGCGCGCTCGCCCCCGGTCTCGCCGCCCGATGCGACGGCACCGAAATCGCCGCGCAGAGCCTTCAGGGCGTAGCGCTCCTCCGCGATCTCGCCCGCGGTGCGGAAGCCGAGGCGCCGCAGCAGCGGCAGCGGCGGACACCAGCCCTGGCTCGCATGCTGAAGCAGAAATCCGGTGACCAGCACCGGCAGGACCAGCCAACGACGGCTAAGGCCCACGCCCAGCACGGTACCGGCGAGGGCGAGACCAGCCGCGTTCGCCTGCAGCGCGCGCTCTATGTCCCACTCGTGGTCCAGCTCCCGCAGCCGCAGGTCGATGTCCTCAGGGTGCTGGGCGTAATAGGCAATCGTGCGTTCCATCTCCCGGCGGATCCGGCGATTGATGGCGGGCGCCGTATGCAACGGCACCCGGTCCTCGGTTCCTGGCAGCATGGTCGCCCTATCTACATGGTTCTGCCAAGCAAACCGGACGGTCGCCGCTTGGTTCCAGTCGGCGCTCAGTCCGGGCGCGGCCATCCATAGGGGGCAAGCAAGGGATCGCGATGGCCGGTGAGCAGCTCCGCGGCGGCGAAGCGGCCGACGGCCGGTGCCAGGGTGATGCCGGAATGCATGACGGCGAGGTAGAGGCCGGGCGCGCTCGCCGGCACGCCCACGACGGGAAAGCGGTCGGCCGGCAGCGGCCGCCAGCCGACGGTGTGGAAATCAAGTGCAAGGCCGCTCGCGTCGCGCAGCAGCGAGGCGGCCTTGGCCAGCACCGCGGCGGCGACAGCGCCGGGATCGGGGCCCGGATCGCTACCGCCGAACTCGGCCGCAGCGATGACGCGACCCTCCGCCGTCTGGCGCATGTGCAGGCCCGGCGCCATGACGAGGCCGCGCAGGAGCCGCCGCCGGATCGGCCGGGAATGAGCGATCAGGCCGGGCGATGTGAGCAAAGGCAGATCAAGGCCGATGCCGGCGGCCAGCGCCGGGCTGCCGGTGCCGGCGGCGAGCACCACGTGATCGGCCGCTATCGTGTTGTCGGCCGTCGCGATGCCGGTGACCCGGCCGCCCACCGTCGCGATCCTCCGGACGGGCGCGCGGACGAGCAGCTTCGCTCCGCGCTGTACCGCATCTTCGAGCAGCGCCAGGGCTGTCGCGCGCGGCTCGGCCACGCCCTCCTCGGCGACATGCACCGCGGTATCCGGCGGTTCGGCAAGGGCGGGTTCGAGCCGGGCCGCCTCGGCGCGGTCGACCGCACGCACGCCATAGCCCCAGGCCAGATGCTGGCGCAGAAAGGCCGCGCGCTCGCTGGCCGCGAAGTCCCATTTCAATCCGCCGCACCAGGCGAGCGGTATGCCGGGCACGGCGTCGGCGAGCCGCCGCCACTCCGCCATCGACCGCAGGCGCAGGCGGAAATAGGGCTCCGGGTTGCCGAAGCTCGCATTGATCCAGGCGAAGGAGCAGGGCGTGGCCACGCCGCCCGGCTCGCCTGCCTCCACCACGGTGACGCGTGCCCCGGCGGCGGCGAGATGCCAGGCGATCGACGCGCCGACGATGCCGGCGCCGATGACGACGATGTGCTGTGGCTCCGCCATGCGCTCCGATCCTGTCCCGCCGATCGCTATGCGGCCCATGCAGCATAGCCGGCGCAACCCGGTCGGGCATCGTTGCTAGGAAGCAAGGCGACAGTTAGGGTTTTGCGCCGTTGTCGCTTCGGACGACGGCCAATGGCCGAGACGGGAGGGAGCGATGACGACCGAGGTCCTGCGCGCCGCGCGCGACTTCATGGTTGCTCAGCGCAGCGACTATGCCGCCGCCTATCGCGATTTCCGCTGGCCCAAGCTCGACAAGTTCAACTGGGCGCTGGACTGGTTCGACGCCGAGCTCGCCCGCGGCGACAACGCCGGGCGCACCGCGCTCTGGATCACCGGCGCGGGCGAGGCGAAGCTCAGCTTCGGCGAGCTCTCGGAACGGTCGAACCGGGTTGCCAACGGTCTCCGCAAGCTCGGCGCCAGGCGCGGCGACCGCATCCTGCTCATGCTCGGCAATGTCGCGCCGCTCTGGGAGGTCATGCTGGCGGCGATGAAGCTCGGCGCTGTCGTGGTGCCGGCGACAACGCTGCTGACGCCCGCCGACCTGGCCGAGCGCGTCGCCCGCGCCCGTGTGCGCTTCGTCGTCACGGCGGCCGAGGATGCGGCCCGTCTCACCATGCTCGACGCGAAGGTGCCTCGCATCGCCGTGGGCGGCGCGCCGGCCGGCACGATCGACTACGCCTCCTTCCTCGCCGAGCCGGCGAGTTTCACGCCCGACGGACCGACCGATGCGGACGATCCGCTGCTGCTCTACTTCACCTCGGGCACGACGTCGAAGCCGAAGCTCGTGCTGCACAGCCACAGATCCTATGCCACCGGACACCTGACGACGGTCTACTGGCTGGGCCTGATGCCGGGCGACGTGCATCTGAACATCTCCTCGCCGGGCTGGGCCAAGCATGCCTGGTCCTGCTTCTTCGCGCCGTGGATGGCGAGCGCGACGATCTTCATCGCCAACCAGCCGCGCTTCAACGCGCGCGCCCTGCTGGACAGCCTGGTGGCGCACAAGGTGACCTCGATCTGCGCGCCGCCGACGGTCTGGCGCATGGTGATCCAGGAGGACATGAAGTCGTTCCCCGTGGCTCTGCGCGAGATCTGCAGCGCGGGCGAGCCGCTCAACCCGGAAGTGATCGACCAGGTGAAGGCCGCCTGGGGCATCACCATCCGCGACGGCTATGGCCAGACCGAGACGACCCTGCAGGTCGCCAACCCGCCCGGGCAGAAGGTGAAGCCCGGCTCGATGGGGCGGCCGATGCCGGGCTATCGGGTCGTGCTGCTCGATACCTCCGGCAACGAGGCGGAGGAGGGCGAGATCTGCCTGCCACTCGCCGATCGCCCGGCGGGCCTGATGCGCGGCTATCAGCAGGACGACGGCACCATCCAGCCGATCGAAGGCCGGCACTATCGCACCGGCGATGTCGCCAGCCGAGACGCAGAGGGGTATCTCACCTATGTCGGCCGCGCCGACGACGTGTTCAAGGCGTCCGACTATCGCATCTCGCCCTTCGAGCTCGAAAGCGTGCTGATCGAGCATCCCGCCGTGGCCGAGGCCGCCGTGGTGCCGGCGCCGGACCCGATCCGTCTCGCCGTGCCGAAGGCCTATATCTCGCTTGCCGCCGGGGCGAACGGCTCGCCGGAGACAGCGCTCTCGATCTTCCAGCACTTGCGGGAGCGACTGGCACCCTACAAGCGCATCCGGCGGATCGAGTTCGGCGAACTGCCGAAGACGATCTCCGGCAAGATCCGGCGGGTCGAGCTGCGCGAGGCGGAGCAGAAGCGGCGGGAGCGCAGCGCCGGGGAGTATCGCGAGGACGATTTCCCGGAACTGGCGAAGGGTTAGCCGATACGCCCGCCGATCACAGATTCGGCATGACCGTTCGGCGCCGTCTCGGTTACAGTTTGCCGGGAGACAAAACAATCGACACGTCTGGGTTCGGGTGGAAGCGGTTTCGGAAGCCGGGTTGAGGCCTCAGACGGCATCGGCATGCCTGCTCGATGTCGCGGATCTGCACGTCCATTTCGAGACGTCGCGCGGCATCGTGCGCGCGGTCGAGGGGCTGAGCTTCCAGGTCCGTCGCGGCGAGGTGGTCGCCATCGTCGGCGAGAGCGGCTCCGGCAAGTCAGTCTCTGCGCTCGCCGTCATGCGGCTGCTGCCGCGGCTCACCGGCCGCACGCGGGGCCGCATCCTGTTCGACGGCAAGAGTCTGCTCGACCTCGACGACGAGGCGATGCGCCAGATCCGCGGCCGCGACATCTCGATGATCTTCCAGGAGCCGATGACCTCGCTCAACCCGCTGCTCACCGTCGGGTTGCAGATCACCGAGCCGCTGACCATCCATCTCGGCATGTCGGACGAGGCGGCGCGGGCGCGGGCGGTGGAGCTGCTGCAGCTGGTCGGCATTCCGGATGCCGAGAGCCGGCTGGACCAGTACCCGCACCAATTCTCCGGCGGCATGCGCCAGCGGGTGATGATCGCCATCGGGCTGGCCTGCAATCCCAAGCTGATCATCGCCGACGAGCCGACCACGGCGCTCGACGTCACCATCCAGGCGCAGATCCTGGAGCTGATGAAGGAGCTGTCGCGCAAGCTCGACATCGCGCTGATCGTCATCACCCACAATCTCGGCGTGGTGGCGCGCTATGCCGATCGCGTCATCGTCATGTATGCCGCACGCATGGTGGAGGAAGGCGCGGCGGAAGCGGTGTTCCACCGCCCGCGGCATCCCTATTCCATGGGCCTGCTGCACTCGGTGCCGAGGCTCGACCATCCTCGCGGCGCGCGGCTGGAGACCATCGAAGGCCTGGTGCCCAACCTCGCCAATGCGCCGCCGGGCTGCCGCTTCGGCCCACGCTGCCCGTTCCGCATCGAGGCCTGCGCCGAGGAGCCTGAGCTGCTGCCGACGGATACCGGCGCGCAGGCGCGCTGCCACCGCGTGGCGGAGATCGCCGAGGGCCGGATCACCTGGGCCGGCAGCGGCGTCGCGGGCACAGCGCAGACCGCGCGCGACGGTGGCGCGCTGCTCTCGGTGCGCCACCTCACCAAGCATTTTCCGGTCAGGGGCCGTTTCGGGTCCAGCGGCGGCCGCGTGGTGCGGGCGGTGGAGGATGTCAGCTTCGATATCGCGCCGGGCGAGACGCTCGGCCTGGTCGGCGAAAGCGGCTGCGGCAAGACCACGGTCGGGCGGCTGATCCTGCGCCTGGAACAGCCGACGGGCGGCGAGATCAGTTTCGCCGGCGCCGACATGCTGACCGCCTCGGCCGCCGAGCTGCAGGCGATCCGGCGCAAGATCCAGGTGATCTTCCAGGATCCCTATTCCTCGCTGAACCCGCGCATGACGGTGGGCCAGATCGTCGGCGAGCCGCTGCATGTCTACAAGCTCAGCCCCGATGCCAAAGCGGCGCAAGCGCGCGTCGCCGAACTGCTCAGCCAGGTTGGACTTCGGCCGGAGCTTGGCGAGCGCTATCCGCACCAGCTCTCCGGCGGCCAGCGCCAGCGCGTCGGCATCGCCCGGGCGCTGGCGCTGGAACCCTCCTTCATCGTCTGCGACGAGGCGGTCTCGGCGCTCGACGTGTCGATCCAGGGCCAGATCATCAACCTGCTGGAGGATCTGCAGCGCCGCCTCGGCCTGGCCTATCTCTTCATCGCGCACGACCTTGCCGTGGTGCGACACATCTCCATGCGCGTCGTCGTCATGTATTTCGGCCGCGTGATGGAGGTCGCGGACCGCGACGCGATCTACGCCGATGCGCTGCACCCCTATACCAAGGTCCTGCTGGACGCGGCGCCGGTGCCGGACCCTACGATCGAGAAGGCGCGCGCCCCGCGGCTTATCCAGGGCGAGCTGCCGAGCCATGCGGCGCCGCCCACGGGCTGTGTCTTCAACACGCGCTGCCCGATGGCGAGCGCGGAATGCCGGGCGACGGTGCCGCCGCTGGAAGAGAAGCGACCCGGACATTTCGCCGCGTGTATCAAGGTCTGATAACAGAGGAGGAGGCTGCAATGAGATCGACATGGATGGCCCTGACCCTGCTTGGGTCGGCGCTCGCCTTCGGGGCGGGCGGAGCGGTAGCTCAAACGCCGAAGAAGGGTGGCACGCTCAACTTCGCGATCAGCGCCGAGACGGCGCATTACGACTGCCACGCGAGCGACACCTACGCGACGCTCCACTTCTCGTCGCCGTTCTATTCGACCTTGCTCCGCTTCAATCTCGCGAAGTTCCCCGAGGTCGAGGGCGATCTGGCGAAATCCTGGACCGTGGCGCCGGACCTGATGAGCTATACCTTCAAGCTGCAGGAGGGCGTCAAGTTCCACGACGGCACGGCGCTCACCTCGGAGGACGTCAAGGCCACCTACGACCGCCTGCGCAACCCGCCGCAGGGCGTGGTCTCGACCCGCAAGGCGACCTTCGCCGATATCGGCACGATCGAGACGCCGGATCCGCTGACCGTCGTGTTCAAGATGAAGGCGGTGAACGCGGCGATGCTGGAGCATTTCGCCTCGCCCTGGAACTGCATCTACGCGGCGAAGGACCTGGCGGCCAATCCGGCGATACCGCGCACCAAGATCAACGGCACCGGGCCGTTCACCTTCGTCGAGCACGTGAAGGGCAGCCACGTCTCGGGCAAGCGCAACACGGGCTACTTCAAGAAGGGCCTGCCCTATCTCGACGACTACAAGGGCATTTTCACCCTGCAGGCGGCGGCGATGCTGAACGCGCTGCAGGGCGGGCAGGTGCTGGCCGAGTTCCGCGGCATCTCGCCGGCGGAGCGCGACCGGCTGGTCGCCGCCATGGGCGACAAGATCCGCATCGAGGAGCAGAGCTGGACGCTCAACCTCTTGATCGCCTTCAACACAGAGAAGAAGCCGTTCGACGACGTGCGCGTCCGCAAGGCGCTGCTGATGGCGATCGACCGCTGGGGCGGCAGCCAGGGCCTCTCGAAGATCTCGACGCTCCGCTCGGTCGGCGGCGTGATCCGGCCGGGCTCGCCGTTTGCGACGCCGGAAGCGGAACTGGTCAAGCTCCCCGGCTTCTCCAAGGACATCAAGAAGTCGCGCGAGGAGGCCAAGCGGCTGCTCAAGGAGGCCGGCGTGCCCGACCTCAAGTTCACCTTGTGGAACCGCAACCTCGCAATGCCGTACACGCCGGCCGGCGTGTTCCTGATCGACCAGTGGCGGCAGATCGGGGTGACGGTGGAGCACAAGCAATCCGATACCGGCACCTATCTCGCGACCATGAATGCCGGCAACCACGAGGTGGCGATCGATTTCTCCAACCTGTTCATGGACGATTCGAGCCTCGGCCTTGCCAAGTATCTCTCGGTCACGCGGGCGCCGGAGAACCGCTCGCGCTCCAAGGATGCGGAGCTCGACAAGCTCTATGACGACCACATGCGCGAGCGCGACCCGGCGAAGCGCAAGGCGCTGATCCGCGCCTTCGAGAAGCGGCTGTTCGAGCAGGCCTACCAGCAACCGCTGCTCTGGTGGCACCGCATCGTGCCGACCCACAAGGTCGTCATGGGATGGGAGATGTCGCCCAGCCACAATCTCGGCCAGGACCTGGCCGAGGTCTGGCTGAACCAGTAGGGAAAGGGCGACCGCCGCCGGACCTCGACCGGCGGCGGCCGCATCGCCGATGCTCCGCTACACCGTCAACCGCATCCTCCTGATGATCCCGACCTTGCTTGGGGTCGCGGTACTAATCTTCTTCATGCTGCGCGTGGTGCCGGGCGACATCGTCGAGGTGAAGCTCCGGGGCGATGGCGGCTCCGTCACCCAGGAGACGATCGAGGCGGAGCGCAAGCGCCTCGGACTCGACAAGCCCTGGCACGAGCAGTTCGTCGGCTGGATGGTCGGCGTGGCGACGCTCGATCTCGGCATCTCGATGTGGACCGAACGGCCGGTGGTGGAGGAGATGGCGCTCAGGCTCGAGCTGTCGCTCGAAGTCGCCATCCTCGCCACCATCTTCGCCGTGCTGATCGCGGTGCCGCTCGGCACGCTGGCGGCCTTGTTCCGCGATACCTGGATCGACTATCTGATGCGCATCATGACCATCGGGGGGATCTCGATCCCGTCCTTCTGGTTCGGCATGATCATCATGTTGAGCCTGCTGGCGCTGTTCAACTGGCTGCCGCCGATCACCTTCACCTCGATCTACGAAGATCCGATCGCCAACCTGACGCAGCTGATCTGGCCGGCGCTCGCCGTCGGCTACCGCTACTGCGCCGTGGCGGCGCGCATGATCCGCTCCTCGCTGCTGGAAGTGCTGAACGAGGACTATATCCGCACCGCCCGCGCCAAGGGCGTGTTCGAGCGCCTCGTCATCTCGCGCCACGCGCTGCGCAACGCGCTGCTGCCGGCGATCACCGTGATCGGCCTCGAGTTCACCTTCCTGATCGGCGGTTTGGTGGTGACCGAGCAGGTGTTCAACCTGAACGGCATCGGCCAGCTCTTCGTGCAGAGCGTGGCGCGCAACGACTTCACCCTGATCCAGGGCATGGTGATGCTGATCGCCGGCTTCTACGTGCTGGTCAATCTGGGGATCGACCTGCTCTATGCGGTGTTCGACCCGCGCATCCGCTACGAGTGAGGCGATGACGATCGCAGCCCCCGCCGAAGCCGCGCCGCGTGTTCCGAACGCCGCGATGGAATTCGCCCGTCGCCAGCCGCTCGGCGCCATCAGCTTCGTCATCATCTGCGTGATGATGACGGCCGGCATCTTCTGCGAATGGGTGGCGCCTTACGACCCGCTGGCGATCGATTTCGTGCAGCTGCTGGGGGCGCCGTCGCTGGAGCACTGGTGCGGCACCGATGCCTATGGCCGCGACATCTGCTCGCGGCTGATCTACGGCGCGCGCACGGCGCTGGTCATCGGCTTCACCTCGTCGTTCGTCGGCTCGACGCTCGGCGCCATCCTAGGTGTCGCGTCGGCCTATTTCGGCGGCCGCATCGACAACTGGATCCAGCGCGTGGTCGATATCCTGCTCGCCTTCCCGATCATCGTACTGGCGCTGGTGGTGGTGGCGGCATTCGGACGGTTCGCCGTGGCTGGGATCGACGTCAACCTGATCCTGGCGATCGCCATCCCGATCGTGCCCCGCGTCGCCCGCGTGGTGCGGGCCGCGGCGCTGTCGGTGCGCGTCATGCCCTATGTCGACGCCGCGCGGGCCGCGGGCTACAGCCATACGCGCATCATCTTCCGCCACATGGCGCCGAACGTGGTGGCGCCCTATCTGATCATGCTGACCGCATTCATCGCCCAGGCGATCCTGGCCGAGGCCTCGCTGTCCTTCCTCGGCCTCGGCGTGCAGGAGCCGACCGCGGCCTGGGGCCTGATGCTGTCCGGAAACGCAGCCGATTTCTACCGCCAGGCGCCATGGATGATCCTGTTTCCCGGGGTCGCCATCAGCCTCGCGGTCTTCGCCTTCAACCTGTTCGGCGACAGCCTGCGCGACTATCTCGACCCGCGCTTCAAGGTTTAGCGCTGCAGACGTCGTGGCCGGGCTTGACCCGGCCATTCACGCCAATGGGCAGTGCCGCGGAGAGCCGTGGATGCCGGGGTCAAGCCCGGGCAAGACGAATGCGAGGAAAACCTGCCTGCTTACCCTCGTGTCGCAAGGCTGCGGTTCTCCAGCCGGCTCAAGAGCCGCACCAGCGGCCAGAGCAGCAGAAAATAGACGATTGCCGCCAGCACGATCGGCGTCGGGTTGTAGGTCAGGCTTTGCGCCTGCCGGGCCTGGAACAGCAGCTCCGGCATGGCGACGACACTGCCGAGCGAGGTGAGCTTCACCACCTCCAGCGTATTCGACATCAGATCCGGCAGGACGTTCCGCACCGCCTGCGGCAGCACGATGTAGAGCTCGGTCTGCAGGCGCGAGAGCCCGGTCGAGCGCGCCGCCTCGCTCTGGCCGGCCGGCACGCTCTCGATGCCGGCGCGCAGGATCTCGCCGTAATAGGCGCCGGTATTGAGGAAGAAGGCGATGGCGACGCAGCCGAAGCCGCCGAGCTCGATCCCGGCGAACGGGAGGCCGGCATAGAGGAAGATCAGCAGCACGAGCGGCGGGAAGGCGCGGAAGAAGTCGACCCAGGCCATCAAGGGCCAGCGCACCAGCGGGTGGCGCACGCCGGCGAGCAGTGCCAGCACAGTGCCGCCGGCGAGGCCGAGCGGCACCACGACCAGCGACAGCAGGATGGTGTTCCACAGGCCGGCGAGCAGGATCGGCCAGGCGGCGGCGATGATCGCAGGATTGAGGAAGGTCTCGATCATCGGCGCCTCACCGCTTCCAGGCGAAGCGCGTCTCGACCCAGCGGCCGAGCACGACGACGGGCAGGAACATGATGATGTAGGCGGCGGCGCCGAGCATCAGCGGCGAGGGGTTGTAGCTGTTGGACACGGCCGAGGAGGCCTGACCCAGGATCTCGGTCACCGCGACGACCGAGCCCAGCGCCGTGCCCTTGGTGATGGCGATGGTGCGGTTGGTCAGCGGCGGGATGGTCAGGCGGATCGCCTGCGGCAGCACCACGTTGATCAGGGTCTGGCCGAAGGTCAGGCCGGTGGAGCGTGCCGCTTCCCACTGGCCCTTGGCGACCGCGGTGATGCCGGCCCAGAAGATCTCCTCCGAGAAGGCCATCAGCACGAAGGCCAGGGCGAGCCAGGTGGAGACGAAGCCCGAGGGCGAGACATCGATGCTGGGCAGGCCGAAATAGATCAGCACGATGATGACGAGCGGCGGCAGCGCGCGGAACAGGTCGACCACGAACACGATCGCCCAGTTCACCGGCCGGATGCCGACGCTGCGCAGCAGCGCGAGCGCGAGTCCGGCGCCGATGCCGGTGACCACGACGAGCAAGGCAAGCTCGATGGTGATGAGCGCGCCGTAGGCGATGTCCGGCCAGTACCGCGCCAGCACCTTGCCGTTGAAGAAGGTGTCGAGGAACCGCTCCCAGTTGGTCATGCGGAAACTTCTCCTTCTCCCGGGGGGAGAAGGTGCCCCGGAGGGGCGGATGAGGGGTGCCGCTTCGGCGTTGCGTCGGCTGCGGCAGCGTGCGCGCGGGCGGAGAGGGTGCCCCTCACCCGGCCGCTTCGCGGCCACCCTCTCCCCCAGGGAGAGGGCTTACGCGGTCCTGCTGCCGCTGCCCGCATCAATGTCGCTGGATCTGGCCGATGAAGGCGCGGGTTCGCTCCTCCTTCGGCGCCTCGAAGATCTCGGCCGGCGCGCCCTGCTCGACGATCTGGCCGTGATCCATGAAGACCACGCGATCCGCTGCGGCACGCGCGAAGCCCATCTCGTGGCTGACCACCACCATGGTCATGCCGCTTTCGCGCAAGCTGCGCATGACTTCCAGCACGCTGCCGACCAGTTCGGGGTCGAGCGCGCTGGTCGGCTCGTCGAACAGCATGACGCGCGGCTCCAGCGCGATCGCGCGGGCGATGGCGACGCGCTGCTGCTGGCCGCCCGAGAGCTGGCCGGGCGTATGCTCCGCGCGGTCGGCGAGGCCGACGCGGTCGAGCGCCGCGCGGCCGATCGCCTCCGCCTCGGTGCGCGACTTGCCCGCCACCTTGCGCAACGCCAGCGTGACATTGCCGAGCGCCGTCATGTGCGGATAGAGGTTGAACGACTGGAACACCATGCCGATGCGCTGGCGCGCATGGTTGATGTCGGTCTTCGGGTCCAGCATGTCGATCCCGTCCACCACGACGCTGCCGGAGGAGGGCGCCTCCAGCCGGTTGAGGCAGCGGAGCAGGGTCGACTTGCCGGAGCCCGAGGGACCGATGATGAAGACGAGCTCGCGCTCGGCCACCCGCAGATCGACGCCCTTCAACACGTGAACGGCGCCGAAATGCTTGTGGATGCCCCGCGCCTCGACGATCGGCTTCGAGGACATCACCCGCCGATCAGTTGCACTTCAGCTCGTGCGGGGTCGGGTCGTAGCCCGGCATGCCGGGCACGCCATAGCCCGGCGTGATGACGCGCTCCAGCCCATCCGCCGGCGGCGGCGCGCCGAACCACTTCTCCGACAACTTGGCGATGGTGCCGTCCTTCTTCATGCAGTCGAGCGCGTCCTGCAGCTGGTTGCGCAGCGCGACATTGTCCTTGCGCACCGGCGCCGCCCAATGGGCGCGCGTCTCGGTCAGCTCCTTGTCGGCGACGAATTGCGGGTTCTTGCTGGCGGCGTATTTGATCACCGTGTGGCCGCCGAGCGTGGCATAGGCGCGGCCCGACAGCACCGCCTGGATGGCGTCCGGCTGGGTGTCGTAGACCTGTACGGTGAAGCCGAGCTCCTCGCCCTTCTTCTTGGAGAGCTGCTCGTAGGGCGTGCCCTTGTTGACGGCAACCGCCTTCCCCTTGAGGTCCGCCCAATCCTTGATCGGCGCCGAGCCCTTCTTGATGCCGAACTGGAAGGCGGTCCAGATGTAGCCGGCGGTGAACAGCATGTTCTCCGCCCGCTCCTTGGTCACCGTGGTCGGGGCCGCGATGAAGTCGTAGCGGCCGGCCTGCATGCCGGGAATGAGGCCCGAGAAGCTGGTGCTGTCGATGGTGATCTCGCGCTTCATGCGGCGCGCCACCTCGGTGAACAGGTCGATCTGGAAGCCTTCCACGCCGCCGCCGAGCTTGGGCATCGCGTGCGGCGCGAAGGTGCCATCGACTCCGGTGCGGAGCGGCGGTTGCGATTGGGCCCAGGCCGGGCCGGCGAAAAGCAGTGCAGCGGCTGCCAGGGCCGCGAGACGACGCGTCATTGGATTGGCTCCCCTCGTGGAATGACCGGGACGCTCACGTTGCCGTCCCATCCGGTGCGCGGCAAGCATGCAAATCATCTGCCAGACCCAATTCAGGCCGTGAGGACGGACCCAGGCGGTAGGGGAGTTGCCGGGACGTGGGGCGGCTCAGCCACCATTGGCAGGCAAATGGCGAAGACCGAGCCGATGCCGGGCCTCGAGCGGGCGGTCAGCTCGATCCCGTGATCGGCAGAAAGCTCGCAGGCAATGCCGATGCCGAGTCCGTTGCCCCCGGGCGTTACGTCTCCTGGTTGTGCGCGACCGGTGAGCAGCCGGCGAAGACGATCCGGCTCGATGCCCGGGCCCTGATCGTGCACCTCGACCCTGATTCGGGTGCCGTTGCGGCGACATCCAATCAATACGCGCTCTTGTCGCGCGTACTTGACGGCGTTGGCGACGAAATTGCTGAGGATGCGCATCGCCACCATCGGCACGACAGCGACCTGAGCAGAGCACGGTACGGCGACCACGGTAACGCCTTTCGTCTGGGCCTCAGCCGCGAACATGTCTCTCACGCTGTCGATTACCAACGAGATCGGAATGCCTTCCTCGTGCGAGTTCCTCCATCCGTCTTGCCGCGCGAGCGGGGCGGACTTCCGGTCGGCGGTCTCCTCCAGATATTGACGCACAAGATCGTCGAGATAGCCGAGCGTCTGTCGAATACTCTGGGCGACGCTGGTCTGCTGGTCGGCGATCGAGCGCTGCAACTGCAACCGCAGCGACATCAATGGTTGCTTCAAGTCGTGGCTTGCGGCTGCGAGCCGCTGGCCGCGCGCATCGGCCAGTGCCAGCGCCTCGAACTGCATGCGCTCTGCCGCCAGCTTCCCTTCGTAGGCCCGCATCTCGCGGCGCATGGCGCCGTCGCGCTGGCGCCTGACCTGGTTGAGCTGGTCCATGATGGCGAGAGCGAGCATCGCTGCTTCGATCAAGATGCCGGCGCGCATCACGTCGAAGCTCGCATTGACGGCGATGGGGGCGACGAACCAATGGGCCCAATTTGCGAGCACCGCCGAGGAGACGATGCCGATCCAGCCGAGTACGAAAAAGCGCGAACCGGGGAGGCCCGTCCGCGCCGCCCCCACGGCGCAGCCGAGGAAGACCAGCGAGCAGAGCAGCGTGTAGGGAAACGCGTATTTCTTGAGCGGCACGGCCTCGTCGAGCGGCGATAGCGCAATCGCCGCAGCGGTCAACCCGATGACGGTGAGCAGCACCTTGTCCACCCCGGGATGCCGCGTCCGGGATTGCAAAAAGACGCGGGCAAAGATGGCGGCAAACAGATTCATCCCCAGCCCGAGGGGAAGGGAAGCAAGCGCGTTCCATTCCCCGTGCTCCGGCCACACATACTGAAAAGTGTAGCCGTCCATGTGCATGATGTAGAAGGTGACCCAACCGAAATAAACGGCGTAGGCGACATGCACCTGCCAGCGGTTCACGGTCGTGAAGACGAGGCTGAAGAAGATCATCAGCGCCGCCGCGGTGTAGAAGATCGTGTTCTTGATCGTCTCGTTCGCCCCCCGATCGAGCCAGCTGAGCTCGGTCTCGATGCTGAGCGGCAGTGCGGTAGCACCCCCGGAGGTATATCCGACCAGCAGGGTCACGGCCTCCCCGGGGCCGAGCCCGAACGGCGCCACGAGATGACGGTGGGGCACAGGCCGTGCCGCAAAGGATTCCTCTTCCCGGTTTGTCATCAGCGGCCGGACGCCGGATCCGTCGACCAGATAGGCCTCGACCGTCGTCATGAAACGGACGTTGAAGGCAAGCCGAAGGTCGGCCGCATCGGCCCCGCCGTTTACGAGACGGAAGCGCAACCAGATCTTGTCGTCGGTGAAGCCGAAATTCAGCCTCGGCAGATCGACCGGTTGAAACTGCGCCGCCTTGCCGCGGTCGACGATGTCACGCGCGGTGAGGCCCTGCGTCGCATCGCGCAGGACTTCGGCATGGCGCGCCAGATTTCGATAGGCGCGGCCCGGCTCGATAACGAGGGCCTCGCCTGCCAATGCCGCCGAAGACGCGGCGCAGAGAATGCCCAAGAGAAGAAGCATAGGGCCGCGCCAGCCTTTGATCGGGGACGGCCTTGCGCGCGTGTGCCGACCTGAAGGGGCGCTGATGTCGACGCGGGACGCCCGGGGCCTAACAGCGGTCATTGCCGACGACCATCAGATTGTCCGCAGCGGCCTTCGGGGGATTCTGGAGGGTGAGCTCGGCTTCCACGTGGTGGGCGAGGCTACGAACGGGCTTGAGGCGATCAGCGCCGCGCGCCGGCTGCGCCCGACCCTGCTGCTGCTCGACTATGCCATGCCGCTGGCCCAGGGATACGAAGTCTTCGTCGAAGTGCGTCGCTGGAGCCCGGCGACCAAAGTCATCGTGTTCACCGGCGTGACCGCCCAGGCCACAATGACAAGCCTGGTCTCGCATGGCGTCGACGGCCTGTTTCTGAAGCGCGGCGATGCTGCCGAGCTGGTATCGGCGGTCCCGCGCATCCTCGCCGGCGAGCAGGTGCTGTCGCCGGAAGTGGCTGCGGCGGTTGCGCAGGGCAACGGTGCCGAGCCGCCGACGCGCCGAGAGATGCAAGTCCTCGCCCTGGTCGCCCGCGGGATGACCAACGCGGAAATTGCGGTGCAGCTCGGAATCAGCGCCAAGACCGTCGACAACCATCGCACCAACCTCATGCGCAAACTGGCCGTCCACTCGACCGCGGAACTGCTCGCCTATGCGCTGCGCGAAGGCTATCTCGACACGTCGACCCAGATATGAAGCGGCGCCTCGGCTCGGTTCCCCGATCGCATTCTGCCGGAGAGCGCCGCATCCGCAATCAGGAACATTCCTCCTTCCGGCGTCGACCGCATGCCAGCAAGACCAGGCCGGCACAGAACAGAGACAGCGAAGCCGGTGCAGGCACGGCGACGACGATGGTCGGATCGGCGGAGATGATGAATGACCGTTCCAGCGTCTGATAGCCGGCGAGTGCGAAGGTCTGATCGTACAGGTTCCCGAAATCGGCACCGGTGAGGCGCTCCGTGTCGCTGAACACCGGTCCCAGGTTCAAATTCGCGAAGTTGAACGACTGGACGCCGAAGGGAAAGCCGAAATCGACGCTGCCGTCGAGCGACAGTCCGGCCGAGAGCGCGGCGAGGTCGATGAGGAAATCGAAGCCAAGGCTGGTCTGGTTGCGCAGCGTCGCGCTGATCGTATTGCGTGCGGTCACGCCGATGTCATGGCCCTCGTACAGGATCTGGACTTCGTCCAGGGCGGCGACGGGCAGCTCTGTCACTTCGATCAGGGTTCCGCCGCTCATGATCTTGACCGGTGCATCGAAATAGAGCGTCGTCTGGATGATGGAGGCGAGGTCGAAGGCCTGATTGATGTCGAAGACGGGCCCCATCTCGACATCGACAATGTTGTATCGAGCGGAGAGGCTAAGCTCGGCGGGGCCCGCGGTGATCTTGGCGACATCGAAGGAGTTTTCGAGGGGCGGGATGCTGCCACCGCTTGCCACCGTGGCAATGCCGTCGAGATCGGCCTGGAGGGCGAACAGATCGGTCGAGCCGGAGGAATGTGCACCGCCTGCGTTCGGAGCGGAAGTGGTGTCCAGGTCCGGAATCCAAATGGTAGCTGTCGCCACCTCGACGCCCGCCGCCTTGATCGACTGCTCCTCGCCGAACTGAAATCCGCCGGGCAGGCCGCCGGTGATTGCCGGCAGAATCTTGGCCTGGCCGTTGTCGTTGCGGTTGAACGAGGCAAGCTCGGTAGTCGATTTGAAGCTTGGCGCGACCAGGTTGACGGCGCCGTCGTATCTGACAACGCCGTCCTGTCTTGCTGTCGCCAGCAGGTCAAGATCGATGCCTGCATTCAGGATGGCGTCGGCATAGGCCTGCAGCTCCGGGAAGATCGTGCTGAAGCTGTCCGTCCCCTTGGTGGTCGTGGCTTTCAGCGTGAAGAGCTGCCCCACGGCCAATGCGCCCGCATCGGGGAATTCCAGCCGGGTGGTGACCGGCGTCTGGGCGTTCACCGATCCGCTGTCGAACTTGAACCCGACATCGACGCCGGCTTTGCCGGTGGCCCTGCCGCGGAGCGCAGCGGAAACCGAGACATTCGGCGGTCCAAAGATGCCGCCGCCCACGGAACTGGAGACTCGCGGCGTCGTCACCGTCTTGTCCCAGGTAACGCAGAGGCATTCGTGGAAATTCAGGATGGCCGCACTGCCGGTGCCCCACATGCTTTGGCCGGAGGTCGAGAAGACGTCGCTGAACTCAACGATCGACGCGTTCGCGATACCGCCCGCACAGAGGGTCGCCGCCACGACCACGGCCGGGCCGAAGAGGACCGGCCGACCTGTCTCCAGCCCCGCAAGCCGGGCTGCCATCGCCAGTGATTTCGGTTTGGACATGAAAATCTCCCCGCTTTCCGGCCGCATCTCCCGGGGTGAGCCGGGGAGCCGTGCTGCTTCATGATCCAAACCGGGGCTGAGGCCGCCATAGGGTTGACCCCTCATTTTTGTCCGGGCCCTGGGCGGCAAAGCGGCGCGGCGCCGCCCGATTGATCCACGGCCCTGACAAGCTTGACCGTAGGAACTCCACCCGCGGGAAGCCGTTTCTCCTTGGACTCAATGCAGCAAGGAGTGTCGCCGTGGCGGAAGCGGACCGCAGCGCGAATCGGCCGAAGCGGGGCTTCGCCGCAATGGATCGCGAGACGCAGAAGTCGATCGCCAGCAAGGGTGGCCGCAGCGTACCGGTCGAGAAGCGCAGTTTCTCGCGCAATCGCCAGCTGGCATCCGAGGCCGGCCGCAAGGGCGGCCAGCGCTGATCGGTCAGTAGCCGCCGATGATGGGGAGGATCTCGCCGGTTATGTAGCTCGAACAGCTCGGTGCGGCGAGGAAGACATAGGCCGGCGCGATTTCCTCAGGTTGCGCCGGTCTTTTCATGCGGGTTTGCGCGCCGAATTTGGCGACCGCTTCGGGCGGTCGGTCGGCGGGATTGAGCGGCGTCCAGACCGGGCCCGGGGCGACGGCGTTCACCCGGATGCCACGGGGTGCGAGATGGCCCGACAGCGCCCGTGTGAAGGCGTGGATGCCGCCCTTGGTCATCGAGTAGTCCAGCAGATGGTCGCTGCCCTCGATGCCGGCCACCGAGCCGGTGTTGATGATGGCGCCGCCCTGCGGCAGATGCGGCACCGACGCCCTCGCCATGTAGAAATAGCCGTACAGATTGGTCTTCATCGTCTGGTCGAAATGCTCGTCGGTCAGGTCTTCCAGGCGAGGGACGTGCAGCTGGAAGGCCGCGTTGTTGACCAGGATGTCGATACGGCCATAGGCGGCGAGGGTCTCTGCCACCGCATGCCGGCAGAAGGCCGGATCGCCGACATCGCCGGCCATCAGCAGGCATCGGCCGCCTTCGCGCTCCACGGCCTGCCGCGTCTCTGCCGCGTCCTTGTGTTCGCTCAGATAGGCAATGGCGATATCGGCGCCTTCGCGAGCGTAGAGCACGGCCACGGCGCGGCCGATGCCGGAATCTCCACCGGTGATGAGCGCGACCTTGCCCTGCAGCTTCTGGGAGCCCTTGTAGGCCGGCGCCTCGAACATGGGCTCCGGCTCGATCTCGCCTTCATGGCCGGGCTTCGCGTGGTGCTGCTCCGGCATCGGCGCCGTGGGATAGGTTCGCTGGCCGGTCTGCGGCGGTTCCTTGCCCTTGCCGTCCGTCCGCTGGTCGGCGGCATCGACCTGAGCCTGGATCTGCTGCTGCCGTTCGGCCACCTGCTCGGTCTGGTCGGCGAATTCCCGCTTCGGTCCGGACACCATGGCCAACTCCTCCGCTGTCGGATGTGCTTGCCGAACGCGCGATACCGTCTCGCCGTTCCCAAGTGGGCGAGGCGCTACTTCCCGGCGGCTTCCCGTTCCAGCTTGTCGAAATACGCCACGATGCGGTCGAGGTCGTCGGCGATGGCGTGCGGGGGCGCCTTTTCGCGCGGGCGCGTCGCCGCCGCCATCGCGCGCAGCTCCGGTCGGAAGTCGACGCCGGCGCGGCGCAGGCCGAAGGAGGCGGCCTTCACGCCGCTCGACAGCTCGAAGGCCTCTTCGTAGAGGCGGTCGCGGCTGTCTTCCGCCGCCGGATCGATCGCCTCGGCGATCCGCATCACCTCTGCCGCGCGGGCGCGCACCGCGTCGCCCAGTGCCGCCGGCGGCGGATGCATGGTGCCGACGAGATACATCGCGTCGCGGGCGACGACGGCGTCGCTCGACGCAATCCGCGCCGCCAGCGCGGCAGCAAAGTCCGGCCGGTGCGCCACCGTCTTCAGCGCGCCGTCGCGCACGGGTTCCGGCGCCTCGAGGGTCGTCAGCGCCAGCCATTCCTCGGTCGGCGCTTCCGCGGAAAGCGTGTCGTAGACCGCCTGCAGCCGCTCTGCCTCGGTCGGTGCACGGGGCGCCGGCGGCTCTCGCGGTGGCGGCGGGGGCCGCACGACCACCCGGTAGCGGATTGCGATGGCGGCCTCCGGGGCGGGTGGGGACAGGTTGCCGAGATAGGGCGCAGCGAGCCAATCGCTCCAGGCCTCGTCGATCGCTGCCGGGCGGGCGGGGATGGGCGTATCGAAGAACTGCGTATCCCGGTCGGCAAGCTTGACGCTGAGGACGCGCCGACCCTCCGAAACGTGGATGGGAATCTGCGCCGGCAGGATCCAGCGTCCGCCCTCCTCGCGCGCCTCGCCTGGGCGCAGGTAGTCGAGCCTGCTCTTGCTGCCGCTGCCCGACAGAAGGGCGGCGTAGTCTTTGCCGGAGGCCGTCCCTTCCGGCCGGCTGCTGCCGGCGGGCAAGCGCACCTCGACCGCGACGTCGATCGGTTGGCCGGCAACCAGCGGCTCGCGGTCGGCCGTCGCCCAGGCGAAGGCGCCGAGCGCGGTGATCACCAGGAGCACGGCTGCGAGGGCCGAGGCGAATCCCCGCAGCATGCCCGACCATCCGGGCCCGCCGGCCAGCGCACAAATAACGATTCCGGCGATCAGGCTGCCGCCGAAGGCGAGCAGGATCATGAACACCACGAAGTAGCCGGCACCGCCTTCGAAACTGGAGATCGCGAGCCAGTCGACGGCGAGATCGGCCATGAACCCGCCATAGACGGCGCCGGCCAGACCGGTCAGCAGACCGAAGCAGATGATGGCAAACCAGTGCATGCGGTATCGGCTCCTGCGACCTGCGCGTAACGGCTTGGCCCAGCGTGGAAACCCGCTCGCGCCGTCGGACGTTAGCGATTATAGAGGGGGCCAGGGGCGTGCGGGCATCGTGGTGATGCCGCCGGGCCGGCCGGGCCTGACCCGGCCGATATTCCTGCCGCGCCAGGGCTTTAGCCCGGCGGCGCAGAACGGAGCCTTCTCAATGACAGCAGCGCGTGCGGGCGATGTCGTCCGCGTTCACTATACCGGTACATTCGACGACGGCCGGACCTTTGACAGCTCGGCGGGGCGGGAACCGCTGGAATTCACCCTGGGCGAAGGCGAGGTGGTTTCCGGATTCGATGCCGCGGTGACCGGCATGTCGGTCGGCGAAAAGAAGACCGTGAAGCTGAACCCCGAGCAGGCCTATGGCCACCGCCGCGAGGACCAGGTGATGACGGTGGCGCGCAACATGCTGCCGGCCGAGCTGAAGCCGAAGCCGGGCATGCAGTTGCAGGCCAATGCGCCAAATGGCGGCCAGATCGTGCTGATCGTGGTCGAGGCCAACGACGATTCCGTGACCTTGGACGGCAATCACCCGCTGGCCGGCAAGCGGCTGACCTTCGAGATCGAGCTGATCGGGATCGCCGAGGCCGCCTGATCCGCTGCCGCGTCTCCAGACCGGCGAAGGCCGGGTCCCCCGGGGCGCGCGCACTGCTCACATCCGTGATGCGTGATTGACGCGGCTTGACGATGGCCGTCGCTTGTCCGCAGCCTCACGACATGCTGCCGCATTTCGAGGTGCATGGCCGCGGGCGCGGCCCCTTCCTGCTGCTGGTGCACGGCTTCCTGTCGAGCCGTGCGCAATGGCGGCTGAACCTCGACGCACTGGCGGAGGTGTGCCGGCCGGTGGTGGTCGAGCTGTTCGGGCATGGCCGATCGCCGGCGCCGGCCGATCCGGACGCCTATACGGTCGCCGCGTATCTGGCGGCCTTCGAGGCGATCCGCGCGCAGCTCGACGCCGAGTGCTGGTTCGCCTGCGGACAGTCGTTCGGCGGCGGGCTGGCGATCCGCTATGCGCTGGCGCATCCCGAGCGCCTGCGCGGCCTGATCTTCACCAACTCGGTTTCCGCATTGTCGCGGCTCGATCCGGCGGAGATGGAACGCCGGGCGACCTTGATCGAACAGGGCGGCCGCGCGGGCCTGGAGAGCATGCGAATCCACCCGCGCCATGCGCGGCGCCTACCGGCGGAAGTGAAGGCGGAGCTGGTGGCCGATGCGGCGCTGATCGCGCCGGAAGCCATCGCCCGTTCCATCCGCGTAACGCGCACCGATCTTTATGCCGGCGACGACCTGCATCGGCTTGCCATGCCGGTGCTGCTGGTGAACGGACGGAACGAGGCGGCGTTCCAGCCGCTGCGCGACCGGGCGGCAGCGGCGATTCCCGGCGCCAAGGTCGCCGACCTCGAAGGCGGCCACTCGGTCAATATCGACGCGGCCGAAGGCTTCAACCGGGCGGTGATCGGCTTTCTGGGCGAGGTGGGGGCATGAGCGACGAGATGATCCGGATGACCGCGACCGAGGCGGTTGCGTGCCTCCAGTCGCGCGAGATCTCGCCGCTCGACCTGATCGACGCAGCCGAACGGCGTATCGCCACAGTCGAGCCCGCGGTCAACGCGCTGCCGACGCTCTGCTTCGACCGCGCTCGCGAGCATGCCAGGCGTCTGATGGCCGGAGGGCGGCGCGATGCCGAGACGGAGCCCGGCTGGCTCGGCGGCTTGCCGGTCTCGATCAAGGATCTGATGGACGTGGCCGGGGTGCGCACCACCTATGGCTCGCCGATCCACAAGGACCATGTGCCGACGGCTTCGCATCCGCTGGTCGAGCGGATCGAGCGCAAGGGCGGCATCGTGGTCGCCAAGTCGAACACGCCGGAATTCGGCGCCGGCGGCTCGACCTTCAACGAGGTGTTCGGCAAGACGCGCAATCCGTGGAACACCGCGCTGACCTGCGGCGGCTCCACCGGCGGCGGCGCCGTCTCGGTTGCGACCGGCGAGGTGTGGCTTGCGCATGGCTCTGACCATGCGGGCTCGCTCCGGCGCCCGGCGACCTATTGCTCGGTCGTGGGCCTGCGGCCGTCGCCGGGGCGGGTCAGCCGTGGCACGCCGAACAACCTGTTCTCGCCGCTCTCGGTGGAAGGGCCGATGGCGCGCAACGTGGCCGATATCGCACTGTTCCTCGATACCCTGGCCGGGCTCTGCCCGCACGATCCGCTGACCTTCGAGGCGCCGGCTGTGTCGTTCGTCGAAGCGCTGCAGCGGCCGACGGCGCCGAAGCGCGTCGCCTTCACCGCCGATTACGGTGGCAAGATCACGGTCGAGCGCGAGACCCGTGAGATCTGCGCCGCGGCGGCGCGCCGCTTCGAGGCACTTGGCGCCGTGGTCGAGGAAGCATCACCGGATCTCGCCGAGCTCGAACGCGCCTTCATGATCCTGCGCGGCCAGCATTTCGTCGTCGCGCATGGCGAGCGGCTGAAGACCCATCGCGACCTGATCAAGCCCGATATCATCTGGAACACGGAAGCCGGGCTGAAGCAGAAGCCCGAGGATCTGGCCTGGGCCGAGCGCGAGCGCGCCGCCTTCTTCCGCCGCATGGCGACGTTCTTCCAGACCTACGACCTGCTCGTGACGCCGGGCGCGGCGACGCCGGCCTTCGATGTCGATCTGCGCCATCCGGCAACCATCGACGGCGAGCCGCTCACCAACTACATGGGGGCATCGATGGTCAACGCGGCGATCACGTTGTCGAGTCAGCCGGCGATTGCCGTACCCTGCGGCTTCGACCGCTTCGGCCGCCCGGTCGGCCTGCAGCTGGTGGGCCGGCCGCGCGGCGAAGCCGCGCTGCTGCAGGTGGCCTGGCTGTTCGAGCAGGCGACGCGGATCGACAAGCAGCTGCCGATCGATCCTCGTCCCGGGGCGGTGCCGCCCTCTTGACGCGCCGCCCGCGGGCCAGGCCGGCGGCAGGATCCGCATAGCCGAGCGGGACCCGCCTCCGGTCAGATTTGCGATTTCGCCACCTTCATGCCGGTATGAAGCCCGGCATGATGCGGTTTGTCCCGAAGCTGGCACTGGCAGTGGCGATCATCGGAATGGCGCCACCGGCGGCGCGTGCCGCCGGACAGCTGCCCGGTATTTATGGCCAGGACACGCGCGAGATCGTGGCGCCCGACAAATGGCCATGGACCGCCATCGGCAGGGTCAATCGCGCCGGATACCGCAACCGGGGTCTCTGTACTGGCACCCTGATCGCGCCGCGCCATGTGCTGACGGCGGCGCACTGCCTGTACGACGCCGGTGCGAAGCGCTGGTCCAAGCCCGACGAAGTGTTCTTCCTGCCCGGCTATCGCGGCGGCGAGGCCTTGGCCCAGACCAGGGTGGCGATGATCCACGTTGCACCGGGCTATCGCCCCGATCTCGGCAAGCCGGATTTCGTCAGCGACTGGGCCGTGCTGACCTTGAGCGAGGCGCTCTCGATCCGACCGGTGCCGCTGCGCGCCATGCCGAGCGCCGATCTGGCCGGCGCCGGGCGCTTCGCCGCGGCGGGCTTCGCGCAGGACCGGCCGCACGCGCTCTCGGTGGATTTCGCCTGCCGGCCGGAGCCGGCGCTGGCGCCCTCGCCCTTGATCGGCCACCGCTGCAATGCCACGCGCGGGCAATCGGGCGGCCCCTTGCTGCTGCTGTCCGGCGGCGAGGTGGCCATCGCCGGTATCGTCGTCGGCGGCAGATACCGGCGCGGGGGCGAGGAGATCGAGACGCTGGCCTCCATCTTCCTCGGCACCGCCGCCTTCCTCGACCCGGTCGCGCGCATCACCGGCCGGCGGAATTGAACGACGCTTTCTCTATCGTCTTCGATTGGTGTCGATCGCGCCGGCGATGCCTTGGGCCACTTCGGAACAGCTGGCCCAGCCAATGGCGAAGCTCGAGCCTCGGCTCTGGGCGCTGGCCATCTCCATCGTGCTCACGCGAGAAGGGTGTTCTGCGCCTCCTGTCGCGGCCTCCAGATCGAAAGCCCTTGCCGAAATCTGGGAGCCGAGATCCTTGGAAGTGGGCAAGTCGAGGCACAGCGCGCCGAAGCAAGTCGTGACGTCGCGGTACGCGCCGCCGAGCCGCCCTCCGCCGGCATGGACGATGTAGCGGATCCCGAGCTGCGCCGTGCGCTCGCGTATCACCGGATGATCGAGCAGGGCCGCGAGATCGGAGCTGAAATAGGGTTTCGTGCTCGGCTCCAGCCAAGGATAGAGCCGGTCCCGCAGGACAGACGTCTTGACCATCGGCATGCCATGCAGTGCGTCGCTGAGTGACTCCGCCACGCATTCGGCGATCCGGCCATCGACTTCCAAGCGTTCGGGCAATACGGCAAAAGCGGCGTCGCCGACGCGGCTCGGCGCGGCGTGCAGGGGTGAGGCCGGTTCCGACCCGAACTTCGCGAGCCGCACGAGCAGGCCGGCGGCCGCATCGCGCAGGGCCTGCGGAAACCAGTCCTCTTCCGTTGCGTGGCTCGGGCTTGCACCCGTCGCGCTGATCCGTTGGATCGATGCGCCATCGGGCGCACGTATGTCCAGCGCGTATTCGACTTCGGCGCCGTGCCCGTAGCCGATCCGATGCAGGTCGGGAACCACGACGAGGTCGATATCCGGGATCGCCACGGGGGCGACGGGCCGCGTGGGCAGTTCGACCACGCGTCGGAAGGCCGAGTTGATGACAAGCCGCAACGTTCTGAGATGTGCATCGCCGGCATCGACGTCGTAATTCACGCGCAGATAGTCGTTATCGCCGCGCCGCACCATCCATTCGCCCGTGCTGCGATGGTTCGCCAGATCGGGCGGGTACCAGACGGCGACCGTTTTCGGGAGGGGCTGGAACGCCGGTGCCGGCAAATCCGGCGATGTCGCTTTCAGTGTCGCGGTCCGATGACCGGTGCACCCGGCGAGCACGGTCAGCAGCGCAACCATGGCGACGCGAACGGGTCTGCGCATGCCTGGCGGTCCGGCCCCGTCAGCGCTGCTCGCCGGCGGCAAACGCCTTCGCAATGGCGTTGCCGACCTCCGAGCAGACGCGCGATCCGGTCGGTGCGATGAAGATGATCGGGACAATGCCGACCAGCAGGCCCGCACTGGTGCCGCGCGAGGTTGCATCCCGACCGCCAAGCGCAACACCTTCCCGGAGATCGAGCAAGGTCGCCGACAGTTGGGCACCGACGTTCTGAGAGGTGAAATCGACGCACCCGCCGATGCTGCAGCCTCCGTAGCTGCGCGCCGTCTGGTCGAGCCGACGTCCCCCGATATGCACGACATAGCGGATATCGAGGGATTTCAGGCGCTCCTGCAGCAGGGGCCGTTTCAACAGCGCGAGCAGGTCCTCCTCCATATACGGCTTCGTTCCCGGTTCCAGCCACGGAAACAGGCCGTCACGCAGCTTGTCGAAGGGGAGCTGCCGCGCCGTGGGCGCCGCCTGCGCGATGGCGCGGGCGATGCAATCGACGGCTTTGCCATCCTCTGCCACGTCGATCCGCTCCGGCAGCAAGGCGTAGCCTTCGGCGCCTGCGATTGCCGGGAGGCTGTCGGTCGCACGTTCGGCCGCCGTATTCCCGGAACTGGCCGGGCTGGCGACCACCGGGCCGGTGGCGCGAACCTGGGTTTCCGTCGGGGCAGGACAGCCGCCGAGCAGCAGGAGGACGGAGACAATTGCCGTGCGGCGCGCGCGGGTGGCCGGCATCATGAATTTCTCCGGCGATCGGGTGCCGCGGCCCTGTGGCGCTCAGCGAGCCATTTCTCGAGCTTCTCGTTCGTGGTGAGGCGCACCAGGATCTGCGCGGCGGCATCCCGCATGGCGACTTCCAGCCAGCGTTGCTCGGGCACGCTTTCCGAGGCCGAGCCAGAGACGAAGATATTGGTGAAGTGCTCCCCGTCGGGAAGAATCAGGCTGATTCGATAGCGCACCGTCGCGCCGGCGCCGTATTCGACCCAGGCGACAGTCGGCATCGCGATCAGATCGACGGTCGGATCGTCGATCGGCCCGCCGGGTTCGGACGATAGCGGCTTCACGTGGCGGAACGCCGCGGAGATCATCCTTCGAAGCACGGTCAAGTGAGCGTCGCCACTCTGGACGTCGTAGTGCGTGACGATCTGGTCGCCGTTGGGGCGGCCCTTGGATCTGGTGCCGGTGGCGCGATGCTCGCCAAGCTCCGGCGCGTACCAGACGGCAACCGTGATCGGAAGTGGATCGAACAGCGGCTCCGGCAGTGGCGGCGGCGCTGCTCTCACCGTTGCAGTTCGGGTGGTTGTACAAGCACAGAGCGCCAGGACGGCTGCGATGGCAAGAAGGCGGATGCAAGTCCGCATCGGCGATTGCTTTTTAGAGTTGAGCAGGCAGCACAAAGTGCCACTTCACCAAGGCGAGATCAATCGCAAGCAGGGCGATGCGCGCCGAAGCACCGCCGTGTCGGGACGTATCGTCGGCGGATCAGGCCGCCGGCCGGAACACGTCGAGATCGAGTTCGAGCTTGGCGCCGAGCCAGATGGCGCGGTCGCGGTGGTCGCCCAGGTCGTCGCCGGTATTGGGATGGATGAAGACCACGAGGTCGCCGCGGTTGAGGGCGAGCCAGGGCACGATGGCGGCGAAGATCTCGGGCTTGAACGCGACCTGATAGCTGAAGCGGGGATGCGGGCCGACCAGCTTTTCGTGGAAGCGGCCCATCTCCATCTCGAACCTGGCCTCGATCTCGCGGCGGAGCGCCAGCGCGGCGTCGCGGCTCGGCGCGTCGAAATAGACGTGGGCGTGCCAGTCCTGGATGCTGGCGATGTCTTTCGTTGTCATGGCTCGATCCTCCCTCGCGCCGCGCCGGCGCGCAAGCAGGGCGGGGGACGAGGTGGCCCAGGCGACCCGAGGGGGAGGCGAAGCGATGTTCTACGATGCCCGCGAGCGCAATCACGGCCTGCCGGCCGACCCGTTGAAGAGCCTGATCGTGCCGCGGCCGATCGGCTGGATCTCCACGATCGACCCGCAGGGCCGGGTCAACCTCGCGCCCTACAGCTTCTACAACGGCGTGTCGGAATTCCCGCCGATGGTCTATTTCGCCATCACCGGGAAATACGGCGACACGCCGACCAAGCATTCGCAGATGAACGCGGAGGCCACCGGCGAGTTCGTGGTCAACATGGTGACCGACGAGCTGAAGGAGGCGATGAACGTCACCACCACCATGGTCCCCTATGGCGTCGACGAGATGCGGCTCGCCGGCCTGACCCCGGCACCGAGCCGGCTGGTCAAGCCGCCGCGGGTGGCCGAGTCCCCGGTCGCGCTGGAATGCAAGTACTGGCGCACCCTGGAAATGCCGGTCGACCCGGGCCGCCCGGATATGCAGGCCTACGTCGTCTTCGGCCAGGTGGTCGGCATCCATATCGATGACCGGGTCATCAAGGACGGCCGGGTCGACGTCGCGGCATTCAAGCCGGTGGCGCGGCTCGGCTACAGTGAATACACGACAGTGAACGCGGTCTGGCGCATGCGACGACCGGACGACCCGCGTTAATATTGGCGCCGCTGCGTTAACTACATTTTCCGTCAATGCGCTTTACAATTGCGCCCGACCCGAGCCGCCCGGAAGGATGAACCCTTTGTGACTTCAGTCACTTCGGCAAATGTGACAATTGCGGTACATTTATTGCTTAGTAAGCTGGCGCCGTCAGGATCGCCAGCCGTCCTGCCGGCTGAGCGCCGGTCGGGCCATCGGAGGAGCGTAGGTTATGAGCGAGAGCGACCATCCGACGCCGGACGCGAAGGGCCCGCAGCCGAATCGGGGCCGTCGCGCGCTGCTGAAGGGCGCCGCCTGGTCCGCTCCGGCTGTCCTGACGCTCACCAGTGGCACTGCCTGGGCCGCCTCGCTCACCTGCTTCGAGCGCAATGGCGGCCACCAGGGCATGACCAAGAAGGAAAAGAAGAAGTTCATCAAGCAGTACAGCCTGAACTGCTACCTGTCGGGCGGTCCGGTCGGCGATTACGGCGGCGGCGACAAGGACGACGACTGACGGCGCGCCCGGCGCCGTCGCGGCGGGCCGATTTTCGCTTCACAACTCGGCGATGCGTCGCTGGCGCGTAACCGGCTGCCGGCCGGATCTCATTCGTCTGTGGGACGATCAATGCGTCCTGTTCAACCTCTCCTCGGGACAGACACATCAATTGAATGCCCTGGCGGAGGCTGCGTTGCGCATCATGATGCAGCGGCCGATGGCGCCGAGCGAGATTGCCGAGGCGCTCGCGATCGAGCTCGAGACCGAAGCTGATCCGGCTTGGGTTCAGCAATTCGATCAGCTGATCGCAGAGTTCGATCGCCTGGGCCTGATCGAGCCGGTGCCATGAAGCTCGGCGAATTGTCGACGGACGAGACCGCAGCCCAGCTCGCCGGTGCCGGCCTTGCCCTGGAAACCGGACCCTTCGCCGTCAATCTGCGTTGCGCCGCGCCCGGCGCCGCGGCCTTCATCCGTCTGCTGTATCCCGAGCACCGCGTGGCGACCGGCGAGGTGGTGCATACCGACGTCGCGGTGCGGCCGCATTTCAACCGCCGCCGGCCCTGGCGGCGCGAGGCGCAGCTGCATATCGACGACCGGCCGCTGATGCAGGCGCTGCCGCGCCGCTTCGCCGCGCCGATGCTGGAATGGGGTCTCAACTTCGCCATCGGCTCGCGCGCCCACCACCTGCTGATCCTGCATGCCGCAGTGGTGGAGAAGAACGGGCGTGCCGTGGTGATGGCGGCGGTCTCCGGCTCGGGCAAGAGCACGCTCTGCGCCGCCCTGGTGAGCGCAGGCTGGCGGCTCTTCTCCGACGAGTTCGGGCTGATCCGCCCGGCCGATGGCGCGCTGATGCCGGTGCCGCGGCCGGTCTCGCTGAAGAACGAGTCGATCGAGGTGGTGCGGCGGCTGATGCCGGCGGCGGTGATCTCGCCGCCCTATCACGATACCGCCAAGGGCACGCTCGCCTATCTCCGCCCGCCGGACGACGCCGTGCGGCGGCAGTTCGAGCCGGCCATGCCGGCCTGGATCGTGTTCCCGAAGTTCCGCGCCGGCGCGCCGCTGACGGCGACGCCGGTGCCGCGGGCGCAGGCCTTCGCCGACCTGCTGGCCAACAGCATGAACTACATTGCGCTGGCCGAGCGCGGCTTCGCGGCGATGGCGCGGCTGGTCGAGAGCTGCCCGGCCTTCGCGCTGGAATACAGCGACATTCCGGCCGCGATCGCGCATTTCGAGGGCCTGGCGGCGGGGGAGACTGCAGCGTGATGGCCGATCCGGCCGGCGCGGGCCTGCTGCGCGCCCTGCGCGAGCCTGCCGCCATGGCGGGGTTCGAGCCGGCGCTGTGGAACCTGGTGCTGCCGCGGGCGCGCAATGCGGGGCTGGTCGGCCGGCTCGGCGTGCGGGCCGAAGCCGCCGGCATCGCGGCCGCGCTGCCGGAGCGCGTGCGCGACATGCTGGTCGCGGCGGAGGCTGTGGCGGCGACGCATGACCGCATGATCCGCTTCGAGGTCGGCCGCATCCGGCGTGCGCTCGACGGCACCGGCATCGGCTTTACCCTGCTCAAGGGGGCGGCCTATGTGCTGGGCGGTCTGAAGGCGGCGCGCGGTCGACTGGTCAGCGATGTCGACATCCTGGTGGCGCGTGAGCGGATCGACGAGGTGGAACGGCGGCTGATCGAGCATGGCTGGCGGCAGGAGAAGACCAGCGCCTACGATCAGCGCTACTATCGCGATTGGATGCACGAGCTGCCGCCGCTCCGGCATCGCGGCCGTATGACCGTGGTCGATGTGCATCACAACATCCTGCCGCTAACCGGTCGGCTGCGCATCGACGCGGCCAAGCTGCTGGCGGCGGCGCGGCCGGTCGAAGGGCTCGACGGCGTCACCATTCTGGCGCCGGCCGACCTCGTGCTGCACAACGTGGTGCACCTGTTCCAGGACGGCGACGTGAATCACGGCCTGCGCGATCTCGCCGATCTGGACGACCTGCTGCGGCATTTCGGGCCCGAGCCCGGCTTCTGGTCAGCTCTCGCGGCGCGGACGGCGGAACTCGGGCTCGGCCGCCCGGTAAACTATGCGCTGCGCCATGCGGCCGCGCTGCTGGGCACGCCGATCGATCCGGCCTTGCGCGCGGCCGTCGGACGAACCGCCGCGCCACCGCCGATTGACCGGCTGATGCAGGCCCTGCTAGGCCGCGCACTGGCGCGCAGCGGCCAGCCGGCCCCCGATCTGCCGACACGGCTGGCGCGGGAGGCGCTCTATCTGCGCTCGCACTGGCTGCGCATGCCGCCGGTGATGCTGGCAGGGCATCTGGCGCGCAAGGGCGCGATGCAATTCCTGCCGGAGCGGCAGGGGGTTTGAGCAGGGTCAACGCCAGAGCGCCGGCGACGCCCTAGTCAGACCATCTGGAAGGAACACGCGGCGAGAAGCAGGCGGCCTGAATGCGCAAATGGCTTGTTCGAGGATCGATCCTTCTGCTCGTCGCGGTCATCGCGGCGGCGGCTGCGTGGTGGCAGTTCGGCCCGGTCCGGGTGCAGGCGGTCCGGCCGCAGCCCGGGCCCGCCGTCGAGGCGGTCTACGGCACGGGAACTGTCGAGCCCGTGGTGATGTTTCCGGTCGCGCCGAAGCTTGCCGGGCGGCTCCGGCAGCTGATGGTCGACGAGGGCAGCACGGTGCGCGAGGGCCAGGTGCTGGCCGAGCTCGACAACCGCGAGCTCTCCGCCTCGGTCCGGGAATGGGAGGCCCGGGTCAATTACAGCGAGAGCCAGTACCGCCGCGCCGAGGATCTGTACAAGAACCGTGTCGGCAGCGAGGCGGCGCGCGATCAGGCGCGCAACGAGCTGGCGACCGCGCGCGCCTCGCTCGAACGGGCAAGGAGCCTGGTCGCCGAGATGACGCTGGCCGCCCCGGTGGACGGCGTCATCATCCGGCGCGACGGCGAGATCGGCGAGCTGATCCAGGCGGCCGATCCGATCTTCTGGATGTCGTGTTGCGGCGCGCTCCGCATCACTGCCGAGATCGACGAGGAGGATATCCGCCGGGTGCGCGCCGGGCAGAAGGTGCTGGTCCGCGCCGATGCCTTTCCCGATCGCGTGTTCGAGGGCCGGGTGGCCGAGATCACTCCGAAGGGGGATGCGGTGGCGCGCAGCTTCCGGGTGCGGATCGCGCTGCCCAACGAGACGCCGCTGATGATCGGCATGACGGCCGACACCAATATCGTGGTGGCGGAGCGGGCGAATGCACTGCTGGTGCCGGCCACGGCCGTGAGCGACGGCAAGCTCTGGCTGGTGCGCGACGGCCGCGCCGTGCGGCAAGCGGTGACCGTCGGCGTCGCCGGCGATAGCCAGGTCGAGATTCGGAGCGGAATCGGCGCGGATGACCTGATCGTCGTGCAGCCGGGCGAACGGCTTCGCGAAGGGCGGCGGGTTTCTGCCGAGGTGGTGCCGTAGCCGTGCCGCTCGGCCTCCGTATTGCTTTGATCCACCTGACCCACCGGCGGCGGCAAACCGTGATGTCGCTGCTCGGCATCACGCTGGGCGTCGCCTTCTTCATGGCGGTCAGCGCGCTGATGCGCGGTTCGGAGGCGGATTTCATCGACCGGCTGATCGACGCCGCGCCGCATATCACGGTCAGCGACGAGTTCCGCACCCCGCCCGAGCAGCCGGTGGTGAAGAGCTATGCCGGCGGCGCCATACGACTGCACGGCCTCAAGCCGCAGACCGACACGCGCGGCATCCGCGGCTACAAGCAGAAGCTGCCGCTGCTCGATGCCATGCCGGGCGTGCGCGTCGCCCCGGTGCTCTCCGGCCAGGCGATCCTCACCTTCGCCGGCAAGGAGCAGGGCGTCACCCTGAACGGCGTGCTGCCGGAACTGATGGGCGGGGTCAGCGATATCGAGGAGAAGATCGTCGCCGGGTCGCTGCAGGCGCTTGCCGCCGATCCGAACGGCATCGTCTTCGGTCGGGCGCTGGCGGAGAAGCTGTTCCTCGACATGGGCGACAACATCACCGTCTCCTCGCCGGTCGGCCAGGTGCGGACGATGAAGATCGTCGGCCTGTTCGATACCGGCACCACGGCGATCGACGAGGGCCAGGCCTATGTGCTGCTCAAGCGCGCGCAGGTCCTGCTCGGCCGGCCCGACCGCGCCAACCGGCTGATCATGCAGCTCGACGATCCCTACGCCGCGCGCGAGGTGGCCGCGACCATCGAGGAGCGCATCGGCTACCGCGCGCAATCCTGGCAGGAAGCGCAGGAAAGCCTGATGTCGGTGCTGCTGATCCGCAACATCATCATGTACAGCGTGGTCAGCGCCATCCTGGTTGTCGCCTCCTTCGGCGTGTTCAACGTGATCTCCACCGTGGTGATGGAGAAGCGGCGCGACATCGCCATCTTGCGCTCGATGGGCTTCCACGCCCGCGACGTGCGGCGCATCTTCCTGGCCCAGGGCGTGATCATCGGGCTTGCCGGCAGCGCCATCGGCATTGCCGCCGGCTATGGCCTGATGGCGCTGCTCGCGGTGGTCAAGATCCAGCCGCCTGGCATCTCCGATGTCGTCAACCTGCCGATCTACTGGGGCGCGGATCAGACGGCGCTGGTGGTGCTGGTTGCCGTGGCCTCCGCGGCCGGCGCTGCCTATTTCCCCGCCCGCAAGGCAGGGCGCGTGCATCCGATCGACATCCTGCGCGGGGGCATGGCGTGAGCGAGGTGCTGCGCGCCGAGCATGTCACCCGCGTGCTGCCGGGCGAAGTGCCGGTCACCCTGGTGCGTGACGTCTCGCTCACCATCAATCGCGGCGAGTTCGTCAACATCCAGGGGCCGTCCGGCTCCGGCAAGTCGTCGCTGCTCTATCTGCTCGGCCTGCTCGACGTGCCGAGCGAGGGCCGGATCTGGCTCGACGGGGTCGATACATCGGGCTTCGTGGAGGACCAGCTCGCCGAGGTGCGGCTCGCCAAGCTCGGCTTCGTGTTCCAGTTCCACTTCCTGCTCGGCGAGTTCACCGTGCTGGACAATGTGATGCTGCCGATGGCGAAGCTCGGCCGGCTGGAGCCGGAGGCGCAGCGCGAGCGCGCGGCGGGTCTGCTCAAGGAGCTCGGCCTCGGGGAGCAGCTGCACAAGCGGCCCGACCAGCTTTCCGGCGGCCAGCGCCAGCGTGTCGCCATCGCCCGCGCCATGGCGAACGAGCCTTTGATCATCCTGGCCGACGAGCCGACCGGCAATCTCGACACCGCCTCCAGCCGCAACGTGCAGCAGATCCTGAGCGAGGTGGCGCATACGCGGAACAAGACCATCGTCGCCGTCACCCACGACCCCGAATTCGCCCGCGCCGGCGACCGCATCATCCGCATCGTCGACGGTCGCATCGAAAGCGATGGCTGAGCGGCCCGCTGTTACCTGCCGATCAGATCGCGCCGCAGCGCCAGGATCATGTTGACGGTGGTGCCGTCGTCGGAAAGCGGCAGGGCCAGCCGTTCGAACACGATGCGCCGGCCGCTGGTCGGGCTGACATAGTCGTGCAGCGCCCGGCCCGGGCGCGCCGAGGCGACCACGGCGCGGTACTCCGCCAGGAAGCGTACGAGAAGATCGGGCGCCGCGGGAATCTCGGACAGCATCCTGCCGGTGACATCGACACCGACGCCTTGAACCGCATCGGTCCCGAGCAGGCGGATCCGGAAGTCGCGGCCTCCCTCGATGACCTCGAGCAGCATGATCTGGGCGAGCCAGGGCCGCAGCTCGACCGGGCCGAGATCGCGGCGCGCCGGCATGGCCCGGCCCGCGCGCTTGGCGTTCCACAGGTCGAACAGCGGCCCCGCCTCGGCCGACAGCCCGGGCGGCGGCGAGATTTCCGTCGGCGCGTCTCCCGACCGGTCCCCTGCTTCGGAGGGATCTTTGTTCATGACTGTAAGCATAGCGCGGCGCCGTGCGGTTCCGCGAGGCGGGTGCCGCCCTCCCGGCGGATGGGCTAAGCTGCCGGCAATCGGGGAGGAACGGCCATGAAATTCGGGCTGCGCTATTGCAATACCGGCCCCTATGTCGATCCGGCCAAGGCGGTCGAACTGGCCCAGGCGGCGGAGGAAGCCGGCTTCGAATCTATGTGGACGGTGGAGCACACGGTGGTGCCGGCCGGCTACGGCTCCGCCTATCCCTATGCGCCGAGCGGCAAGATGGCGGGCGGCAATGATGCGATCCCACTGCCCGATCCGCTGATCTGGATGGCCTATGTCGCGGCGGCGACCAGGCGCATCAAGCTCGGCACCGCGATCCTGATCCTGCCGCAGCACAACCCGGTCGTGGTGGCGAAGCAGGTGGCGACGCTCGACCATCTCTCCGGTGGGCGCATCCTGCTCGGCATCGGCGCCGGCTGGCTGAAGGAGGAGTTCGAGGCGCTCGGCGTGCCGTTCGAGACCCGAGGCCGCCGCACCGACGAGTACATCAAGGTGCTGCGCGAACTGTGGGGCGCGGAGAAGCCCACCTTCCAGGGCGAGTTCGTCCGCTTCAAGGATACCTATTGCCGGCCGCAGCCGGTGAACAAGCACGTGCCGATCATCGTCGGTGGCCATTCCGAGGCGGCGGCGAAGCGGGCCGGGCGGCTCGGCGACGGCTTTTTCCCGGCGCGTGGCGCGCCGGCGGAACTTTTCGACCTCGCGCGGCGTAGTGCCGAGGAGGCCGGGCGCGACCCGAACGCGATCGAGATGACAGTGGGCCTACCGGACGACCTGGCGCAGATCCCGTCGCTGGTCCAGCTCGGCGTGCAGCGCATCCTGGTGCCGGTCTCGCCGATGGCCGGGCTGAACACGGTGATCGCCTCGCCGGCGGATTGCGCGCGCTGGAAGCCGATCATCGAGCAGTACGCCGACTGAGCAATCGCGCGGCAGGCTGCTCATATCTGAGGCAGCGGGTCTACCATCCAGCCTGAATCCGCTGTCGCGACCGTGGCATGGCGCTTGCTCCGCGCCGGCCGGTGATCTGGCGGAGTAAACCGCGATGGCGAAAGAAATTCTCTGTGCCTTCGGTGTCGATGTCGACGCAGTGGCCGGTTGGCTCGGTTCCTATGGCGGCGAGGATTCGCCGCTCGACATCTCGCGCGGCATGTTCTCGGGCGAGGTCGGCGCGCCCCGCCTGCTCAAGCTGTTCGAGCGCTGGGGCATCAAGACCACCTGGTTCATGCCCGGTCATTCGATCGAGACCTTCCCGGAACAGATGGCGGCGGTGGCCAAGGCCGGCCACGAGGTCGGCGCGCATGGCTACAGTCACGAGAACCCGATCGCCATGACGACCGAGCAGGAAGAGGCGGTGCTGATGAAGAGCATCGGCCTGATCGAGAAGCTGACCGGCAAGAAGCCGCGCGGCTATGTTGCGCCATGGTGGGAGCTCGGGCCTAACACGGCGGAGATCCTGCTGAAGAACGGCATCCTGTACGACCACTCGATGATGCATAACGACTTCCACCCCTATTACGTGCGGGTGGGGGACAGCTGGACCAAGATCGATTATTCGAAGCCCGCCGAGGCCTGGATGAAACCTCTGGTCCGAGGCTCGGAGACCAAGCTGATCGAGATTCCGGCGAGCTGGTATCTCGACGACCTGCCGCCGATGATGTTCGTGAAGAAGGCGCCGAACAGCCATGGCTTCGTCAACCCGCGGCACCTTGAGGAGATCTGGCGCGACCAGTTCGACTGGGTCTATCGCGAGCACGACTACGCCGTCATCACCTTCACCATCCATCCGGACGTGTCGGGCCGGCCGCAGGTGCTCTTGATGCTGGAGCGCCTCTACCAGCATGTGATCAGCCATCCGGGCGTGCGCTTCCTGACCTTCGAGGAGATCGCGAAGGATTACGCCAAGCGCCATCCGACATAGCCCATGTGCGGGCTCTGCGGGGTCTTCGAGGAGGGCCGGCGATGGATGGACGCCGCCGGCATCCTCGATCCCGCGGCGCAGCGGCGCGAGCGGCTGAAGCGGCTCGCGATCCTGAAGCGCGTGCTCGCGCCCTATCGGATCGGCATCGAGGATTATGACGGCCGGTTCATCCTGAGCGCGCCCACCGGCGGGGCGGAGATCGTCGACAATCTATTCGATCTATGGCGCCGGGCAGAGGCGATGGCGCGGCGCCCCATCGACCCGCTGGCGGCGGATTTCTGATGTCGCGCCTGCCGCTGCATGTGCTGACCGGCTTCCTCGGCAGCGGCAAGACGACCCTGCTGAATCGCCTGCTGCGCGATCCCGCCATGGCGGACAGCGCGGTGCTGATCAACGAGATCGGCGACGTGGCGATCGATCACCACCTGGTCGACCGGGTGCAGAGCGAGGACGGCGTCGAGACCATCGTACTGGCCGGCGGCTGCACCTGCTGCGTGGTGCGGGGCGACATGGTGGCGGCGCTGAAGGCGTTGCATGCGCGGCGGGCCGAAGGGCGGGTGCCGCCGTTCGCGCGCGTGGTGCTGGAGACGACCGGCCTCGCCGACCCGGCGCCGATCCTGTTCACCCTGGCCGCCGATCCGGTGCTGCGGCATCGCTTCGAGCGCGGCCTGGTCGTCACCGCCGTCGACGCGGTGCATGGCGCGGATCAGATGCGCCGCTTTCCGGAGGCGCGCAGGCAGGTCGCGCTCGCCGACCGCATCGTCGTGACCAAGCGCGACATCGCGGATGCGGCCACGCTGCAAGCGCGGCTGGCGGCGCTCAATCCGGCGGCCGATCTTGCCGGGCCGGCCGACGACTTGCTCGCCGCGCACGCGGCCTTCGTGGCGGATCCGCTGGCGCGTCTCGGTCGCGCCGGGCCGTTCCTGCCGGCGCTGCCCGTGCCGGCGGAGGCGGAACACACCGCCGACATCGCCGCGGTCGTGCTGACCCGGGCGACGCCGATCGACTGGGCCGCGTTCGGCGTGTGGCTGAGCCTGCTGCTGCATGCGCATGGCGAGCGCATCCTGCGTCTCAAGGCGCTGCTCGATGTCGAGGGCTGGCCGGCGCCGGTGGCGCTGCACGGCGTGCATCATCTCGTGCATCCGCCGCAGCATCTGGAACGCTGGCCGGCGGGCATCGCCGGCTCGCGCATCGTGCTGATCGGCGAGCGGCTCGACGGTGCGGCGATGCAAAGCTCGCTCGACCGGTTCCTCGCGGGTTAGAGCAGCACGGCGCCCGCGAGGATGAGGAGGCCGATGCCGGCCAGGCCTTGCAGCAGGCTGGCAAGGGAGAACAGGCGGAGCGTCGCGGCGACGCCGAGGCGGGTGTGGCCGTCGACCAGCCAGAAATAGGGATCGTTGACATGCGAGGCGGTGATCGAGCCGGCGCCGATCGCCGCGACCGCGAGCGCACGGCCCCAATCCGCCTCCAGGCCGAGCGGCGCGAGGAGGGGTTCCATCATGCCGGCGGCGGTGAGCACCGCGACGATGGAGGAGCCCTGCAGCATCTTCATCGTCGCGGCGGCAAGGAAAGGCACCAGGAGCGTCAGGGCGCCGCCGAGCGGCAGGTCGAGCAGGCGCTCCGCCATCAGCTCCGGCATGCCGGTGTTCTGCAGCACCTTGGCGAAGGCGCCGGCGGCGCCGGTGATCAGCAGCAGCGACGCCGCGCGCTCGGCGGCCTCGCCGACCCAGCCCTTCTCGGACACGATCTCGGGGCGCCAGCGCCGGGCGAGGAGCAGCGTCGCCGCGACGCTGGCGGCGAGCAGGAAGGCGGGCCGGCCGATGCCGATCAGGAACTCGCGGGTATGGCCGCCGCCCAGTGGCTCACTCGGGATCTGGCCGATGCTCTGGACGAAGAGAAAGACGAGCGGAAGGAGCAGCGGGACGATCACGAGCCACGGGCCGACCGTCGCGTCCGAACGCGGCGGCGGGGGGACATCCACGGCGCGGCGGGCGAGCGCGCCGCCGAGCAAAGCGAGCAGGATGGCGAGCGGCGCGCCGAGCGCGAAGACCGGCACCAGCGGCGCCTGCAGGATCGCGGCGGCGGCGACCGGCCCCGGCGCCGGCAGGATCAACGCATGGCCGGCGAGCAGGGCGAGCGCCAAGGTCGCCGCCTGGCGCGGCACCGGCGCGCCGGCCACCGCCCGCTGCATCGGCGCCAGCAGGGCGAAGGCGGCGCTGATGCTGGCGCAGAGTCCGGAGACGAGGCCGAGCGGCACCCAGATGCCGGCGCCCCGCGGCCAGCGGCGGGCGAAGGCGGCGGCCGCACCGGTGCGTTCGGCGAAGGTGGCGGCGATACTGGCGGCGACGATGACGAGGCCGAGCGCCTCGACCGTCTGGGTGAAGCCGATGGTGATCGACTGGCCGATGAAGGTGACGGCCATGTCGGCGCCGAGGCCATAAGCGACGGCGATCAGGATCAGCGCCAGAAAGGCGTGCAGGCCGACCCGCGCGGTGAGGAAGGCCAGGCCGGCGAGCGCGACGGCGAGCAGGACGGCTTGATAGATCGACATTCTGTTGCGGAAGGGCAGGCTGGCTGGCGCCAGCGGTATCGGCCGCACCCTTGGGCGTCAAGCGAAACGGCATGCTAAGGTCGCTTCCGCATCATACCTCGCATCCTGCCGTGCGCTTCCCGCTCCGACTGCTGTCGCTCATTCTCGCGCTGCTGACCTTTCCGGCCGCGGCCGACGACGGCTTCATTCGCATCGACGGCCGGCGGTTCGTGGCGCCGGACGGCAGCACCTTCCTCATCAAGGGCATCAATTTCGGCAACTGGCTGATGCCCGAAGGCTACATGTTCAAGTTCGAGAAGATGAAGTCGCCGCGCCAGATCGAGGCGGTGATGGAGCGACTGCTCGGCCCGGCGGAGGCGGCGGCGTTCTGGCGGCGCTTCCGCGACACCTATATCGCCGAGGCGGATATCCGGTTCATCAAGTCGGTCGGCTTCAACACCATCCGGATTCCGCTGCACTGGAAGCATTTCGTCGTGCCCGGCACGCCGCCTCGCTTCGAGGGCGAGGGCTACGCGCTGCTCGACCGGGTGATCGGCTGGGCCGGCCGCGCGGGCCTCCGCGTCATCATGGACATGCACGCCGCGCCGGGCGGGCAGACCGGCATCAACCACGATGACGGGCCGGGCTATCCGCTGATGTTCTATGTGCCGGCGCATCGCGCCCTCACCATCGCCCTCTGGCGGCACTTGGCGGCGCGTTACCGAGACGAGCGGGCGGTGCTCGGCTACGACATCCTGAACGAGCCGATCTCGCCCTATCACGACATGGCCTATCTCAACCCCCGGCTCGAGCCGTTCTACCTCGAGGCGACGGCGGCGATCCGCGGCGTGAACGCGAATCACGTCGTGTTCTGGGCCGGCGCGCAGTGGAGCACGAATTTCGAAGTGTTCGGCCGCCCGAGCCTCAGCCTCGCCGGCGCGCGCAACATCGCTTTCACCTATCACAAGTTCTGGTCGTCGACGGAGCGCGACGCTATCCAGTCCTATCTGAACTACGGCAATCGCTACGACGTGCCACTGCTGCTCGGCGAATCCGGCGAGCTGACCGACGAGTGGACCGAGGCGTTCCGGCGCCTGCACGAGCGGCACGGCGTCGGCTGGGCCTTCTGGACCTACAAGAATTTGGACTCAGGCTCGACCGTCGTCTCCATTCCGCGGCCGGCGGGATGGGAGGCTGTGACGGCGTTCGGCAACCGATTTCCGCGCGACTGGCCGAAGCAGGCTGACGACGCCGCGGCGCGTCAGGCGCTGGCCGGTTATCTCGACAGCGTCGTCCTGGCGCGGGGCAAGGTGAACTGGAGCTATCTCGCTGCGCTCGGCCTGCGCGGCTCGCCGCTCCCGGACGACGGGGAAGCGATCTCGACGCGGTGACCGCGGCGCCATCGTGCTGCGCGCGATCAGTCCGGCGGGCAGGGGCTCCCGGCCCGTATCCAGGCGATCGCCGCCGCGACGAAGGCCTCGCGGGCGAGCGGCGGCGGCGCACGCCCGGTGCCGGCGTTCCAGGCCCAGGCGACCAGCGGGTCCTCGACCAGATGGCGGCCCAGCGCCTCGGCGTCGCGGCCGCCATTCTGTGCCGGATCGGTGATCTGACGGCAGATGGCGGCCGCGCTGCGCCCGCTGAACATCATCGGCCGTTCCGGCGAGGGCATTTTCCAGTTCGGCGCGCCGGGCATCACCGGCGTGGCGGCCTCGCGATGGCAGTTGGCGCAGGTCGTCGCGCCGCTGCCGGCCCCTTCTGGCCCACGCTGCGCCGGCGGCAGATGCGGCCGGCCGTCACGCCGCAACGGGCCGTCCCCGGCGGCGTGACAATTGGTGCAACGCGGATGCGCGAACACGTCGTAGTGCGGGCGGAACGTACCGTCGGCCGCCGCGCCGCCCGGGGCCAGCATCAGCATCGCCGCCAGGATGGCCGCCCGCGCGATGGACGCTCCTCTCAGGGCCAGCCGCCGGTGAAGCCGATCACCTGGCCGGTGACGAAATCGGATTTGCCCGAAACCAGGAAGGCGACCAGCTGGCCGATCTCCTCCGGCCGGCCAAGTCGCTGCAGCGGCACCATGTCCTTCAGGCGCTGCACGTATTTCGGATCGTCCTGCCATTGCGCCTTGGGATAATAGGTCTCGCTGTAGAGGAAGTTCGGCGCCACCGCGTTGACCTGGATGTTGAACGGGCCGAGCTCCTTCGCCAGCGCCACGGCGAGGCCGCTCGCCCCGGCGCGACCGGAGGCATAGACGGTGAAGCCGGGATAGGGGCGGAACGGCGAGGCGGAGGTAAGCAGCACCATGCGCCCGCCGCCTTGTGCCTTCATCACCTTAGCGGCCGCGCCAGCGAGCCGGAACGGCGCCACCATCAGGCTGTCCAGCGCCTTGCGATAGTCGTCCGGATCGGTCTCGTCGATCTTGCTGCGCCGCGCCGGGAAAGCATCGTTGCTGACCACGGCATCTAGGTCGTGGACTCATAATCTCTGGCCCAGAGGCGTGCTGCGGCGATGGTGATGGCGGCAAGGTAGTTTCGGGCGAGCTTGTCGAAGCGTGTGGCGATGCGCCTGAAGTGCTTGAGC
>QOZS01000005.1 GCA_003576705.1 Desertibaculum subflavum
GATGCTCCACTCCGCATCGCTCAGATCAAACCGGGCCATCGCCAAGCTCCCATCCGTTTGGAAGCTTGAATCACAATCACGCCCTCAAGGGAATCCCTTTATGGGTACAGAACCTAGCCGGCCGAAGCGGCGCACCGCCTCGGCCACCAGATCTTCCGGCGTCGTCGCCTCGGCTGCGATCTGGCCGGGATTGGCCTCGGCATAAGCGGCGCGCGCGGCCGCATCGCCGAACGCCGTGTCATGGCACAGCACGCGGAAGCCGTCCGCCGCCAGGGCGGCGGCGGATGGCTGGCCGGCATATTCGGTGACGTTGGTCACCACGACGACACGCTCGGCCATCACCTCACTCCCTACGAAATCCGCTCAGTGCGTCAGCACCACGCGGCCGATGACCTTGCCGCCCTTCTTCAGGTCGTCGAGCGCGGCGGTCGCCTGGTCGGCGGGGCGGGTCTGGATCGGAATCGGCGGCACCTTGCCGGCCTGCACCAGCGCGATCAGCTCCTTCAGGTCGTCCAAGGTGCCGACATAGGAGCCTTCGACCGACATCATCTTGAACGGGAACATGACCGGCGAGACCGGCAGCGATCCGCCATAAAGGCCGACGATGACGAGCTTGCCGCCCTTCCTCAGCACGTCCATGCCGAACTGCATGGTCTTCGGCGAGCCGACGAAATCGATCGCCGCCGCGGCGCCGCCGCCGGTCTTCTGCATCACCTGCTGCACCGCATCGGCGGCGCCATTGTCGATCGTGTCGGCGGCGCCCATCTGGCGCGCATGGGCGCGCTTGGCGCCATCGAGATCGGCGACCATCAGCTTGCCGGGCACCACGGCCTTGGCCATGTTGACGGCGCTGCCGCCGACGCCGCCGGCGCCGATGACGACCAGCCAGTCGTCCTTGCCGATATGCTTCGTCTTCTTCAGCGCGCTGTAGGCGGTGATGCCGGAGCAGGTATAGGTGGCGGCGAGCTCGCGGCCGATGCCGTCATAGGGCACCAGGTAGCGCGCATTGGGCACCAGCACGTGATCTCCATAGCCGCCGTCGCGGCGCGTACCGAGGGTGCGCGGCGTCATGCAGAGCAGCTCCTCGCCGCGCTTGCAGGGGGCGCAGGCGCCGCAGCCGATCCAGGGATAGACGACGTATTTCTCGCCCGGCTTCACGCCCTTGGCGTCCGGCCCCAGCGCCTTCACATGGCCGACGATCTCGTGGCCCATGGTGAAGGGCAACTGCACACCGCGATCGGCCATGCGGACCGACTTGCCCTCGCCCAAATCGAAATAGCCGTCCCAGATATGCACGTCGGAATGGCAGACGCCGCAGGCCTCGACCTGGACCAGCACTTCCTCGCCCTTCGGTTCCGGCGTCGGCGCCTCGCGCACGGCGAGCGGCTGGCCCCATTCCACGATCGACAGCTGGCGCATTGTTTCCTCCGAGATGCGTTTCTGAGCGAAGGTTAGAGCGAAACGCCGCCATCCACCACCAGCAGCGCGCCAGTGATGTAGCGCGCCTGGTCGGAGACCAGGAACAGCGCCGCGTCGGCGACTTCCTGCGGCGTCCCCATGCGGCCGAGCGGGACCCGCTTGTGCCGCCGCGCCATCTCCTTCTCCACCGCCTCGGGGCCGAGATGGGCATAGACCTTGCGGACATGCGGCGTGTCGATCAGGCCGGGCAGCACGGCATTGCAGCGGATCTTCTGCGGCCCGTAGTCGCGGGCGACGACCTTGGTGAAATGGTTCAGTGCCGCCTTGGAGGTGGAGTACGAGATATAGGGCGTCGAACTCCAGCGGATCGAGGCGATGGAGGAGACATTGACGATGGCGCCGCCGCGCCCGCCGGCGATCATCGCCGGGATCGTCGCCTTGCACATCAGGAAGGCACTCTTCAGGTTGACGTCGTGCACGCGGTCCCAATCGTCCTCGGTCGCCTCGACCACGTCGCCGAGCAGCTCGATGCCGACGTTGTTGTGCAGGATGTCGATGCGGCCGAAGGCCTTGATCGCCGCCTGCGCCATGCGCTCGACATCCGCCGATCGGCTGACATCGCCTTCCAGCGCCTGGGCACGGCCGCCGGCCTGTTCGATCGCCGCGACTGTGCGGCGGCAGGCCTCGATGTCGCGGTCGATCGCCACGACGACGGCTCCCTCGCGGGCGAAAGTGGCGGCGGCGGCCATGCCGTTGCTCGTCCCGTCGGCCGGTGCGCCGGCGCCGGACACGAGCGCGACACGCCCCTCCAGACAACCCTTCATCGATGTTTCCTTCCCTGAACTCGCCAGCGCCGCAGGGTAACCGATGCCGGCGCGGCGGGCGACCAGCGTGGCGAGCGGCCAGGGGTTGGCATGCCGGGTGGGTCATCCATAATGGCCCCTGGGCGCCGGGCCGTCGGTGCGGGGAACGTCAACGCGAGGGGGCCGGTAAGGCGAGCCATTGCGAGCACTGTTCTGCGCCCTGATCCTGACATCGCTGGTTTCCGCTGCGCAGGCGCGGGCGGCTGAGTATCAGGTCGAGATCAGCGGGATCGAGGACGAGAAGCTCGCCGAGCTGGTCGATGCGGTCTCGGTGCTGAGGGCGCGGGCCGACCGGCCGCCGCATAGCGAGGCCGGTCTCCGCCGGCGGATCGCCGAGGACCGTGCGAGGGTGGAGCAGGCGCTGCGCTCCGAAGGGTACTACCAGGGCACCTACCGGGCGGAGGTGGACCGCTCGGTCGAACCGACAAAGGTGCAGGTCGAGGTGGCGCCCGGGCCGCGATTTCGTATCGGCCAGTTCGAAACGCGGCTGGTCGAGGGCGCGCCGGGCCTGCTTGGCGCCGAGAAGACGAAAGATCTGCCGGCGCACGGCAGCCCGGCCCGCGCCCCGGACATCGTGGATGCCGAAGCGCGGCTGCTGGCGGGCCTGGCCGAGCGCGGGCACCCTTTCGCCAAGGTGATCGACCGGAAGGTCGTGGTCGACCACGCGACCGAGACGGTGAACGTAACCCTCGCGATCGATGCCGGCTCGCCGGCGGTTTTCGGCCGGCTCGACCTCGAAGGTCTCGACGACGTGCGGGCCGCATACGTGCGCCGGCAGGTGACCTGGAAGGAAGGCGAGCCCTATGACCAGCGCAAGGTCGATGGGACGCGACGGGCGCTGGCGCGGACCGGCCTGTTCGACAGCGTGCGGATCGGCCAGCCCGCGAGCGCCGACAATGTGGCCGAACAGCGCGTGCCGATGGGCATCACGCTCGCCGAGTCCGATCACCGATCGATCGGTGCGACAGCCGAATATGCGACCGATGTCGGTCCCGGCGGCTCGGTATTCTGGGAGCATCGCAACCTGTTCGGCAGTGCGGAGCGCCTCAATCTGACGGCGGAAGGCTCGCTGCAGCGGTGGGCCCTGCGCGGCCAGTTCGGCAAGCCGGGCTTCCCGACGCGCGACGACACATTCAGCCTGACCTCCGAAGTGAAGGACGAGCGGCTCGACGCCTATGACTCGCGCGGCGCCAGCACCACGGTGGGCGTGACGCGAAGCTTCGGCGGCGGGCTGAGCGGCAGCCTCGGTCTCGGCGCCGAGGTCACACGCATCACCGACAATGCCGATACCGAGACCTTCTTCCTGCTGTCGCTGCCGGGACAGGTCGCCTATGACACCACCGACGCGCCGCTCGACCCCTCGCGCGGCTTGCGCGCCACCTTCGGCTACACGCCTTATCTCGACCTCGCCGGCGAGGCAGGCACCTTTCACCGGCTGAGGGTCTCGATCGCCAGCTACTTCCCCGTCATCGAAGAGAAGAAGCGACTGGTGCTGGCGGCGCGGCTTTCGGCCGGCAGCCTGTTCGGCGCCGCCGTGACCGACATCCCGGCCAGCGCGCGCTTCTATGCCGGCGGCGGCGCCCTGCGCGGCTATGCCTATCAGCTCGCCGGGCCGCTGGATGCGGACAAGGACCCGGTGGGCGGCAAGTCGGCGATCGAGGCCTCGCTGGAAGCCCGGATCCGGGTGACGGAGGATTTCGGCGTCGTACCCTTCATCGACGCCGGCAACGCCTATCGCAACACGGTGCCCAATCCCGGCGGCGATATCCGGGTCGCGGCCGGCATCGGCATCCGTTACTTCACCTCCTTCGCTCCGATCCGCGCCGATATCGCCTTTCCGCTCAACGGCCGCAGCGGGATCGACGACGCCTTCCAGTTCTATGTCGGTATCGGGCAGGCCTTCTAGACATGCTTGGATGGCTCCGCCCCCTTGCCGTCGTTCTCGCGTGGATCGCCGCCGCGCTGGCGGTGCTGCTGGCCTGCCTGGCGGTGGCGACGGCCGTGCCTGCCGGCCGCGCGGCGCTGGCCCGGCTGGCGGCGCTGGCGGTTTCCGCGGCGACCGATATCGATCTCGAGATCGACGATGTGAGCCGCCTGACGCCGGTCGCCGTGGACGTTGGACGCATCGGCGTCGCGATGCGGGGCGCGCCGGTGGCCGAGGTCGACGGCCTGCATGTGCGCATGCTCTGGACGGATCTTCTGCGCGGGCATTTCCGTCCGACGGCGATCCATGTCGAGCGGCTCGCCATTGAGACGCTTCCGGCAGGCGGCGCGGGGGAGGAGGAGCCGGCCGGATTCCGCATCGCCCTCCCGCTGCTGCCGGCGGAAGGGATTCATGTCGATCGCCTGCAGCTCGGCGCGGCGATCCTGGGCGAGGCGATGGAGCTGCGGGTCGCGGCGATGGAACGCGCCGTGGGCGGCGAATACGTGCTCGACGCCGATGTTCAGCGCGTCGACCGGCCGGGCGACGGCCTGGTCCTGCACGCCCGTTATCGCCCCGATGCCGAAACATTGACCATTCAGGCCCGCGCAGAGGAGGCGGCCGGCGGTCCGCTGGCGCGCCGGCTTGGCGCGGCACCGGAGGCGGCTCTGCAGGTCGAGCTCGATGGCGCCGGCCCGATCTCCGCCTGGCGCGGCCGCCTGGCCGGCGGGATGGACGGCATCGCCTCGATCAAGGCGGAGATCGGCATCGATCGCGGCGTCGGGGCAGTGGCGGGCGAGGCGTGGATCGAACCGGCCCTGCTGCCCGAACTGGCGCCTTTGCTGCGCGAAGCCGTCACTTACCGCGCGCGGCTGCGCTGGTCGGCCGCCGATGGCCTGCGGATCGACGACGGCGAGCTCAGGCTCGGCGAAATCGCCCTGGACGTGGCCGGCACCGTCGCGGCCGATCTGACTGATCTTCAGCTGCAGGTCGGCAGCGATCTGCGCCTCGCCGCCTTGAGTCCCGTTCTCGGGACGGAACTGGGTGGCAATTTGGGCGTCCTGCTGCATGTCACCGGCGCGCCGTCACGTCCGGGCATCGCTGCCGACCTGGCGCTGACCGCGCCGCGGGTGGAGGGTGTCGGTGTCGAGCGGGCGCTGCTCCGCGTGGACATGCGGCCGCGAGGCGATGGGCGCTTCGGGGTCCGGATCGAAGGCAGGGCGACCGACGTGGTCGGCGCACCGGAGACGCTGGCGCCCCTCCTCGCCGGTGCCTTCGACCTCGCGGCGATGCTCGACATCGCCGGGGACGCGAGCGACATCCGCGTTGCGCAGATGTCCGTGCGAGGGCCCGCGCTCGTCGTCGAAGGCGACGGAGTCCTGCGGCCGTCAGGCGGCGATAGCCGCGGCCGGATCACGCTTGGCGCAACGATCCCCGAAGCCGCGAGTGTCGGACCGGCGAATGCCGGGCAGGCGACGTGGGTGATCGAAGGCGGGGGAGACATGGCCTCCGCCGGCTTCCGCGCTCGCACGACTCTCGACATCGAGAAGCTGGCGCTGGCCGATCCGGCGCTGGGGCGAGCGGTCGGCGACGCGCCGCGGCTTACCGCCGAGTTGGCGCGGGCGCCGGGCAGGCCGCTGCAGGTGGCGCAGGCGCGCCTGCAGCTGGCGGCCGGCACCGTGACGGCAAGTGGCAGCTTGGACGCGGATGGCCAATCGCTCGAGGCGGAAATCGCCGCCCGCGTGCCGGACCTGGCGCGCCTGTCGGAGCTGGCGGGGCAAGCGCTGGCAGGCCGCGCCGATCTGACCGCCCATGTCAGCGGGCCGATCGCCGATCCGGCGGCGCGGGGCCAGATCAAGATCGCGGATCTCGCTGCGGCCTCGCAGCGGATCGAGCGCGGCGAGATTGCCTTCGACCTCGGGCGGTTGGTCAGCGAGCCGCAGGGCGAGGTTGCGATCGACGCCCGTATCGGCGGGAATGACATCAAGATGGCCGCCCGGATGCAGCTGCGGGATGGCCAGCAGCTCGAACTGGCCAAGCTGCGGGCGTCCGCGCCGGGCCTGAGCGCCGATGGCGATCTTGCGCTGGACTTGCCGCAGACCTTGGCGCGCGGTCGCCTCTCGATCGAAGCCGCCGATCTCAACCCGCTCGCGACGCTGGCAGGACTGCCTCTGGCGGGCCGGGCTCAGGCTGCCCTCCGCCTCGATACGGGCGACGGCAAACAGCAAGTCGCAGCTGACGTCACCGCCACCGGATTGCGCTACGGCGGCCTTCTCATTCGACGGATCGAAGGGCAGGCTAGGCTGGATGATGCGCTGGGGACGCCGCGCGGCGAGCTCACATTGACCGGCCGCGACGTCGCGGCGGGCGAGATGAAGCTGGATCGGGTCGAGGCGACGATGCGCGGCAACCTTGCCCGCGCCGCGTTCGATGTGTCGCTCGTCGGTACGGCCGGCGCCCCGATTTCGGCGCGCGCGAGCGGCACGGCGGGCATCGACGGCCCACGCTGGCAAGTCGGCCTCACAAGCTTCGAAGGCCGCCATGGCGAAATCGACATCAAGCTCGACGCCGCGACGGAGCTGAGCGGCAATGCCGGCGAGTTCCGCCTCGCCGAAACCGGGGTCTCGGTCGGTGGCACCCGGCTCAGCCTTGCCGGCACGCTGGCCGGCGGCCAGGTCGATGCCCGCCTGCGCAGCGGCGCCTTTCCGCTGGCGCTGCTCCGCGCGGTGCAGCCCGGCCTGCCGCTGCGCGGGCACCTCGCCATCGAGGGCACGGCGACGGGATCGGCGAGCGACCCGCGCATTTCGCTGGCGGCCCGCTCGGACGATCTGCGCTGGCGCCGCGGCGAAACCGCGGTCGCGTTCGATCTCGAAGCTGCCTTGAGCGGCGGCCGGCTCGGCGGCCGTGCCACCATCGGCAATCTCGCAGCGCAGCCGCTCATCGCCACGGCGGCGTTGCCGCTGCGCCTCAGCCTCGTGCCCTGGCGCCTCGATCTGCCGCCGGATGGCCGTCTCGACGGGCGGCTGGACGGCAAGGTCGACCTGGCCAAGGTCCTGCCGCCCTTTGTGCCGGACGGCGACGAGGTCGAAGGTGTTGCGACCCTGCAGATCGTGCTCGGCGGCACGCTGTCGCGCCCGACCGCGAACGGCGGCGCCCGGCTGACCGGCGCGCGCTACGAAAATGCGGTCACCGAAGCGGCGGTGACCGATCTCTCGCTCGAGCTTGCCGCCGAGGGCGGCGTGGTGCAGTTGAGCGCCCATGGCGGCGACGGCGACAGCGGAACGGTGCGGCTCGACGGCACTTTGAATCTTGCCGCGGCCGAGCAGCCGATCGCCGGCAGATTGGCGCTGCGCGATTTCTGGGTGGCGCGGCGCGCCGATGCGACGGTGCGGATGTCCGGCGATGTCGATGTGGCGGGAACCATCGCGGCGCCGCGCCTCGCCGGCAAGCTGGCGATCCAGCGGGCGGATCTGCGGTTGCCGGAGCAACTTCCGCCGGAAGTGGTGGAACTCGACGTGATCGAGATCAACCGGCCGCCCGATCTGCCATCGGGCAGGGAGAGGCCGTCGGGAGAGGACGGCAGCGAGGGGCTGCGGATCGGCCTCGACCTCGCGGTGAGCGCCGACCGGCGTGTCTTCGTGCGCGGCCGCGCGTTGCAATCGGAATGGAGCGGCAATTTGCAGATCCGCGGCACCACGCAGGCGCCGGAAATCTCGGGCACCTTGCAGGCGCTGAACGGGCAGCTCGACTTCATCGGCCAGCGCTTCGTGCTGTCCAGGGGCCGGCTGCTGTTTCCCGGCGGGGCGCGCATCAATCCCGATCTCGATATCGTGACCGAGCTGACGCGCGGCGATATCACCGCCATCGTGACGGTGGGCGGCACGCTCGACGCGCCGTCGCTCACCCTCGGCGCCCGGCCCGACATGCCGCCGGAGGAGGTGATCTCGCGCATGCTGTTCGATCGCGGCACGGCGCGCCTGACGCCGCTGCAGGCATTTCAGGTCGCGCAGGCCGCGCTCAGTCTGGCGCGCGGGGGCTCCGGCGGCGCCGGCATTGTCGACCGGCTGCGCCGGGCGACCGGCCTCGACGTGCTCGATTTCGAATCCGCCGAGGGCGAAGGCGCGGCCGGCGCCGTCTCGGTCGGCAAATACGTGTCCGATAACGTGCTGATCCGGGCCGAGAAGGGGCTCGACAGCACCGGGCCGCGGGCCGGAATCGAGGTGGAAGTGACGCCGAACATCAGCGTCGAATCCAAGGTCGGCGCCAACGCCGCCACCAGCGTCGGCGTCAAGATCAAGAAGGATTACTAGGCGCGGCTCAGAACAGGATCACGCCCTTGCCGTCCTTCTGCTGGTCGAACAGGCGATAGGCCTCGGCCGCCTGGTCGAGCCGCCAGCGGTGGGTGAACAGGTGGTCCACGTCGATCTTGCGATCGGCGACGAAGCGCGCACAATCCGCCTGGCCGACGGTAGAGAAGGTCCAGGACCCAATGATGGTCAGCTGCTTCCGCAGCATGTCCGGGCTGACCTCGAGCGTCACGTTGCCGCCTTCGCCGACGAAGCAGACGGTGCCCCAGGTCCGTGCCGAGCGCACCGCCTGCTGGCGCGCCTCGGCGACGCCCGTGGTGTCGAGCGTCATGCTGGCGCCCTCGCCATGGGTCAGGTCCTTGATCGCCTTGATCGGGTCGTCCTTGGCGGGGTTGACCACCGCATCGGCGCCGAACTCCTTGGCCCGGGCGAGGCGCTCCGGTCCGATATCCAGGGCGATCACGCGTGCACCCATTTCGGCGGCGAGCTGCGTTGCCGAGAGTCCGACCGGGCCCTGGCCGAACACGGCGATGGTGTCGCTGCCGGTCAGGTTCATCCGCTTCAGCGCGCCGTAGGCTGTGCCGGTGCCGCAGGAAATCGCGGCGCCGGTTGCAAAAGACAGCTCATCCGGCAGATGCACCAGGGTCGAGGCGGGCACTTTCATATATGGCGCATGCCCGCCATGGCCGGTGGCGCCGTAGACCACGATGCCGCCGGCACAGAGCTGCGACCAGCCGACCCGGCAATGATTGCAGACGCCGCATCCCTTGTAGTGGTGGCACATCACCCGGTTGCCGACGCGCGCGAGGTTCTCCGGTACGCCGGCACCGATCGCGGCGACCACGCCGCAGGGCTCGTGCCCGGCGATGACGGGACCCGGCAGGCTGCCGAGGCCGAGCGCCGCCGTGCCGCCGCCCTTCGGCGCCCGATAGAATTTGAGGTCGCTGCCGCACATGCCGGAGGCCTTCATCTCCAGCACCACTTCCCCGGGACCCGGCGTCGGATCGGGGAATTCCATCAGCTCCAGCTCGCGATCACCGGTGAACACGACGGCGCGCATGCATCCCTCCCTCGGATTTGCGGCGAGGTTACGGCAGCACGGGCGATCGGACGAGGGCCAAAAAAGAAGCGGGCTGCCTTGGGGGAAAAGGCAGCCCGAAGTGGGTATCTAGGGAGGGAGGAACCTGTCGGGGGTCACGGGATCGCAACCGCCCGACAGGGATGAAAGTAGCTCTTGTCGAACCCGGGCGCGAGATTGCCTCATGGGTTAGATCGCGGGCTAGGTCGAACGGGCGAGACATGGTGAACGGAAATTAACTTCCGGTCCGGGATCACACTTCACGGGCGACGGCGGTCACACTGGGCTAGGATAGTGGGATCGTGCGCGGGGGCGGGCTGATCCGCGTCAACCTTGCCGCCGTAGCCCTTGCATGATGACGAGGACAGGACTGAGATACGTGGACAACAGTGCGGTCGACCAGCCGCCAAGGCGGCATCGCGAGATTCCGCTGGCGCAGATCGACGGCTATCCCGAGCTCGCCGCCCTGCTGACGGTGTGGCGCGCCGGCATGGTCGGCGCGATCCCGCCGCAGCGCATCGATCCGCTCGCCATTCCCCGCCGCCTGCTGCCGGGCGCGCTTCTGATCGACCTGGTTTCCGACGGCGCCGGGCCGATCGGGCCGCACATCCGTCTCGCCGGTACCATGCTCTGCGATCTCTGGGGCGCCGAACTGAAGGGCAGGGCGCTCGACGAGGTGCTGCTGCCTTGCGACGCCGCGGCCGTGGTCGCCGACATGCGCGTCGCGACGGCGGAGATCCGTCCGATCCTGGTGCGCCGCGAGGAGGTTCGCCTGCGCGATACCGATCTCGACTATGTGGCGCTGATCCTTCCGCTGGCCGACGATCACGGCCGCGTCACCCGCCTGCTGGAGATGTCCGATCCCGCCACCCTACGCCGGCGCCGCCACTCCAACGCGGCGTGAGGCCGATCAGAAAATCGCCAGGGCGGCGACGGCCGCCGTACCGGCCATGGCCGCATAGCCCGCGCCGACCTGGGCCGCCAGGCGAACATCGCCATAGGCCGCGAGCAGGCCGATCTTGGTGATCGAATTGGCCGCCACTGCCAACGCGATGGCTGTGAGGCTGACCGTTGCCGCAACCTCGCCGCCGGCAAAGCCGGCGGCGGCAATGACCGGGGCGTCGACATCGATCAGGCCGCCCACCGCCGAGACGAGAAGCAGTCCTTCGTCGCCGAGCCACTCGCGCATTGCCCGGCCGAGCAGGATCACCGCGCCGACCAGCGCGGCGTACTGGATGGCCACCTTCAGTTCGAAGGGATTGGCGAATGCGCCGGCTGTCGGCACTTCGGCGGCGCCGCCTCGACGCAACAGGATGAAGGATGCGGCGAGCCCCACCAGCGTGGCGGCCATCACCGCCGGGACCAGCGCCGGCAGCAGGGCCGGCGCCAGCACGCTGGCGAGGATCCCGATCCGGGCGGTCATCACGGTCGTGGCCGCCAGCACGCCGGCGGCGGCGGTGGTGCGGATAGCGGGCGCGGTGCGGACCGATCGCGCCAGGGCCAGGCTGACGGCGGTCGATGACACCAGGCCGCCCAGGAAGCCGAGCGCGACAATGCCGCGGGCTGCGCCGATCAGCCGGATGGCGACATAGCCGGCGAAGGACGCGGCCGAAACCAGCACCACCAGCCACCACAGCCGATAGGGATTGAGCGCCTCGTACGGCCCGAAGCCGCGATCGGGCAGCAGCGGCAGGACGACCAGCGAGACCAGCAGCAGCTGCAGCGCCGCGGACAGGTCGCGCCGGTCCATGGCACGCAGCCCGGCATGCAGCTGCGGCTTCAGGCCGAGCAGCAGCGCCACCACCACGGCCGCCGCCGCGGCGCTTTCCGGCCGGCCGCCGGCGGCCACGGCGCCAAGGCCGAAGGTGACGAGGCCGGCGACCGCCGTCGTCATGCTGACATCGCGGTCGTCCCGTTGATGCTCGATCCAGTAGCCGATGCCGATCAGGGCGCCGGTCGCGATCATTCCGGCGGCCAGCACGGCCGCGCCGTGCTCGCGGGCGAGCAGGCCGACAATGCCGCCGGCAAGGCCGATCAGTCCGAACGTCCGGAGCCCGGCGACGCGGCTGCCCTCCGCGGCACCGCGCTCCTTCCAGCCGCGCTCCAGGCCGACGATCAGGCCGGCCGCCAGGGCGACGGCGAGGCCGAAAAGGTCGTCGAGCGGCAGCGCCGTCAACATGTCCATCGGCGGATTTGAGCGGAAGGAAAGCCGGCCGGCCTTGATCCGGCGCAAGCGGCTCTTTCGCCACCATGGCCTCTGCCGCTATGACGGGCGGAGCCTGGAGGAAGCGCCGAAATGGACCAAGCCCCGAACGACCCGGCCGAGTTTCTGACCCTGCACGAGATCGTGCTGGCGGCGCAGGCGCGCCTGCCCGGCAATATCTGGCATTACGTGGCCGGGGCGACCGAGACCGAGACGGCGTTCCGCCGCAACCGCTTGGCGATCGAGGGACTGGCACTCCGCCCGCGGGTGCTGCGCGACACCAGCGAGGTCGATACCCGGCACCGCTTCCTGGGCCGCGACCTGCGTCTGCCGGTGGCGGTGGCGCCGATCGGCGGCCTCGAATCGCTCGATCCCTCGGGCGGCGCCGGCATGGCGCGCGGGGCCGGTGCCTTCGGCGTGCCGATGTTCCTGTCATCGGTGGCGGAGCCGGGGCTGGAGGCGACGGCGGCAGCGGCGCCGGATGCGTTCCGCATCTTCCAGCTCTATGTGCGCGGTGACGCCGCCTGGATCGACGCCATCGTCGAACGTGCGGTCGCGGCCGGCTATGCCGCCTTCTGCATCACCGTCGACACGCAGCATTACAGCCGGCGCGAGCGCGACATCGCGCGGCGCTTCATCAAACCCTGGCGCACCCGCGTGCCGGGCCAGGAATTCCAGTCGGCGTTCAGCTGGAACGATGTGCGCCGGTTCAAGGACAAGCATCGTATCCCGCTGCTGCTGAAAGGCTTCATGTCGCCGGAAGATGCCGCCATGGCCTGCGAGCTCGGCGTCGAGGGCGTCTACGTGTCCAACCATGGCGGGCGCCAGCTCGACCATGTGGAAGGCGCGCTCGACGCGCTGCGCGAGATCGCCCCGGCGGTGGCCGGCCGGGCCCGGCTGATCGTCGACGGCGGCTTCTATCGCGGTACCGACGTGGTCAAGGCGCTGTGCCTCGGCGCCGATCTGGTCGGCATGGGCCGGCTGCCCTGTTTCGGCCTCGGCGCGGCGGGCGCCGCGGGCGTGGTCCGCACCTTCGAGCTCCTGGAGACCGAGATCCGCATCGCCATGGGCCTGCTCGGCGTGACCCGGATCGCCGATCTCGGGCCCGCTTACCTGCGGCCAGCACCGCCAGCCGGCGACGGGACCCTGGAGAGCGCCTTCCCGCTGCTCCGGCCGGGAAGCCATTGAACCGGACTTGAGCCGGCGCCGCTGCCGGCTAGAGTGCCCGCCGCAATCACAAGATCACTGGAGGAGCCCCATGGCCGACGCCGTGCTGTACGAGCAGGAAGGCAATGTCGTCACCCTGACCTTGAACCGGCCGGACATTCGCAATGCGATCTCGGCCGAGGAAATGATCGGCGGCATCGAGGACGCGCTCGACCGCATCAACCGCGACAACTCCGTGCGCTGCGTCGTCGTCACCGGCGCCGGCACCGCCTTTTCCTCGGGCGGCAATGTCAAGAACATGAAGGCGCGGACCGAGACCGCCTCGTCGCTGCCGGCCCAGACCCGGCGCAACTATCGCGGCGGCATCCATCGCATTCCGATGGCCTTCGAGGCGCTGGAAGTGCCGGCGATCGCCGCGGTCAACGGCCATGCGATCGGCGCCGGCTGCGACCTTGCTTTGATGTGCGACATCCGCATCGCCGGCGAGAGCGCCAAGTTCGCCGAGAGCTTCGTCAAGCTCGGCATCGTCTCCGGCGATGGTGGCGGCTGGCTGCTGCCGCGGGTGGTCGGCTATTCCAAGGCGGCCGAGCTGTCCTTCACCGGCGACATGATCGATGCGAAAGAGGCGCTGGAGATCAAGCTGGTCAGCCGGGTGGTGCCGGACGACAGGCTGCTGGCCGAGGCGAAGGTACTGGCGGCGCGCATCGCCGCCAACCCGCCGCATGCGCTGCGCATGACCAAGCGGTTGCTGAAGGAAGGCCAGTACATGCAGATGGCCAATCTGCTGGAACTGGCCGCGGCGATGCAGGCCCTGGCCCATGCGACCAAGGACCACGAGGAGGCGGTGACCGCTTTCGTGGAGAAGCGCAAGCCGGTCTTCAAGGGCGACTGACCGGCGCTCACCCCGGATTGACGCCGCCGGGGAGGGAAACTGGGTATAAGAATCGGATGCCGCAGGGATCATGCGGCACCGAGCGCATTTCGGGAGACGCGACGATGAAGCCATACAGCGCCGTTCATCACCCATCCCGTCGCGGCCTGCTGGCCAGCGGCGCGGCCGTCGCCGCCGTCTTCGCGGCGCCCCGCATCGCGCGCGGGCAGGGCGCGCCCTTCGCGCTGCCGCCGTTGCCCTATGCGGACAGCGCGCTGGCCCCGGTGATCTCGGCCAACACGATGGGCTTCCACTACGGCAAGCACCACAAGGGCTATCTCGACAACTTGAACAAGATGCTCGAGAGCGATGCGATGAAGAGCAGGTCGCTGGCCGAGATCGTCAAGGCGACGGCGGGCGACGCGTCCAAGGCCGCGATGTTCAACAACGCGGCGCAGGTCTGGAACCATGCCTTCTACTGGAACAGCATGGCGCCGAAAGGCGGCGGCAAGCCGACGGGGCGCATCGCCTCGCTGATCGACAAGAGCTTCGGCGACTTCGACAAGTTCCGCGCCGCCTTCGCCGCCAACACGATCGGGCAGTTCGCCTCCGGCTGGGGCTGGCTCTGCCTGGAGGGCGACAAGCTCACGCTCCGCCGGACCGGCAACGCCGACACGCCGGTGCATGTCGCCGGGATCAAGCCGCTGCTGACCATCGATGTCTGGGAGCACGCCTACTATCTCGACTACCAGAACCGCCGCGCCGACTACGTCAACGCGGTGATCGACAAGCTGCTGAACTGGGACTTCGCCGAGAAGAATCTGGGCTGAGGCACGACGGACGAAGATGAGCATCGCCAATGAGCCGCCGGTCTTATGGCGGCCGAGCGCGGAGAAGGTGGCGGGTGCCAACCTGACCCGCTTCATCGCCGAGGTGAGGCAGCGCCACGGCATCGCGCTCGGCGGCTACGACGCACTGCACCAATGGTCGATCGAGAGCCGCGAGGCCTTCTGGTCGCTGCTGTGGGACTTCTCCGGCATCGTCGGCGACAAGGGACCGGCGCCGCATCTGGTCGACGGCGACAGGCTGCCCGGCGCCCGCTTCTTCCCGAACGGGCAGCTCAACTTCGCCGAGAACATGCTGCGCCGGCGCGACGACAGCCTTGCCATCACCTTCCGTGCCGAGCATGGCGGGCATCGCCGCCTCACCTGGCGAGAGCTCTACGACCAAGTGAGCCGTCTCGCCCAGGCGCTGCGGGCGGAAGGCGTCGGCCCCGGCGACCGCGTGGCCGGCTTCGTGCCCAACATCCCGGACGCGCTGGTCGCCATGCTGGCCGCGACCTCGCTCGGCGCCATCTGGTCGTCCTGTTCGCCGGATTTCGGCGTGAAGGGCGTGATCGACCGGTTCGGCCAGATCGAGCCCAAGGTGCTGTTCGCTGCCGACGGCTATACCTATGCCGGCAAGCGGCATGACAGCTTGGAGCGCGCCAGGGGCATCGCGGCGGAGCTGCCGGGCCTCAAACGCCTCGTCGTGCTGCCCTATCTTGCCGAGCAGCCGGATCTCGCCGGCAACGATCCCCGCGCCGTGCTGCTGACCGACTACATCGCGCCCTACCAGGCCGGCGAGATCGCCTTCACGCGGCTGGAGGCCAACGCGCCACTCTTCATCGTCTATTCCTCGGGCACCACCGGCCTGCCGAAATGCATGGTGCATTCGGTGCTCGGCACGCTGCTCAAGCTGCGCGCCGAGCACCTGATGCAGAACGACATGAAGCCGGGCGACCGGCTGCTCTACTACACCACTTGCGGCTGGGTAATGTGGAACTGGACGGTGGCGGCACTCGCTGCCGATGTCGTGGTGCTGCTCTACGACGGCTCGCCCTTCCATCCCGACAATAACGTGTTGTTCGACTATGCCGCGGCCGAGGGCGCCACCCATTTCGGCGTCTCGGCCAAGTATATCGACGCCATCGCCAAGGCCGGCCTCGACCCGGCGAAGACGCACGACCTCTCCAAGGTCCGCGCGGTGCTGTCCACCGGCTCGCCGCTGGCGCCGGCCTCGTTCGACTATGTGCGCGAGCATGTGAAGGCGGATGCGCAGCTGATCTCGTTTTCCGGCGGCACCGACCTGATGGGCGCCTTCGTCGGCGGCAATCCGATCGGCCCGGTCTATCGCGGCGAGATCCAGTGCAAGTATCTCGGCATGGACGTCGCCGTGTTCGACGACGACGGCCGGCCGATGGTGGGCGAGAAGGGCGAGCTGGTCTGCCGCAAGGCCTTCCCCTCGGTGCCGATCCGGTTCTGGAACGACCCGGATGGGCAGAAATTCCACGAGGCCTATTTCGACCAGTACCCCAACGTCTGGCGCCATGGCGACTGGGCCGAGCTGACGCCGCGCGGCGGCATGGTGATCTACGGCCGCTCTGACGCGACGCTCAATCCCGGCGGCGTGCGCATCGGCACCGCCGAGATCTACCGCCAGGTCGAGCAGCTCGACCAGGTGCTGGAGAGCCTGGTCATCGGCCAGCAATGGGAGAACGATGTGCGGGTCGTGCTGTTCGTGCGCCTGCGCGACGGGCTGACCCTCGACGACGGCTTGCGCGACGAGATCCGCCGCCGCATCCGCCAGAATGCGACGCCGCGCCACGTGCCGGCCAAGATCGTCCAGGTCGCCGATATCCCGCGCACCATCTCCGGCAAGATCGTCGAGCTCGCCGTGCGCAACATCGTGCATGGCCGGCCGGTGAAGAACCGCGACGCGCTCGCCAACCCGGAGGCGCTGGAGCTGTTCCGCGATCTGCCCGAGCTCGGCGCCTGAACCTCCCATATGTGCGGTTGAACAAGCGTGTTATTCTGAGTCGACGGGCTTCCGCTGTCGGAAGGGGGAAGGGCCATGGCGAACGATACGCCGCCGCCTGATTGGGCGACGCATGTGAAGAAGTCGTTCGAGGCCGAAATCCGGGAGGCGAAGCACCTGCTCGATTTCGCCGTCAAGCGGGGCATCGTCTCCCCCGACGGACGCGGCGTCAGCGACAACGTGGTCCTGACCATCAAGAAGGCGGAGGACCTGCTGACCGGCGACAAGACGGTCGGCGCGGCCGAACGCGCCGAATTCGAACGCGCCTACCGCGACCTCGCCCAGTTCGTCAGCCCGGTGACGGCGGCCACCCTTGCAGCGACGGCAGAAAGCAAAGATGAGCCGGGCTGGGAAGAAAGCCGGTGGGGCCACAACCGCGCCACGCAATGGTCGCGCCGGCTGTGGGTCTGGACCATCATCTTCATGGTTCTGGCGGTGACCGGCGAGACCCTGGAGGTGACCTTCGGCGCCGCCGCGCCGCCGATCGACGACGAGGTCGTCTCCCGCCTCTGGGGCTGGCTGCTCTATCTGCCCTATGCGCTGCTCAATACGCTGCTGCCCTTCACCTATGGCGGCCTCGGCGCCTGCGCCTATCTGCTGCGCTCGGCGCATGTCTTCATCCATCAGCGCTGCTTCGACCCGCAGCGCATCCCGGAATATAACAGCCGCATCCTGCTCGGCGTGGTCGGCGGCGGGGCGATCGTCTTCCTGGTGGCGGAGATTCCCGATGGCAGCGGCGGCGTCATCGAACTCAGCGCCAAGGCGCTCGGCTTCATCGCCGGGTACAATTCCGACTTCCTGTTCAACACCATCGAGCGCATCGTCGCCGCCCTGCTGCCCAAGATCAGCGATACCACGGTGCGCCGTGCCGAGCCCAAGCCGCGCGTGATGTCGGAGGAGCAGGCGCTGATCGAAGGCCTGCTCGACCGGCTTCGCATCTCCAAGGACGAGGAGGAGAAGAAGACGATACGGGGCTTGCTCGAGCGCTTCGGCGCGAAGCCGTAACGCGCGATGGAGAAGGTCCGCTCCCTGCTTGCGCGCTGGCTGCCCGCACTGCCGGGATGCATCGCGCTGGTCGGGGCCGCCTGCCTTGTTGCCGCCGATGCCGAGGCGGCCTGCACCGCCGGGGCCGACAGCAAGCGCCTGCAGATCCCCGCCCGCGAGGCGGACAAGATCCGCATCGCCACCTTCAACGTGCGCATCCTCTCCAACGCTTCGCGGGACGATTGCGAACTCGCCTATATCGCCGGGATCTTGCGCCATTTCGATCTCGTCGCGCTGCAGGAGCTGCGTGACGGCGACGTGCTCGACCGCCTGCGCAAGGCGCTGGATCAGGACAAGGTCGTGAAGGTGCCGAAGGACACCTGGCAGGCGGAGGTGAGCAAGCCCGTCGGGCGCGGCGTCAAGGAGCTCTATGCCTTCCTGTACCGGCAGGACAGGCTCGAAGTGGTGGCCGAGGGCCGCCTTGTCGCCGACAAGAAGGACCAGTTCATCCGCGAGCCCTATTTCGCCTCGTTCCGTGCCGGCGACGACGAGTTCACCCTGCTGACCATCCACCTGCTATTCGGCACCGCCAAGGGCCGCGAGCTGGAGCTTGCGGCACTCGCGGACGAGTTCGGCAAGCTGCGCAAGCGCCAGCCGGCCGGCCGCCGGCTCATCCTGCTCGGCGATTTCAACGAGCCGCCGGAGAACAAGCGCTTCGCCGAAGCCTTGAAGACGGTGAGCCGCCTGAATTGCCGGATCGTCGAGGGGCCGGGCGTCAAGACGACGATTGGCGATGTCAGCCTGTACGACAACGTCTGCTATCTCGATGCCGGCAACGCGGCCAAGGACCCGGTCCGGATCCACGCGATCGAGAAGTTCGATTTCACCGTCTTCCGCGTAGATGCGTGTCTTGCGGGTATCACCGCGGCACCGGATACGAAGGAGCACACCGCCGCTCGAAAGAAGTGCCTGGCCAAGGCGAGCCTGCCGGTCTCCGACCACCGCCCGGTCTGGTTCGACCTGCCGTTCCGTCCCGCCGAGGAGTGACGCCTCAGCGCAGCAGGCCGTCCAGCGCCGGCAGGCCGATCAGGCCAGCCGCCGCGATCAGCGCGTAGGCGGTGCGGCGGAACATCACCTCGCTCGCCCGACCGAACAGACGGGAGCCGCACCAGATGCCGAATCCATAGGCCGGCCCGGTCACCAGGGCGAGGCCGATGATGCTCGTGGTCAACAGCCCGTTGGCGATATAGCTCGCGAAGACGAACGAGCTCGACACCGCGAAATAGAGCACGATGTTGGCCCGCACCCGCGCGGCATCGCTGGCGCCGCCGAGCCAATAGGCGACGACGGGCGGCCCGCCGACCTGGGCCAGGCCGCTGAACAGGCCGGCCACCGCGCCGACGCCGATGGTCAGCGGCACCTTCGGCCGAGCGCGGTAGCGCCAGCCGGAGACCAGCAGCGCCAACAGGGCGAAAATCATCGCCGTGATGACCCAGCGCACCGAAACGGGATCGCTCCGGCTCAGGATCCAGGCGCCGGTCGGCACGCCGGCGAGCGTGCCGGTCGCCATCACGGCGACGTCGCGCTTCGCGGCGCGCGGCCAGGCGCCCGGCACCATGCTGAGCGACAGGATGGAATCGACCACCAGAAGAAGCGGCGCCGCGACCTTGGGACCTACCGCGGCGCTGGCGATCGGAATGAAGATCAGCGCCGCGCCGAAGCCGGAGAAGCCGCGCGAGGTGCCGGCGATCAGCGCCGCCAGGACGAGCGTGACCAGGGTCGGCGCGGCGACGCCGTCAAGCGATGACAGCACGATAGGGTGGCGTCAGGCGATGTTCGGCCGGCGGCCCGCCCAGTCAGTCTCGCGCTCGTAGGCGCGCGCGACGCGACAGATCAGCGCCTCGTCCAGCGGCCGGCCCATGATCTGCAGGCCGATCGGCATGCCGCGCCGGTCGAAGCCCGCCGGCACGCTGATCGCCGGCACGCCGAGGAAATTGCCGAGCCGGGTGTAGCGGGCGATGGCGATCACCTTCTGCACCGCGCCGGCATCGCCGCCGACATCGGTCTCGGCGATGGTCGGCGTGGGGACCGGCGAGGTCGGCATCAGGAAGGCATCGGCGCCGTTCAGGCCGAGCTCGACGAACTCCGCGAGCAGGGGCCCGCGCAGGTTCAGCGCCTCCAGATAGCGCACCGCCGGCTGGTACAGGCCGGGCAGCAGCCGCGCCCGGGTCTGCGCGCCGTATTCCTGCGGCCGTTCGCGCAGCCAGTTGGCGTGATAGGCGGCGCCTTCGACCGAGATGACCAGCGTGGTCAACCGGTTGGCGCGGTCGAGGTCTGGCAGCCGGCCCGGTAGGATTTCGGCGCCGGCGCGTTTGAGCGTTTCGACGGCCGCATGGAACGCCGCCATCACCTCGCTGTCGCAATCGGCAAAGGCCTCGTCCCCCGGCACGGCGATGCGCAGGCCCTTCACACCTTCTTCCAGCGTCGTGAGCAGATCGGGCTGCGGCACGTCGAGCGTGGTCGGATCGCGCGGGTCGGGGCCGCAGATCGCTTCCAGCACCATCGCCGCGTCGCGCACCGAGCGAGCCAGCGGCCCGACATGGTCGAGCGAGAAGCAGAGCGGCATGGCGCCGGCGCGGCTGACCCGGCCGTAGGTCTGCTTGATGCCGACCACGCCACAGATCGAGGCCGGCAATCGGATCGAGCCACCGGTATCGGAGCCGAGCGCCGCCGGCACCAGCCGCGCCGCCACCGAAGCGCCGGAGCCGGAGGAGGAGCCGCCGGTGATCCGGCTCGTATCCCAGGGATTGCGCACATGGCCGGTAATCACGTTGTGCCCGGTAGGGCCGAGCGCGAATTCCACCATGTTGAGGCGGGCGATCTCGATCGCGCCGGCGGCGTCGAGCCGCTCCAGCACCGTCGCCGTCTCTTCGGCGGCGGTGCCGGCTAGGATGCGCGTGCCGCAGGCCGAGATGCGCCCCTCGCGGAACATCATGTCCTTATGCGCCATCGGCACGCCGTGCAGCGGTCCCGGCACGCGCCCGGCCGCCAGCAGCGCATCGGCCGCATCGGCCTGGGCCAGCGCGAAGGCCTCGTCGATCTGCGCCACGGCATTGAGCTTCGGCCCGATCGTCTTGAGGCGCGCGAGGCAGGCCGCGGTCGCCTCGGCCGAGGAGAACTGGCGCTCGCGGATGCCTTCCGCCAGCTCCGCGACGCCGAGGTCGGCGAGGTCAGCGCCCGGCACGGCCGTCTCCCCGTCCGGCGACGAGGCCGACCGTGACGATGTAGCTGCCCGGCTCCGATCCGAAGGGCAGGACGGAGGCGTCCTGCCGGATGGCCTCGGCGGTCGCGGCGGCGACGGCGGCGGCGCCGTCTGCCTCCGCCGGGGCGAGGGTGATGCCGTGCACCACCTTCGCGTAGTCAGCTGCCTCGCTCACGGCAGCAGCACCGTGGAGCCGGTGGTCTTACGGCCCTCCAGATCGCGATGCGCCTGCGGCGCCTCGGACAGCGGGTAGGTCTGGTTGATCTTGATTTTCACCGTCTTGTCGCCGACCACCTTGAACAAGTCGCGCGCCAGCGCCTGCAGGTCCTTCGGCTGCGCCGAATAGGTGAAGAGGGTCGGCCGGGTCAGGAACAGCGAGCCCTTCTGCGCCAGCACGCCGATCGGGAAGGGCGGCACCGCGCCGGAGGCATTGCCGAAGCTGACCATCATGCCGAGTGGGGCGAGGCAATCGAGCGAGCCATCCCAGGTCGACTTGCCGACCGAATCATATACCACCGGCACGCCCTTGCCTTTGGTGATCTGCTTCACCCGCTCGACGAAATTCTCCTTGTTGTAGTTGATGACGTGCTTGCAGCCGGCCGCCTTGGCGAGCTTCGCCTTCTCGTCGGAGCCGACGGTGCCGATCACGGTGGCGCCCAGCGCCTTGGCCCATTGGCAGGCGATCAGGCCGACGCCGCCGGCCGCGGCGTGCCAGAGGATCGTCATGCCCGGCTTCACCTTGAAAGTGCGCTTCAGCAGGAAGCAGGCGGTCATGCCCTTCAGCATCATCGAGGCGGCGGTCTTGTCGCTCACCCCCTTGGGCAGCTTGACCAGCCGGTCGGCCGGGTAGATCCGCTGTTCCGAATAGGCGCCAAGCGGCCCGCCGTTATAGGCGACGCGGTCACCGACCTTGAGGCCCTTGACGCCGGGCCCGAGTGCCTCCACCACGCCGGCGCCCTCGACGCCGATGCCGGAGGGCAGCGGCAGGGGATAGAGGCCGGAGCGGTGATAGGTGTCGATGTAGTTGATGCCGACGGCGGTGTGCCTGATCAGCGCCTCGCCGCGCCCCGGCGCCTTGACCTCCACATCGGTCCATTCCATCACTTCCGGACCGCCGGTACGCGCAAAGCGGAATGCCTTCGTCATCGTCGCTCTCCCCTCTTAAGGGGGGCGATCATAACCAAACTTGCCAGATTTGCGCGCGCCCTCGAAACAGCGTCGTCGCTCTACCATTTTGGCAATCCGCGTGTCGCCGTCCCGTCAATCGAAGTAAACCCGCACCGCACGCGTCTCGAAGGTGCCAGGGTTGCTGCCTGCGATCTCTCAACGCTTTCCGCGCGGCTGGCCGATGGGTGGCGAGCCGTTGCGTGAGTGGAGCACGGTCGGGGCGCTCGCCGGAGGTGGCTTGGCAGCCTTCGGCTTCTTCGCTTCACGATTGCTGCGCTTTTGCCCTTTGGCCATGTGTGTCACTCCCTGAATTGGCCCGATTGGCCATTGTTGCCGAATAGCGCACGCCGAAAGCGGATCGAATCGCGAGCCACTTCGCACCACGGCTTCTGACCCGGACCCTGGATCACGGGGAAGGCGCCGACGCAAACCTGCAGGCTGTCGCTGAAAAGCGCCCGCAGCAGGCAGGCACCCGGATCGCTTGTAGAGAAAAGGAGTGGGGGCTCTCCAAGCCGCTGGTGCCCAGCGCCACTTCTTTTGCCGACGCAATGCAAGATGGAGCAAGTGCTGGCAAAGGCAAGCTGTTTCGACCGCTCGGCGGCCGACGCGCAATTGCGGCGCGCGCGTCCTCTATCGTCTAACGGACGCCGCGTTCGATCGCAGCTACGTCGGCGTCGGTCAGGCGCCTGGATTCATCGACCCTTCTCTCCGTAGCCGGCGGCTTTCAGCGCTTCAGTGATCTCCGGCAGGACGGCCGGGTCGTCGATGGTCGCCGGTGCCGTCACCGCCTCGCCGTCGGCGATCTTCCGCATGGTGCCGCGGAGCGTCTTGCCCGACCGGGTCTTGGGCAGGCGCGGCACCACCAGCGCGGTCTTGAACGAGGCGACGGGGCCGATCCGTTCGCGCACCAGGCCGATGCATTCGGTGGAGATCTCGCCCGGCGGCCGGTTGACGCCCGCCTTCAGCACCACGAGGCCGAGCGGCACCTGGCCCTTCAGCTGGTCTGCGACGCCGATCACCGCACATTCGGCGACGTCCGGATGGCTCGACAGCACCTCCTCCATCGCGCCGGTGGAGAGGCGGTGGCCAGCGACGTTGATGATGTCGTCGGTGCGGCTCATCACGTAGAGATAGCCGTCCTCGTCCATGTAGCCGGCATCGGCCGTCTTGTAGAAGCCGGGGAACTCCTCGAAATAGCTCTTCACGAAGCCTTCGTCGTTCTGCCACAGCGTCGGGAAGCCGCCCGGCGGCAGCGGCAGCTTGACCACGATGGCGCCGGTCTCGCCTCGCTTCACTTCCTTCGCGTGCTCGTCGACCACCTGGATCTCGTAACCAGGCACGGGCTTGGTCGGGGAGCCGTACTTCACCGGGAGCGTGCCGAGGCCGACGCAGTTTGCCGCCATCGGCCAGCCGGTCTCGGTCTGCCACCAGTGATCGAGGACAGGCTTGCGCAGCATCTGCTCGGCCCACTGGATGGTGTCGGGATCGGCACGCTCGCCGGCGAGGAACAGGGTACGGAATTTCGACAGGTCGTATTTGCGGATGAACTCGCCCTTCGGGTCGTCCCGCTTGATGGCGCGGAATGCCGTCGGCGCGGTGAACAGCGCGGCCACCTTATGCTCGGCAATGATCCGCCAGTAGGTGCCCGGATCCGGCGTGCCGACCGGCTTGCCCTCGAACATGATCCCGGTCGCACCGTAGAGCAGCGGGGCATAGACGATGTAGCTGTGGCCGACCACCCAGCCGACATCGGAGGCGGCCCAGAACACCTCGCCCGGCTCGACGCCGTAGACGTTCTTCATCGTCCAGTAGAGCGCGACCGCATGGCCGCCATTGTCGCGCACCACGCCCTTGGGGATGCCGGTGGTGCCGGAGGTGTAGAGCACGTAGAGCGGGTCGGTCGCCTTCACGGGCACGCAGCCCGCCTCGGGCGCCACCGCTTCCAGCGCGCGCCAGTCGTGGTCGCGGCCGGCCAGCATCTCGGCCGGCGCCTGCGGCCGCTGCAGCACGACGCAGGCATTCGGCTTCGACCTGGCCATGTCGATCGCCTGGTCGAGCAGCGGCTTGTATGGGATGGCGCGCGCGCCCTCGATGCCGCAGGACGCGGCCATGATCACTTTGGGCTTGGCGTCGTCGATCCGGGTGGAAAGCTCCTTGGGCGCGAACCCGCCGAACACCACCGAATGCACCGCGCCGATGCGGGCGCAGGCCAGCATCGCCATGGCCGCTTCCGGCACCATCGGCATGTAGATCAGCACGCGGTCGCCCTTGGTGACGCCAAGCGTGGTCAGCATGCCGGCGATCCGCGCCACGCGCGACTGCAGCTCGCGATAGGTGAAGCGCTGGATCGTGCCCGTCACCGGGCTGTCGTAGATCAACGCCACCTGGTCGGCCCGGCCGGCGGCGACATGCCGGTCGATGGCGTTATGGCAGGTGTTCATCTCGCCGCCGACGAACCACCGGGTGAAGGGCGGGCGGCTGTTGTCCAGCACCCGGTCGAACGGCCGGCTCCAGTCGATCGCCTTGGCGGCTTCGGCCCAGAACCCCTCGCGGTCGTTGAGCGAGCGGTCGTAGACCTCCTGATAGCGGCTTTGCATGCGCCTGATTCCTCCCGGCCCGAGGCCCGATGGGGGCAGGAAAGCGGAGCCGGGCACGCGGTGTCAACGGCGCAACGGCCCCCGGCATTCCGGCGGCAGATTGACCGTTATCACGCGCTTTCGGCCCGCGCGACCGTTATGGTCGGGGCCGATCGGATTCGGATTCCTCTGAGCATGTTGCGAACACTGGTACGCGCCGCGAGTTGGCGGCGGCGGATGGGCCTCGATACCCTCGCGCGGGAGCACCGTGCGGCGTTCCGCCGGGCGGAGATCGAAGGGCTGAAGCTCGCCTTCTATGCCCGCGCGGTGGCGGTGGCGGCGATCTCGACCTTTCTGATCGTGTTCTCCAACTACTACACGGCGCCGCTCTATCACATGGCCCTGCTGCTGGCGCTGCTCGGGCTCGGCGGCTTGAGCGTGCTGGCGGCGCGGCGGGGCTGGCCGGCCTGGACTTTCTATGTCGGCGCGGCGCTGGACGCGGCGCTGGTCGCCTTCGCCATCCTCTATCCGAACCCGTTCGACCCGGAGGACATCCTGCCCCCGGCGGCGCGCTTCAAGTTCGACAACAGCCTCTATCTCCTGGTGCTGGTGGCGCATTACGCGCTGTCGTTCTCGGCCCGGCTGGTGCTCTGGGTCGGCGCCTCGGCGGCGGCGGCCTGGCTCGGCGCCGCGCTCTGGGTCATGTCGCAGCCGGGTTTCGGCCCGCGCAGCCCGGCGCCGGAGCCCTGGATCGGCGCGCCGGACGCCCAGCGCCTGGTCTACCTGACCGATCCCTGGGACCTTCGCGTCCTGACGCTGTCCAAGCAGATGATCCTGCTGGGGCTGGTGACCGGCACGGTGGCGCTGGGCGTCGCCCGTGCGCGGCGGCTGGTCGCCCGCCAGGCCGAGGCGGAGCGCGGCCGCGCCAATCTCGCCCGCTACGTCTCGCCCAACGTGACCAGCCTGTCGGCGGTCAAGGGGCCGACGCGCGCCACCGCCGCCATCCTGTTCGTCGACATCGTCGGCTTCACCCGCTTCACCGAGGAGGTGGATCCGGAGCATGCCGTCGAGCTGCTGCGCGACTTCTTCCGGCATGTCGCGCCCTGCGTGGGGAGCCATGGCGGCACGCTCGACAAATATCTCGGCGACGGATTGATGGCGACCTTCGGCCTGCCGGTCGCGGGCAAGCGCGACGCGGTCGACGCGCTGGCCGCGGCCCGCGACATGGCACAGGCGGTGACGGCCTGGAATGCAGAACGTGTTGCCACCGGGCAACCGACGGTCAAGGTCGGGATCGGCGTGCATTGGGGTCCGGTGGTCCTGACCGAGATCGGTGGCGAGCATCGGGTCGAGCTCGCCACGCTCGGCGATACCGTCAACGTAGCGAGCCGCCTGCAGGAGGCGACCCGCGGCCTCGACGTGGCGGTGGTCATCAGCGGCGCGCTGCGCTGGGCGGTGCTGTCCCAGGCCGACCTGGAAGAGGCGATCACCCTGCTCGACGGCTTCCTCGCCCAGCCGCCCGTCCAGCTCCGCGGCCGCGCCCACCTGATCGAAATCTGGACACTGGCTTAGTAGGGCTCAGCGCCACAATTGCTTGCTCGCCAGCGCCGCGCCTTGCGACAACGTCTCGAGCTTGGCCCAGGCGATCTCCGGGTGCACGCGGCCGCCGAGGCCGCAATCGGTGGCGGCGATCACCCGCTCGCGGCCGACCAGCCTGGCGAAGCGCAGGATGCGCTCGGCGACCAGTTCGGGATGCTCGACGACGTTGGTCGCGTGGCTGACGACGCCGGGCAGCATCAGCTTGCCGTCGGGCAGCTTCACCTCCTCCCACACCTTCCACTCGTGCTCGTGCCGCACGTTGCCGGCCTCGAAGGAATAGGCGCCGGCCTTGATCGCCAGCATCACCTCGACGATGTCCTTCATCGGGATGTCGGTGGTGTGCGGGCCGTGCCAGCTGCCCCAGCAGAGATGGAAGCGGATGCGGTCTTCCGGCAGGCCCTTCAGAGCGTGGTTCAGCGCCTCGACCCGCTGCATGGTGAATTTCTGATAATCGGCGACCGAGGGCTCGGGGACGATCTGGTCGAAATTCTCGGCGATCGAGGGATCGTCGATCTGCAGCACCAGGCCGGCATCGACGATCGCCTTGTATTCCTCGCGCATGGCGTCGGCGCAGGCCCAGAGGAATTCCTCGTCGGTCTTGTAGTGCTCGTTGCCGATGCGCGAGCAGCTGCCCGGGCCGATCGAGGTCATGAAGCCTTCCTCGACGCCGGCGGCGGCCAGGGCCGCCTTGAAGTTGTCGATATCGGCCTTGATCGCCGCCTGGCCGATATAGGTGAGCGGGCCGGTGCAGACCGGCCAGTCGTTGGTGCGCGGCCCGGTGGAGACGCCCGACTCAGGGTCGGAGTAGGCCGCCTTGAAACGGTTGCGATCGCGCCGGTCCGAGAAGCTCGACAGCACCACCTTGCCGGGTTCGGAGCGGTTGGGCGGGAAGTCGTAGAGATTGAGGCCGCGAAGCGTGAGCCCGCCGAGCCGGTGGAAGGAATAGCTCCACCAGGCGCGGTAGTTGATCTTGTGGCCCATCGACTTGCCGTATTCGCCGTCGCCGGCGATGTCGATGCCGGCGGCCTTCTGACGCTTCACCACCTCGCCGACCGCCGCCTTGAGCAGGCCCTGGAAGCGGGGCTCCTCCTTCATGCCGCCGGCCTCGCGCTGGCGGTTCGCCTCGATCAGCTCCTCGGTGCGCGGCAGGCTGCCGGCATGGCTGGTCAGGATGCGGTCGCGGCTCATGCGCATCGGCGTCGTCTCCCCGGATATTGTTGCTGTCGACAACAGTAGCGCGAGGCCGCGCGGCGCCCAACTGCATTCGTGACCATCGGCGGTGCCTCGTCATCGATCCGTCACGCAGCCCCGCTAAGACCGGGCCAACCAAGACGTTCCCGGGGATATCCAATCATGATCGTTATGCCGCCGCGCCTGTCCCATGCGCTCGCCTTGGGCTGCCTGTTCGCCGCGAGCGGCGCCATGCCCGCTTTCGCCATTCCGTTCACTGTCGGCAGCGGCGTCACCGACACGGCGAACAAGCCGGTCACCGGCACCGATACCGGCACGGTCGAGGCGGGCGGCACCCTTTCGGTCAGCGGCACGGCGATCACCTGGAGCGGGCCTTCGGCGGGCGTGACGATCGACAATTCCGGTACCATCACGTCGGGCAACCGCGGCATCGATACATCGGGCGCCAACCCGCCGCGGAACTTCACCCTGAACAACAATCTCGGCGCGCTGCTGAGCGGCGCGAGCGACGGCTTCCGCATCAACACCGATATCGGCAACGGCACGGTGATCGTGAACAACGCCGGTACCATCCGCTCGACCGTCGACGGCCAGGCGCTCGACTTCGATGGCAACGGCTCGGCGACCGGCACGGTGCAGATCAACAATCTCGCGACCGGCCTGATCCAGTCGGTCGGCCAGGATGCGCTCCGCACCGGCGAGGGCGCCGTGGTCAACAATGCCGGGCAGATCGTCGTCAATACGGCGGCGCCGGATACGAACTTCGACGGCGTCGACATGCAGGGCCGCAGCGCCACGGTGAACAACCTCGCGGGCGGCAGCATCTCGGGCGCCCGCCACGGCATCACCAGCGATGTCGGGCTGACCGTGACCAATGCGGCCGGCGCCGCCATCACCGGCCGCAACGGCTCCGGCGTCGGCTCCGACGGCACCGGCACCGTGACCAATTTCGGTACCATCACCGGCGCGGTCGACGGCACCTCGCTGGTCGGCGACGGCGATGGGGTCGATATCGACTTCGCCGCAACGATCATCAACTGGGGCATCATCCAGGGCACCGGCGCGGTCGGCGGCGCCGGCTCGCCCAATGCCAGCGAAGGCATCGCGGCCGGCGGCGGCTCGATCACCAACCACACCGGCGCGCTGATCAGCGGCGCCAACCACGGCATCCTGATCGACGACGGCGACGGCAACAGCGCCTACGCCGCCACCGCGCTGACCAACGATGGCACCATCCAGGGCCTGAACGGTTTCGGCGTGAAGCTGGTCGGCAATTTCGACGACACCGTCACCAATGCCGGCGTGATCTCGGGCACCAACGGCCTCGCCCTCGACCTCGGCGCCGGCAACGACACGCTCAACCTAAAGACCGGCTCGGCCATCACCGGCCTCGCCGATGGCGGCGTCGGCATCGACGCGGTCCGCCTCGCCGGCACCGGCAATCTCGCCAACACGGCCAATTTCGAGCAGCTCAAGGTCGAGAGCGGCAGCTGGACCCTGACCGGCGCGCAGAGCTTCAGCCAGAGCGTAACTGTTGCCGACGGCGCCGTCATGAAGCTCGCCGGCGCCCAGATCGCGACCGGCACGGTGCAGGTGGCTCAGGGCGGCGCCATCCAGGCCGGCGCCGGCGACGTGCTCCGTGTCGGCGGCGACTTCCTGAACCGCAGCCAGCAGAACACGATCTGGATGACCGAGCTCGCCAGGCTCGAACTGGTCGGTCCGTCCGACACCTCGCATCTGATGCTGCTGACCGGCAGCGATCTCGGCGCGACCAAGGCGGGCCTGATCGACAACTTCAGCTGGGCGAGCCTGCTGATCGAGCTCGGCAACGACCTCGCGCTCGGCGCCGGCATCGACGGCGTAGACGATCTGGCACTTTATCTCGGCGAGCTGCTCGGCGCCGAGATCCAGGGCGACAGCATCGCCAACATCGCCGGCAACGGCTTCAACATCTATTACGACCCTGGCCTCGCCGGGAACGCCTATCTTGCCGGCCGCAACTACCTGCTGCTCAACGGCGGCGAGCTGATCGCGATGACCGACGTGCCGGAGCCGTCGGGCCTGCTCGCCCTGCTCGTCGGCCTCGGCGCGCTCGTTCTGCGCCGGCGGCGCTGAGCAACGACTGGCGAGGGCGCCAGCCAGCCCGTACGATGCGCGAAACAACTGCTGGTATCGGCGATGCGTTTCGTGCGGTGGGGGATCGTCCTCGGGTTTCTGTGTGCCTTGTTCGCCTGCGCGCCCTCGATCGCGCCGACCCGCTGGGAGGCGCTGCCGGAGGGCCAGCGTGCCGTCATGTTCGGCACCATCACGGCCGATATCAGCGCCGGCGCGATCAACCGCTACATGCTGCGCTATCGCAATTTCGATACGGGCGAGACCGCGGCCCTCAACGTTGAGCCGCTCGACGATAGCGGCGACGACGATCTCCGCGAGCGCGGCAGGGTGGTCGGGCGTTTCTTCGAGGTGACCCTGCCGCCCGGCCGCTATGAATTCTACGACGTCTCGTTCCTCGCCATGGGCCTGTTTGGCGCCTCGCGCGAATGGAGCGCCCGCACGCCGTTCTCGCTGCCCTTCACCATTCAGGCCGGACGCACGCACTATCTCGGCGATGTCCGCGCCTATCCGGCCCGCGCCGGCGGCTATTTCACCTTCACCGATCGCGAGGCCAGGGCGCGCGAGCTGCTGGCCAAGCGGCGTGCCGCGGCGAAAGCGCCGCCGCCGCCCGCCGACATCGTCAACATCGTTCCCGACCCGGACAAGGCGGGCACGCCGTTCCTGCGCCGTGGCGGCTGATCGCGCCGCACCTCCTGGCCCGGATGCTGCATGATGGCGCGGCAGCCGGAGGAGGGCGCCATGGCCGATTGCTTCGTTGCGAACGTCCGACTGGATGACGGCTTTGCCGGCGGCTTCCTGATCGACAAGGGCCGCATCGCCGCGCTGGTAACGGCCGGCGCGCCGGCGCCGCATGCGAAGCAGACAATCGACGGGCACGGCCTGCTCGCCATCCCCGCGCTGGTCGACGGCCACATGCATCTCGACAAGACGCTGGCCGGCGGGCCCTGGCTCGCCCACCAGGCCGAGCCGCAGCGGATGAGCCGGATCGAGACCGACAAGAAGATCTGGCCCATGCTGAACCGCAGCGTCGAACAGCGGGCGACGGCGCTGCTCGACTGGTGCATCGGCCACGGCACCGCGCATGTCCGCACCCACGTCGACGTGGATCTCGAAGGCGGACTCTCCAAGCTTGAGGGCGTGTTGGCGGCCAAGGCGTCGCGCGCGGGCGAGGTGACGGTCGAGATCGTCGCCTTCCCGCAATCCGGCATCATGCGCTGCCCGGGCGTCGCCGACCTGCTCGACCGGGCGGTGCAGAGCGGCGCCGACCTGGTCGGCGGGCTCGACCCGCTGGAGATCGACCGCGACGTCAAAGGCCATCTCGACACCGTGTTCGAGATCGCCGACCACCGGGCCAAGGGCGTCGACATCCACCTGCACGAGCCGGGCGAGATGGGCCTGCACAGCCTGGACCAGATCTGCGAGCGCACCACGGCGCTCGGCCTCGGCGGCAAGGTGACGGTCTCCCACGGCTTCTGCCTCGGCTCCGCGCCGCCGGACAAGCAGAAGGCGATGGCCGACCGCATGGCCAAGGCCGGCGTCGGCCTCGTCACCCATGGCGGCGCGGTCTGGGCGGTGCCGCCGCTGGAGCTGCTGCATGAACATGGCGTCCTCGTCTTCGCTGGGAACGACGACGTGCGCGACACCTGGAACCCGATCGGCAATGCCGACATGCTGGAACGCGCCACCATGATCTGCTGGCGGGCCGATTACCGGCGCGACACGCAGCTCCGCTTCGCCTTCGAGCTCTGCTCCGGCCACGGCGCCCGCGCGCTTGGCCAGCCCGTTCCAGCCATCGCAGTCGGCGCCGACGCCTCCTTCGCCCTGGTCGAGGCGGAACACATCCCGGCCGCCGTGGCCGGCCATCCGCGCCGCGAGCTGGTACTGCACCGCGGCCGGGTGGTCGGGCGAGACGGCAAGCGGGTGCCGGCCGCCGCATAGCCCGCCTGCACGGCCGGCGCTTGCCGGGGCGGGGCGGCAGGGCTAGATCGGATCGCATGTCCCAGGCGCTGCAGCCGGCCCCGACCGGGCCCTATGCCGTGGAACGTGCCGCCGGCGAGCTGCGCCGCGGCCGGGCCGTGGCTCTGCTGGCGGGCGATGCGGCGGCGATCGTGCTGGCCATCGAGACCGTCTCGGCCGCCACGCTCGAAGGCCTGCGCGCGCTCGGCCCGCTCGACTTCGCGCTCAGCTTCACGCGCGCGCAGCGGCTGCATGTCCGCACCGCCGGCTCCGATCCGACGCTGGTGCCGCTGCCCGCCGATCTCGGCCTCGAAACCTTGCACGCGCTGGCCGATCCGACGCTCGACCTCGCCAACCCGCTGAAGGGCCCGTTCACCGCCCGCCGGGCGCCGCCAAGCGCGGCGGAGGCGGCGGCGGTCCGGCTCTGCAAGCTGGCGCGACTGCTGCCGGCCGCGGTTGTGCATGGCTGCACGCCGTCGGCGGCGCGAGCCTTCGCTGCCGCGCAGGATCTGCTCGCCGCCGATGCCGCCGCCATCGAGGCCTATGAAGCCGGCGAGGCGAGCCGGCTCGCGCTGGTCACCTCGGCCCGGGTGCCGCTCGCCGGCGCGGAGGATGCGCGGCTGTTCGCCTTCCGCCCGGCCGACGGCGCGGTCGAGCACATCGCCATCATGGTGGGCGACCCGCCGCGCGGCGATCCGGTGCTGGCGCGGCTGCATTCGGAATGCTTCACCGGCGACCTGCTGGGTTCGCTGCGCTGCGATTGCGGCGAGCAGCTGCAGGGCGCCATCGCCGCCTTGCGCCGCGCCGGTGGCGGCGTGGTGCTCTACCTCGCCCAGGAGGGCCGTGGCATCGGCCTGCTCAACAAGCTGCGCGCCTATCGTCTGCAGGACCAGGGCTTCGACACCATCGAGGCGAACGAGCGGCTCGGCTTCGAGGCCGACGAGCGGGTGTTCCGCCCGGCGGCCGAGATGCTGCGCCTGCTCGGCTTCGAGCGCGTGCGGCTGATGACCAACAACCCGGAGAAGGTGGGCGCCCTCGGCCGCTTCGGCATCGAGGTGGTGGAGCGGGTGCCGCATATCTTCCCGGCCAACCCGCACAATGCGGTCTATCTGGCGACCAAGAAGAACAAGGCCGGCCATCTCTTCTGACCATCCCGTCCGTGCGGCAGGAATTGCCGGGTACCGGCCGGCTAACCGGCTGAAATCATTGAGGTAGAGATTGGCCCGGCGGTTGCAAAGGCAGCCGGGTCATGAGCGATGCCGTCTCCGCCGCCGCGCCTGCCCCGACAGCCACCAAATGGTGGCTGGAGCCCGGCTATCGCGAGCAATATGCCGAGACCGGCAGTGATTTCGGCCAGATGGCGCCGAAGACCTGGGAGAACCGGGCCGACGAGGCGGAGCGGTTCAAGAAGTTCCTGTCCGGCCTCAACCCGCTGCATCACATCCCAGGCGTCAGCCTGGTCTATCGCGAGATCACCGGCGAGGAGATCGAGCCGGGTCAGCGCATCCTGGGCGGCGCCCTGTTCGGCGGCGTCTTCGGGATGATCTCCGGCGCGGTCAACGCGCTGGTGCAATATGCGACGGGGAAGGACATCGCCGGCAATGTGATCGCCACGCTGAAGGGCGAGGACGACACGGCCGCCGCCGCGATGCCCGCGCCGGCCGAAACCTCGGCGCTCGCAGCGCAGACCGTCATCGCCGATGCCGGCGCGCCGCTCGATCTCGACGCCTTGGAGGCGGAGCTGACCGGCGAAGCCGCGCCGCCCGCACCCCTGCCCAAGCCGCCGCCGGCCGAGACGGTGGCGGCCGCCCCGCCGGTCACTGCCGCCCCGGCTGCCGCGGCCCCGGCCGCTGCTGCCGATGTCCGCTGGTTCCCGGCCCGCGGACGCGAGAAGAGCCGCGGCGCGCTCGCAGCCACCGGTCCCTCGCTGTCGCCTGCCATGCTGGCGCAGACCCAGAACCGGATGCCGAACGCCGCCGTGCCGATGGTGCCGCGGGCGGGTGCCGGCGCCTATGACCAGGCCCTGGAACTGTCGCGCGAGCTGCAGCGCCATTACAACGGGATGGGCGTCCGCAATTGATGCGGGCGTGTTGGCAGGCGGGGACCCGCAAGCGCGTTGCCGTCTTCGCTATATCGCACCGGTAAATCGGGTATCTGGGCCGAAGCGAACCAAGACTTCAGGCGGCCCAGCCGATGCCGGCAACCCCATAGGCGCCGCTGCCGCGCAGCCGGCGCTGTGTCGAAGCATTCACGCCGCCCAGCGCAAGGACCGGGGCTTCGGCCAGCCTGACGAGCGCGGCGAATCTGACCGGCCCCAGGCCGGCCGCGCCGGGATGGCTCGCGGTCGGGAAGACAGGGGAGAGCAGGATCGCGTCGGCGCCGCCGCTGCGGCGCAGGCCGCGCGGGCCATGTGCGGCCGCGGTGACGGTCCAGCCCTGCCGCTTCAGGTGCCGGAGCCGGCCGAGCGCGCGCTCCGGCAGGTGGATGCCGTCGGCGCGCAGCCGGAGCGCGAGGCCGGCATCCTCTGCCACCAGCAGGGTCAGGCGACGTACACGGCAGGCGTGCGCAACGGCTGCGCCGAGCGCGTCGCGCCCTTTGGCCTCGTAATGGCGGAAGATCACGCCGGCGCCGCGCGGCAGGCGCCCGATCGCCGGCAGGGGATCGGCGAGGCGTTGCGCGTCGGTCATCAGCCAGAGACGCGGCAATCCGGCGCCGCCGGGCGAACGGCGCTTTGCCTTTCGCTTCGCCTTCCCGCCGCCCAGCGCGATTGCTAGGTTGCGCCCGATCGCCATGAGCTCCGCCCTTCCCCCGTCCCGCCCCGACATCGCCGCCAATCTCGCCTTCGTCAAGGCGAAGCTGGTCAAGGCGGCGGCCGATCCGGCTCATCCGCCGCGCCTGATTGCGGTGTCGAAGACCATGCCGCCGGAGGCGGTGCGCGAGGCTCTCGCCGCCGGCCATCGCCTGTTCGGCGAGAACCGGGTGCAGGAGGCGATGGCGAAGTTCCCGCCGCTGCGCGCCGAGTTTCCGGATCTGGAGCTGCACCTGATCGGCCCGCTGCAGACCAACAAGGTGCGCGAGGCGGTGGCAACGTTCGACGCGATCCAGACGGTCGACCGCGAGAAGCTCGCCCGCGCGCTGGCGGCCGAGATGCAGAAGCAGGGCCGCCGGCCCGACTGCTACGTCCAGGTCAATACCGGGGAGGAGCCGCAGAAAGCGGGCGCCCTGCCGCTCGAAGCGGATGCGCTGGTCCGGCTTGCCCGCGACGAGCTCGGTCTGCCGGTGATCGGCCTGATGTGCATCCCGCCGGCCGAGGAGGAGCCGGCACCGCATTTCGCCCTGCTTGCCAAGATCGCCGCGCGCAACGGCCTGAACCGGCTCAGCATGGGCATGAGCAGCGATTTCGAGGTTGCAGCGCAGCTCGGCGCCACCGAAGTGCGGGTCGGCTCGGCCATCTTCGGCGCGAGGCCCTCCGCTTAATTGCCAGCACGTGCTATAGTTGCGGTGCAACTCGTGTCGGGCATTGGCGGAGGGACGGCCATGCGCGCGGACTTCGGGAGCAATCTTCTTCGCATTGCGATTCTGGCAATCGCCCTTCTGACCTGGGCGGGCGTTGGCCCCATGGGCGGGACCGACCCGGCGATAGCGCAGCAATCCGACGGCAAGGATAAGAAGGACGGCAAGGACGGGCCGAAGCCCTGTCCCAATCCGCCCTGCGGCTAGCGTTGCGTCTCCGACGACGGGCGGGAACAGTGGGACGGGATTGACGACCCATGGCGGGCGATGCCGGCAAAGCCACGGACGCCGTGAAGCGCGAGGAGGGCGCGGGCGGAAAGCTCGAGATCATCCTCGCTTTCGCGTTCGGCTCGGTGTTTTCGCTGGTGCTGCTGGCCTTGGCGTTTTTCGTTCGCGACCCGACCGATCTCGCCGTCTTCGTGACCCGTGTGGTCATGGCACTGGCGGCCGCCGGCATCGGGGCGGTGTTGCCCGGACTGCTGCATGTCGAGATCAAGTCGATCCCGGGTGTCGCGGTGCGCGGCAGCGGCGCCCTTGCGCTCGGGGCGCTGGTCTATCTGGTCAATCCGCCGGCTTTGGTGCAGCACAGCAAGCAGGTTCGTTCCGCCCTGTTCGATGTCCAATTCGCGCTGGCACGCGGCAATACCGACTGGGCCGCGGGGAAGCTGCAGGAGATATCGCGACTGCTTCCCAATTGTCCGGATGTGACCTACTTGCAGGGCATCGTCAGCCGCCAGCGCGGCCAGCTCGACATCGCCAAGCACTATTTCGATGCGGTCTCGAGTGCGGCGGCAACCGCCGAGCCCTGCTTCGTTGCCGTCGCACCGGCCGAAATCGCCTATCAGCGGGCTCTGCTCGCCGATCTGCAGGGCGACGCAGCCCGAGCATCGACGGAGATCGAAATGGTCCTGCGCACGGCGACGCCGGGGACCACGCTCTATGGCGACGCTCTCTATGAACGCGGTCGCCTGAGATTGCTGTTGGCGATGCAGGCCATGGCCAGGGACGAACCCGCCTGGTCGCGCGATGCCGCGCAGATCGAAAGCGACTTCCGTGCCTTTCTGGACGGGTCGTGGCCCGGCATCGACCATAAGCACTGGGCCAAGTACCACCTCGCCTGTCTCCATGCGCATCTGGCTGGAAGCGACCTCGCGTCGCCTCGCGCCGAGCAAGCCCGCCAATGGGCCGCCGCTTTTTTTTTGATCTCGCCGGCCTGAAGGGCGAGCGCCGGCAGTTTGCCGAGTACTGGGAATGGCGCGATGTCCACGGCCATTTCGACTATCGGGCCGGCCATCCGTTGCAATGCTTCAAGCAGGTGACACGCTTCGCCCAGCCCACGCGATAGCCGGGCGGCCGGTCAGATCCTGACCCCCAACCGCTCATGCAGGGCCTGCTTGCCTTTAGGGGTGAAGCAGACGAGGCGGGGCTTGTCGCCGCGGCGGACCCAGCCGTGGGTGAGGCAGGCATCCATCAGAGCGGCGCCGAGCGCGCCGCCGAGATGCGGGCGGCGCTCGCTCCAGTCGAGGCAGGGCCGGGCGAAGATGCGTGACCGGTTGCGCGCCGCCGCGAGGTCGATGCCGAGCTTGCCGAAGGTCGCCTCGCCCTCCGCTGTCACCACATAGCCGTTGCCGTCCTCGCGGATCAGCGCGCGACCGATCAGGGCGTCGTGCAGGGCGACGGCGCATTCGCCAGCGAGATGGTCGTAGCAGCTGCGCGCGTGCCGAAGCTCGCCGCCATTCCGCCAGGCCGGATGGCCGCGCACCGGCGCCGTCACGGCTGCCAGCGCGCCGAGCCCTTCGATGGTCGCCGCCACGTCAGGCCCATTGACGCGGAAATAGCGGTGCTTGCCCTGCGGCACCACGGCGAGCAGGCCGCCGGCGACCAGCTGCTTCAAGTGGCCGCTGGCGGTGGCGGCGGTAATGCCGGCGATGCGGGCGAGCTCGCCGGCCGAGAGCGCGGTGCCGCCCATCAGCGCCAGCACCATGGCGGCGCGCGCCGGGTCGCCGATCAGGCGGGCGGTGGTGGCAAGGTCGGTCGGTGTCGTCATGGGCGCCAATCTAGCGCGCCCTCGGGCGGATCGCTTCGCTCCGCATCGAAACCGGGGGGGCGTTTGGCGGCTCCCTTTTCGTCATGCCCGTGCTTGGCACGGGCATCCACGGCCATCCGCCGCACTGCCCAGCGGCGTGGGTGGCCGGGTCAAGCCCGGCCACGACGCTGCTGGTTGCAGTGGTCAGCGGTTCAGCCTCGGCCAGTGGCCTTCGGCCTTGCTGATGAAGGCCTTGGGGTTCTCCTCCCAGGTCTTCTGGATGTCGGCGTTGAAGTTCATGTAGAGCTTGCCGTCGACGATCTTCCAGCCGCGCTCGGGGTCGACGTCGAACAGCTTGCCGTTGGCGACGCCCCAGGAGCAGAAGCCGCCATATTGCGGCGCGTATTTGGCCGGGTCGGCGATGAAGCGGTCGCGGTGCTCGGCGGTGGCGAACTTCCAGGTGACGCCGCCATGGACGGCCTCGATGTCGTTCTTGCCCTTCACCGGCTTGCCGTCGGTGAAATAGGCGACGACGTCATAGCCCTTGGCGCCGAGGCCGGCATAGAGGCTGTTATAGGTGCCGCCGGTACGGTCGATGGCGAAGGCGGGCAGTGCGGCGACGCCGATCGCCAGCGCGGCCAGGGCGCCGATCGCGTGGCGGCGGATCAGGGTCGATACGGTTGGCATGGGAATTCCTCCATCGTGTGGTCGGGGTGGTCAGATCGAACGGCCTTGTATTGAACCGAACGATCGGTATAATACGGCGATGGACGGTCCCCACAAAATCACTGCGCTTCACGTTCGCGTGGCCCGTGGCCGGCGGTTTGACACGCCGTCCACGCGTTCATAGCGTCGCCGCCTGCCCCATCCTGCCGGCCGAGACCGATGCCTGCCCCCCTGATCCCGCGCGACGAGGTGGTGCTCCGCCTGCTGCCGGTGTTCCAGCGCTATGGCTATGACGGCGCCTCGCTGAGCGAGCTGTCGAAGGCGACCGGGCTCGGGCGGTCCAGCCTCTATCACTACTTTCCCGGCGGTAAGGCCGATATGGGCCGCGCGGCGATCGAATGCGGCGCCCGCTGGCTCCGCGACAACGCCATCGCGCCGCTCAGCGGCGCCGGCACGCCGGCGAAACGGCTCGGTCGGATGCTGAAGAACCTCGACGGCCTCTATGCGGGGGGCCGCGCGTCCTGCCTGCTCGGCAATCTGGTGATCGGCGAATCGCGCCAGCTGTTCCAGGCCGAGCTCGCTCAGGTGTTCCAGCGCTGGATCGACGCGCTGGCCGCTCTCGCCGCCGAGGCCGGCCTGCCGCGGGCTGAGGCGGCAAAGCGCGCGCAGGATGCGGTGATCCGCATCCAAGGCGCCTTGATCGTCGGCGGCGGCCTCGGCGACACCGCGCCGTTCCGGCGCACGCTGGCGCGCATACCCGCCGACCTGCTGGCCGGGCGCTGATCGGCCGCCGCGCGACCGTGCCAATTCGGGGCCGGTCGAAGCTTCCCGCCGAGCCTGCCCGCTAGAGCAGAGCCTCGCTTGCGAGGAGGCGATGATGGAAAGCGTGTTCGAGATCCCGTTCGAGGGCGAGCGGCTCAATGCTTGGCGGATCGGCGCGGCCGCGGCGCCGCCGGTGCTCTATGTGCATGGCGCGACCTTTCCGAGCCGGCTCGCGGTCGGCTATCGCTTCGACGGGCTTTCCTGGGCCGACGACCTGGTGGCACGCGGCTTCCAGGTCTGGGGCTTCGACTTCCTGGGCTATGGTCGCTCCTCGCGTCCGGCCGGCGAAAACGGACCGGCCGGCCGAAGCGAAGATGCGGCGCGGCAGATCGAAGCGGTGCTGGGTGTGATGCGCGAAGCCGGCGTGCGGGCCGACATTCGCGTGATCGCGCATTCCTGGGGCTGCGTGCCGGCGCAGATCGCGGCGGCGCGAGGCCGCGTGCACCGGCTCGCCCTGTTCGGGCCGATCGTGCGCCGCGACGGCCAGGTGATGCCGCAGCCGCGCGAGCCCTGGCGCCTGGTCAGAGCCGCCAATCAGCACCGCCGCTTCGTCGAGGACGTGCCGGCCGGCGCGGCGCCGGTGCTGTCGGAGCGCCACTTCGCCCTGTGGGCGGCGGACTATCTGGCGAGCGATCCCGACGCCGCGGAGCGCGACCCGCCGGCGGTCCGCGTGCCGGCCGGGCCGGCGGCCGACATCATGGCGCTGTGGTCAGGCACGGCGCTCTACGATCCGGGCGCCGTGAGGTGTCCGACATTGATCGTGCGCGGCGAATGGGACAGCCTGACCACGGACGAGGATGCGGGGCGGCTCTACCGCGGGCTCGGCGCGGCGGCGAAATGGGATGTGAAGATCGCGCGGGCGACGCATCTCGCACATCTGGAAGCAGCGCGGTTCGAGCTTTATGCCGCCGTCGCGGCCTTTCTCGAGCTGCCGGGAGGGATGTGATGATCGCGGTGATCTTCGAGGTGCGGCCGAAGCCGGGGCGGGCGGGCGACTATTTCGATCTCGCGGCCGGGCTGAAGGCCGAGCTCGAGAGCATCGACGGCTTCGTCTCGGTCGAGCGGTTCCGCTCGCTGACCGACGAGGGCAAATACCTGTCGCTCTCGCTCTGGCGCGACGAGGCGGCGGTGGCGGAATGGCGCCGCCGCACCGGCCACCGCGCGGCCCAGGCCAAGGGGCGCGGCGAGATCTTCGCCGATTACCGCATCCTGGTGGCGTCGGTGCTGCGAGATTACGGCCTGGACCGGCGCGAGATGGCGCCGGACCGGGGGTGATTGCGCCGCTTGCCGAGGAACCCGCGCTCGGCGAGGATGCGCACCTCATTTCCGAGGGGGTTTCCGTGATCGCGCGCGCCGTCTTCGCTCTGCTCGCCGCCATGCTGCTGTTCGGCCATCCCGCCGCCGCTCAACATGGCGGCATCCAGGCCTTCGCCGGCGACTGGCGCGGCGGCAGCATCGACCTGGTGACGCCGAACCCGCTCGGCGATTCGCTGCGCGACCTGGAAGTGAAGATCAACGTCCACAAGGACGGCAGTTTCACCATGCTGTCGCTGGCGCGGATCGGCAAGGCGGCGCGCACCGGCGAGGCGGCACGTGTGCGCGCCATGGAGTTCAAGCCGACGAAGACGCCGCATCTCTGGCAGGCGCAACTTAGCTGCGACCCGAGCGGGGCGCTGGGCTGCGCCTGGGCCCGGGTCGACGGCAACCGGCTGGTGGTCACCGCGATCGACGTGGACGAGAACGGCGCCATCGAGACGCAGGTGACCGAGCGCGCGCTGGAAGGCTCCAGCATGCGCATCCACTTCCTGTCCTATGTCGAGGGCAAGCCGCGGCGCGAGCTGCGCGGCTCGCTGCAGCGCTACCAGGTGAGGTGACGACAGCCCTCCCTCTCGCTGCTGCGCAGCGCGAGGGAGGGCTCATGGGCGCGACCGCTTCGTGCTTGGAACCCTTATCCTGCCGCCTGCTGGCGGCGCGGGCCCTGGCCGCGATGCGGGCGGCGGTGACGCTTCGGCGCGCCGGCCGGGAGATGCGGCTGGTGCGGCGCCCGGTTCTCCTGCGGTCGCATGAAGGAGACGTTGCGAATCTCGCCGTCGCCGGCCGGCGCCGGCTGGGCCGGGCGCTGCGGTCGGGACTCGCCATTGTGATGCGCCCCGCCGTGCCGGCCCTCCGGCCTCTGGTGCCCGCGACCGCTATGACCGTGGGCGTGATGCGGCTTGCCGTTGCGCTGCTGCGGCCGGCCGTCCTGGCGCTGGCGCGGCTCGTGCGGCTGCGGCGGCAGCTGGGGCAGCGGCGGCAGCTCGCCCATCACCGGCACAGTCTGGCGGATCAGCCGCTCGATGGCGCGGAGCAGGGGCCGCTCGTCCGGTGCGACCAGCGAGATGGCCACGCCCTCGGCACCGGCCCGTGCGGTACGGCCGATGCGGTGCACGTAGGATTCGGCGACATGCGGCAGGTCGAAGTTGATGACGTGGGTCACGTTGTCGACGTCGATGCCGCGGGCGGCGATGTCGGTCGCCACCAGGATCGGCGTCTTGCCCGACTTGAAGCCGTCCAGCGCCTGGACGCGCTGCGACTGGCTCTTATTGCCATGGATGGCGACGGCACGGATGCCGGCCTGTTCGAGCCCCTTCACGATCTTGTCGGCACCGTGCTTGGTGCGGGCGAAGACGAGCGTGCGGCCATAGCCGCCGTCGCGTAGCAGCTGGGTCAGCCGGGCGCGCTTGTCCGCGCCCGAAACGTGGACGACATGCTGGGCGACGCGGTCGGCCGCGGCGGCGGCCGGCGCCACCGAGACGCGCTCCGGTCGGTTCAAGAGCTCGCCCGCGAGCTTGCCGATCTCCGGCGGCATGGTGGCGGAGAAGAACAGGTTGAGCCGCTGGGCCGGCAGGGTCTTCACGATGCGGCGGATGGCCGGGATGAAGCCCATGTCGAGCATCTGGTCGGCCTCGTCGAGCACGAAGGTCTCGACCTGGTCGAGCCGGGCGAAGCCGGCCTGCAGGTGGTCGAGCAGCCGGCCCGGTGTCGCCACCAGAATGTCGACGCCGCGGGCGAGCGCCTGGATCTGCGGGCCGGCGCCGACGCCGCCGAACACCACCGCGACCGAAAGGCCGAGATGACGGCCATAGGTACGGAAGCTTTCGGCGATCTGCAGGGCGAGCTCGCGGGTCGGCGAGAGGACCAGGACGCGGCTGCCCTTGCGCGGCGCCTGGCGCCGGTCGGCGGCGAGCCGGTGCAGGATGGGGAGCGCGAAGGCGGCGGTCTTCCCGGTACCGGTCTGCGCCGTGCCGAGCATGTCGCGCCCGGCGAGGATGTGGGGAATGGCCTGGGACTGAATCGGCGTCGGGGTGACATAGCCTTCCTGGGTCAGCGCCTTGAGCAGAGGCTGGCAGAGGCCAAGGTCGGAGAACTGGGCGCCGGTGATCTGGGGGGAATCGGTCAACTGGGTCAGTGGAGTTGCTTTCAAACAGGTCCGCGTGTGCGCGCAGGCACGGCGACGGTTCAACGTCGCACTCGCGCGGTGACTTCGGGGGAGTGCCCCGCGTGACCTGGGCAATCGGATGGGGATGAGAGGGTGTCGGCAGGGCGACGTTCCGGACCAATCGCGAAATGCGGGGACCGGCGCCGCTTCACGCGGCCGAAACACCAATGACCGTCCAGCGGTCCCGCGCAATGTGATGCTGCGGCGCAGCAATGTCAAGCCCGCTTTCGGCATCTGCCAAGCGGACGCCCCTCGATCGGAAAATTCTCGCTCGCTGCCGCTGGGTGTGATGCCAACGTGACCTTGTCGGGCCGGCGGCTACCGGCAGGCACCGTCGCACCTATCTAAGCGTTGCTGTCGTGTGAATCAGGGCAAACGAAGAGAGGTGTGTCATGTCCCATGAGCAGGTTATCCGTCGCGCCGCCTTGGGTGGTGCGCTGGCTATGCTCCTGGCCGGCACCGCGATCGCTCAGACATCGTCGCCGCCTGCGGCTACGCCCCAGGCGACCACGCCGGCCGCACCGGGTTCCAGCAGCGTCCTGGTGGTGCAGCATGAAACGGAGAAATCGACGGCCGAGGTGATCGGCATGCCGGTCTTCGCGCCGGACGGTGCGACGGTCGGCAAGATCTCGAACCTGCTGATCGACCAGGACCAGCAGGTCACCGGCGCCGTCCTGTCGGTCGGCGGCTTCCTCGGCATCGGCACCAAGACGGTCGCGGTGCCGTGGGAGAGCCTCAAATTCGACGAAAAGGGCGGCAAACAGCTCGCCATCGTGCCGATGAGCAGCGAGGAGCTGGCCAAAGCCCCGGAATTCAAGACCTTGGCCCAGCTCAAGTCGGAGCGAGAATCCGAGCGCATCCGCGCGGAGCAGAAGACGCGGGACATGAGCCGCCCGACCACGCCGGGCGGAGCGACCGGCGGGGCGCCGCGCCCGCCGCAGTGATCACCAGCTGAACCGCGTCGGCCGGCGGCAGCCTCCGGGCTGCCGCCGGTCTTCGCGCGCGCATCCGGCGCGCCGCTTCGCCCATCTGGCCTACTTGCGCGGACCCCTGCCGCATTGCAACAATATTGCTTGGAATCGGTCGCGAGTTTGCGGTTCCGTTCCTTCGGGTGGTCTGGGGCCGCGGAGGTTGAGTGAGAAAGCTGCTGGGGGGCGTTCTGTTCGCCTTGTCGGCCGCGGCACTGCCAGCCGCTCATGCCGACGACATCACCAAGGCTGCTGACCGGGGCGCCGCCGCGCGGCGGAGCGTCGACTACCGCCTGCTGCAGCTGGACGGCCATCAGGTGAAGTGGGGGGCGAGCGCCATCGGCGCCGGCGCCAAGGTCCGCTACATGCTGGTCCCGGCGGCGATGGATTTCGGCGAGACCCGCAATTGCCGCGGCCTGAAACCGATGGACGAGCTGCTCGCCGCTTCCGGCATCGATCCGGCCAGGGTGCCGGGGGAGGTCGCTGCCGCCTTCGAGATGTGGGAGCGGGCGGCCAATATCAGCTTCCAGCGGGTCGACCATCCGGCCGTCGCCGACATTCTGATCGGCGCCCAGGCGGTGCCGCGCGGCCGCGCCTTCACCGAGGTGATCTACGACCGCAGGCCGCCGGTGACCCTGACCGGTGCCGGGCCGACAAACGTGCAGCCTGTGGCGGGCTCGATCCGCCGCATCGACAAGGCGCTGATCTGCCTGAATCCGGAGAAGCCGTGGAAGCTCGGCTTCGGCGGCGATGTCGAGGTCTACGACCTGCGCTACACGATCGCACATGAGATCGGCCATGCCATCGGCCTGGACCATCCCGGACCGTCGGGCCAGCTGATGGGCTTTGCCTACGAGGAGCATTTCCGGGTGCTGCAGCCGGGCGACCTGGCCGGCGCCATCTCGCTTTATGGCCGGCGCGGCCTGCCGGTGGCGAAGAGCCCGACGCAGGTACTCCCGGCCCGTCCGGCCGATCCCCGCGGCATGGCACTGCAATAGCGCTCCTCAACGTCGGCATTACCAGCTAGGAGGGGCGCCGACCGAGCGCCCCTTGATGACTTCCGAAGACACTGCAGCCCTGCCCACGGTGATCGTCGCCGGCCCGACAGCGAGCGGAAAGTCGGCGCTGGCACTCGGTCTCGCCGAGCGGCTGGGCGGCGTCGTCATCAATGCCGACAGCATGCAGGTCTATCGCGAGCTGCGTGTCGTCACCGCGCGGCCAAGCCCGGCGGAGGAGGCGCGGGCGCCGCACCGGCTCTACGGCGTGCTGGCGGCGGCGGAAGCCTGCTCGGCGGCGCGCTGGCGCGACCTGGCGCTGGCCGAAGTGGCGGCGGCGCGCGAAGCGGGCCAGGTGCCGATCATCGCTGGCGGCACCGGGCTTTACCTCCGGACCTTGAAGCAAGGCATCGCCGACATTCCGGCGATATCGCCGGCGCTGCGCAACCGCCTGCGGGCCGAACAGGTGGCGGCAGGGCAGGCGGCCTTCCATGCGCGGCTCGCCGAGCTCGACCCGGCCTCGGCGGCGTCGATCCGGCCGAGCGATCCGCAGCGCACGCTGCGCGCGATGGAGGTGCTGGCGGCCACCGGCAAGCCGCTCGCCGCCTGGCAGGCCCGCGGCGCGGCCGGACCCTCGCTCGACGAGCCGGCGGTCTGGATCTGGCTCGACCCGCCGCGGGATCTGTTGCGGGAGCGGGCCGAGATGCGGTTCCGCCAGATGGTGGCGCAGGGGGCGCTCGACGAAGTGCGAGGACTGCTCGCCCTCGAGCTCGATCCGGCTTTGCCGGCGATGAAGGCCCTCGGCGTGCCGGAGATTGCGGCGCATCTCCGGGGCGAGATCGGCCTCGATACCGCCATCGAGCAGGCGGTGCTGGCGACCCGCCGCTACGCCAAGCGCCAGACCACTTGGTTCCGGCATCAGCTTCCATCGGAGCGGCTCCGCGTGGCGCAATTTTCGGAAAGTCTGGAGGCGGAAATCTTATCGTTTATTCGTCGAATTCCGTTGACCGAGTCGGGGTGAGGTTCTAGCTTGCGCCTCCCTTAACTCGCCGCGGCCAGCGGCGTGGCGGGTCCGGGATCGTTTGTCCCGCGCTCCAAGCCGCTGTTTTGTCGAAGGAAAGGCCATGTCCACCGACCAGATGACCGGGGCCGAAATCATCCTGAAGGCATTGGCCGATCAGGGTGTAGAGGTCGTATTCGGTTATCCGGGCGGCGCCGTCCTTCCGATCTACGACGCCTTCTTCAAGCAGAACGCGATCCGCCATATCCTGGTGCGCCAGGAAGGCGGCGCCGTGCACGCGGCCGAAGGCTATGCCCGCTCGACCGGCAAGCCCGGCGTGGTGCTGGTCACCTCCGGCCCCGGCGCGACCAATGCCGTCACCGGTCTGACCGACGCGCTGATGGACAGCATTCCAGTGGTCTGCCTGACCGGCCAGGTGGCGACCCATCTGATCGGCAACGACGCGTTCCAGGAATGCGACACCGTCGGCATCACCCGGCCCTGCACCAAGCACAACTACCTGGTGAAGGACATCAACGACCTTGCGCGGGTGATCCACGAGGCGTTCTACGTCGCGACCTCGGGCCGGCCCGGCCCGGTCGTGGTCGACCTGCCGAAGGACATCCAGCTCGGCTCCGGCACCTATGTCCCGCCCAAGGCCGGCAAGCACAAGAGCTATCGTCCGCAGGTGAAAGGCGACATCGGCAAGATCCGCGAGGCGGTGGAGCTGCTGGTCAATGCCAAGCGGCCGCTGTTCTATTCCGGCGGCGGGGTGATCAATTCCGGCCCCAACGCCTCGAAGCTGCTGATCGACTTCGTCAAGATGACGGGGTTCCCGATCACCTCGACCCTGCTCGGCCTCGGCGCCTATCCGGCCAGCGACCGGCAGTTCCTCGGCATGCTCGGCATGCACGGGACCTACGAGGCGAACCTTGCCATGCACGGCTGCGACGTGATGGTCGCGGTCGGCTCGCGCTTCGACGACCGCATCACCGGCCGGCTCGATGCCTTCGCGCCGAACTCGAAGAAGATCCACATCGATATCGACCCCTCCTCGATCAACAAGAACGTGCGGGTCGACGTGCCGATCGTCGGCGACGTGGCGCATGTGCTGGAGGACATGATCAAGCTGTGGCGGGCCGATACGCGCCGGCCGCGCAAGGAGGCGATCGATGCCTGGTGGCAACAGATCGACCAATGGCGGGCACGCGACTGCCTGCGCTACAAGGCCTCGAACGACATCATCAAGCCGCAATACGCCCTCGAACGGCTCTATGCGGCGATCAAGGGGAGAGACGACGCCTACATCACCACGGAAGTGGGCCAGCACCAGATGTGGGCGGCCCAGTTCCTGAAGTTCGAGAAGCCGAACCGCTGGATGACCTCGGGCGGGCTCGGCACCATGGGCTATGGCCTGCCGGCCGCGATGGGCGTGCAGGTGGCGCATCCCGACGCGCTGGTGATCGACGTGGCCGGCGAGGCCTCGATCCTGATGAACATCCAGGAGATGTCGACCCTCGCCCAGTACCGCCTGCCGGTGAAGACCTTCATCCTGAACAACCGCTACATGGGCATGGTGCGGCAGTGGCAGGAGCTGCTGCATGGCGGGCGCTATTCCGAGAGCTACATGGACAGCCTGCCGGACTTCGTGAAGCTGGCGGAGGCGTTCGGCGCCGTGGGGCTCCGTGCCAGCAAGCCCTCCGAGGTCGACGACCTGATCAAGGAGATGATCAAGGTGAAGAAGCCGGTCATCGCCGATATCGCGGTCGACCAGGCGGAGAACTGCTTCCCCATGGTGCCGTCCGGCGCCGCCCATAACGAGATGATCCTCGGCGACGAGGTAGGCGAGCCAAAGGCAAGGGTAACCGACGCCGGCCTTGCTTTGGTCTAGCCGGGACCGGATCCAGCCGTCGCCAACCGCAACGCCGATAGGGGAGCGGGCCGTCCGGGCCCGCGGGACGCCAACGTGAGCGAACAACTCCGCCGACATACCTTCTCCGTGCTGGTCGACAACGAGGCGGGCGTGCTCGCCCGCGTCATCGGCCTGTTCTCCAGCCGCGGCTACAACATCGAGAGCCTGACCGTCGCTGCGATCGACGAGGTGGCGAACATCTCCCGCATCACCGTGGTCGCCTCCGGCACCGAGATGGTGATCGAGCAGATCAAGCACCAGCTCGGCCGCCTGGTGCCGGTGCACAAGGTGACCGATCTGACGATGGAAGGCCCGTTCCTGGCGCGCGAGCTGGCGCTGGTGAAGGTGGCCGGCACCGGCGACAAGCGGGTCGAGGCGCTGCGCGTCGCCGACATCTTCCGCGCCCGCGCGGTCGACACCTCGAAGAACTCCTTCGTGTTCGAGATCTCCGGTACCACCGAGAAGATCGATGCCTTCATCCAGCTGATGAAGGATCTCGGCCTGGTCGAGCTCTCCCGTACCGGCGTCGTCGCCATCAGCCGCGGCGCTGCCACCACCTGAAACCGGCTACAATCAAGGGACCCAGCGAGGGGATACAGCCATGCGTGTCTATTACGATCGCGATGCCGACCTGAACCTGATCAAGGGCAAGAAGATCATGGTGGTCGGCTTCGGCAGCCAGGGCCATGCCCATGCCATCAACCTGAAGGAAAGCGGCGCCAAGGAGATCAAGGTCGGGCTGCGCAAGGGCTCGGCCGGCATCGCCAAGGCGGAGGGTGCCGGGCTCGCTGTCATCACGCCCGCCGAGGGCGCCAAATGGGCCGACGTGACTATGGTGCTGACCCCGGACGAGGGGCAGGGCGCGCTGTGGGAGAACGACCTGCGCGCCAACATGAAGCAGGGCGCGGCGCTGGCCTTCGCGCACGGCCTCAACATCCATTTCAACCTGATCGAGCCGCGACCCGATATCGACGTGTTCATGATCGCGCCGAAGGGCCCGGGCCACACCGTGCGCTCGGAGTACCAGCGCGGCGGCGGCGTGCCCTGCCTGGTCGCGGTGCACCAGAACCCCTCCGGCAACGCGCTGGAGATCGCGCTCTCCTACGCCTCGGCGATCGGCGGCGGCCGGGCCGGCGTGATCGAGACGAGCTTCAAGGAGGAATGCGAGACCGACCTGTTCGGCGAGCAGACCGTGCTGTGCGGCGGCCTGGTGGAGCTGATCAAGGCCGGCTACGAGACCCTGGTCGAGGCGGGCTATGCGCCGGAGATGGCGTATTTCGAGTGCCTGCACGAGGTGAAGCTGATCGTCGACCTGATCTACGAGGGCGGCATCGCCAACATGAACTACTCGATTTCCAACACGGCGGAATACGGCGAATACGTCACCGGGCCGCGCATCATCACGGCGGAGACCAAGGCGGAGATGAAGCGGGTGCTGGACGACATCCAGTCGGGCCGCTTCACCCGCAACTGGATGCTGGAGAACAAGGTGAACCAGACCTCGTTCAAGGCGACACGGGCCAAGCTCGCCGAGCATCCGATCGAGCAGGTCGGCGAGCGGCTGCGCGCCATGATGCCCTGGATCGCCAAGAACAAGCTGGTCGACAAGACGAAGAACTGACGCGCCTCGCGAAAGGCGGGAACGACAGAGGGGCGGGCCCGAAAGGTCCGCCCTTTTTTCGCCGGGTCGGAACGCTGCGTGGTAGGGAGCCGTCATGATCGATGACGGCTTCGGCTCCCTTTCCGTCGAACAACGCGAAAGCATCCGCGCAGCGCTGTCCGCCGCATTCGGTGCCGCGCCGATCGGCGTCGTCGGACGCATGGCCGGCGGCGCGACGAGTGCGGCGATCTTCCGGCTGCGGGTCGGCGAGCGGGACTTCGTGCTGCGCGCGGAGGGGGCTGCCAGTCCGCTCCGCAACCCGCGCCAGTATCTGTCCATGCGCATCGCGGCGGCGGCGGGGGTCGCGCCTCGGCTCCGCCATGTCGACGAGGTCGGCCGCGTCGCCATCATGGACTACATCGCCGCGAAGCCGCTGCACACCTTTCCCGGCGGGCCGCGCGCCTTGGCGGCGGCACTCGGCGCGCTGGTCGCGCGCCTGCAGGCGACGCCGGTCTTCCCGCACTTCGTCGATTACCCGGATATCGTCGCGCGCCTGTTCGCGCATGTGCGCCGGACCGGCCTGTTCGCCGCCGGTTTGCTCGACCGGCATGTCGAGCGCCTGGAGCAGATCCGCGAAGCCTATGCCGCGGGAACGACGGCGCCGGTTTCGAGCCACAACGACTGCAACCCCCGCAACATTCTGTACGACGGCGCGCGCCTGTGGCTGATCGATTGGGAATCGGCCTATCGCAACGATCCGCTGGTCGATGTGGCGATCATGCTCGACAACCTGGCGCGGACGCCGGATCTGGAGGAGCTCTTGCTGCAGGCGTGGCTCGGTCGCGCACCGGAGGATGCGCTGCGTGAGCGGCTGAAACCGGTGCGCGCGCTCACACGCCTCTATTTCGCGGGCGTCCTGCTCAGCGCCTCCGCGACCGGATCTCGGGCGGCACCCGACGACGATCTCTCCGCGCCCGGTGTGGCGTCGTTTCAAAGCGCCATCCGCGACGGCCGCCTCAAGCCCGGCACGCTGGAGACCAAGCACGTCATGGGGAAGATGTTCCTCGCCGCATTCCTGTCCGGTGACTTGCCGCCAGGTTTGGACACCGCCATCGCCGACGACTGAAGGGAAGGGCGCAGGGGCCCCCGTCGTCAGCCGCGGAACTCGTTTTGGCGCTGCGGCGTTAGCGGCTGATGGCGACCCGCATCCTCTACTTCATGGCACTGATTTTCGCCGCGCTGGCGCTCGGGCCGGCGCTGGCGCATCTGTTCGCGCTGCCGAACAAAATCGGCATGACGGAGGCCGACTACTTCGTCGCGCAGCAGATCTATCGCGGCTGGGCGCTGCTCGGCGTCTTGGTGTTCGGGGCGCTGCTGTCGTCGCTCGCCCTGGCCTGGACCTTGCGTCGCCAGGGCGCGGCGCGGAGCTGGGCGCTGATCGCCTTCCTCTGCATCGCCGGCACGCAAGGGATCTTCTGGACCTGGACCTATCCGGCGAACCGCGCGACCGCGAACTGGACGATGGTACCATCCGATTGGGAGCGGCTCCGGGCCGAGTGGGAATACTCGCATGCCGCCAGCGCGGGCTTGAACCTGCTGGCGGTGGCGGCGCTGGTTCTGTCGCTGCTGGTCTGGAAACGCGAGGGCTATCCGCTCGACCGCCCGATCTAAGTGGCGGGCGCATCCAGGAAGGCGCGCAGCTCGGCGAGAAACCGCGGGGAGGCCGGCTCCCCCTCCAGGATCAGGTGGTTGCGGCTCTCCAGCGGCACGAAGCGCGCGCCGGGAATGCCGGCGGCAAGTTGCCGCCCGGACTCGAACGGCACGCGCGCGTCGCCTTGCGCATGCATCACCAGCGTCGGCGTGCGCACCTCGCCCAGCATGTCGGACACGTCGAACTCGCCGACGGCGGCGAGATAGCGCGCGGCATTCTCCGGCGAGACCGTCACGCGCTGCAGGTTGTTGAGCCAGTTCTCCTGCTCCTTGGTGCCGTCGGGCACGAATTGCGAGGTGAAGAGCTGGCGGAAGGCCGGGTTCTCCTGGCCCCAGCCATGGCGCACGAGCGTCAGGCTGGCCGCGTTCTGCTCCCGCTCAACAGCGCCGCGCCTGGCGCGGCCGACGGCAAAGCCGCCATAGAGGACCAGGCGGCGCACGCGGTCCGGATGGCGCACGGCGTAGGCGATTGAGACCGGGCAGCCTTGCGAGATGCCGAGCAGGTCGAACCGGTCGACGCCGCTCGCCTCGATCACCGATTCCAGGTCGCGCACGAATGCGTCGAGCGAGAGTTCCCCGACATCCCAGTCCGACAGGCCGTTCGCGCGCGCGTCGTAGCGGACCACGCAGCGCTCGCGCGCGAGGCCGCGCCAGAGGTGACGCCAGATCGGGCTCTCGAGATCGTATTCGAGATGCGTCATCCAGTTGCCGGTCCGGACCAGGACCGGGCCGCTGCCGATCCGCGAATAGGCGATGCGCACGCCGTCGGCGGTTCGGCAGAACTGGATGTCCTGTCGCGGCATCTCGGCGGGCTCAATAGCAGGCAAGGCGGCTTCCAGCGTGGCGACGAAGCGGAAGCCGCGGCCGTGCACGGTGCGGATCAGGCGCTGCTGCTCGCCATCGTCGCCGATCGCCCGGCGTGCCGACTTGATGCGGCTGGACAGCGCCGCGTCGGACACGATCCGGCCGCCCCAGACCTCGGCGATCAATTCGTCCTTGCTGACGAGGCGGCAGGGATTGCGCGCGAGATGAACGAGCAGGTCGAAGACCTGCGGCTCCACCGCGCACGGCTCTCCGGCCCGACGGACCTCGTGCGCGACGAGATCGAGCTCGCAATCGGCGAAGCGAATCAATGGCGTATCTGCCAACGCGTCCCCTTCGGCCAGGCCAATGCGCCCAGCGTGCCGCGCGTGAGGCCTCCCAGGCCAATAGAGCCAGAATAGCGCGGATCGCGCCCTCGCTCTGTGGTCGAGTTCACAATCCGCGACCGCCACGAAAATCCAAGCCCTCTGCAGGAATTCTCCAGGAATCCGACAAGCTTGCCGGGCGCCGCGCCCATAGGTTCCGCCGCAGATCGCAGCCGGAACGCAAAGGAGGCGCGGCGTGCACATTCGGATCGACAGGACCAGCACAGCAAGGCGGGCTCGCGTGGTGCTGGTGCACTGCTCGGCCAGTTCGGCGCGCCAATGGTGCGGGCTGACGGGCCGGTTCGCAGACGCGCTGCGGCCGGTGGCCGTCAATCTGCTGGCGCATGGCGGGCGCGGCGGATGGCACGGCGCCGGCCCGCTGACGCTGGCCGAGGAAGCGCGCGTCATCGCCGAGGCGACAGTCGGGGAGGAGGCGCCGTTCCACCTCGTCGGGCATTCCTATGGCGGCGGTGTGGCGTTGCGCTTCGCGCTCGAGCATCCGGAGCGGCTGCAATCGTTGACCCTGATCGAGCCGAGCTGCTTTCACCTGCTGAAGGAAGCTGGGCGCGAGGCGCATCTCCTGAATGAGATCCGCGCCGTGGTCGATGCGGTCAATCGCGGCGTGATCTCAGGCGATTACCGCGCCGGCATGGCGGTGTTCATCGACTACTGGAGCGGGCCGGGCAGCTGGGCGGCGCTCGGCGAAGAGAAGCGGGCGCAGTTCGCCGCGCTCGCCGTGCATGTCGCGCACCATTTCCACGGATTGCTCGAGGAGCCGACGCCGCTCGCCGCCTACCGCGCGATCGAGGTGCCGACCCTGGTTCTGTGCGGCAACCGCTCGCCGCAGCCGTCGCGGACGATCACGCGGCTCGTGGCCTGCGCCCTGCCCAATGCACGGCACCGGACCATCGACGGCGGCAACCACATGGCGCCGATCCTGCGCCCCGACGACGTGAACCCCCTGATCCTCGAGCACATCGAGGCGAATACCGCCTGTGTCCAGGCGCCGCGCACAGGAACCGATGGCTAGCGGCCCAACGAACGGAGACATGATCATGCATCAGCACGGCTTCACCTACGCGGCGACGCTCGCGGCTTCGCAGCGCATCAGCTGGCGCGTCGAGGACATCATCGGCGGCGACCGTCGGCTCGACTTCGAGAAACCGTTCATGCCGGAGGCGCTGGCGCGCACCGCGGCGATCGACCTGCTGGACGCCGAGGAGCGGCTCCTGCTCAACCAGATCCGCGGCAACGGCTATCTCTACATCTTCGGCCTGGTCGAGGAATTCATCCTGCCCTTCGTGCTCGACCACGCGCGGCCGAGGCTCGCCGGCGACGACGCGCGGGCCCGCGCCTTCCTGCAATTCGCCGGTGAGGAGGCGAAGCACATCGACCTGTTCAAACGGTTCCGCCGCGAGTTCGAGGCCGGCTTTGCCACCAACTGCGACGTGATCGGCCCGCCCGAGGCGATCGCCCAGGCGGTGCTGGCGCACCATCCGCTGTCGGTCGCGCTGCTGATCCTGCACATCGAGTGGATGACGCAGAAGCATTATGTCGAGAGCGTGAAGGACGACGCGACGCTCGACCGGCAGTTCAGCGATCTGCTGCGCCATCACTGGATGGAGGAGGCGCAGCACGCCAAGCTCGACACTCTGATGGTCGAGGAGCTGGCCAAGGACATGAGCGGGACCGATTTCGCCAAGGCGGTCGACGGCTATCTGGAGATCGGCGGCATGATCGATGGCGGGCTGGCGCAGCAGGTCGCCTTCGACCTCGACGCGCTGGTCCGGGCCAGCGGGCGGGTGCTCACCGCCGCCGAGCGTGACGCCCTGACGAAACAGCAGCACCAGGCGCAGCGCTGGACCTTCATCGGCTCGGGCATGGGGCACCCGAACTTCCTGGCGAGCGTCGGCGCGCTGCACCCCGAAAGCCGGCAGCGCCTGGCGGAGATCGTGCCCACTTTCTGCTAGGGGCAGCCGCGGCAGGCCGGCGGTGCGTCGAACCGCCGGCCGGTCCCGCCGATACCAAGTTGGGCCTTCAGCTCTGCTGCTGGATATGCAGGAGCAGGTTCTCGCTCGCCTGGCCGTCGACCAGAATGCCGTGCTGCACCTGATAGCGCTCGATGGCGGTGCGGGTGCGCGGGCCCATCACGCCGTCCGGCGTGCCGACATCGTAGCCGCGCGCCGCCAGCGCCGACTGGGTGCGATAGACCAGATCGTTGTGGGCGGCCTGGGCGGCGCCGCGCGGCGGCTGGTTGGCCGGAACGCCGGCGCTGCCGCCGCTCGACCCCTTGCGCCAGGCCGGCGTGCCGAGATTGACGTCCTTTTCGTCGGTCACCGCGCCGGTGACGCCGCCGACCACGGCGCCGATGGCGGCGCCCTGCAGCAGGGTGAGCCCGGTCACCGCGCCGACGGCCAGGCCGGCGGCGGCGCCCACGCCTGCGCCGGTGATGGCGCGGTCCTCCGGCCGGCTGCCGCAGGCGGCAAGTCCAACCAGCGACAGCATGAGCAGAATCCGGGTGGGCGATGTTGCCAGCATGTGTCCCGCTCCTTTAACCCGATGGTTCGACTGCCGAATCGGTGTGGCTTATACATAGCCGCGTCGCCGCCGGTTGGGCAGTGACATAGATCATCTGCGATCATGGCGGCGAATTCGGGCGGGATTGGGCCGAAAATGGGGACACAGGGGCAGAAGCGCCGGCGGCCGAAGCCGGCCGGCCGTAGCGGGCCGCTCGCCGGCATCCGGGTGATCGACCTGACCGGTCATGTGTCCGGGCCCTACTGCACCATGATCCTGGCCGATCTCGGTGCCGAGGTGACCAAGGTGGAGCGACCGGGCAGTGGCGACGATGCGCGCGCCATGCCGCCGCATGTCGGCGGCGAGAGCGTGCCGTTCATGATCGTCAACCGCGGCAAGCGCTCGATCGCGCTCGACCTGAAGCGCAAGGATGATCTGGCACTTTGCCGCAAGCTCGTCGCCCAGGCCGATGTTTTCGTGGAGAATTTCAAGCCGGGCACGGCGGCGAAGATCGGTCTCGGCTGGCCTGCCCTGCGCCGGCTGAACCCGCGGCTGATCTATTGCTCGGTCTCGGGCTTCGGCCAGAACGGCCCGTGGGCAGCGCGCGGCGGCTTCGACCTGATGACCCAGGCCTTGTCCGGCATCATGTCGGTGACGGGTGCCGAGGACGGGCCGCCGCACCGCGTGCCGATGCCGATCTCCGATATCGGCGCCGGCTTGCAGGCGGCGGTCGGCGTGCTGGCGGCGCTGCTGGCCCGGCAGCGCACCGGAAAAGGCCAGCGGGTCGACGTCTCGCTCTACGATTCCGCGCTCGCCTTCGGCCTCTACGAGGCGGCGCATTACTTCGCCGCCGGCGCGGCGCCGCCCAGGCTCGGCCAGGCGCATCGCGGCTCCTCGCCTTACCAGGTGTTCCGCACCAAGGACGGCTGGATCACCATCGGCGCGGCGGCGCAGCATCTCTGGCAGCGGCTCTGCACCGGCCTCAATCGACCGCATCTGCTGGCCGATCCGCGCTTCGCCAGCAATGCCGACCGCGTGCGCAACCGCGCCGCCCTGGTCGCCATCCTGAACGACGAAATCGCCAAACGACCGACCGCGGCATGGGAGACGTTCCTGGCAGCGCACGACATTCCCTACGGCCGGGTGCAGGGTTACGACGAGGTGCTGGAGGGCGAGCACACGCATGCGCGCGGCATGGTGGTGGCGCTGAAGCATCCACGGGCCGGTGCGACTCGGGTGCTCGGCAATCCCGTTAAGCTTTCGGTAACCCCGGCGCGGGCGGTCCGGCCAGCGCCGGTGCTGAATCAACACGGCCCAGAGATCCGCAAAGCCGCCGAGAAAGCCGAAACACGCGGCAAAAGGGCAACAAAGCCGTTGCGAGGCCAAAGAAAGTCAGCGTAGAAAGCTTGCGTTAACGCGGCCAATTCATGATTAACGCGCGTGGCCGCCACCGGGTGTGGGAGGGGAGATCTTTCGCTTCCGGTGTCGTGGGGGCACGCCATGTTGCCGCATCGAATGGATCGCTAACAAACATGTTCTCAAACCTCTTCGGCATGCTGTCGGCCGACATGGCGATCGACCTCGGCACGGCCAACACCCTCGTCTATGTCAAAGGCCGCGGCATCGTGCTGAACGAGCCATCGGTCGTCGCCATCGTCAACAACAAGGGCAAGAAGCAGGTGCTCGCCGTCGGCGACGAGGCGAAGCTGATGCTCGGCCGCACGCCCGGCAATATCGAAGCGATCCGACCGTTGCGCGACGGCGTGATCGCCGATTTCGAGATCGCCGAGGAGATGATCAAGCACTTCATCCGCAAGGTGCACAACCGCCGCTCCTTCGCCTCGCCGCAGGTCATCATCTGCGTGCCGTCGGGCTCGACCGCGGTGGAGCGCCGCGCCATTCAGGAATCCGCGGAAAGCGCCGGTGCGCGCCGCGTCTACCTGATCGAAGAGCCGATGGCGGCGGCGATCGGCGCCGGCCTGCCGGTGACCGAGCCGACCGGCTCGATGGTGGTCGATATCGGCGGCGGCACCACCGAGGTCGCGGTGATCTCGCTCGGCGGCATCGTCTATTCGCGCTCGGTGCGCGTCGGCGGCGACAAGATGGACGAGGCGATCATCGCCTATATCCGCCGCAACCATAATCTGCTCGTCGGCGAGGCGAGCGCGGAGCGGATCAAGAAGCAGATCGGGTCCGCCTATCCGCCGGACGACGGCAACGGCCCGACTATGGAGATCAAGGGCCGCGACCTGATGAACGGCGTGCCGAAGGAACTGGTGATCAGCCAGCGCCAGATCGCCGAAGCGCTGGCCGAGCCGGTCGGCGCCATCGTCGAGGCGGTGAAGGTGGCGCTGGAGCATACGGCGCCGGAGCTCGCCGCCGACATCGTCGACAAGGGCATCGTGCTGACCGGCGGCGGGGCGCTGCTGTCGAACCTGGATTTCGTGATCCGCAATGCGACTGGGCTGCCGGTCACAGTGGCCGACGAGCCCTTGAGCTGCGTCGCGCTGGGCACCGGACGTGCCTTGGAAGAGATGAAAACTTTAAGACATGTGCTGTACAATCCATATGGTTAATGATTTCTAGGGGCTAGGGGCCCGCCGGTGATGGCGCCTCGTCAAAGCCGCGTTATGCGTTACGCAGTGCCGATCCGGGTGCTGCTGCATCGATTCGCCTATCTGCTCCTCGTTCTCATGGCGTTCATGCTGCTGATGCTGGGCAAGGCCGAGGTTGCCCTGATCGAGCGTGCGCGGACCGTGGCGATGGACGCGCTGGCGCCGGTGCTGAACGTGATCCGCCAGCCGGTCGACGCCGTGCAGGACATGGTGCGGGGCGTCAACGACATCCTCTATCTGCGGTCGGAGAACGCGCGGCTGCGCGACGAGAACGCGAGGCTCCTCGCCTGGCGCGAGGCCGCTTCGCGCTACGAGCGGGAGAATGCGCGCCTGCGCAACCTGCTGCATGTCACCGGCGAGCCGGTGACGACCTTTGTCTCGGCGAGCGTGGTGGGCGAGAGCGCCTCCACCTTTTTCCGCACCATGCTGCTCAATGCCGGCGCCCGCGACGGCGTGGAGAAGGGCCAGGCCGCGGTGGCCGCGGAAGGCCTGGCCGGCCGGGTGATGGAAGTTGGCCAGCGCTCCGCCCGCGTGCTGCTGGTAACCGACCTCAACTCGCGCATCCCGGTGATGCTGGAACAGACGCGCACGCGCGCCATCCTGGCCGGTGACAATACCGACATGCCGCGGCTGGAATACCTGCCGTCTTCGGCGCAGCTCTCGCCGGGCGACCGCATCATCACCTCGGGCCATGGCGGCGGCGTGCCGGCCGGCATCCCGGTCGGCGTGGTTGCCTCGATCACCGACGGCATCGTGCGGGTGCAGCCCTTCGTGCCGTTCGACCGGGTCGAAGTGGTCAGCATCGCACGTCACGGCTTTGCCAGGCTTCCCGGGCCGTCGGGCATTCCGCTGTCGGTGCAATGATCGTCCCGATGGCGGTTCGTCCTTCCGAGCTCCTGCGCGACGCGACGCCCGCGGTCCTCACCGCGGTGCTGGTGCTGATCGAGATGACGCCGCTCGGCATTCCAGGCCTGCCGCCGGTCGCTCCCTCGCTCACCATGATCGGCGTGTTCCATTGGGCGGCGTTCCGGCCGGAGATCATGCCGGCCTGGCTCGCCTTCCTGATCGGCGTGCTGCATGACCTGGCGAGCGGCGCGCCGCTCGGCCTGACCGGCCTCGTCTTTATCCTGCTGCAGGGCGTCTGCGCCTCGCAGCGGCGCTGGTTCCTGACCACGTCGTTCCCGATCGCCTGGTTGCTGTTCGCCCTCATCGCGTTCGGCGCCGGCCTGGTCGGCTGGCTGCTCACCTGCATCTACACGCTGCAGCTGCTGGACCTCGTGCCGATGCTGATGCGGGCGGTGATCACCATCGCCGTCTATCCGCCGCTTTCCTGGCTGCTCGGCCGGGTGGAGCAGCGGCTCTGGGCCTTCGGCTAGAGGGCGCGCGCGATGGACCGTCGGGAGGACGATCGCCAGCGGCTGCTCAACCGGCGCACCATGCTGCTGGGCGGCCTGCAGGCTGGCGCCTTCGGGCTTCTGGCCGGCCGCATGTACTGGCTGCAGGTGGTGCAGTCCGAGCAATACGCGACGCTGGCCGAGGACAATCGGATCAACCTGCGCCTGCTGTCGCCGCCGCGCGGGCGCGTTCTCGACCGCTTCGGCGTGGAGCTCGCCGGCAACCGGCAGAATTACCGCGTGCTGGTGGTGCCGGAGCAGACGCGCAATCTGGGTGCCACGCTGGACCGCCTGGCCCAGATCATTGCGATCGACGACGGCACCCGCGCCCGCATCCGGCGCGATGTCGAGCGACAGCGCAGGTTCCTGCCGGTCCTGGTCGCCGAGAACCTAACCTGGGACGAGTTCGCGGCCGTCAACCTGCAGAGCCCGGACCTGCCGGGCATCCAGCTCGATGTCGGCGAGATCCGCGACTATCCGTTCGGCGACATGTTCGCGCATGTCGTCGGTTATGTCGGCGCCGTATCGGAAAAGGACCTGACCGGCGACCCCATGCTGGCGCTGCCGGGCTTCCGCGTCGGCCGCAACGGCGTCGAGCGCATCCACGACCTGGCGCTTCGCGGCAAGGCCGGCTCGAGCCAGGTCGAGATCAACGCCTTCGGGCGCATCGTGCGCGAGCTGAACCGCAAGGAAGGCCAGCCCGGCGCCGATGTCGTGCTGACCATCGACGCGGCGCTGCAGAAATATGCGACCGAGCGGGTCGGCACCGAAAGCGCCTCCGTCGTGGTGATGGACGTGCATTCCGGCGACGTGCTGAGCCTGGTCTCCGGCCCGGGCTTCGATCCGAACGTGTTCAATGTCGGAATCACGCCGTCGCATTGGCGCCGGCTCAATAACGACAAGCACAAGCCGCTGATCAACAAGCCGGTCTCGGGCACCTATCCGCCCGGCTCCACCTTCAAGATGATCGTGGCGATGGCGGGCATCGAGGCCGGCGTCGTGACGCCCGATTTCCACGTCTATTGCCCGGGCCACATGCAGTTCGGCAACAACACCTTCCACTGCTGGAAGAAAGGCGGCCATGGCGGCATGAACTGCCTGTCCGCGCTGGAGCAGAGCTGCGACGTGTTCTTCTACGAAGTGTCGCGCCGCATCGGCATCGACCGCATCGCCGACATGTCGCACCGCTTCGGACTGGGCAAGCCGACCGGCATCGATCTGCCGAACGAGAAGGCAGGCATCGTGCCGAGCCGCGCCTGGAAGAAGGCGGCGCGGGGCGAGCCCTGGTACGACGGCGAAACCCTCTCGGTCGGCATCGGCCAGGGCTATGTCAACGCCACGCCGCTGCAGCTCGCCGTCATGACGGCCCGCATGGCCAATGGCGGCTATGCCGTGGTGCCGCGGGTTGTGCGGCCGAACGGCGAGACCGATTCCGGCGGCGACCTGCGCACCGCGGCGCAGCGCGGCTTCGCCTCGATCGGCGTCTCGGCCAAGGCGTTGGCGCAGGCGGTCGAGGGCATGCGGCTGGTCACCAGCGGCGGCCGCGGCACCGCGCGTGCCGTGCAGATCAAGGAGCCGGGTTGGCAGATCGCGGGCAAGACCGGCACCTCGCAAGTACGCCGCATCACCAAGCAGGAGCGCCTGACCGGCCTCCGCAAGGAAGAGGACATTCCCTGGGAGCACCGCGACCACGCGCTGTTCGTCTGCTTCGCGCCGGTCGAGAAGCCCCGCTATGCCTGCTGCGTCGTGGTGGAGCATGGCGGCGGCGGCTCCAAGGTGGCCGCGCCGATCGCCAGCGACGTGCTGCGCGAATGCCAGCGCCTGGACCCGGCCGGTCGACCCGGCCGCGACCAGGTGGTCGACCGCCGCCCGGGAGGCGCCTGATATGCTGCGCGTGGCACTCGGCAGCCGGGTCGATCTGTCCTTCATCCGCAAGCTGGGCGAGATGAATTTCGGCCTGCTGCTGCTGCTCTGCATGATCGCCGGCATCGGCTGCGCGGTGCTCTATTCCGCCGCCGGCGGCAGCTTCGATCCCTGGGCCGACCGCCATGCGCTGCGCTTCCTGGTCGGGCTCGGCCTCGCCACCGCGGTCGCCATGATCGATCTGCGGACCTGGTTGCGCTGGGCCTACCCGATCTATGCGCTCGGATTCGCGCTGCTGGTCCTGGTGCCGATCCTCGGCGTGGTCGGCATGGGCGCGCGGCGCTGGATCGATCTCGGGCCGATCACCATCCAGCCCTCCGAGATCATGAAGATCGGTTTGATATTGGCGCTGGCCCGGTTCTTCCACGGCCGGGCGCTGGACGAGATCTGGAAGATCCGCTGGCTGATGATACCAATCGCCATGATCGTGCTGCCGGTCGGCCTCGTCATGAAGCAGCCCGATCTCGGCACCGCCATGCTGCTGATGGCAGGCGGCGGCATCGTCTTCCTGCTTTCCGGCGTCAAGCTGTGGAAGTTCGCCGTCGCGATTGTCGGCGCCGCCGCGGTGGTCCCGGTCGCCTGGGGGCTGATGCACGACTACCAGCGCCAGCGCGTGCTGACCTTCCTCGATCCCGACGCGGACCCGCTGGGCGCCGGTTATCACATCCTGCAATCGAAGATCGCCCTCGGCTCCGGCGGCATTCTGGGCAAGGGCTTCCTGCAGGGGACGCAGAGCCATCTGAACTTCCTGCCGGAGAAGCAGACCGACTTCGCCTTCACCAGCTGGGCGGAGGAGACCGGCCTGCTCGGCGCGCTGGTGCTGCTCGGCCTGTTCCTGCTGCTGTTCGCCTATGGGCACGCAATCTCGCTGCGCTCGCGGAGCCAGTTCGGCCGTATCCTGGCCGGCGGCATCAACGGGCTGATCTTCCTCTATGTCTTCATCAACACTGCCATGGTCACCGGCCTCGTCCCCGTGGTCGGCGTGCCGATGCCGCTGATCTCCTACGGCGGCACCGCAATGCTGACCCTGATGTTCGGCATCGGCCTGATGATGAGCGTGTGGATCCATCGCGACGTGACCATCCCGCGACACGCGGGCGGCCTCGGCGGGTAGCACGCGCCTTCCCCGGATCGGGCCGGTCCCAGGCCCGGCGCGCACTTGACACCCTCCGGCTTCTCCACAATGGTTGAACCATTGATAAAGGGGAGGGATGGATGGGCGCCGAACCGGCCTGCGCGACGGGAGAGTTCCTCGCAGTCCAGCTCGCCCGCGATCTCGGCGATGGCGAGCGCGCCATCATCGGCACCAATTCCGACATCCAGCTCGCCGCCTGCAACCTGGCGCGCCGGCTGCACGCGCCGAATCTCTGGTGGGTCTCCGGTCCCGGCGGCATGGCCAATCCGGATCGCGGCCGCCTGCTCTCCACTGCCGACCCGGAGAACATCGAGACGGCGGAGGCCTGGATCGACCTGCCGGACATGATCGATTTCATCGACTGGCAGGTGCATTTCTTCGACTTTGCCATCCTGTCGGCGCTGCAGGTCGACCGCTTCGGCAACATCAACACCGTGGTGGTCGGCGATCATGCGAGGCCCAAGCTGCGCGGCCCCGGGACGGTCGGCATCTCGGCGCTGACCGCGCTGTCCAAGCGGTTCTATGTCGTGCTGACGCGGCACGACCGGGGCGCGCTGGTGCCGAAGGTCGATTTCGTCTGCGGCCCGGGTTTTCTCGACGGCGGCGACAGCCGCGAGCAGGCCGGCCTGCCGCCGGGCGGGCCGAAGCTCATCGTGACGCCGCTCGGCGTGTTCGATTTCGCGCCCGGCAGCCGGGCGATGCGCCTCCGCTCGCTCAATCCCGGCGTCACCTTGGAGCAGGCGCGCGACCAGACCGGATTCGATCTCGTGGTCGAAGGAGCGCCGCCGCCGACGACGCCGCCCACCGCGATCGAGCTCGCGACCTTGCGCGATCGTGTCGATGCCGGCGGCGTGCTGCGCCGCAAGTTTCCATGAGAAAAGCGCGGGGGAGACGCATGCCCTACCATTTCACCGAGACCCATCTGGCGCTGCGCGAGCAGATCCGCCGCATGGTGGAGAAGGAGATCCGCCCGATTGCGGCGGAGATCGACGCGACCGACCGCTGCCCGATGGAGCTGGTGCCGATCTTCGGCGATATGGGCCTGCTGCAGCTCTGGGTGCCGGAGGAATATGGCGGGCCGGGCGGCGACCTCACCTCGGTCTGCATCGCCCGTGAGGAGATCTCGCGTGTTTCCGAGGCCTGCGCGCTGCTGGCCGGGCAGAACTCGATCGCGCTGATCCTGCCGCTGCTGCATTTCGGCACCGAAGAGCAGAAGCGGCGCTGGCTGCCGCTCGCCGCCAAGGGCAGGACCTTGACGGCGGTGGCGATCACCGAGCCCGAGAGCGGTTCCGACGTCGCCTCCATGCGCACGCGCGCCAAGCGCGACGGCGGCAGCTACGTGATCAACGGGCAGAAGTGCTACATTACCTGGGGCAATATCGCTCATTGGGTGCTGGTCTTCGCGCGCACCAGCGATGCCAAGGGCTTCCAGGGGATCAGCTGTTTCCTGGTCGACACGAAGACGCCCGGTTTCCGCATCGGCAAGAACGAGAGGAAGATGGGCCTGAACGGCGTGCCCAATGTCGAGCTGTTCTTCGAGGACATGCGCGTGCCGGCGGAGAATCTGATCGGCGAGGAGGGCAGGGGCTTCATCGCCTGCATGCGTATCCTCGACATGAACCGGCCGACGGTCGGCGCCGCCTCGGTCGGCTTGGCCCAGGGCGCGCTCGACGCGGCGATCGACTACGCCAAGAGCCGCAAGCAATTCGGCCGCGCGATCGCCGAGTTCCAGGGCCTGCAATGGATGCTGGCCGACATGGCGATGCAAGTCGAGGCGGCGCGGGCACTGGTCTACGAATGCTGCAACCGGGTCGACCAGGGGGATTTCGCCCGCCTTGCCGAGCTGTCGTCGATGGCGAAATGCTTCGCCAGCGACATGGCGATGAAGGTGACGACCGACGCGGTGCAGATTTTCGGCGGCGCCGGTTACATGAAGGACTATCCGGTGGAGCGCATGATGCGCGACGCCAAGATCAACCAGATCTTCGAGGGCACCAATCAGATCCAGCGCATCGTCATCGCGCGGCACTTGCTCGGGGCATGACCATGGCGCGCACTTCCAAGCTTGTCTCGCTCGAGGATGCCGTCGCCGATGTGAAGGATGGCGCTGCGGTCGGTCTCGGCGGTTGGATCTTTCATTCCCAGCCGATGGCGCTGGTGCGAGCGCTGGTCCGGCAAGGGGCCAAGGACCTCGATCTCGTGCCCTCGCCCGGCTCCATCGCGCCCGACCTGCTGATCGGCGCCGGACGGGCGCGCAGCACGGTCTGTGTCTTCATCAGCTTCGAGCAGCATGGCCTCGCGCCGCATTTCCGCCGCGCCGCGGAACGGGGCAGCATCCAGGTGCATGAAATGGACGGGCCGGGCTATGCCGGGGGCCTGCGCGCCGCCATCTGCGACCTGCCCTGGATGCCGATCCCGGATCTTGCCACCGACCTGCCGAAGGTGAATCCGGCACATTACCGGCCGCTGCCGACGGCGCCGGGCGAGCGGCGCCTGCTCGCGGTGCAGCCGATCCGGCCGGATGTCTGCTTGCTGCATGCGCAGCAGGCCGACGAGTTCGGCAACGTGCAGTTCCTCGGTGCGCCGTTCTTCGATGTGATGCTGGCCCAGGCCTCGCGCCGCGTCGTCGTCTCGGTCGACCGCATCGTCTCGCCCGAGACCATCCGCCGTTCGAACCATCTGACCAAGCTGCCCTATGCGCTGGTGGACGCCGTGGTGGAGGCGCCGTTCGGCGCGCACCCGACCGCCAGCGCCGCCATCTACCGCGCCGACGAGGCGCATCTCAGGGAATACGTGGAGGCCAGCGCCAAGCCGGAGGGTTTCGGCGCCTACCTGGAACGTTATGTCTCCGGTGCCGGGGAAAACTCCGCCTATCTCGACCGGATCGGCGGCGGCCGGCTGTCCGAGCTCGCGGTGTCGGAGAGCAACGTCGCGTGAGCGCCGCCGCGGACTTCCGCCCGATCAGGACGGCGCGCGCCTTCGAGGAGATCGCGGGCCAGATCCGCGGCGAGCTTGCGCTCGGGCGCCTGCGCCCGGGCGACCGCCTGCCGTCGGAGCGGGCGCTGTCGGAACAGCTCGGCGTGTCGCGCAACACGCTGCGCGAGGCTTTGCGCTCACTGGAGAATGCCGGCCTGCTGAAGCTGAAGAAGGGGGCCGCCGGCGGCGCCTTCGTGGCGGAGGAAACCGGCAGCGCTGTGATCGCCGGCCTGCGCGACATGTACCATCTCGGCGCCATCGGGCCGGATCACCTGACCGAGGCACGGGTCTGGATCGAGAGCATCGCCGTGCGCGCGGCCTGCGAACGGGCGACGCCGGCGGACCTCGCCGCGATGCGTGCCAACATCGCCGCCGCCCGCGACGCCGGTGCGGATTTCTTCACGCGGGCGGAAATCCACCTCGAATTTCATCGCCTGATCGCCCGCGCGACGCGCAATCCCATCATGGCGATCATGATGGACGCGATTACCGACATCATGCAGCACTTCATCCGCGCCATCGGCCCGCACGAGAACCGCTATGTGCTGCCGTCGCGACAGCGCTTCATGCGGCATATGGAGGCGCGGGATGCGGGTGCGGCGGTGGCGGAGATGGAAAGCCATCTCCGCCGGCTGCATCGGTACTATCTGTCGAAGACGGCCCGCTAGATCGCCTCGGCGATGGCCTGGCCGAGCTCGCGCGTGCCGGCCTGGCCGCCCATATCGCGGGTCAGCACGCGGCCTTCCTTGACCACGCGCTCGATCGCCGCCTCGACGGCGCGCGCGGCTTCCGGATGGCCGAGATGCTCCAGCATCATGGCGCCGGACCAGATCTGTCCGATCGGGTTGGCGATGTAGCGACCGGCGATGTCGGGCGCCGAGCCGTGCACCGGCTCGAACATCGAGGGCAGCTTGCGCTCCGGGTTGAGGTTGGCGGAGGGCGCGATGCCGATCGAGCCGGCGACGGCCGGCCCGAGGTCAGACAGGATGTCGCCGAACAGGTTGGAGCCGACCACGACGTCGAACCAGTCCGGATGCGCGACGAAATGCGCGCACAGGATGTCGATGTGGAACTGCGCCGTCTTCACGTCCGGATACTCGGCGGCGATCGCTTTGAAGCGCTCGTCCCAGTACGGCATCGTGTGGATGATGCCGTTCGACTTTGTGGCCGAGGTGACGTGCTTGCGCTTGCGCTTGCGGGCGAGCTCGAAGGCGTGGCGGATGATCCGGTCGACGCCGCGGCGGGTGAACACCGTCTGCTGCATCGCCATCTCGGCATCGGTGCCGCCATAGAGCCGGCCGCCGATCTCGGAATACTCGCCCTCGCAATTCTCGCGGATGATGATCATGTCGATATCGGCCGGCCCACGGTCGCGCAGCGGCGAGGTCATGCCGGGCAGCAGGCGGACGGGGCGCTTGTTGACGTATTGCTCGAACTGCCGGCGCATCGGGATCAGCAGGCCCCAGAGCGAGACATGATCCGCCACGTCGGGATGGCCCACGGCGCCGAGGAACACGGCATCCATGTCGGCGATCTGCTGGAGCCCGTCCTCCGGCATCATGCGGCCGGTCTTGCGGTAGCGCTCGCAGGACCAGTCGAGCTCCTTGAACTCGAACTTGATGCCGAATTTCCGCCCTGCGGCTTCCAGCGCCTTGATGCCTTCCGGCACCACTTCGTGACCGATGCCGTCGCCGGCGATGACCGCAATCCGATGTGCCATGAGCTCCTCCCGTCTATGCGACGAGATTAGCCCAAGCTCAGCTCCATGTGGATGATCCCGGGGATCGGGCTCTGGTTGTAGGGTGGAATGGTGCGGAAGCCGAGCGCGCGGTAGAGCGTGATCGCCGAATCCATCTTGCCCGGCACGGTGTCGAGCCGCATGCGGGTGTAGCCGGCGCGCTTCGCGGCGGCGATCAGGGCTTCGCAGAGCTTGCGGCCGACGCCGGCGCCGCGGGCTTCCTGGGTCAGGTACAGCCGCTTCATTTCGCCGGTCTGCTCGTCGAGCTGGCGCATCGCAACGCAGCCGATCGCATTTCCATCCTTGAGAGCCAGGAGCAGGGCGCCTTTCGGTGGCGCGTAGATGCCGGGGAGCGAGTCGAGCTCGGCAGCGAAATCTTCGAAATCTAGGCTGAAGCCGAGACTGTCGGCATAGGCCCGGAACAAATCCCGGGTGGCGGCGAGCTGGTCCGGCGACGTCGCCGGCTGGATGGCAATCGGATCAGATTTCGACATGGCCCTCCATATAGAAGGCGCATTTTCCCTTCAGGTCCACCCTGTCGCCGTTCATCCGGCAAAGAATCTCGCCGCCGCGGCGCGAGGCCTGGAAGGCGCGGATCTCGCGCTTGCCGGTGCGGGCCGACCAGTAGGGCGCGATGGCGCAATGCGCCGAGCCGGTCACCGGATCCTCGTCGATGCCGGCTTTGGGTGCGAAATAGCGGCTGACGCAGTCATAGCCCTGGTCGCCGGGACCGGTGACGACGACGCCCATGCGGTCGAGCTCGGCGAGCGCGCGATAGTCCGGCGTCAAGCCGCGCACATCCGCCGCCGTATCGAACACGGCGAGATAGTTGTGGCCGTCCAACACCTGGGCCGGCGCCCGGCCGAGCGCGGCGGTCAGGGCAGGGGGCGTCGCGACCGGCGCGAATGATCGCACCGGGAAGTCCATCGTGAGCCAGTCGCCGTCCCGCGTGACGGTGAGCCGGCCGCTCCTGGTGTCGAAATCGACGCGATCGCTGCCCGGTTTCAGACGGTTGAACACCACCCAGGCACTGGCCAGGGTCGCATGGCCGCAGAGCGGCACCTCGACTTCCGGCGTGAACCAGCGGAGCTTCCACGCTTCCCCGTCGGCGACCAGAAAGGCGGTCTCGGCGAGATTGTTTTCGGCCGCGATGGCGCGCATCGTCTCGTCGTCCGGGAAATCCGGCAGCGGCATGACCGCTGCCGGATTGCCGCGAAAGCGCTCCGCCGTGAAGGCGTCGATCTGGAAGATCGGCGCGCGCATCACGGGTACCAGAACGGCTTGCGCCATTCCCGCTCGGTATCCGCGCGGGAGAGGCCGACATCGCGCAGCATGCGGTCGTCGAGGCGGGCGAGGTGATTGCGCTCACGCGCACGCGCCTGCCAGCCCACCACGAGCACGGCCAGGGATTTCAGATCCTCCCACAGCCGCACGCCCAGCATGGCGGCCCGGTCCATGGCCGGAAGCCGCGCGATTGTATCGATCCTTTCCCACATTGTTGACTCCTATGGCGGAGCAAATGCTCCGATTGGCAGAAATGCCTTGACGATTGAATGGTGTCAATCTAGGAATTGTCACCATGACAATTTGGCTGCCTGACCTGTCTAGCCGTATCGGACCGGTCTACCGCGCGCTGGCCGACGCCATCGTCGATGCGATCGAAACCGGCGCGCTGCCGACCGGCGTACGCCTGCCGCCACAGCGCGAGCTGGCCTGGAAACTGGGGGTGACGGTGGGGACCGTCAGCCGCGGCTATATGGAGGCGGAGCGGCTCGGCTATCTCTCCGGCGAAGTGGGGCGCGGCACCTATGCGCGCCGGCCCAACACGGCGCCGCTCGCCGGCACGCGCCAGCCCGGCGATCCGATCGACCTGTCGCACAACGCGCTGGCCACGGCAGAGACCCGCCAGGCGCTGGTCGGGCGGCTGTCCGGCGTCACCGCGCGCGATATCGACTGCCTGGTCGGCTATCCGCCGATCGGCGGCCATGCGGCGCACCGGGCGACGATCGCGGGCTGGCTCTCCCAGGTCGGCCTGTCGGCCCGGCCGGATGATGTGATCATCACCGCCGGCGCGCAGCAGGCGCTCGGCATCGCGCTGACCCTGTTCGGCCGCAACGACCGGCCGGTGCTGATGGAGCGGCTGACCTACAGCGTCTGGATCGACATGGCGCGGCTCAGCGACCGGGCCATCGAGCCGGTCGAGATGGATGCCGAAGGCATGGTGCCCGAGGCGCTGGAGGCGGCCGCGCGGCGCAGCGGCGCCCGCATGGTCATGCTGCAGCCGACCCTGCAGAACCCGACCAACGCGACCATGAGCCTGGCCCGCCGGCAGGCGATCGCCGAGGCGGCCCGGCGCGAGGATCTGATCCTGATCGAGGATGACGTCTATGGCACCTTGCCCGCGCATCGCCCCGTCGCCCTCGCCACCATGGCACCGGAGCGCACGATCTATATCGGCAGCGCGTCGAAATGCTTCGTCCCCGGCCTCAGGATCGGCTGGATCGTGGCGCCGGCGCAGATGGTGCCGCGGCTCGCCGGGGCGGTGCATGCGCGCTCGCTCGGGCCATCGGGGCTGAACGCCGAGATCGTCGCCCGCTGGATCGCCGACGGCACCGCCGACCGGCTGGTGCAGGCGCAGCGCCGCGAGCTGGAGGCGCGGCAGCAGCTGGCCGCGGAGGCGCTTGCGGGGCTCGACATGCGCGGCGATCCGGGCAGCATGCATGTTCTGCTGAGCCCGCCGGAGCCTTGGACCGCTGCCGCCTTCGCCGCCGCGGCGGAATCGCGCGGCATCATCGTCGTGCCGGCCAGCCGGTTCGCGGTGCTGCCGGAATTCGCGCCCGAATCGGTTCGCATCTCGCTCGCCGGTGCGGCGGATCGCGTGGCCCTGCGCGCCGCCTTGGCGGCGCTGGCCGATCTCTGCCGCCAGACCCCGCCGAATCGGCGCGCGATCGTCTAGCCGCCGATTGTCAATCCATATTTTCGACCTGGCCGAAACGGCATATATTGACGTGCGTCACAGCGCTGTCGCCGACCCCGGCTATAGCGTCGCGTCATGACGATACGAGAGGCGGTCATGACCAAGCATTCGATGCCGGCCGTGATGGCGCTGGGGTTGCTCCTCGGTGCGATGGTGGCACTGGTCATCCTGGGCGTCGCCCCGACCTTGCAGGCCAAGCGTGCGATGATCGATGCCGCCGGTCCCTATGCCCTGGCCGCCGCGGGCATTGCCCTGCTCGCCTATGTCGCAGCGCCGCGGGCCTTTACCCGCCGCTGGTAGGGCTAAAAACCGCCAACAGATCGAGATCGCCGGCGGCGATGGCCACCGCGATCGACACCGTCACCACGCCGATCGCGGTCGAAGCGAGCACCACGGTGGATGCCCGCCGCGGCCGCCGGCCGTAGACGGTCGCCAGCACGAAGACATTGGCGGCCGAGGGCAGGCTTGCCTCCACCACTGCAAGGCAGGTGAGGAAAGGGTCGAGCTGCAGGCCGAGCGCGAACAGGCCGGCGAGCGCTGGATGCATTACCAGCTTGAGGAAGACGAGGGTGCCGACCTCTGCCTTGTCGCCGCTGACCGGCTGGCCGACCAGGGTGGCGCCGAGGGCGAATAGCGCACAGGGCGCCGCCGCGTTGGCGAGCAGGCCGAGCAGGCTGGCGACCGGCAGCGGCAGCGGCAGAGCGAGCAGCCACCAGGCGAGCCCCAGCAGCGCCGCGATCAGGAGGGGATTGCGCGCGAGCCCACGCACTACGCGCGTCAAGGTCGCGAACAGCGTGGTCGGCTTGCCGGTATCGGCTTCGAGCAGCAGGGTGGTCAGCGTGAACAGCAGCAGCGTGTCGGTGATCAGGATCATGATCGCCGGGGCGAGCGCCGCGTCGCCCCAGATCTGGATCACCAGCGGCAGGCCCATATAGCCGACATTGGGATAGGCGGCGGCCATGCCCTGGATGCCGCATTCGCCGAGCCGGGCGCCGAAGAAGACGCGCCCTGCCAGCGCGGCCAGCAGGTAGCAGGCGAGCCCGGCGCCGGAATAGGCGAGCAGCAGCCGGAAGTCGAAACTGCCGACCGTCGGCGTGGTCGCGAGCTTGTAGAACAGGAGCGCCGGCAGGGCGAACCAGAACACGAAGGCGTTGAGCCCGACCACGGCGGGCTCCGGCAGCAGGTTGGTCCGCCGTGCCGCGAAGCCGCAGAACACCAGGCCGAAAAACGGCAGCGAAATCGACAGAATGGCCTGCATGCGGGGGAAGCGTGGCAAGGTAACGGGCGCGCAAGCTAGCATGACGCTTACGCGCGGCGAGGCTTACGCCACTTGCGGCCGGATCGTATTTTGTTATGGTCAGCAACAATTGGGTTGCCGCGTTCCAAGAGCGCTGGTCGAGGCAGGCAACCTTGTTCAGGGGAGACACTCGAATGGAACTCGCGACTTCGCGTCCGCGGCGTCGGGCGGTGCTTGCGGGCGGTGTTGCCGCCCTGGTAGCCGGGGCGGCGCCGTTCAATATCGGTCGGGCTCAGGGAAGCAAGCTTAAGGTCGGCGTGCTGCTGCCGAAATCCGGCCTGCAGGCGCAGATCGGCATCGATTGCCAGCGCGCCGCCGATCTCGCGCCCGCGCTGCTCAAGTCCAAGGGCTTCGGCGACATGGAACTGGTGCTCGGCGACACCGAGACCAATCCCCAGATCGCCCGCGCCCAGGCGGAGAAGCTGATCGACCAGGGCATCCACGTGCTGACCGGCTGTTTCGATTCCGGCCAGACCCTGGCGGCTGCCCAGGTCTGCGAGCAGAAGGGCATTCCCTTCGTCGTCAACATCGCCGCCGTGCCGTCGCTGACCGAGCAGGGCTTCAAGACGGTGTTCCGCAACTTCCCGACCGGCCCGATGATCGCGACCGACGCCTTCCTGCTGCAGAAGGAGATGTACGCGGCCACCGGCAAGGCGCCGAAGACCGTGGTGCTGATGCATGTCAACGATACCTTCGGCACCTCGCAGGCGGACGCCATTACCAAGCTGATCGACAAGTTCGACATGCCCTACAAGATCGTCGAGCGGATCTCCTACGACCCGGCGGCGCGCGACCTCTCGGCCGAGGTGCGCAAGGGCAAGGGCACCAATGCCGAGGCGGTGTGGTTCATCAGCCGGCTCAACGACGCCATCCTGATGACGCGCGAGATGATCAAGCAGCGCTGGGAGCCGATGGGCATCATCTCCTCCGGCCCCGGCTGGTACGAGGGCCAGTACATGCAGGCGCTTGGCAAGCACGGCGACGACGTGGTCAGCCTGGTGCCCTGGTACGACCCGAACAAGCCGATGAGCAAGGCGCTGGTGGCGGCGATGCAGAAGGCGCATGCCGGACTGACGGTCAACACCAACCACGCCCATACCTTCGAGGCGATGCTGATCATCGCCGATGCCTACAAGCGTGCCGGCGCGACCGACGCGGCGAAGTTGATCGCCGCGCTGGAGAAGACCGACATCAAGGACAACGTGACGGTCGGCCCTGGCGTCAAGTTCGACGAGAAGCACCAGAACCCGAAGACGCGCTGCTCCGCCGTGCAGAATCGCGGCGGCAAGAATCTCGCGATCTTCCCGGCCGAGGCGGCCGAGACCAAGCCGGTATGGCCGATGACGCCCTGGAGCAAGCGCGCCTGATATATGTTGTCGACCGCGGGCCGGGTCCGGTCCGCGGTCGGCGGTGCCGTGAATAGGTCGGGGGGCACTTGGACGTCGAGACACTGGCCAACGCGCTGGTCGCGGGCATTCTCACCGGCATGGTCTATGGTCTGAGCGCGCTCGGCCTCTCGGTTATTTTCGGTGTCATCCGCATCGTCAACTTCGCTCATGGCGAATTGCTGGTGATCGGCATGTTCGCCGCGCTGGTGCTGTTCCGCTGGCTGGGCCTCGACCCGCTGCTGTCGGTCCCATTGGTCGCCGCACTGCTGTTCGTGTTCGGCTATCTGCTGCAGAGCCTGGTGATCCGGCGCGTCGCGCATCTCGCCGACCACATGCAGTTCCTGCTGCTGGCGGCAATCGCCATCGCAATGGTCAGTGGCTGCCTGATCGTGTTCGGGCCCGATCCGCAGGGCGTCCAGCTCGACTACGCGCTCGATTCCTTCGCGGTCGGCCTGCTGGTGATCGACAAGACGCGGCTCTATGCCGCCATCGCGGCGGTGCTGGTCGCCGGCCTTCTGCTCGCCTTCTTCAAATACGCGACCGTCGGCCGCGCCATTCGCGCCTGCGCCGACAACTATCTCGGTGCCCAGGTGGTGGGCCTGAATGTCGGCCGGCTCTACGCGCTCACCTTCGGTATCGGCTCGGCCTGCATCGGCGCCGCGGGCTGCATCATCCTGCTGCTGGTCGATGTGCATCCCTATCTCGCGCCGGGCTACACATTGCTTGCCTTCATCGTGGTGATCATCGGCGGCATGGGTAGCCTGTTCGGCGCGTTGCTTGGGGGCGTGCTGATCGGCGTGGCGGAGGCTATGGCCGCCGTGGTGATCCAGCCCTCGCTGAAGACGGCGTTCAGCTTCGCGCTGCTGATCGTCGTGCTGCTGCTCCGGCCGCAGGGCCTGCTCGGCAAGGCGCCGCACTGATGTCGCTCTACACCCGGCTGCTCGGCGACCTGACCGGCCGCGGCCTCGCGGCGCTGGCCGGCTTCGTGGTGCTGCTCGTCGCGCTGCCGAGCCTGGTCTCCAGCTATATCGCGACCGTCGCCACGATCGTGCTTTACCTCGCCTTCCTCGGCCAGGCCTGGAACCTAATGCTCGGCATCGCCGGCCTGCTCTCCATCGGGCATGCGCTGTTCGTCGGCATCGGCGCCTATGCCTCGGCCTATCTGTTCGCGATCCACGGCGTGCCGCCGCTGCTCGGCGTGCTGGCCGGCGTCGCCATCGCCGTCGCGGCGGGGGCGCTGATCGGCTATCTCGGCTTCCGCTTCGCCATCGGCGGTGTCTATTTCGCGCTGCTGACCATCGCGTTCGCCGAGTTCACCCGCATCATGGTCGATCACGCGAAGTTCCTCGGCGGAACCGAAGGGCTTTTCCTGCCGGTCTCGGCCGCGAGCCGGCACGGCTTCGACCTGCTCAACCTGCGCGGCTCGCCGGAGATGTTCTATTACCTGATCCTGGCCCTGGCGCTGGCGGCCCTGGCGCTCTGCCGCTGGCTGCTGACCGGGCGCACCGGCTATTACTGGCGGGCGATCCGCGACAATCCGGCGGCGGCGCAGGCGCTTGGCGTCGATGTCTTCCGCTACCGGATGTACGCCGCGATGATCTCCGCTGGCATGGCGGCGGTGGGCGGCGTGTTCTACGCCTTCTTCTACAACAACCTGTTCCCGGAGCAGGTGTTCGGCATCGAGCGCTCGATCGAACTGACCCTGGCGCCGATCGTCGGCGGTGTCGGCACCCTGTTCGGCCCGATCTTCGGCGCCTTCGTCCTGACGCCGCTCGGCGAGCTGTTCACCGCCGGCGTCGAATGGCTGCAGACGAGCGGTGCCATCGGCAGGCATGTGAAAGTCGACGGCGTGAAGCCGCTGTTTTGGGGTATCGCCGTCGCCGCCATCGTGCTGCTCCGGCCGCGCGGGATTTGGCCCTGGATCTGCGACCGGCTCGGCCTGGTCAAGCCGCCGTCGGAGCGGTCCTGACATGGCGCCGCTGCTGCAGGTCGAGGGCGTGGCCAAGAGCTTCCGCGGGCTGCGGGCGGTGAGCGACGTCTCCTTTGCCGTGGAGGCGAAGGAGATCTTCGGCATCATCGGGCCGAACGGCGCCGGCAAGACCACGCTGTTCAACATGATCGCGGGCGCGTTCCGGCCCGACCGGGGCCAGGTGCAGTTCGACGGGCGGGACATTACCGGCTTCCGGCCCGACAAGGTGTGCGATGCCGGCATCGGCCGCACCTTTCAGATCGTGCAGCCCTTCGCCGAGCTGACGGTGCTGGAGAACGTCACCGTCGGCGCCTTGCACGCGCATCGCGAGGTGGCCGCGGCCAGGCTGGCGGCAGCCGACTGTCTCGACCTGCTCGAGCTCGGCCACAGGCGGCACATGCACGCGTCCAACCTGACCCTGCCGGACCGCAAGCGCCTCGAAGTCGCGCGCGCGCTGGCCACCGGGCCGAAGCTGATCCTGCTCGACGAGGTGATGGCGGGTCTGCGCCCGACCGAGACCGACCGGATGGTCGTTATCCTGCAGCGGCTGCGTGCGGAGGCCGGCCTCACCATCGTGCTGATCGAGCACGTGATGCGGGCCGTCATGGCCCTGTCGGACCGGGTGATGGTGCTGCATCACGGCGAGAAGATCGCCGAGGGCAAGCCGGAGGCGGTGGTGCGCGACCCGGCCGTGCTGACGAGCTATCTCGGCGGGGCGGCGGTATGAGCGCGGCCCCGATCCTGGAGGTCCGCGATCTGGACCTGTTTTACGGCGACGCCGCCGCGCTGGAGGATGTGGCGCTGGATGTCGGCGCCGGCGAGATCGTCGCCATCATCGGCGCCAACGGCGCCGGCAAGTCGTCGCTGATCCGGACCATTCACGGCATCGAGAAGCCGCGCCGCGGCCGCATCCTGTTCAAGGGGCAGGACATCGCCGGCTGGCCCAGCCACAGGGTCGCCGATCTCGGCATCGGCCAGGTGGCGGAAGGGAGGCAGATCTTCGCCGGCCTGACGGTCGAGGAGAATCTCGATGTCGGCGGATTCCTGCCGCGCGGGCGCGCGACCAGGGCGCGCAACCGCGACCGCGTCTATGCGCTGTTCCCGCGCCTCGCCGAGCGGCGCGGCCAGCATGCCGGCACCATGTCGGGCGGCGAGCAGCAGATGCTGGCGATCGGCCGCTGCCTGATGGGCGAGCCCGAGCTGATCATGTTCGACGAGCCCTCGCTCGGCCTCGCTCCGGCGATCGTGCAGGAAGTGTTCGGCATCATCGAGCAGCTCAACCGCGACGGCATCACGGTGATCCTGGTCGAGCAGAACGTCGCCGTCTCGCTGAAGCTCGCTGGCCGCGCCTATGTGCTGGAGAACGGCCGCATCGTGCTGAGCGGCACCGGCCAGGAACTGCTGGACCATGAAGGTGTCCGGCAGGCCTATCTCGGCATGTGAGCCGTCACTTCCGCCAATGACCCGCCGCGTCGTCCCGATAACCGAGGCAGCGATAGGTGGCGTCGACCAGCGCCTGTCCGCGGTCGTTGAGCAGCAGGCCTTCGCCCATCCGGTTCATGGTGTAGCCGAAGCCGAGGCCGCATTCCGGATCGCAGAAGCCGATGCTGCCGCCGGCGCCGACATGGCCGAAGGCACGCCGGCCCAGGATGACGCTGGCATTGGCGTCGGGCACGCGGCGGCGGTTGTCCATCGACACCATGAAGCCAAGGGCGAAGCGGGTCGGGATGAGCAGCGTCGCGTCCTCGTGCGTGGCCATCGAGACCTCGCCCATGCCGGCGAGCGTCGCCGCATCGACGAGCTCGCCGCCGCCGGCCCCGAGCGGGGCGTACATGCCGGCAAGGCCGCGGGCATTGGTGATGCCGTTGGCGGCGCCGATCTCCGCCGCATGGCCTTCCCGCGTGTTGACTCCGCCTTGCGTGAAGCCGCCGGTATTGAGCAGGAACAGGGCGGCGAGCGAGTCCGGCTGCTCCGTTACCGCCCGCATGAAGCGTCGCTTCGGGGCCTCGGGGGCGGGGATGAACGGGAGCATCGGTGCGACCCGCGGTTCGATCGCTTCCGGCAGTCCGATCCAGAAGTCGAGGCCGAGCGGCTTGGCCACAGCGTCCTGGAAGAAGGTGCCGAGCGAGCGGCCGGAGGCGCGGCGCACCATCTCGCCGACCGTCCAGCCGAAGGTGAGGCCGTGATAGCCGTTGCGCGCGCCGGGCGCCCAGCTCGGCGACTGCGCGGCGAGTTGTCCGGTTGCATAGTTCCAGTCATAGAGGCCGCCTGGCTTCACCGGATCGTTGAACACCGGCACGCCAACGGAGTGGTCCAGCATCATCCGGGTCGTCGCGCTTGCCTTGCCGGCGGCGGCGAATTCGGGCCAGAGCTCGGCCACCGGCGCGTCGATGTCGAGCTTGCCTTGCGAGCGCAGGATGTGCGCGCACAGAGCCGTCGCGCCCTTGGTGCAGGAATAGACGATGGAGACGGTGTCGCGCGTCCAGGGCAGGTTCTGCTTCGGCCGCGCCAGGCCGCCCCACAAGTCGACCAGGGTCTCGCCGCCGCGCACCACGCAGACCGAGGCGCCGACTTCGTCGCGCTTGCGGAAATTCGCCACGAAGGCGTCGAGCACCGGCCGGAAAGCCGGTGCGCATTGGCCTTCGACCCTGCCTTGGGGCAATTCGACCGAGACGGCTTCCATGCTGGCGGTGTCCTGTCCGTTGAGTGTCGCCGGGTTGCCGCCTCAGCCGACGAGATCGACCACGCCCTTCGGCGTGGCGATGGTCGCGCGGAAGCCCGGCGGGCCTTGCTCGACCGCCGGCAGCTCGAAGCCGAGCGCGCGGTTGGCGGCGGTGAGGGCGGCTGCCTGCGGATGGGTCAGGGTGAAGGATCGCAAGGTCAGGCCGGCCGGCATGTGCGTGGAGGGATGCGGCGTGTCGAGCCAGTCGATGCCGAAGGGCAGCCAGCGGTCGAACGGATGGCCTTCGATGAAGAGCGAGCGCCAGCGCACCGTGGCGCCCTCCGGCGTGCGGCGCGACCGGTCGATCACCGGACCGGCCTGATAGCCGGCGGCGCGGGCACGGGCGCCAAGCCCGTCGAGGTCGCTCGAACGCATGGCGAAGGTCATCAGGCCCGGCGCCCTGAGCGAGCGGATCTGGCGCAGCCGGCCGGAATCGGCGCCCGGCTGTTCCGGATCGGGCGAGATGACCTCGATGTAGACGCCGTCGCCCAGCGAAGCGAGCGCGTTCCAGGTGCCGTAGCCGGGATGGCGCCCGGCCTTGGCCGGCCGGATGCCGGTGAGCCTTTCGAACTCCGCGATCCCCCGGTCGAGATCGTCGTCGCCCCACAGGATATGGTCGAGGACTGGCATCGGCGTTTCGCTCCCTTCGCGGCGACAATATCGCGGCTTTGCGCCGCCGGGCCAGCCTTCCTATGTTGCCGGCGCCAGTCGGGAGGAATACCGGTATGAACGACACCGCCGCGGTAACCAGGCCGCCGTTCCGGGCCGTCAAATTTACCCCGCGCGCGGTGGCGGCGGAACGCCGCGCGGACGGCACCATCGTGCTGCGCAACCCGCGACCGCTTGGGCCCTTCGAGCGCAATATCGTCGCCTATCTGCGCCGCTGGTCGGCCGAGGCGCCGGACCGCGTGTTCCTCGCCGAGCGGCGGGCCGACCGGTCCTGGCGCCGGGTCAGCTATGGCGAATTCCGCGAGATGGTCGACCGCGCCGCCCAGGCTCTGCTCAATCGCGGTCTCGGCCAGACCAAGCCGTTGATGATCCTGAGCGGCAACTCGATCGACCATGCCGTGCTGACCTTCGCCGGCATGACCGTGGGCGTGCCAGTGGCGCCGGTCTCGGTCGCCTATTCGCTGGTCAGCCAGGACCATGCGAAGCTGAGATACGTGTTCGACCTGGTCGAGCCGAAGCTGGTCTTCGTGCAGAACGGGCGGCAGTTCGAACGTGCGCTGCGGGCGCTCGATCTCGCCGGCGTCGAGGTGGTGGTCGGCGCCGATCCGGCGAGCGACCTGCCGGCGACATCCCTTCAGGAGCTGCTCGCCACCAATGCAGGGCCGGATGTCGACCGCGCCTATGAGGCGACCGGGCCGGACACGGTGGCCAAGTATCTCTTCACTTCCGGCTCGACCGGCATGCCGAAGGCGGTGATCAACACCCAGCGCATGCTCTGCGCCAACATGCAGATGGCGAGCCATTCCATCGAGGGCGATCCCGACGAGCCGCCGGTGGTGCTCGACTGGATGCCGTGGAACCACACCATGGCCGGCAATTACGGCATCCACAACGTGCTGCGCCTCGGCGGCACCTATCACATCGACGCGGGGCGGCCGATCCCCGGGCAGTTCGAGGAGACGATCGCCAATCTCTACGAGGTCTCGCCGACCTCGTTCGGCAGCGCGCCGATCGGCTTCGCCATGCTGGCGTCCAAGCTGGAACAGGATCCGGAGCTGTGCCGGCGCTTCTTCCAGAAGGTGAAGCTGCTCGCCTATGGCGGTGCCAGCCTGCCGCAGGAGGTCTGGCAGAAGATGCAGGATCTCGCCGTGCGCACCATCGGTGAGCGCCTCGCCTTCGTCACCGGCTGGGGCTCGACCGAGACGGCACCGACGGCGACGTCGCTCAACTGGTATGTGGAGGGCTCCGGCATCATCGGCCTGCCGTTTCCGGGCGTGGAGCTGAAGATGATCCCGGTCGGCGACCGCTTCGAGCTGCGGCTGCGCGGGCCGATCGTCTTCCCGGGCTATCACAAACGGCCCGACCTGACCGCCGCCGCCTTCGACGAAGAGGGCTTCTACAAGATCGGCGATGCCGGCCGTTTCGTCGATCCGGACCGGCCGGAGGAGGGGCTGCGCTTCGCCGGCCGCGTGGTGGAGGATTTCAAGCTGACCAGCGGCACCTTCGTGCATGTAGGCACCTTGCGGCTGGCCGCGATCGATGCGGTGACGCCGCTGGTGCAGGACGCGGTCATCACCGGCCAGGACCGCGACTATATCGGCCTGCTCGCCTGGCCCAATCTCGCCGCCTGCCGGGCCGCCTTCGGACGCGCCGCGGATCTGCCGGCGAGCGACATCGTCGCCTTGCCGGCGCTGCGCGCCAGGGTGAAGGAAGGCATCGCGCGCCACAACGCGCAGGCGACCGGCTCGGCGCAGCGGATCGCGCGCGTCATCCTGATGGCGGAGCCGCCCTCGATCGACGGCAACGAGATCACCGACAAGGGCTACGTCAATCAGCGGGCGACCCTGGATCGGCGCGCTGCGCTGGTCACGCGGCTCTATGCCGATCCGCCGGCGCCCGACGTGATCGTGATCTGAGGGAGAGTGCGATGAGCGTGCCGCTTCGCCTGCTCGCGCCGCGGATCGAGGTCGAGCGGCGGCCCGATGGCAGCCTGGTGCTGACCTCGCCGGAACCGCTGGCTGAGCATCCGCCGACGGTGGGGAGCCTGCTCGCCCATTGGGCGCGCGAGGCGCCGCAGCGCCTGTTCCTCGCCGAGCGGGTCGGCGGCGCCTGGCGCAAGCTGACCTATGGCGAGGCCGCCCGGCAGAGCGCCCGGATTGCGGCGGCCCTGCTGGCGCGCGGATTGGGGCCGGAGCGGCCTGTGCTGTCGCTGTCCGCCAATGCGGTCGACCTCGCGCTGCTCAAGCTCGCCTGCCAGCGGATCGGCGTGCCCTTCGTGCCGGTCTCGCCGGCCTATTCGCTGATGAGCCGCGACCATGCCAAGGTGGTCGCTATCGTCGATCTGATCCGTCCGGGCTTGATCTATGTCGCCGACGGTCCGCCCTTCGCCTCCGCGCTGGCGGCACTCGATCTGGAAGGCGTCGAGGTGGTCACGAGTGGCGCGCCGCCGGCCGGCATCGCCGCCACGCCATTCGGGGCGCTTGCCGAAACCGCGCCGGGGCCGGAAGTCGCCGCGGCGGAAGCGAGGGTCGGACCCGACAGCATCGCCAAGATCCTGTTTACGTCGGGCTCCACCGGCATGCCGAAGGGCGTGGTGAACACCCAGCGCATGCTGATGGTCAACCAGCAGCAGCTCCTGCATTGCTGGCCCTTCCTCGACGAGGCGCCGCCGGTGCTGCTCGACTGGCTGCCCTGGCATCACACGTTCGGGGGCAACTACAATTTCAATCTGGTGCTGCGCCATGGCGGCGAGTTCTGGATCGACGAGGGCCGGCCGGCCCCGGGCCTGATCGAACGCACGGCGGCCAATCTCCGCGAGGTCTCGCCGACGGTCTATTTCAACGTGCCGGCCGGATTCGGTGCGCTGCTGCCTTTCCTCGAGAGCGATGCCGGGCTGGCCGAAGGCTTCTTCCGGCGACTGCGCATCATCATGTATGCCGGCGCGGCGTTGCCGGCGGATCTCTGGGCGCGGCTCGAAGCCGTGTCGCTGAAGGCGGTCGGCCGCAAAGTGCCGATGACGTCTTGCTGGGGCTCGACCGAGACGGCGCCGCTCGCCACCTCGGCGCATTTCCCGATCGACCGCGCCGGTGTCATCGGCCTGCCGGTGCCGGGCGTGGCGGTGAAGATGGTGCCGAGCGGCGGCAAGCTCGAACTGCGCGTCAAAGGCCCGAGCGTGTTTCCGGGCTATTTCCGCCGGCCGGACCTGACCGAGACGTCCTTCGACGAGGAGGGCTTCTACAGGATGGGCGATGCCGGGCGCTTCGCCGATCCGGACGATCCTGCCAAGGGCATCGTGTTCGACGGCCGCGTCACCGAGGATTTCAAGCTTGCCACCGGCACCTGGGTGAATGTGGGTGCCGTGCGGGTCGCCGCGCTGGCGGCGGCAAGCCCGCTGCTGCAGGACGCGGTGGTCTGCGGGCACGATCGCGGCGTTGTCGCGCTGCTTGCCTGGCCGAATATCGCGGCGTGCCGCTCAGTCGCAGGGCTCGCCGCGGACGCGCCGGTCGAGACGGTGCTCGCGGCCACCGCGGTGCGCGATCACCTGAAGCGTGGGCTCGCGGCCTACAACCAGGCCAATCCAGGCTCGTCGACCCGCATCGCGCGGCTGCTGCTGATGGCCGAGCCGCCGTCGATCGACGGCAACGAGATCACCGACAAGGGCTATATCAACCAACGCGCCACCCTGGAGCGACGGGCGGCGCTGGTCGAGAAGCTCTACTGCGATCCGCTTGTCGCCGACGTCATCGCGATCGACTAGCCAGCGCAGCTTCCTTGGCAGGGTCTATCCACCAGGTATCGACCACGGCCATGCCGTATTTCGGCGGCGCCGGCGGACGGCCGAACTTGTCCCAGAACGCGACGTGATGTGCCGCCTTGTACCATTGCGGAATGGCGAAATGACTCCACATCACGACCCGGTCGAGCGCTCGGGCGGCGGCGATTAGGCTCGGCCTGTCCTTGGCGGCGAGCGCCGCTTCCACCAGGGCGTCGATAGCGGGATTCCGGATGCCGGCGAGGTTGAGGCTGCCCTCTATGCCGGCCGAACTCGAACTCCAGTAGTTGCGAAGCTCGATACCGGGTGTCAGCGGCGATGCCGTGCGCCGCGTCGTCACGTCGTAATCGAAGCTGCGCATGCGCAGCTCGTACTGCGAAGGATCGACATGGCGGATCGATGCCTTGATACCGAGCCGCTCCAGGTTGCGGAGGATCGGCTGCACGATCCGCTCCATGGTCGGCTCCCATGACAGATATTCGATCGCGAGCTGTTCGCCGCTTTGCCCATGCACCAACCTGCCGTCCTTCGAACGGTAGCCGGCGGCCAGCAGCAACGCCTGGGCCTTGCGCAGATTGTCGCGGTTGTTCCCGCTGCCATCCGTCTTTGGCGGGATGTAGGCCGGACCGAACACTTGCGCCGGGATCTGTTCCCGCAACGGATCGAGCAGAGCAAGCTCGGCCGGCGAGGGCTCGCCGGTCGCGGCCAGTTCAGAATTCTGGAAGATGCTGGAGGTCCGGTTGTAGAGGCGATTGAACAGATTCTTGTTGGTCCACTCGAAATCGAAGGCGAGGCCGATAGCTTCGCGCACCCTCGCGTCCTGGAATTTGGCCCGGCGCAGGTTGAGGAAGAACGCCTGGTAACCCGACGGCGTGTTGTCGGGCAGGGTCATCCGCTGAATGCGGCCGTCGTTTACGGGTGGCTTGTCGTAGCCGGTGGTCCAGCTTCGCGCGGTGAACTCCTCGCGGAAATCGTAGGCGCCGGCGAAAAACGCTTCGAGCGCGATATCGCGGTCGCGGAAGATCTCGGTGCGCGCGAATTCGAAGTTCCATCGTCCTCGCATAACCGGCAAATCGGCGCCCCACCAGTTCTCGACCCGGCGATAAACGATGCTGCGCCCGCTATCGGCGCGTTCCACCTTGTAGGGGCCGGAACCCAGGAGCGGCGCCAACGTCGTCTCCTCGAAACTGCGCGTTGCCATCTCGGCCTTCGATAGCACCGGCAGGCCGGCCACCTGCACCGGCAGGTCGCGCGTGGCATCGGCATTGAAGTCGAAACGGATAATGCGCGGGCTCTCGACCACGGCGGCGGCGACCCCACGCATCTGAATCCGATACTGCGGATGGCCTTTGCTGATCAGCAGATTGAACGTAAAGGCCACGTCTTCCGCGCGGATCGGGGTGCCGTCGTGAAACTGCGCCGCCTCGCGCAGACGGAAGCGGACGAAGCGATTCGCCGGATCGCGCTGCACCGCCTCGGCGACATAGCCGTAAAGCGAATCCGGCTCGTCCTCCACCGCCGCCATCAGGGTGGCGAAGGTGTAGCCGATGCCGAAGCTGTCGCTCACCTTCAGCGGCTGCACGCCCTTGAGAATAAAGGGATTGAGATTGTCGAACGGGCGGATGCCCCATTCGGAATAGGTGCCGCCTTTCGGCGCGCTCGGATTGACGTAGTCGAGATGTTTGAAATCGGCCGGATACTTCAGGTCGCCGAACACCGAGATGCCGTGGCGAAAGTCGTTGGCCAACGCCGGTATCGCGAACAGCGCTGTGGCCAGGAAGATCAACGCTCGTCTCATGCCGCTGCCTTCGCGCGTGGATGGGCCTTTGCGTGTGCCTCGATCAGGCGTGCCGCCTCGACCTCGGTATAGCGCTGCGTGGTGGAAAGCGAGGCATGGCCGAGCAGTTCCTGGATCACGCGGAGGTCGCCGCCCGCTGCGAGCAAATGCGTAGCGAAGCTGTGGCGCAACGCGTGCGGCGTCGCGCTTTCCGGCAGGCCGAGGCCGCGGCGCAGGTCGCGTACCCGCTTCTGGATGATGGCGGGGTCGAGCGGCTTCCCGCGCGCACCGACGAAGAGCGGCTGCTTGCCGGCCGGCCGATGCGGGCAGGCGGCGATATAGGCGGCCACCGCGTCGCGGATCGCCGGCAGGACCGGCACCACGCGTTCCTTGCCGCCTTTGCCGCGGACGCGGAGCGTATCGCCTTTCGGTGCCTGGTCCGCAGCAAGGCCGAGCGCCTCGCCGATGCGAAGCCCGGCGCCGTAGAGCAGCGACAGCACGGCCGCGTCGCGGAGGCCGATCCAGGCTTCCTCGGCTTCGGCCGCCTGGTCCACCAGCGCCAGCGCGCTTTCCGGCTGCACCGGCCGCGGCAGCGGCGCGCGGCGCTTGGGGCCGCGCAGGGCGGCGAAGGCGGCGTTGCGCAGCCGTCCGTTGCGCTCCAGCCAGCGCACGAAGCCGCGCACAGCCGAGAGCGCGCGGGCCGCACTCGCAGCCGAAAGCCCGTCGGCGCGGCGGTGGGCGAGATAGGCGCGCAGATCGGCGATGCCGACGGCTTGCAGATCGTCGAGATCCGGGGCGCCGCCGAGATGCAGGCCAAGGAAATCGACGAAGGCCGCGAGGTCGCGGGCATAGGCGAGCAGAGTGTGCCGCGCGGCACGCTTCTCGCCTTCCAGCCAGCCGATCCAATCCCGCGCCGCCGCCGCCAGCGGCGCGGCAGCCGAGCGGCCGGGATCGATCAGCGTGCGAGCCACAGGCGCAGCAGCCGCTCGACGACGCGGCAGAGGAAGCGCAGCAATTCGGTGCCCTGGCCCGGATGAAACCGGCCCGGCGCGCGCGAGCCGAAAGCAAGCAGCGCCGGCGGATGGTCGGGACCGAGATCGAGCCGCACCAGCGCGTCGGACCGAACGAGGTCGGCGGCCGGGCCGAACAGCGCCTGGGCGCGCTCGGTCTCGGTGCGCAGCAGAATGTCGCGGCCGGAACCCAGCATGCGCTCGACCCCGCCGCGCGACAGCAGGCGGATGTCGCTGCCCTGCACCCATTTCGGTCCGGGCGCGCGCGCCTCCACCGCCAAGGCGACGGCATCGAGATCGAGGATCTGCGGCAAGTCCTGAGTCAGCGTGTGCAGGAAATGCTCGCGCCCCGGCGCCTCCAGCGCGGCCATCACCGCCTGGTGGATCTGGCCCTGGGTCGCGAGGTTGTTGCGGCTCGCCGCCAGCAGCGCGCCTTGCGTATCGCGGAGCCGCCGCACCTCGCCGCCCAGGCGATCGAGCATATGGCGCTGCAGATCGGCGACCTTGGCGTCGCCCTCGTGGCGATCCGGCGGCTGGAGGCGGGCGAGAAGCGCCGGATTGTCGCGCAGCACCTCGGGCCGTCGCTGCAGGAAGGCCTCGATCTCGTCGTCGGTCGGCGTCCGCGCGACCGCCGCCTTCTCCTTGCCTTCACGCGCGGTCATCTGCCCTGCCTCAACGCCCGAGGATCGACTGGCCGGTCTTCTTCCAGTCTTCGAGGAAGGCGGCGAGCCCCTTGTCGGTGAGCGGATGGTGCACGAGCTTGCGCAGCACGTCCGGCGGCAGGGTCGCGACATCGGCGCCGAGCTTGGCCGCCTGCACCACGTGGACCGGGTGGCGGATCGAGGCAACCAGCACCTCGGTCTCGAATTGCGGATACTGGCCGTAGATCTCGACGATGTCGGCGATCAGCTCCATGCCATCCTGGCCGATATCGTCGAGCCGGCCGACGAAAGGCGAGATGAAGGACGCGCCCGCCTTGGCGGCGAGCAACGCCTGGGCGGCGGAGAAGCAGAGCGTGACGTTCACGCCGATGCCGGCCTGGCGCAAGGTCTTGCAGGCCTTGAGGCCCGGCATGGTCAGCGGCAGCTTGACGCAGACATTGGGGGCGATCTCGGCGAGCTTGCGCCCCTCGGTCACCATGTTGTCGTAGTCGATCGCCGTCACCTCCGCGCTCACCGGCCCGTCGACCAGCGAGCAGATCTCCTTCACCACCTCGATGAAATTGCGGCCCGACTTGGCGATCAGCGACGGGTTGGTGGTGACGCCGTCGAGCAGGCCGGTCGCTGCCAGATCGGCGATCTCCTTGGTATCGGCAGTATCGACAAAGAATTTCATCGCATGGCTTTCCGTGGCGAACGAGTTCGGCGGAGACTAGCTGAACCGCGTGGCCGGCGCCACGATGGGGCGATCAGGTCGAGGGAGGAGGGAAGATGTCGGAGGAGACATTGCGGCGCGACTTGCGGGCGGCATTCGCCAACCGGGCGATGCTCTACTGGTCGATCTATCGCTCGCTTGCGGCGGCGCTGGGGTCCGATCAGGCCGAGGCCCTGCTGTCGGCCGGGATCCGCGCGCGGGGCGCCGAAGTCTCCGGCGTGCTGGCGGCGCATGCGCCGGGGGACATGCCGGGCCTGCGCGACGCCTTCCTGGGTACCATCGCCGATCAAGGGCGCATGTTTCAGCCGGAGGTTGTACGTTGCGATGCAGGCCACCTGGACATCGACTTTCATCGCTGCCCGCTGAAGGAGACCTGGGTCGAAGCCGGCCTGCCGCCGGATACGGTGGCCCGGCTGTGCCGGATCGCCGGCAAGATCGACAACGGCATGTTCGAGACGGCGGGATTTACCTTTACATCGGAAACTTGGGCGCCGGGGCGGGATGGCTGCTGCCGATTGCGGGTCCGGCCGGGCTCGCCGGCTACCCCATAGGGGATAAGCGGCCCGGAACCTAACCGATCCTTAACTGCGGCCGATGATGAATTCCCAGCATCAGCCGGGCATTTCAGCCCGGATCGGACAGTCTGATATGGAAAAGTCGCTCGACCACTATCTCCTGGACTTCCTGAACAGCCCCGAGGCGCGGGACAGCACCCGCGTGGCGGAAAGCGTGGCGACGCTGCATGCCAGCGGCCGGCTCAGCCACCGCGAGCGCGTCATCGCCGACGACATCCTGCGGCTGATGACCAAGGCGGTGGAGGTCAGCGTGCGCGAGGCGCTCGCCGAGCACCTCAAGCACAGCCAGCTCCTGCCGCGCGACGTCGCCATGACGCTGGCGCGGGACGTGGAAAGCGTTTCCATCCCGATCCTCGGCTATTCGCAGGTACTGACCGACGAAGACCTGGTCGCCATCGTCCGCGGCAAGGTGCCGGCGAAGCAGGTCGCGATCGCGGGCCGCGCCCGCGTTTCTTCCATGCTGTCCGAATCCTTGGCGCGCGAGGGCGACCGCGCGGCTGTGCTGCGCCTGGTCGGCAACGAGGGTGCCGATATTCGCGAGAACGCCTTCGGCAACGTGCTGGATCGCTTCGGCCGCGATGCCGATATCGGCGCCGCCGTGGTGCGCCGGCCCAAACTGCCGGTCGGGGTCGCCGGCCGGCTGGTCGGGCTGGTCAGCGAGAGCCTGAAGCAGGAACTGGTGGCGCGGCACCGCATCTCGGCGGAAATGGTCAATGCCGCGGTGCGCCAGGGCGGCGAGGGCTCCGTCCTCACCTTCATCGCGCCGCTCAACCAGCTCGACGAGGTGGTCGATTCCGTGCGCCGCTTCCACCGCGAGGGCAAGCTGACGCCGACCCTGATTCTGCGCGCGCTCTGCCTCGGCCAGCTCGACTTCTTCGAGACTGCGCTGGCGATCAAGGGCGGCCAGCCGATCGACGTGACCCGGCGCCAGCTCATGGACCCGAAGCAGTTCCCCAACCTGTTCCGTAAGGCGGGCATGCCCGCGGGAATGCTGGCGACCTGCGTCCAGATCATGGAAATCCTGGCCGCCGAGATCGAACAGGCAGCGCTGCTGCCAAGCGACGTACGCCGGACCGTGGCGCGACTGGTCGATCGTCCTGATTTCGACGCGCGAGATCTTGAACAATTGTTGAGCACGATCGAACAACGTGTACCGATCGCAAGTTAGCGTACTTTTCAGCGCTTCCGATTATTGTGCGTTAACGAAGCCTGCGATTCGGGGTCGCAATCCCGTGCCCACTTTTTCGCGTACAGTCATCGCCGCGGCCATGTTGCTGACGCCCGCTCCCGCGCTGGCGGATCTGGCCGACGCGCTGAAGGCCATCCAGCAACGCGACTTCGCGACGGCGGTGCGCGAGCTGTCGCCGCTCGCGAAGTCGGGCGATCCGGAAGCGCAGTATCAGCTGGGTACGCTCTACGCCAACGGCGACGGCGTGACACAGAACTATGACGCGGCAAAGGGGCTGTTCAGCGCCGCGGCGGCTCAGGGCAATGGGCGCGCCCGGCAGGCGCTCACCTTCCTGGCCGATATCGGCGCCATTTCGATGGCCGCGCCGCCATCCGCCATCGTTGCGGCTTCGATGCAGCCGATTTCTCCGGCACCGGCGCCGGGCCATGCCGCGGAAACGGCAGCGGCGCCGGGTGTGCCCGGCGGTTTGCGGCTGCAGCTCGGCACGGTGCTGACCGAAGCGGGCGGGGTCTCCGAGGCGCGCCGCGTGGCGCGGCGGTTTCAGAGCCAACTCGACGGTGTCGCGGTGACGTCCGAGCAGTATCAAATGGCCAGCGGCGACATCGTCTATCGCCTGCTGACGCCAGCGCTTGCGGAAGCGCAGGCGCGTGACCTCTGTGACCGCATCCGTGCCGAGAGCGGGTCCTGCCTGCTGGTCAATCCGTAAGCGCTTTCAGTTCCTGAGCGCCGCGCGGCGCGCCGGCGACAGCGCGCGCTCGACCGCGTCGCGCCAGCCGGCGCACAAGCGGTCGCGATCGGCGCCTCGCATGGCGGGGACGAACCGGCGGTCGAGCCGCCATTGCTGCGACATCGCGTCGATCGAGGGATAGAAGCCGGCGCCCCATCCGGCGAGCCGTGCCGCGCCCAAGGCCGTGGTTTCGGTGACCGCCGGGCGATCGACCGGCAGCTCCAGGATGTCGGCCAGGAACTGCATGGCCCAGTCGTTGCGGACGAGGCCGCCATCCACCTTCAGCGAAGTGGGCGCCGGCGCGCCGTCGGCTGCCATGGCGGCGAACAGGTCGCGGGTCTGATAGGCAACCGATTCCAGCGCGGCGCGGGCGATCTGTGGCCGCCCCGTATCCCGGGTCAGGCCGACCAGGGCCGCACGTGCCTCGGCGTCCCACCAGGGCGCTCCGAGGCCGACGAAGGCCGGCACCAGATAGACGCCGCCGGTATCCGGGACGCTGCGCGCCAGCGTCTCCGTCTCGTCGGCGCTGCGGATGATGCCAAGGCCGTCCCTGAGCCACTGCACCGCCGCGCCGGCGACGAAGATCGAACCTTCCAGCGCATAGGTCGGCCGGCCCTTCAGGCGCCAGCCGATGGTGCTGAGCAAGCCGCTCCGCGACGGCACCAGACGGTCGCCGGTGTTCAGCAGAACGAAGCAGCCGGTCCCGTAGGTGCTCTTGATGGCGCCTGGCTCGAAGGCTGCCTGGCCGAAGGTCGCGGCCTGCTGGTCGCCGGCGATGCCGGTGATCGGGATGGCCGCGCCGAACAGCTCCGCAGACGTCGTCCCGAACTCGCCGACACTGTCGCGCACTTCCGGCAGGACCGAGCGGGGAATGTTCAGGCGGCGCAGCAGCTCGTCGTCCCATCGCTGGTGCCTGATGTCGAACAGCATGGTCCGGGCCGCGTTGGTGGCATCCGTCGCATGCACGCGACCGCCGGTCAGGCGCCACAGCAGGAAGCTGTCGATGGTGCCGAAGGCGAGTTCGCCGCGCGCGGCGCGGTCGCGCGCGGCCGGCACGTTGTCGAGCAGCCAGGCGAGCTTGGTGCCGGAGAAGTAGGGATCGATCACCAGACCGGTGCGCTCAGCAACGAGCGGCGCCAGCCCCTCGGCACGCAAGGTCTCGCAGAGGGCCGCGGTGCGCCGGTCCTGCCACACGATGGCATTGCCGACCGGTGCGCCGGTGGCGCGGTCCCACAGCACCACCGTCTCGCGCTGGTTGGTGATGCCGATGGCGAGGATGGCGCCGCGGCCGGCTTTGTCCACCAGCGCACGGCAGCAGGCGAGGGTATCGTTCCAGATGCGCTCGGGATCGTGCTCGACCCAGCCCGGGGCCGGATAGATCTGCGGCAGCTCGATCTGATGCAGGCCGCGGGGTTCGCCGGCGGCGTCGAACAGCATGGCGCGGCTCGATGTGGTTCCCTGGTCGATCGCCAGCACGAACCGTTCGGTCATGTCCTCCCCCGTCGACTTGCCTTGTCGCTCAGCGGCGCTGCGATTGCTGGCCGCGCTCGGCGGCGGCCAGGATGTCGTCGGCGCGCAGCGCGGCGGCCGAGCCGGGCGGCAGCTTCTGGCGGGCACGCTCGGCCTGCTGGCGCGCATCGAGATAACGGCCGAGACGGATCGCCCGTTCGGCGGAGGCGAGATGCGCCATGCCGAGATTGCCGTCGCGGCCATAGGCGATGGCGAGCTGGTACCAGACCGAGGCGTTGCTGGGGTCGTCCCGCACGGCGACCTCAAGATTGCCGATCGCCGGCTTCACCAGCGTGTCGTCCTCGGTACTGATCTGCGCCTGTCCGAGCGCGTAGCGGAGCAGGGGCTCGTGCGGCGCGATCTCGACGGCGCGCTCGAGCAGCGGAATCGCCTCGCGCGCGCGGCCATTCTCGAACAGCATCTGCGCCTTCATCTCGAGGTAGTAGGGGTCCTTCGGCGCCTCGGCGATCAGCGAATCCATCAACGGCAGGGCACGATCGAGCTGAGGGACACGGTACCAGGCGATGGCACGGGCGTAGCGTCCGGCGGCCGAGGCGTCGCTTTCCGGATAGCGTTGCAGCGTGGTGCCGAGCGGCTGCAGGAAGCCGATCAGCTTCCCCTGCACCCGGCGCAGCATTGCGGTCTGATTGGCCGAGGCCGGCTTTTCGGCAAAGGGCGATGCATTCACCCGCGTCGACAGCGCGTCGATCCGCTCGCGCGAAATCGGGTGGGTCCGCACGTAGGGGTCCTGACGGGAGATCAGCAGAGCCTCCTGGTCGCCGAGGACCTTGAGGAACTCGACCAGCCCGCGCGAAGAGAGGCCGACCTGATCGAGATAGCCCACGGCGGCCTGGTCGGCCTGGGATTCCTGCGTGCGCGAGAATTGCAGAAGCGACCGCTCGGCGAGCTGTTGCCCGCCGCTCATCACCGCCGCTCCCGCATTGCCGCCGCCGGCCACCACCGCGGCGGCGCCGAGCAGGATCGACAACAACGCGGTCGCCATCGCGTCGCGGACCGCCTCCTCGCCGCGCGCAAGATGACCGCCGGCGATATGGCCGGTTTCGTGCGCGATCACGCCGATCAGCTGCCGCGGTGTCGCCACGCGCTCCAGCAGACCGGTGTGGATGAAGATGTGCTGGCCGCCGGCGACGAAGGCGTTCAGCGAGGAATCGTTGACGATGTGAATCGCCACCGCGTTCGGATCCAGGCCGGCCGCCTGCCACACTGGCGTGGCCAGAACCCGGATGATATGCTCCGTCTCCGCATCGCGGATGAGGGAGAGCGACCTCGCCTGCGCACTGGCCTCGCCTGCTGGGGCCAGCGCCACGGCCGCCGCGATGAGGGCAGCTCCGACCCGCGGCCGCAGGAAGAGTTTGGTCACCAGCTTCACACCTCCGGCCCCCGTCAACGTAAGGTAGGAATACGGTGCCGCGCCGTCAATCTAATGGCTCCGCGATCATTGCGCTTTGGTCGGTTCTGATGCTGCTCGCCGCCTGCGCGCAGGATGCGGCGCCGGCGGGGCCCTTCTTCGGCGGCGCCGCCGCCGAGGAGCCCCGTGCCGCGACGGTCGCGCGGGACGTCCTGGAGCAGGGCGGCAACGCGGCCGACGGCGCGGTAGCAGCCTTCTTCGCCATGACGGCGACCTATCCGGCAGCAGCCTCGCCGGGCGGCGGCGGCATCTGCCTCGTGCATCGGCCCGATCCGGCGAAGAGCGAGATGCTGGATTTTCCGGTGCGCAAGGCGGCGCGGGGTGGGACGATCGGCGTGCCCGCCGCGGTACCTGCGATGTATGCCCTGCACGCCCGCTATGGCCGGCTGCGCTGGGCCAACGTGCTGGTGCCGGGCGAGCAGCTCGCGCGTTTCGGGCATCCGATGTCGCGCGCCGCGGCGACGGCGGTACGCGCGACTTCCCTTGGCCTGCTGGACACGGCCGCGTCGATCTACGGCGCGCCAGGCGGCGATGTGCTGCAGGAAGGCCAGACCTTCCGCAATCCGGCGCTCGGCGCCACCATCGGCCGACTGCGTACCACCGGGCCGCAGGAGCTGCATCGCGGCCAGCTCGCGAGGCTGCTGCTGGAAGACATCGCAGGCGCCGGCGGGCAGGTGGATGAGCAGGACTTGCGGGCAATGGCGCCCGTATGGTCGGCCCCGATCACCATCGAATACGACAACTCGCAGCTGCTGGTCGCCAACAACGTCGCGGGCGAGGTGTTCCGCGACTTGTGGACCGATCTCGTGCGCGAGCCGGGATTGTGGCGCCGCGCGAGCGTCGACCGCTCGCACTTCCTCGATGCGATCGGCAAGGCGAATCGCCGTTTCGGGGCGAGCCCGCCGATCGGGTCCGACAACACCGCGGGCATTGTGGTCGCCGATCGCGATGGGATGGTGGTCGCCTGCGGCTTCACCATGGGGCCGCCTTTCGGTGCGCAGCGCTACGGCAAGGCGACGGGCATCATGCTCGCCGCCGCGCCGAAGGATGGTATCGATCAGCAGCAGCTGCTGCTGCCGATCATCGGCGCCAGCCCGAACATCAAGCAGGTCTTCCTCGGGGCTGTCGCCACCGGCGGGGCGCTGGCGCCGGCCGCCGCCTTCGAGACGATCGCGCAGATCGTTCCCGCGCAGCGCCGCGCGCCGGAAGCACTGGCCAGCCCGCGCGTGTTCTGGGCCGGGCCGGGGTCCATCATGCTGTTCGAGAACGGCACGTCGCGCGAGATGGTGGCCGATGCGCATGCGCGCGGAATCGACCAGGTGATGATGCAGGCGATCGGCCAGGTCAACCTGTTGCACTGCACGGAGGCCTTGCCGCGGGTGCCGCAATCCTGCGGCTTTCGCGCCGATCCGCGCGGCTTCGGCCTCGGTGCCGGCGGGGGCTTCTGATGCCGAAGCCTTCGGCGCGCGGCCGCATCGATCCTTTCTACGTCATGGAGGTGATGAAGGCGGCGAACGACCGGCAGCTCGCCGGCGGCGACGTGCTGCATATGGAGGTCGGGCAGCCTTCGACGGCCGCGCCGCGCAAGGCGCGGGAAGCCGTCGCCGCGGCGCTCGGCCGCGACACGCTCGGCTATACCGAGGCGCTCGGCATTCCGGAGCTGCGGGCGGGCATAGCCGGCCACTACCGGACCTATTACGGCATCGACGTGCCGGCCGAGCGCATCGTGGTGACGACGGGGTCGTCCGGTGCCTTTCTGTTGGCCTTCCTGGCGGCCTTCGATGTCGGCGCGCGGGTGGCGCTGGCCGAGCCGGGCTATCCTGCCTACCGCAACATTCTGCGCGCCGTCGGTGCGGAGATCGTGCCGCTGCCTGCGCGCGCCGAATGCGGCTTCCATGCCCATGCCGGGCTGCTCGACCAGGCCGGGCCGATCGACGGCCTTCTGGTCGCGAGCCCGGCCAACCCGACCGGCACCATGCTGGACGCCGCGGCGCTCGCCTCGCTCGCCGCTGCCTGCGAGAGCCGCGATGCCTGGCTGATCGTCGACGAGATCTATCATGGCATCACCTATGGCAGGCGCGCGGAGACGATACTGTCGCTGACCGATCGCGCCATCGTCATCAACAGCTTCTCGAAATACTTCTCGATGACCGGATGGCGGCTCGGCTGGATGGTGGTGCCGCCCGAGCTGATGCGCTCGATCGAATGCCTCGCGCAGAACCTGTTCATCTCTCCGCCGGCGATCTCGCAGTTGGCGGGCCTTGGCGCGCTTGGGGCGTACGAGGAGCTCGATGCCAATGTGGCGCGCTATGCGCGCAACCGCTCCTTGCTGCTGGAGGAGCTGCCGCGCGCAGGGCTCGACCAATTGGCCCCGGCCGACGGCGCCTTCTACCTCTATGCCGACGTGTCGCGGTACACCAACGACGCGCCGGCCTTCTGCCGCCGGATGCTGGCGGAGATCGGTGTCGCGGCGACGCCGGGCATCGATTTCGATCCGGCCGAAGGCCATCGCTTCGTCCGCTTTTCCTTTGCCGGCGCCACCGAGGACATGGCGGAGGCCGCGCAACGGCTGCGCGGCTGGCTGCGCTGATCCGGCGCGACGGCGGCGGGGGATAGCGGTGTCGGCAGAGACGGTCGTCAGCCTGACCGGCATCGGCAAGGGGTTCCCGAACGGCGTCCTGGCGTTGCGCGGCCTCAGCTTCGACGTCCGGGACGGCGAGTTCGTGAGCCTGCTCGGTCCGTCGGGCTGCGGCAAGAGCACGGCGCTGCGCATTCTCGCCGGCCTGGCGGCGGCGAGCGAAGGCAGCGTGCGCTGGGCCGACCGCCACCCGCCCGCATCCGGCGAGCTCGGCTTCGTGTTCCAGGAGCCGACCCTCATGCCCTGGACCAGCGTGGCGGGCAATGTGCGATTGCCGTTGCGCTTCCAGGCGGTCTCGCGTGCCGAGGCCGAACGGCGCGTGGAGGAGGCGATCGGACTGGTGGGCCTGAAAGGATTCGAAAGCGCCTATCCGCGTGAGCTGTCCGGCGGCATGAAGATGCGGGTCTCGATCGCGCGCGCCCTGGTGACGCGGCCGCGGCTGCTGCTGATGGACGAGCCGTTCGCGGCACTCGACGAGATCACCCGCTTCAGACTGAACGACGATCTGCTGGCGCTTTGGTCGCGTGAACGCCTGACCATCGTCTTCGTCACCCACAGCGTGTTCGAATCGGTCTACCTCTCGAACCGCATCCTGGTAATGGCGGCGCGCCCGGGCCGCGTGGTCGACGAGTTGCGGATCGACACCGCCCAGCCGCGTGACGAAGCCTTCCGTACATCGTCCGACTACGCGGCGATGTGCCGGCAGGTCAGCGCTTCGCTTCGCAGCGCGATGTCGATGGCCTCATGATGCCGACGATCGCCTCAGCGCCGCAGCGGCAGGCGCCGCAGGACGCCGAGATCCTCGTCGTCGAGCTGCACTTCGACGCCGTCGCGGGCCATGCGCGCCAGCGGCTCGCGCGAGGCGGCCACCGTGAAGGCGTAAAGCTTGCCGGGGCCGAGATTCTCGATCAGGCGATCGGCGCCGGCCGACATCATGATGGTGTCGCCGGGCTCGATCAGGCGCATCTCGCCGCCGCAACGGGCCTTGCCCTTGCCCTTGAGGACGAACAACAGCTCCTGTCCTTCGGCATCGAGCCCGGACTGGACCGCGCCGCGATGCGGGAAGATCTCGACCATGGCGGCGAATTCGACACCGTTGCGCGACGGTGCGGCCGGGTCGACGAGGCAGGCGAAGTAGTTCTCAGCCTCGGGTCGGACCTTGAAGGCGCGATAGCTTTCGGCGCGGCGGATGACGGCTGGCATGATACGGCTCTCTCCCAACATGAGCTTCACGATGCCCCCGGTCGCACCCTGCCGCCGGAACATGGCCGACTTGTGACGATCGGTTCGGCCGGCGCTGCGGCGCAAGCGCGCAGGTGCCGGTCGCGGGCCCTAGCGCCGAAGCGGCAATCGCCGGAGGACGTTCAGGTCGTCCTGCTCGAGCGAGATCTCGGTGCCGCGATGGATGCGCTCGGCGAATTCCTCGTTCGGCACCATCACGGTGAGCGTGTAGAGCTTGCCCGGGCCGATATTCTCGATCACGTGTTCGGTGCCGGGCTGCACGACGATGGCATCGCCCGGCTCGATCAGGCGCATCTCGCCGTCGCACATCGCCTTGCCCTTGCCTTTGAGGACGAAGAACAGCTCCTGCGCCCTGGCATGGGTGTTCGGCGGCGTGCGTCCGCCCGGCCGATAGATCTCCACGATGGCGGTGAAGTCGATGCCGTAGCTGCCGTCGGCCACCGGGTCGACGATGCAGGCGAAGTAGTTGCCGTCGTTCGGCCTGATCTCGAAGGCGCGATAGGTGTCCGCACGTCGCAGGATGGCCGACATGGCCGGTTCTCCTTCCAGCACACCAGCGAGCCGCGAGTCTGGCGCGCGTCTCATGATGGCGCCGCTTCGCGTCGCCCGGATGACTAAGCAATGGCCGTGCCGGAATCCTTCGAGCGGCAGGAAGACGAGTCGCGAACCCGCATGTTGTTCGCGCTTGGTCACGGCATAGGCGCCTGCCTCATGCCACTGCCCGCATCGGCAGCATTGCTGCGCTGCGTTAGGAATTATTGCGACTGCGAAGGCGCATGGGCAGAGCGATGACGGGCGTGCGGCTGCAACGCGCCGACGGCACTCTCGAACTTGGCTATGCCGCCGATGGTGCGACGACGCGACTCGCGCATCTGTTCCAGAGCGATCCGTGCCGTGCGCTGTTTCCGCGCGGCGAGCCGGATGATGCTGCCCAGACGATACTGCTCACCACCTCGGGCGGCCTCGCTGGCGGCGATCGCATCCGCATGCGCGCGCAATGCGGGCCGGATGCGCGTCAGGTGGTGACGCCGCAGGCGGCCGAGAAAATCTACCGCGCGATCGATGCGCCAACGGAAATCGATGTCGAGCTGGGCGTTGCGGCGGGTGCCTGGCTCGAATGGGTGCCGCAGGAGACCATTCTGTTCGAGGCCTCGCGGCTGCGCCGCCGCGTCCGCATCGATGTCGCTCAGGGCGGCAGGCTGCTGGCCGGCGACATCCTGAGCTTCGGCCGTGCGGCGCATGGCGAAAGCTACGACAAGGGTTCCTTGTTCGATCGCTGGGAAGCGCGGCGCGACGGCGAGCTCGCCTGGGCCGACCGCTTGCGGATCGACGCGCCGCGGCGGGTGCTGGCGCATCCGGCCGGCTTCGGGGCGGCCCGCGCCTTCGGCACCATCCTGCATATCGGACCGGAGGCGTCATCGCTCCTGGCCGTCACCCGTGCCGCCTTGGAGGCCTGCAAGACGCGAGCGGGGGCGACGGTGGTCGGCGGCGTGTTGCTGGTTCGGCTGCAGGCCCGGACCACCGCCGAGCTCAGATCCGACTACGCGCAGATCTGGTCTTGCCTGCGGCAGGCAGCGGCCGGTTTGCCGCCGCGCATGCCGCGGATATGGCATAGTTGATGCAGCTGACTGGTAATCGGGCGCAGCCGGGAGCAGGGGGCAAACGGGGATGAATCTGACGCCGCGCGAGAAGGACAAGCTGCTGATCGCCATGGCGGCGGAAGTGGCGCGCAAGCGCCTGGGACGCGGGGTCAAGTTGAACCACCCCGAGGCGGTGGCGCTGATCACCGATTTCGTCGTCGAAGGCGCGCGCGACGGGCGCAGCGTGGCGGAGCTGATGCGCGACGGGGCCACCGTGCTGAGCCGCGCCCAGGTCATGGAAGGCATCGCCGAGATGATCCACGAGATCCAGGTCGAGGCGACCTTTCCCGACGGCACCAAGCTCGTCACCGTGCACCATCCGATCCGCTGAATCAGGGGAGCGAAGCCGTGATCCCGGGAGAGGTTTTCACCAAGGTGGGCGAGATCGAGCTGAATGCCGGCCGGCCGACCGTGACGCTTGAAATCGCCAATAGCGGCGACCGGCCGATCCAGGTCGGCAGCCACTATCATTTCTTCGAGACCAACGAGGCGTTGAAATTCGACCGCGCCAAGGCGCGCGGCATGCGGCTCGACATTCCCGCCGGGACCGCGGTGCGGTTCGAGCCGGGCCAGACCCGCACGGTGCAGCTCGTCGCCTATGCCGGCAAGCGCGTGGTGCACGGCTTCAATGGCAAGGTCGAGGGGGCGCTCTGATGGCGACACGCATTTCCCGCGCCGCCTATGCCGGCATGTACGGGCCGACGGTGGGCGACAAGGTCCGCCTCGCCGACACCAACCTGATCATCGAAGTCGAGGCCGACCGCACGGTCTACGGCGACGAGGTGAAGTTCGGCGGCGGCAAGGTGATCCGCGACGGTATGGGGCAGAGCCAGGTCACGCGCGCCGGCGGCGCCGTCGACACCGTGATCACCAACGCGCTGATCCTCGACCATTGGGGCATCGTCAAGGCCGATATCGGCATCAAGGACGGCCGCATCGCCGGCATCGGCAAGGCCGGCAACCCGGACACGCAGCCGGGTGTCGATATCATCATCGGTCCCGGCACCGAGGCGATTGCCGGCGAGAACAAGATCATCACCGCCGGCGGCATCGACGTGCATATCCACTTCATCTGCCCGCAGCAGATCGAAGAGGCGCTGATGTCCGGCGTCACCACCATGGTGGGCGGCGGCACCGGGCCTGCGGCCGGCACCAGCGCCACCACCTGCACGCCGGGGCCCTGGCACATCGCGCGCATGCTGCAGGCGGCCGAGGCCTTCCCGATGAACCTCGGCTTCCTGGGCAAAGGCAATGCGGCGCGGCCGGAGGCGCTGGCGGAGCAGATCGAGGCCGGCGCCTGCGGCCTCAAGCTGCACGAGGATTGGGGCACCACGCCGAAGGCGATCGACACCTGCCTCGCCGTCGCCGACCAGTACGACGTGCAGGTGGCGATCCACACCGACACCTTGAACGAGTCGGGCTTCGTGGAGACCACGATCGCGGCGATGAAGGGCCGCACCATCCAGGCCTTCCACACCGAAGGCGCCGGCGGCGGGCATGCGCCCGACATCCTGAAGGTGGTCGGGCTTCCGAACGTGCTGCCGTCCTCCACCAATCCGACCATGCCCTACACGGTGAACACCGCGGACGAGCATCTCGACATGCTGATGGTCTGCCATCACCTGGATGCGAAGATCCCGGAGGACGTCGCCTTCGCCGAGAGCCGGATCCGGCGCGAGACCATCGCGGCGGAGGACATCCTGCACGATCTCGGCGCCATCTCGATGATGTCGTCCGACAGCCAGGCGATGGGCCGCGTCGGCGAGGTGATCATCCGCACCTGGCAGACCGCCGACAAGATGAAGCAGCAGCGCGGCCGTCTGCCGGAAGAGAGCGGCGACAGCGACAATTTCCGCGCCAAGCGCTATGTCGCCAAGTACACGATCAACCCGGCGATCTCGCAGGGCATCTCGCGCCATGTCGGCTCGGTCGAAGTCGGCAAGCTGGCCGATCTGGTGGTCTGGTCGCCGGCCTTCTTCGGCGTGAAGCCGGACATGGTGCTGAAGTCGGGCTCGATCGCGGCGGCACCGATGGGCGATCCCAATGCCTCGATCCCGACGCCGCAGCCGATGCATTACCGGCCGATGTTCGGTGCCTTCGGGCGCAACCTGCTCGAAAGCTCGGTGCTGTTCCTGAGCCAAGCCGGAATCGACAACAGCATTCCGGCCAAGATCGGCGTCACGCGGCCCTGTCTCGCGGTCGAGAACGTGCGCGGCGGGATCGCCAAGACGAGCATGATTCACAACGGCGCGACCCCGGTGATGCAGATCGATCCGGAGACCTACGAGGTGCGGGCGGACGGCCAGATCCTGACCTGTGAGCCGGCCAAGGTGCTGCCGATGGCGCAGCGCTATTTCCTGTTCTGACCATGCGCCGCGCCACATCCGTCGTGAAACAGGGCGCCTGGGACGCGGGTTCCGCGCTCGACCGCCTGACGCTCGACTTCGAGGATCGCTATCGCCGCCGCAAGCGCTTCACAGCGGAAGGCGGGCTCGACCTGCTGCTCGACCTCGCCGAGACGACCTTGCTGCATGAAGGGGACGGCCTCGTGCTGGAAGGCGGCGGCCATGTCCTGGTCAAGGCCGCGGCCGAAGACCTGATCGAGGCGACGGCGACCGCGCCCGGTTTGCTCGCCCGCCTCGCATGGCATCTTGGCAACCGGCACCTGCCGGTCGCCATCGCCGAGGGGCGCATCCTGCTGCGCGACGATCACGTCATCGTCGACATGCTGAAGGGCCTCGGCGCCGATGTGCGCCGCGTGCGCGAGCCGTTCCAGCCGGAAGGCGGCGCCTACGGCCAGCAGAACCACGATCACCGGCATCCGCACGCCCACGGCCATCACCACGGCCACGATCATCACCACGACCACGACCACGATCATGACCACAAGCACTGACGCGGCGGGGTGGGACGCCGGCGCGCTCTATCGGCTGCTGGCCTGGACGTCGCCTGCCTATCCGATCGGTGCCTATACCTACAGCCACGGCATCGAATACGCCGTGGAGGAAGGGCTGGTACGCGACCGTGCGACCCTGGCCGACTGGATCGGGTGGATACTGCGCCACGGTGCCGGCCTTCTGGATTCCGTACTCTTCGCCGAGAGCTACCGCGCGGCGGGCGACGGCGCGCGCCTCGCCGAACTCACGGAACTTGGCCGGGCGCTGCGCGGCAGCGCCGAGACGGCGCTGGAGAGCCGGCAGCAGGGCATGTCGTTCCTCACCATCACCCGCACCGCTTGGCCCGATCCGCAACTGGATGCGGCTGCCGGGCGGCTCGGCGAGGAGGTTCCGCTTGCCATCGCCGTCGCGCTCGCCGCCGCGGGGCGCGTGCCGCTGGAGCCGGCGCTGACCGGCTACCTGCACGCTTTCGCCGCCAACCTGGTCTCGGCCGGCGTGCGGCTGGTGCCGCTCGGCCAGACCGATGGCCAGCGGGCACTGGCCGCGCTCGAGCCCGTGGTGCGCGAGACGGTGGCGGTGGCGCTCGCCACGCCGATCGAGGAAGCGGGCAGCGCCGCGCCGATGGTGGATTGGACCAGCATGCGGCATGAGACCCAATACACGAGGTTGTTCCGCTCATGAGCACACATGGACCACTCAGGGTGGGCATCGGCGGGCCGGTCGGCTCCGGCAAGACGGCGCTGGTCGATCGCCTGTGCAAGCACATGCGCGACAAGTGGCGGCTCGCCGTCGTCACCAACGACATCTACACCAAGGAAGATGCCGAATTCCTGACCCGCTCCGGCGCGCTCTCGCCCGAGCGCATCATGGGCGTGGAGACCGGCGGCTGCCCGCACACGGCGATCCGCGAGGATGCCTCGATCAACCTCGCGGCGGTGGCGGAGCTGCGCCGGCGCTTCGAGGATCTCGAACTGATCTTCGTCGAATCGGGCGGCGACAACCTGGCGGCCACGTTCAGCCCCGAACTCGCCGATCTCACCGTCTACGTCATCGACGTCTCCGCCGGTGACAAGATCCCGCGCAAGGGCGGGCCGGGCATCACCCGGTCCGACCTGCTGGTGATCAACAAGATCGACCTGGCGCCGCTGGTCGGCGCCTCGCTCGAAGTGATGGACCGCGACGCGCGCAAGATGCGGGGCCAGAGGCCCTTCCTGTTCACCAACCTGAAGGAAAACAAGGGCGTCGCCGAGATCGCCGCCTTCATCGAGAAACAGGGCGGGCTCGATCCCGCCCGCAACGCCGCTTGAGGGGATCGCAATGAGGAAGTGCCTGCTCGCCACTTTGTTCGTGCTGGCTTCGGCCGGGGCCGCCGCCGCCCATACCGGCCATGGCGCGACGGAAGGTTTCGCGCAAGGCTTCGCGCATCCGTTGCTTGGCCTCGATCACCTGCTGGCGATGATCGCGGTCGGCCTCTGGGGCGCGCGGATCGGCGGGCGGGCGCGCTGGCTGGTGCCGGCGGCCTTCGTCGGCGTGATGGCGCTGGGCGGCGTCATCGGCGTGGCCGGCTTCGGCTTGCCGTTGGTCGAGCTCGGGATCGTCGGCTCGGTCTTGGTGCTCGGCCTGCTGGTCGCCGCCGCCCCGCAGCCCCCGCTCTGGGCGCCGGCTGCCATCGTCGCGCTGTTCGCGCTGTTCCACGGCCATGCCCATGGCACCGAGATGCCGGAAGCGGTGTCGGGCCTCGCCTATAGCTTGGGCTTCGTGCTGGCCACCGCGTTGTTGCATAGCCTCGGTCTGATGCTCGGCCTGCTCGTCGCCGGCCGCTCGCCCCTGGCGCTGCGCCTCGGCGGCGGCGCGATTGCGGCCTGCGGCGCGCTGTTGCTGATCGCCTAGACCCAGCGCGGTATCAGCACCCAGTAGTCGAGGTCGAGCACCACGTCGTCGGGATACTTCCCGGCAGCGTCGGGGCCGGGGAAATCGGCGCAGGCGCGGTCCTTGGTCGCCAGGGTGCGCAGACGGATCGCGCCGTGCCGCGCCGATAGCGCCGCCGTCTCCAGCACTTCCGACCAGGCGTGGATGGTGTTGCCGGCGAAGACCGGATTGGCGTGCCGGCCGCCATTGATGGCCAGGATCCTCGGCGCGTTGGCGAGACCGTTGAAGCTCAGGCCGCGCGCCAGGCTGATGATATGCCCGCCATAGACGAGGCGGCGGCCGAACCGGCCCTTGCCCTCGACGAACTGGTTGAAATGGACGCGCGCGGTGTTCTGATAGAGCCGCGTCGCCAGCATGTGCTCGGCCTCCTCGACCGTCATGCCGTCGACATGGTCGATCTTCTCGCCGACCGCATAATCCTCGAAGCGGTAGCTTGAGCCGGCGAGCCGGTCGTCCTGCGCGGCGAGATCGAGGCTCGGCGGCACGGCGAAATCTTCCGGCGCGACTCGCGCGGCGAGCTTCGGCACCTCCTCGGCGGCAATGGCGGCCGCCGCGTCGCGCTTTCTCACCATCACCCAGCGCACGTAGTCCAGGACGGTTTCGCCGCGCTGGTTGGTGCCGGTGGTGCGTACATAGACGACGCCGGTCTGCTTGTTGGAGTTCTCCTTGAGTCCGATCACCGTCGATGTGGCGGCGAGCGTGTCGCCCGGATAGACCGGCGCGATGAAGCGCGCTTCGGCATAGCCGAGATTGGCGACGGCGTTGAGCGAGACATCTGGCACCGTCTTGCCGAACACGATATGGAAGACCAGCAGGTCGTCCACCGGCGCGCCCGGGAGCCCGACCGACTTCGCGAAGGCATCGGAGGATTGCAGCGCGAAGCGGCCGCCATAGAGGCCGGTATAGAGCGCGACGTCGCCCGCGGTGACGGTGCGCGGTGTCGCGTGCCGCACTTCCTGGCTGAGGCGGAAGTCCTCGAAGAAGTTGCCCGTAATCGCTTTGTTCGAGGCCGCCTTGCTCATGCCGCCTTGACCTCGGCGGCGGCGATCGCCTCGGCCAGCGCGACGGTGTGCTGCGCCATCTCCACATGCAGGTTCTCGACCAGCTTGCCGTCGACCAGCACGACGCCCTTGCCCTCGGCCTCCGCCGCCTTGAAGGCGACCACGATCTTGCGCGCCTGCGCCACCTCGGCCTCGCTCGGTGCGAACACCTTGTTGCAGGGCTCCACCTGCTTGGGGTGGATCAGGGTCTTGCCGTCGAAGCCGAGCGCCAGGCCCTGCTCGCAGGCGGCGACGAGGCCCGCCTCATCGTCGAGATCGAGATGCACGCCGTCGAGAATGGGAAGCCCATAGGCGCGGGCGACCAGCAGGCAGTGCTGCAGCGACGGCAGCATCGGCTGGCGGTCCGGCGTGTGCCGCGCGCGCAGATCCTTGGTCAGGTCCGACGTGCCCATCACCAGGCAGCCGACGCGCTTGTTCGCCGCGGCGACTTCCTCGGCGCGCAGGATGCCGCGCGGCGTCTCCATCATGCACCAGAGCGTCGTGGCGGCGGGCGCGCCGTGCTTCTCCATCAAGGCAATGGCCGCGTTGACCTGTACCGCGCTCTCGACCTTCGGAATCAAGATGGCGTCCGGCGCCACCGTGCAGGCGGCGGCGATGTCGTCGGCACCCCAGGGCGTGTCGAGCCCATTGGCCCGGATGATGATCTCGCGCGGGCCATAGCCGCCGCCCTTGACCGCGGCGACGACCTGGGCGCGGGCGGTCGCCTTGGCATCCGGCGCCACCGCGTCCTCAAGGTCGAGGATCACGCCGTCGGCCGGCAGGGTCTTGGCCTTCTCCATCGCGCGGGCATTGGCGCCCGGCATGTAAAGCACGCTGCGCCGGGGCCGGACCTTACCGCTCATCGCAAACTCCTCGGACCACGCTATTCTTGGGGTTCAGGCAGCGTTCTGGCGCATCCGGCCGGCAAACTCAATGACGGCCTGGGGCTGAGGGGGCAGGGAAGTGAGCGAGCAAAGCCAATTCGCGCTGCTGGGGCAGCGGCGCTTCCTGCCTTACTTCCTGGTCCAGTTCACCGGCGCGCTGAACGACAACATCTACAAGAACGCGCTGGTGATGCTGATCGCCTTCGGGGCGGCCAGCGGCAGCGCCGAGACCATGCTGAACGTCGCCGCGGCGCTGTTCATCCTGCCGTTCTTCCTGTTCTCGGCCACCGCCGGCCAGATCGCCGAGAAATACGAGAAGGCGCGCCTGATCCGGCTGATCAAGGCGGGCGAGATCGTGATCATGGCGCTGGTGCCGATCGGCCTTTGGCTCGGCAGCCCGGCCTTTCTCATCGGCATCCTGTTCCTGCTCGGGGCGCAATCGGCCTTCTTCGGGCCGGTGAAGTACAGCCTTCTGCCGCAGGTGCTGCGGGAGGAAGAGCTGATCGGCGGCAACGGCCTGGTCGAGAGCGGCACCTTCCTCGCCATCCTGATCGGCACCATCGGCGGCGGCCTGCTGGCGCTCACCACCGGCCATGTGCTCTGGATCAGCGTCGCCGTCGTCGCCATAGCGGTGGCAGGCTTCCTTTCCAGCCTGGCGATGCCGGCGGCGCCGGCCGCCGCGCCTCAGCTCAAGATCGACTGGAACGTGCTGCGCACCACCTTCCGCGGCATGGAGATGGCGAGCGAAGTCCGCGCGGTCCATCTCTCGATCCTCGGAATTTCATGGTTCTGGGCCTTCGGCGCCGCCTATCTGTCGCATTTCCCGGTCTATGCCCGGGAGATTCTCGGCGGCTCCGAGACGGTGGTCACCGTCCTGCTGGTCTGCTTCTCGGTCGGCATCGGCGTCGGCTCCGCGCTGTGCGAGAAGCTCTCCGGCAAGAGCGTCGAGCTGGGCCTGGTGCCGTTCGGCTCGGTCGGGCTCTCGATCTTCGGGATCGATCTGTTCATGGCCGATCATGCGGCCTGGAGCGGGGGCGAACTGCGCGACTGGATCGCCTTCGTTGCCGATCCGATGAGCTGGCGCGTGCTGGCGGATCTGTTCCTGATCGGCCTGTTCGCTGGCTTCTACATCGTGCCGCTCTACGCGATCATCCAGACCCGGACCGAGCCGGACAAGCGCGGCCGGGTCATCGCGGCCAACAACATCCAGAACGCGCTGTTCATGGTGCTGTCGGCGGCGCTCTCGGTCTTCCTGCTCGGCCCGGCCGAATTCACCGTGCCGCAGATGTTCCTGATCTTCGCCGGCATCAACATCGCCGTCGCGCTCTACATCTACTCGCTGGTCCCCGAATTCCTGATGCGGTTCCTGGTCTGGCTGCTGGTCAGCGCCGTCTATCGGGTGGAGAAGCGCGGGCTGGAGCAGATACCGGAAGAGGGGCCGGCCGTCGTCGTCGCCAACCATGTGAGTTTCGTCGACGCGCTGGTGCTGGCGGGCTCGGTGCGGCGGCCGATCCGCTTCGTGATGGACCACCAGATCTTCAGCATCCCGGTGCTGGGCTTCATTTTCCGCACGGCGGGTGCGGTGCCGGTGGCGTCGCGCAAGGAAGCGCCGGAGATCTACGAGGCGGCCTTCGCCAAGGTCGCCGAGTATCTGCGCCGCGGCGAGCTCGTCTGCATCTTTCCGGAGGGCATGCTGACGAGGGACGGCGAAATGAACGAGTTTCGCCCCGGCCTCAAGCGCATCCTGGAAGAGACGCCGGTGCCGGTGATCCCGATGGGCCTGTCTGGCCTGTGGGACAGCGTCTTCTCCCGCGCACCCGGTGGGCTGGCCCGCCGCGCGCTGCGCGAGCTGCGCCGGCGGGTCGGCCTCGTGGTCGGGCCGGCCGTCGCGCCGGCGCTGATCGAGTTGCCGGCGCTGGCGGAGACGGTGAAATCGCTGCGCGGCGAGCGCCGCTAGAGCCGCTCCAGCCCGCACCATTCCGCGGTGAACAGGGCCATGGCCTGGGTGGTGCGGCGCAGCGATTCGAGATCGACCCGCTCATCGAAGCCGTGCACTGATTCGGCCTTCGGCCCGTAGACAAGGCCGGGGATGCCGGCATACAGCCCGAAGAAGCGGGCGTCAGTGGTGCCGGTCGAGGTGATGCCCTTCAGGGCGGCACCGTCGAAGGCGGCGGCATGGGCGCCGGCCAAGGTCGCTTCCGCTTCCTCGCCGCCGGTCAGCACATAGCCTTCCGCCTCGAAGCCATGGAACACCACCTCGGGCGGGTTGTTGGCCAGGAAGCGGTTGTCGCGGGCAGCATCCCGGATCGCCTGCTCGATTTCCTGCTTGGCCTGCTGGATGTCCTGGCCGGGATAGATGGCGACACGGACGTCGAACACGCACCAGGCCGGCACGCTGGAGGCCCAGTCGCCGCCCTGGATCTTGCCGACGCTCAGATTGATCGGATGGTCGAGATGGCCGAAATGCTCATGCTGGTGCTTGTCGGCGTTCCAGCGCTCCTCGACCTTGTGCAGCGCCTGCATCAGCGAGAACGACGCCTCGATCGCGTTGGCACCGGTGCCGGCGCGGGAGACGTGCACCGGCAGGCCCCGGACATGCACCTGGAACCAGAGCACCCCGACCTGGGCCCGGATGAAGCCATCGGAGACCGGTTCCGGGATCAGTGCCGCGTCGGCGCGGTAGCCGCGGGCGACGCAGGCCAGCGCGCCGTTGCCCGTGCACTCCTCCTCGATGACCGATTGCAGGTGCAGGTCGGCCGCCGGCCGATAACCGGCCTTCTGGAACGCATCAAGAACGCCCAGCATGGCGGCGAGGCCGGCCTTCATGTCGCCCGAACCGCGGCCGTACAGCCATTTGCCGTCGCGGCGCGGCTGGAAGGGGGGGCTGGTCCACATGTCCACCGGGCCGGTCGGCACCACGTCGATATGCCCGTTCATGATCAGCGACCGGCCGTTCGGCCGCTCCGCCCGCAAGGATCCGACAACGTTAATGGCGTTTTCGTAGGAGACGTGGACCGGCGAGAAGCCCGGCAGGTGGCGTATCTCGTCGATATCGATCCGCCAGCGGTCGACGCTGAGGCCGCGGCGGCGCATCTCCGCCGCCATGAAATCCTGGGCTGTGTGTTCTGCGCCACGAGTCGAGGGAAATTTTACCAGCTCGGCCGTCAAGTCGATTACGTCGTCCACCACCGAATCGACCGCGCGCATCAAGGACAAGCGCACTTCGGCATCGAGCCTGGGCATAGCTAGTTACTCCACTTCACCGTTGATATACGCCTTCAGCGTAGCCGGCATCGGGAAGGGGAGCGACGCTTTGTTTACTGTTGGGCAGCACGCTTGTATAACGCCATGGCTTCCCCGGTCGGTCGGGGGAAATCAGCCGGCGCGGAGAGGTTGCCGAGCAGTTGCGATGAAAAACACAAGCCGGCTGAATCTGCGTGCCGCAGGGCTGACTGCGGCCCTCCTCCTTACCTTCGCGGGCTGCGCGACCGCCCCGACGGACCCGGAGGAATTGGCCGAGTACAACGAGATCAACGATCCCCTGGAGCCGGCCAACCGGGCGGTGTTCGAGATCAACCTGTATCTCGACCGTCTTATCCTGCGGCCGGTCGCCTGGACCTATCGCGAAGTCGTCCCGGATCCGACGCGCGAGGTGGTGACCAACTTCCTTAACAACCTGCGCTCGCCCTATACCTTCGCGAACGACATGCTGCAGGGCGAGGTCGACCGCGCCGGCGTCACCGTCGCCCGCTTCCTGATCAACACCACGATCGGCATCGGCGGCTTGGCCGACGTGGCCGGCAACATCTTCGGCCTCGACTACCACGCCGAGGATGTCGGCCAGACCTTCGCCGTCTGGGGCGCCGAGTCGGGTCCCTACCTGATGATCCCGGTAATCGGCCCCTCGAATCCGCGCGACGCGATCGGCCTGGGGATCGAATATTTCGTCGAGCCGGTGAACTGGTTCTTGCACGAGAAGAATGCGGGCGAGTGGGCGCTCGTCCGCACCGGTGCGAACGCCATCGACCAGCGCCACCAGGTGTTGGACACACTCGATGCGTTGGAGCGCACCTCGCTCGACTACTACGCCCAGATCCGCTCGATCAGCCGCCAGCGCCGGCTGGACGAGATTCGCAACAAGGCGAGCGGCGGCACGACTGCGCCGCAGCCGCTCGGCGACGCGGGCGGCGAGACGGATAAGCAGGCGGCCGCTGAATCCGGCCGCTGAGGCCCGGGCGGCTCGCGCTCACGCGGCGTTGACCACCCGTAAATCGTCCAGTTGCTAATGGAGCAGGGATGACCGCTCCCCTGCCAGACCTTGAACGTCCTCGGCATCGGCCGGCTCCGGCCCCGCCGAACGACGTGCAGACTCCGGCGTCCCGGTCGCAATGGTTGATGGCCGGCGGCGCCGGGCTGCTGGCCGTGGCGGCGATCTTCGCACTCGACGCCGAAGCGGTGATCCGTGCTGTCGATGTCTGGTCGGGCTCCAAGACCTATAACCACTGTTTCCTGATCCTGCCGATCTGCGCCTACCTGGCCTGGGAGCGGCGCGACGTCCTGCGCAAGGTCGAGCCGTCGCCATTTCCTCTGGCGCTGATCGCCATCCTGCCGTTCGCCATGGCGTGGCTGCTCGCCCGCTTCGTCAGCGTGCTGGAGGCGCAGCAATTCGCGCTGATGGGCATGGCGCAGGTGGCATTGCTGGCGATCCTGGGGCTGCGCGCCTATCGCGCCGCCATGTTCCCGCTGCTCTACGCGCTGTTCCTGATACCGAGCGGCGATTTTCTGGTACGCCCGCTGCAGGATTTCACCGCCGCCTTCGCCGTCGGCATGCTGAAGCTGACCGGCGTGCCGGTCTATTCCGACGGCATCATCATCGAGGTGCCCGCCGGCACCTTCGTCGTCGCCGAAGCCTGCGCCGGCCTTCGCTTTCTGGTCGCCTCGGTCGCCTACGGCGTGCTGTTCGCAGGCTTGATGTACGGCTCCTGGCGCAAGCGGCTGGTTTTCGTCGCGGCCTCGATCGTCGTGCCGGTAATCGCCAACGGGTTCCGCGCCTATGGCCTGATTGTCCTGGCGCAGCTGATCGACGACCAGGCCGCGGTCGACGCCGACCACATCGTCTATGGCTGGGGTTTCTTCGCCGCCGTTACCCTGCTGCTGACCGTCGTCGGGGTGCGCTTCCGGGAGGATTTCACGCCGCCGGCACCGCCGGGTCGGTCGGATCGCCGCGCCGCGCCGCGCCGGTTTGCCGTCACCGCCGCCGCCGCGATCGTGATCGCCGCCCTGGCGCCGGCATATCTCGCCTGGGGCGATCGGGACGCCGAGGCGATAACGGTGGCGCAGATCGCGCTGCCCGACATCGCGGGCTGGGCCGACGCGGCGCCGACGACCGATTTTCGGCCGGAATTCGGCCGCCCGCATGCCGAGGTGGCCAAGCGCTATACGGCCGCGGGCGGAGAGGTGGATGTGTTCGTCGGCTACTTCGCGCGGCAATCCTCCACGCGCAAGCTGCCCCGCAGCCTGATCGGGCTGGCGGAGGAAAGTGCCTGGCGCCGGGCCGGCAGCGGCACCGCCACGATCGACATCGGCGGCGAGAAAGTGAAAGTGGCGACGGAGCGGCTGGTCGGTCGCGGCGGCGAGCGCCTGGTCTGGGCGCTCTACTGGGTCAATGGCCGGTTCACCGCCAGCCTGCTGCAGGCCAAGATCGAGCAGCTCAAGGGCGAGTTGCTCGGCGGCCGGCGGGATGCGGCGGTGCTCGTGCTGACCACCGAGGCGCGGCCGAGCGTGGGCCAGGCGGAGCAACTCTTGTCAAACTTCGGCGGCAAGCTTGACAGCTTGCGGACGGCGCTGGCCGGCATGGCCGCGGCCGCGGCCGCGGCGGCGGCGGCCGGGCGCTGACGGAAGGTATCGGAGCATGTGCGGTATTGTCGGATTGTTCGATCTGCGCGGTCAGCGGGCAATCGACCGCGCGATGCTCGAGCGCATGAACGACGCCATCCTGCATCGCGGGCCGGATTCGGACGGCTTTCACCTGGAACCGGGCGTGGGCCTCGCGATGCGCCGTCTCGCCATCATCGACCTGTCCGGCGGCAACCAGCCGCTCTACAACGAGGACGGTTCGGTCGGTGTCGTCTACAACGGTCAGATCTACAACTTCCAGTCGCTGACGCCCGAGCTGCAGGCCAAAGGACACGGCTTCCGGACCGTCTGCGATACGGAAGTGGTGGTGCATGCCTGGGAGGAATGGGGCGAGGCCTGCGTCGAGCGCTTCAACGGGATGTTCGCCTTCGCGATCTGGGACCGGGCGAAGCGTCGCCTGTTCCTGGCCCGCGACCGGCTGGGCGAGAAGCCGCTCTATTGGACGGTTCTGCCGGACGGCATGTTCGCCTTCGCCTCCGAGTTGAAGGCGCTGCTGACCCTGCCCGGCCTGGAGCGGCGGATCGAGCCGCGCGCGGTCGAGCAGTACTTCGCCTATGGCTACGTGCCGGAGCCGCTGACCATCCTGCGCGGCGTGTTCAAGCTCGAGCCCGGACACAGCATCACATTGGAGCAGGGCCAGGAGACGGTGCGTCCGAAGCGCTACTGGGACGTTCGCTTCACCCAGGGGCCGGCCGGCACGGAGGCCGATCTGCGCCACGAACTGATCGAACGTTTGAGCGCATCGGTCCGCATGCGCATGATCTCGGATGTGCCGCTCGGCGCGTTTCTGTCCGGCGGCGTCGATTCCAGCGCCATCGTCGCGATGATGGCGGAGCTCTCGCCCGTGCCGGTCAACACATTCTGCATCGCGTTCCAGCAGCCGGATTTTGACGAATCGGGCTACGCGGCAAAAATCGCTGAGCGGTACCGGACGAATCACGTCGTGGAGACGGTGGATGCCGACGCGATCGGCCCGATCGACCGCCTGGCCCAGATCTACGACGAGCCGTTCGGCGACAGCTCGGCCTTGCCGACGCTTAAGGTGTGCGAACTGGCACGGAAGAAGGTGACGGTCGCGCTGTCGGGAGACGGCGGCGACGAGGTGTTCGCCGGCTATCGGCGGTATCTCTGGCATGTGCGCGAGCAGCAGATCCGCGCCAGCGTCCCCGACGGCATCCGCCGCGGCCTGTTCGGCATGCTGGGGGCGGTCTACCCCAAGCTCGACTGGGCGCCGCGCTTCCTGCGCGCCAAGACCACGTTCCAGGAGCTCGCCTCCGACCCGGTCGAGGCCTACATGATCAGCGTGTCGGAGACGACCGATCCCGAGCGCGCCGCCATCTTCTCCTCGCGCCTCAAGGCGGATCTGCAGCGCCATCGAGCGGTCGAGGTGCTGGCCGGCCATATCGCCGCCGCCGGCACCGACGACCCGCTTGCTGCGGTGCAATACGCCGACCTGAAGACATGGCTTTCCGGGCGCATGCTGGTGAAGGTGGATCGTGCCAGCATGGCGGTTTCACTCGAGGTTCGCGTACCAATGCTCGACCACACCTTTGTGGAATGGGCGGCCAGCCTGCCGTCGGGGCTCAAGCTCAATGGCCAGGAACGCAAGTTCATTCTGAAGCGGGCGCTGGAGCCGAAGGTGCCGGACGATCTTCTGTATCGACCGAAGCAGGGCTTCTCGACGCCCCTGGCGCGCTGGTTCCGGGGGCCGCTGCGCGAGCGCATCCGCGCCGCGTTGCTCGGCCCGGCGCTCGGCGGTTCCGGCTTGTTCGACATGACCGAGATCGCGCGTCGCCTGGAGGATCATGCCGCCGGCCGGCGCGACCATGCGGCCCTGCTATGGAATCTGTGGATGTTCGAGGGATTCCTGCGCAACACAGGGGCGCGGGCGTAGTGCGGTGACGGATATGGGTGCGGCTTGCGCCGGCGAGCGCCTGATCTCTACTATCGATCGCGTGCAATTCCCCACGGATCGGGGTTGACGAGCGTGCCGGCAGACAACCTCGCCTCGGAACTGGTCGATCGGTGCTATGGCCTGCTCGCCCCCATGGGCTGGCCCGCCCGTCTCTCGGCATTGATGGAGCTGCACGACCAGCTTCGCGACGAGTTCGTCGACTTCCAAGAGTTCTGCGACGTGTTTCCCCGGTTCATCGAGCAACTGGTCGATCGCCTCGACGGTGCCGAGGTGACCTGTTTCGAACAGGCGCAGGTCATGGCGAACTCTGCCAACAAGCTTCACCGTGATGCGGCGGGCGCATGGCTGGCGCGCCACTATGCGCGGGAGGCACGCTGATGTGGCGGCTTTCTCTTCGAGCTCGCTGAGCGAGAGGCGGGCATGTCGCTGGTCGGCTGGGTTCACGCGGTTGCCGCTGTCGCCTATCTGCTGACGGCCGTGCTGGTCTTCTGGCGCGGCGGCCAGGGGAGCGGCCCGCGGGCGTTGTCCCTTGCCGCCTTGACGACGGCAGCCTGGGCCGGCCTCGCGGCGTTCGCCGATGCCAGCGGGGGCGCGGTGGCGGAGGACGCCGCCCGCATCGCCGAAGCGGCGCGTTCGTTCGGCTGGATCGCATTGCTGATCGCCGTGGCCAGCAGCTTCATCGGACGGACGCCGGCGCTCTGGCGATATTTGGGCGTGGCGGCCGTGGCGCTCCTCGCGGCTCAGGCAGCCTTGGCGGCCGCGCCCAACGGCGAGATCGTCGCCGCTGCCGGCTATCTGCTGGCCATCGGCCTGGCCGTGATCGGCCTGATGACGATCGAGAACGTGCTGCGCAATCTGTCGCAGAGCCAGCTTTGGGCCCTCAAATATCTCCTGGTCGCGCTGCTCGCGCTGTTCATCCTCGACTTCGTCGTGCACTCGGTCGTGTTCCTGTTCCGCCAGGAAAACGACGCTTTCGTCGCCGCGCGCGGCATCGTGACCACGGCGTTGATCCCGTTGATCCTGGTCAGCGCCATTCGCAACCCCGTCATCGCCGTCAACATTCACGCCTCGCGCGGCGTGGTGTTCTATTCGGCGACGCTGATCGCCAGCGGCGCCTATCTGATCGTGACCGCGCTGGTGGGTACCTATGTGCGGACGATCGGCGGCCAGGCGGCGACAGCGCTGTCGCTTGTCGTGGTGGCGCTGGCGCTGATCGGGCTGGTGCTGGCGCTCCTGTCCCGCACCGTGCGATCGGCGATCAAGCTGTTCATCAGCCAGAATTTCTTCAGCTATCGCTACGACTACCGGATGGAGTGGAGCCGGCTGACCAACACGATCGCGTCCGACAACGAGGTGGTCGACCTGCATGCGCGGGTGGTCAAAGCCGCGGCGGAGCTGCTGGACAGCCATGCCGGCAGCCTGTGGCTCAGGAGCGCCGATCACGGCGGGCTTTCATATTCGGCCGGCTGGCATTTCCGGACCGGTGTCACCGTGCTGCCGGAGAGCGATCCGGTCGTCGCCGCGCTCGAATCGCAGCCGGCGGTCCTCAATCTGGCCGACCCGGCGACATTGGGTGAACTGACCGGGGCGGATGCGCTGGCCGGCTGGCGATCGGCGGTCCCCGATCTCTGGCTGATCGTGCCGCTGACGCATCGAGACCGTCTGATCGGTATTCTGGCCTTGTCGCGCCCGCGGGTGCCGCGCGACCTGGGTGAGGAGGATTATCAGCTGTTCCGGCTGATCGGCGGCCAGATTGCCGGCTACATCGCCGAGGAAATGACCTATCGGGCGCTGATGGAGGCACGCCAGCTGGAGGAGTTCAACAAGCGCTTCGCGTTCGTGATCCACGACATCAAGAACCTGACCGGACAGCTGTCGCTTCTCGTTCGCAACATGGAAAAGTTCGGCGACGACCCGGCCTTCAGAGCCGATCTGTCCGCGACATTGCGCAATTCGGTCGACAAGATGCGGGCGCTTCTCGAACAGTTGAGCGCGAAGCGTCTGGCCAAAGCCGAGATGAAGGCCGAGAACAAGGCGCCCGTCCGGCATGAAGATCTGGTACGGCTTGTCCGCGACTTCACCGGCGGCTGGTCTGCCGGCGAGCATCGCATCGTCGTCTCCGCCCGGGCGGACAGCGTTCCGGTCCAGCTGCCCAGTACGGAGAAATTAACCAATGTTTTGGAACAGTTAGTCCAGAACGCCATTGAGGCGACGCCGGCCGGCGGCGTGGTGACGATCACGGTATCGGACAAGGGCGGCCGAGGGTTGATCGAGGTCACCGACCAAGGGCCTGGCATGGATGCGGAGTTCGTTCGCAATGAGTTGTTTCGTCCGTTTCGATCGACGAAGGGATCGGGGTTCGGCATTGGCGCCTACCAGGCGCGAGAAACCGTGCGCCAGCTCGGCGGTGCGCTCGAGGTCGACAGCGCCGAGGGCCACGGCACCACGATGCGGATTGCGCTGCCGCTCGCCGTCGCGCCCCGCGTCGTTCCGGCATAAGGTGGTGTCCAGGCAATGACGGAACGTCGCCCGTTGCTTCTCGTCGAGGATGATGTCGGCCTGCAGCGCCAGATGACCTGGGCGCTGGGCGACGAGTTCGACGTGTCGGTCGCCGGCAGCCGTGCCGCGGCGATGGAAATGGTGAAGGGGCGCGACGAGGGCTTTCCGGTCGCCGTGCTCGACCTGGGCCTGCCGCCCGACGAGAACGGGGCGACCGAGGGCCTCGCCCTCCTGCAGGAAATTCTGGCCCACGCGCCCGCCACCAAGGTCATCGTGGCGAGCGGCAACGAGGAGCGCGCCAACGCGGTAAAGGCAATCAGCATCGGCGCCTATGATTTCTACGGCAAGCCGGTCGATATCGACGTGCTGGGGCTGATCATCCGGCGCGCCATCCATCTGTACGATCTCGAGGCCGAGAACCGCTCGCTGCACCAGAAGGCGGATTCTCCGTTGGCGGGGTTGGTCACGGCGGATCCCGATGTGCTGCGGGTATGCCGTTCGGTCGAGCGCTTCGCCAATACCGACGTCAACGTGCTCATCATCGGCGAAAGCGGCACCGGCAAGGAGCTGATCGCCCGCGGCATTCACGATCTCGGCAACCGGCGCGGCAAGCCCTTCGTTGCGATCAACTGCGCATCGATCCCGGAAACGCTGCTCGAGAGCGAGCTGTTCGGCTACGAGAAGGGTTCGTTCACCGGCGCTGTCAAGACCACGCCCGGCAAAGTGGAGGTCGCGAATACCGGGACGCTGTTCCTCGACGAGATCGGCGACCTGCCGCTGTCGCTGCAGGCGAAGCTGCTGCGCTTCCTGCAGGAGCGGCGGGTCGAGAGGATAGGCGGCCGCCAACCCATTCCCGTCGATGTGCGGATCGTGTCGGCCACCAACCAGGACTTGGCGACGATGATCGGTACCGGCAGGTTCCGGGAGGACCTCTACTACCGCCTCAACGAGGTACGCGTCGATATGCCGCCGCTACGCGCCCGGCCCGGCGATCCGCTGTTGCTCGCCAATTTCTTTCTCGGCGGCTTCAATCGAGCCTATAAGCGGGCCGTCCGAGGCTTCGCGCCCGATGCGATCACCGCTATCGGCAGCCACCCTTGGCCCGGCAACGTGCGCGAGCTGGAAAACCGGATGAAGCGCGCGGTGATCATGTGCGAGGGCAAGCTGATCACGGCTGCCGATCTTGACCTCGCGGCGCCGGCATCGGACCAGGAAGAGGTGCTGGATCTCAAAGAGGCGCGCGACCGGACGGACCGGTTAACCATCCAGCGCGCGCTGATGCATGCCCAGGGCAACATATCGAAGGCGGCCAAAGTGCTGGGCGTCACACGGCCCACACTCTACTATCTGATAAAGACCCTCGACGTGAAAATCTGACCAGAAAGGCCGTCCGGGCCTTGGAAACATGGTCTCGGCGGCATACGAGGAGGCACACCATGAAGCTCGAACGCTCCGCGATTCTCATCTCGCTTCGTGCCCTCGTTGTCGGCTGCGCACTGGCCGGTGCGCCGGCCTGGGCCGATCGCGCCGAATCCGACAAGTACCTGAGCGAAGGGCGCAAGCAGATCGAGAAGGGCGATTTTCGCTCGGCGATCATCCAGCTGAAGAACGCCGTTCGAGCCGACGGCAACAACCTCGAGGCGCGCCGGGCGCTCGGCATGGCGCAGCTTGCCGTCGGCGACCTGCTGAGCGCCGAGAAGGAGCTCGGCATCTTTGTCGAAAAGGCGCCTGACGACGCGTCGGCGATAGTGCCCTACGGCGAAGCCATGCTGCAGCTGCGCCGGTACGACGACGTGATCGCGCGCCTGGAGCCCAAAGGGCGCCCGAAGGACATCGATGCGCAGGTGCTCGCTCTGCGCGGCCATGCCCTGGCGGCGACCGGCCGCACCGATCAGGCAATCCAGGCATTCGACGAATCTCTGAAGCTTCAGCCGACCGTGCGCGCACATCTCGGCTACGCGCTTGTACTGCGCCGGACGCAGGGCATCGAGCGGGCAGGCGCCGAGATCGACAAGGCGCTGGCAATCGATCCGAAGAGCCCGGAAGCGGCACTCGCCAAGGCCGAGCTGCTGCGCGATGCGGGCAAGTTCGACGAAGCCTTGCCGTTCGCCGATCAGGCGGCAGCGTCGCCGCGGCTCGAAGTGCCGGCGCGTCTGGCACGCATTCCCCTCTACATCCGCCAGGGCAAGGACGACCGCGCGACGGCCGATGTGAACGCCGTGCTGGGCAAGGTCAAGGACCAGCCGCTGGCCACGTACTTCAAGGCTCTTCTGGCGGCCAGGGCCAACAACCTCGATGGCGCGCAGCAGATCTTGCAGGGCCTGTCGCCGGAATTCATCGACAACTACCCGCCGGCATTGTTCCTCAGCGGCGTGACCTCCTATTCAAAGGGCCAGCTCGACGTTGCCGAAGGGCGTTTGCGCAGCTACGTGAACAAGATTCCATCGAACGTCGCCGCGCGAAAGATCCTGGGCTCGATCTATCTGCGCAAGGGCGACGCGACCAAGGCGCTGGCCATGCTCGAGCCGGCCCTGAAGACAGCACCGAACGATCCGCGGTTGCTGGGACTGCTCGGCACCGCTTCGGAACGGCTCGGCAAGTCCAACGACGCGGTCGCCTATTTCGAGCGTGCGACGGAGCAAGATCCGGAGGACGCAGGCCTGCAGACCCAGCTTGCCCTCGGCAAGCTGCGCACTGGCCAAACCGATGAGGCGATCGAGGCGCTGGAGGGCGTAGTCGACAAGAACCCGGGCGCGGTTCGTGCGACCTCGGCTCTGCTGGCCGCGCATATCCGCGGCGGCGCTTACGACAAGGCGATGGCAGAGGTGGCCGATCTGCGCAAGCGCACGCCGGATGCGCCGCTGCCAGACTACTACGAAGGCGCCGTCCTGGTTGCCAAGCGCGACCTGGCCGGCGGCCGCCAGGCATTCGAGGCGGCGCTGAAGAAGGATCCGAAATTCCATGCGGCCCGGTTCGCGCTGGCCCGGGTTTACGTTGCCGAAGGCGACCGCGACAAGGCCGTCGGGCAGATCGCCAAGGTCCTGGAAGCGGATCCGGGCAACGAGCGGGCCATCCTGGACATGGCGGAGCTGCAGGCATCCGGCGGCAAGCTGGACGACGCCATTGCGACGCTCGACAAGGCACGGCGTGCCGACGCCAAGACGGTGAACGTCCGCCTCAAGCTGGTCGATGCCTACCTGGCCAAGAAGGAGGGCGAGCGGGCGCTGGTTGTGGCCCGTGAGACCGCGACGATGACCGGTGGCACGCCGCAGGCGCTCGATGCGCTGGGCCGGGCGCAGTCGGCGGTTGGCGACAAGGCCTCGGCCATCGGGACCTATCGGCAGATTGTCGCGCAATTGCCCCAATCGGGCGCCGCTCTGCAGCGCCTCGCCGGCGCGCTGCTGTTGAACGACGATGTGGCGGGCGCCAAGCAGGCGCTGCTTCAGGCGGCACGCGTCGACCCTGCCTTCGCGCCCGCGCAGCAGGACTATGTGCGACTGGCGGCGCGCGAGGGCGGGGCGGATGCCGCGATTGCGGCGGCTAAGGAGCTGAAGGAGAACGCGCCGAGCTCGGCGGTGGCACCCGTGCTGCTCGGCGAAAGCTATGTGCAGGCGAAGAAGTACGGCGAGGCTGTTGCCGTGTTCCGGCAGATCCGCACGGAGAAGCCTTCGAACGCCATCCTCATTCGCGAGGCCGAGGCGCTGAACGCCGACAAGAAGGGGGCGGAGGCGCGCAATCTGCTGGAAGGCTGGCTGAAGGATAATGCCGGCGACCAGGCCGTGCGCCTCGCGCTCGCCGGTATGCATCTGCAGGCCAAGAACGAGCCGGCGGCGATCACCCAGTATGAGGCGGTGCTCGCCGCGGCACCGAACAACGTGCTGGCGCTGAACAACCTGGCCTGGTCATTGCGGGAACGCGACGGCGCCAGGGCGGTGACGCTGGCGGCGCGCGCGGCGGAGCTGGCGCCGAATGCGGCGGAGGTTCTCGACACCTATGGCTGGCTGCTCGTGCTCCGGAACGAGCCGGCCAAGGCGATCGAGCCGCTGCAGAAGGCTGCGTCGATTCCGAACGCGCCGGCACCGGTCCGCTATCACCTTGCGGCGGCGTTGGCGGGTGCCGGGCGCAAGGACGAGGCACGGCGCATTCTGGACGAGGTGCTTGCCGCGAACGCGTCGTTCGACGAACGGGCCGACGCCGAGGCGCTGCGCCGGAAGCTCGCCAACTGAGCGCCGCGAAACGAGGGGGATAGGCCGGGCTCGCCGCGATCAGCGACGGGCATAGAGCTGTCTGACGATGCGGATCTTCAAGCACAATATCCATGTCGCGTCGTTTCGGCTTGCGCTGTTCGAGCTGATTCTGCTGATCGTCGCCGTCATCCTGACGACGTCGTATCTGAGGACGGGCTATCCGGAGGTCGCGCAGCATCCGCTGATCCTGCAATTCCTCCCCCCGGTCCTTACCTTTGTCTTCAGCTATGCGCTCGGCCTCTACGGCAAGGAAGCGATCGCCGACCCGTTGCGCGGCTTCATCCGGCACGGCCTGGCGAGCCTGCTCACCGCATCGGCGGTTTTCTTCATTCTCGGCGCATATTTCTATCTGCGCTCGAAGATCGGCAGCGTGGAGTTTCCGCTCGCGGTGCAATTCCGCTTCGTCGTGCTCTATGTCGGCACGGCGTTCCTCCTCACGACTCTCGGGCGGTACCTGTTCCTTCGAGTCGTCGATCTCGAAGTCCTGAAGCGCCGGATTCTCGTGCTGGGAACCGGCCAGAAGGCCGAGCGCATCCAGTCGTTCATGCAAAAGGCCGAAAACCGCGCGTTCGCCCGCATCACATTCCTGCCCGTCGTCGACGAGCCGGTGCTGACCGAGGCGGTGAACACGCTGACCCCACTCGCGCAGCACAACAAGCCGCTGCGCACCCTGGTGGACGAGACGGGCATCGACGAACTGGTGGTGGCGACGGACGACCGTCGCGGCCTTCCGACGGCAGAGCTGCTGGACGCCAAGCTGTCGGGCATCATGATTACCGACTATCTCGACTTCTACGAGCGGGAGGCGCGACGTATCGACCTCGATGCGCTGAGTCCGAGCTGGTTCATTTACTCGGATGGCTTCGCGAGTGGCGCGTTTCACCATGCCGCCAAGCGCAGTTTCGACATCCTGGTGAGCGCGGCGGTGCTCGCCTTTGCGCTGCCCGTCATGCTGATGGCGGCGGTGCTCATCCGCCTCGACAGTCGGGGGCCGGTCTTCTATCGCCAGGTCAGGACCGGGCTGAACGGCGAGCCGTTCACACTCTTCAAGTTCCGCAGCATGCGGGTCGATGCCGAGCGCGACGGCCCGCAATGGGCCGCCCTCAGCGACAATCGAGTGACGCGCATCGGCACCTTCATCCGCAAGACGCGGATCGACGAGCTGCCGCAAGTGTTCTGCGTCCTGCGCGGTGACATGAGCTTCATCGGCCCGCGTCCGGAGCGGCCGTTTTTCGTGGAATCACTGATCCAGCACGTGCCCTATTACAGCGAGCGGCACCGCATGAAGCCGGGTATCACCGGCTGGGCCCAGGTCAACTATCCCTACGGCGCCTCGATCGCGGACGCCAAGGAGAAGCTCTCCTACGACCTCTACTACACCAAGAATTTCAGTCTGTTCCTCGACGTACTGATCTTGCTGCAGACTATTCGGGTGGTGCTGGTGCCGGAAGGTGTGCGCTGACCGGGCCCGCAAAAGGCGGTGCAATCTTCGATTGGCCGTTGCGAACAGTTGTCAGAAATTCTTACAACCGACTTTTGACAATTGGCGACGGTCTAGTAAAGGCGCTGGAGATTCAATTGGATATGTAGGTGGTATGGGCTTTGCACGTCGGCGTCTATGGTTACCGGTAGCGAGACAACGTCCGGTGTCGGGCGAAAGACGCGCAGCGCGATGCGTTCGGTCGTCGAGAGTGAAGTCGAATACGCCCGGGCCGGGGGGAACGGGCGACGGGGGCGGGGGATTGAGGCGATGACCCTACTCGATCGCGGTCCGGAGACGCCGCGGCGGATGTATTCGTGGCGGCGGACGTTACTTTTCTTCGTCCTTGCCGCCTTGATCGGATGGGCGGGCGTGTTCGGAGCGATCTATACGACCCTGGTGGTTCTCGACCTGGTCGCGCAGCCTGACATCGCTCAGGACGTCAATGCGCTGGAGAAGATTGCGCCGGCCGGCGGCAAATAACCCTGGCAAACAGCGCCGCCCGGCTACGCCGGCCCGCCGGCATAGATCTGGTCGTAGATCGAGGTCATCGCCTGCAGCGTATAGACTGACCGTGCACGATCGAGGTTCGCGGCGCCGATACGCTGTCCGAGCTCGGGTTCGACGATGAGCGCCTCGATGGCCTGCCCCAGCGCCGAAGCATCGCCCGCGGCGACGATGAACGGCCGGTTCGACTGATCCACCATCTGGGCGATGTCGCCGACGTCCACCGACGCCACCGGTAGACCCGCGGCCATCGCCTCCAGCACGCCGAGCGGCATCTGTTCGGTATCCGACGACACCGCGAAGACGTCCATCGCGGCGAGGTAGTCCTCGGGCGCTGGCGTGGGGCCGACGAAAATTGTGCGCCCGGCCACGCCGCGGTCATGTGCGAGGGCTTCGATCGCCTCGCGTTGCGGCCCGTCCCCCACGATAAGCAGCCGGCAATCGGGCCGCCGCGCGGCTAGCCCGGCGAAGGCCTCGACCAGACGGCCTACATTCTTCTCCGGCCGCAATCGCGCCACTGTCCCGATCAGGCGCTCGCCGGCGCGCTTGCCGATCCGCTCGGCCGCAAGGGCACGGTCTGCCCCGGCGAAGCGCTCGACGTCGACGCCGTTGGGCACCAGCAGCAGCTTGGTGGCCGGGAGCTTCCAACGATCGGTCGCGATCTTGTAGAGCGTCAGGGAGGGCAGCACGACGGTCGTGTGCGAACCGCCCAAGGCCAGGCGCCGAAACATGACTCGGCGCCATATCTGGCGGTCGACCTCTTCCGGGCCGAATCCATCCTCGATGTGGATATGGCGCGAGAGCGGGCGGAACCGGTTCGCCATCGCCCACTCGATGGCGCCCCAATTATAGGTGATCAGTGCTTCGGGCTTGAGATCGGCGAGGGCGCGTCGAAAGGCCGGGATGTTCCCGGCGGACTTTCTGCGCCCCGCCATGAGATCGATCGTCTCGAACGGCACTTCCGGCGCCAGCAGCGACAGCGCCGCATAGTCGCTGTCCATGGCGATCAGCAGGTGGTGATATTTTCGTCCCAATGCGTTGGCGATCTGCGCGAAGCGCCGCTGCGGGCCGCCGATCGCCAATGTGGAGAAGACATGGAGCAGCCGAACAGCTGGCAATTGACTACGCCTTCGGCGCGAAAGGCTTGATGGCAGCGGCAACGAACGCGCCGTGATCCGCGACGGGCTTCCACCCGAGGATCCGTTTCTCCTGGCTGGTATCGAACTGGGCCGACAGGCCGCGCGACTTGATGTCCCAATGGGTTGGTCGCACGGCATCGCCCCGTCCGGCCGCTCGCTTCAAAGCCCACTTTGCCGCCTCCAGCACCGTCAGCTTCCAAGGGGCATTGCCGTGGAATTGCAGCGGGCGTTCCATCGCGTTCCCGAGCAGGCGAACGTATTCGCGCGCGGTCAATCGAACATCGCCGATCAGATTCAGCGTCTTGCCGGCGGCTTCGGGTGCCGTGAGCGCCTGAACCGTTGCGCGCGCCACGTCTTCGACCAGGACGAAGGGCAACGGATGGCGTCCGTCGTCCCAGCCCATGAAATGCTGTTCGTTGTTGAAGAAGCCGACGCCGGAATGGAACGGAAGCCCGCCGTCTCCGACGACGACGCCGGGGCGCAGGATGACGACGGCGAGCGAAGATCCCCGTGCAACCTCCATGGCGGCGCGCTCGGCGAGCGCCTTGCCGCGAGCGTAGACCGCCCGCTGGGGCAATTTCGGGTCGGTCGGGGTCTCGGCGGTAACGGCGGCGCCCGCATCGCCGAGATAGAGGGCGGCAATGGTGCTGAAGTGAACCAGCCGGTCCACGCCGCGAGCGACGCAAGCTTCCGCGACCAGCCGGGCGCCCGTGACCATGCTTTCGATGATTTCGCTATCGGTCGCTCCGGCGGCACCTTGCGCCAGGTTGACGACATGCCGCGCCGAGCCGATGCAGCGGGCCACCGCCTCCGGATCATGCACGTCGCCGCGCACCATCTGCACCCTGGAATCGCGAAACTCCGACGGCAGGGCGTCGATGCCGCGCGCCAGGATGGAAAGGCGCTTGCCTTCCCGGAGCAGGGCGCGGACCAGATGCGTGCCGATGAATCCGGTCCCGCCCAGAATGGCGACGTCGCTTGCCGTCTCCGGACGGGCAGCTTGAGTGGCGGTGGCGGTCGCCGGGGCGCCGCTCGGAGCGCCCACATCGGCGGCAATCTTCTCGCACAGGGTTACGAGCTTCGCCCCGAACCTGCCGTCGAGCGAAGGCACGGAGCTTCCGGGGAAATGGAAAGCTGCGATCGAGTTCTTCATGCTCAGGAAGAACGGATCGTTGCGCGGCAACAGCTTGAGGAGCGAACCGGCGTAGCGGGCAATGCTGCCAGCGCCCTGCGTGGCGAATTGCGTCGCCATCGAGATTCCGCCGATTGCCACATCGGTGAAGTCCGGATAGCGGCTTCTCAGCTGCGCGACGGTCCGATTGTTGAGGATGTCCGCGCATACCACGCCATCGGTGCCGACGACGCTGACTTGCCAGCAGGGGAAGTCGCGCCCGACGGCGAATTGCAGATCGGCGCTCGCCTTCTCGCACCGAAGCGAGACGTGCCAGACCGGATAGAACGAATGCTGTTCATTGATGGGCAGCGGCCTTCCCGCCGTTGCCGACACGTCCAAGGCGTCGCCGAGCAAGGCCAGAACCTGCGAAAGCGGGTGCACCGCCTGTTCCAGAAGAATGTTCTTCGGCTCGGCGAACATCCAGTGACCGAACTGCCGGGCCACCAGCTGGCGCAACGGCACGTTGTACAGGACGTGGACGTGCTCGATGCGGCCGATCTTCGGCACTGCCGCCATGAGCTTCAGAAAGGCCGGATGGCAGACGAAATTCTGATTCACGCCCAGGCGGCCGGGTGTGGGGAGGGCGGCCAGCGCTTCCGCGTCCGAACCATGCGCGGCCATCGGCTTCTCGAGCAGGACATCGATCCCCGCCTGCAACAAAGGCTCGGCGACGGCGCGGTGGAGAGGGGGCGGGACGGCGACGTGCGCCGATTGCGCGACCCGGCTGTCGATCAGCTCCTGCACATCGCTGAAGATGTTGGCCACGCGATGCCGTTTCGCGAGCCGTTCCGCCGCCGGTCGGTTCCGATCGACCACCGCGCTCAGTTCCACGCCGGGAAGGGCAGCAAGCGCATCTGCATGGATGGCGGAGATATAACCCGCTCCGACGATAGCTACTCTGCGCATTCGATACCCGTCTCCGCGCCCGGCGCCTCAAGTGGCGCAACATGCTGAGATTTCTTTAACGTTAGAATAACCGACAAGCCATCCGGCCCGGAGAGATTTGGTCACCAAGGTTACGCGCCATTAGAGTTCAGGCGATGATTCCGGTGCGCGAGTCGCCGTCCCCCAATTGCGACGCCAGGCTGCCCGGCGTCCCCATCGATATTCTGCTGCTGCACTACACCGGCATGCAGAGCGCGGCGGCGGCGCTCGCCCGTCTGTGCGATCCGGCGGCAGAGGTCAGCGCCCACTACCTGATCGACGAGGATGGCACGATCCATCGCCTGGTGCCGGAGGATCGACGTGCCTGGCATGCCGGCAAGGCGCGCTGGCAGGGGGCCGAGGACATCAACGCCCGCTCGATCGGCATAGAGCTGGTCAATCCGGGCCACGAATGGGGCTATCGGCCGTTTCCCGAGGCGCAGATGGCGGCTCTCGAAGCGCTGGCGCTGGATATCGTGTCGCGGCAAGCGATTCCGCCGAGGCGCGTGCTCGGCCATTCCGACGTGGCGCCGACGCGCAAGCAGGATCCCGGCGAGTTGTTCGACTGGGCGAGGCTTGCCCGGGCCGGGCTCGGCCTGTGGCCGCGCCCTGATTTCGTGCCACCATCCGACGTGCCGGCGGTGATGGCCGGTCAGCGCGGACCCGCGGTGCTCGATCTGCAGATCGCGCTCGACACCGTCGGCTATTGGGTCGAAGGCACCGGCCTGTTCGACCCGCTGACGGAAGCGGCCGTGACCGCCCTGCAGCGACACTTCCGTCCGCGTCGAGTGGACGGCATCGCCGATGCCGAGACCCAGGGGCTCGCCTTCCACCTGGCTGAGATCGCCGCAGCTTGACGCGGCGCGGGCAGCCACCTATCTGGCGCAGGCCAGACGGCTGGATGACCGCGCGTGCTACGGGCTTGCCCGGCGGTGCGCGAGGAAAGTCCGGGCTCCACGGATGGACGGTGCCGGGTAACGCCCGGCGGGGGCGACCCCAGGGACAGTGCCACAGAGAACAGACCGCCCGCGCTTCCAGGCCTCGTGCCTGGGCCGCGGGCAAGGGTGAAACGGTGCGGTAAGAGCGCACCGCGGGACCGGCAACGGGACCGGCACGGCAAACCCCACCGGGAGCAAGACCAAATAGGGGCGGCGCGCCGGCGGCAACGCCGGCAGGCTCATCCGGCCGAGCCGTCCGGGTCGGTCGCGCGAGGCGTCCGGTAACGGGCGTCCCAGAGGAATGGTCATCACCCGGCGCGAGCCGGGCACAGAACCCGGCTTACAGGCCGTCTGGCACTTTCATCGGTCCGACGTCGCGGACCATATAGGCGGCGTCGGCGCCATAGCTCGCCAGCTTGGCGCCGGGCGTGGCGTCGCCGGCAGCCCGGAAGCCAAGGCGCTTCCAGAAGGGCGCCGATCCGCCCACTGCCACCAGCGCAAGACAGGGCAGGCGCATATCGATCGCGAGCTCGACCATGCGGGCGACCAGGCTGGAGCCGTGTCCTCGACCAGCCACGGATGGCGCCAGGGCGATGTCGTGCAGGTACAGGCAATCGGCGCGCCCGGGCAGCTCTTCCAGCAGGGTGTTCAACGGGGGCGGCGCGCCGAGCCGGCCGGGATGTGCGATGGCGTAGCCGACCAGCGTCGAATCATCCGTCAGAGCGAGACAGCCCTGCGGAAACAGGCGCAGCCGCTCGGCGAACACCGCCGGCGCTTCCGGATGCGCGGCGTGGATGCGATCAGCCAATACGCTGACCGCCGGCAGGTCCGCGGCGCGCATCGGCCGCCAGGCGAGGCTCACCGCCGCTGCAGCACCTGGGTGAGGTCGCCGCGGAAGGCGTTCGACCCGACATGGGTGAGCTTGCTGCGCAGATCGACCCAGATCTCGCCGCCGGCGGCCTGCCAGCGGCGGCAGAAGGCATAATCCTCGCTCAGATAGTTGCGGGTTTCCGGATCCACCATGGTGTCGAAGAAGGCGTAGTGGTTGTCGGAGCGCGGCAGGCCGGCGACATGCGGCACGTTGATCTTGAGCTCGGGATAGCGCTCGCGCATGCGCTCCAGCGCCGACCGGCGCAGCATCAGGAAGCCGGTCGCCACATAGCGTGCTTTCGCGAAGCCATCCTTCCCCTTGATTTCCTGGCCATCGAATTCGACGGCGTAGTGCAGCGAGACCGGCTCCGGTTCCGGATGCCCGGATCGGATCGCGCCGCCGATGCGCTGCCAGTCCAGCCATTTGATCGGATAGACGCCGCCGACGACTTCATGCCCGCTATCGAGCATCCGGAACACCTGCTCCGGATCGAAGGCGATGTCGCTGTCGATGAACAGAAAGTGGCTGTATTGCGGTCGGTCGAGAAAAGTGGAAACCAGCGTATTGCGGGCGCGGGTGATCAGGCTCTCGTTGCCGAGCGTGTCGACCCAGAGCGGCAGGTTGCGCTCGAAGCACGCCTTCTGCAGCGCCAGCACCGATTTCAAGTAGTGATGCGTCACCATGTTGCCGTAGCACGGCGTGGCGACCCAGAGGCCGGTCGCGGCGTCGCCGCGCGTTTCCGTCATCGACCGCTATCGACCTCCTGCTCCTGGCCCGCGCCGGCGCTCATTTGCCGAGAATGCCCTTCAGCGGATTGGGCAGGCTGGGTGCGCTCGGCGTGGTGGTGCCGTCCGAAGTGCCGCCCGGAATCGGTACGGCACCCTTCAGCGCATCCATCGCCTTGCCGGTCGCGGCATCCTTCAGCATGGCGCCGAGATCGGGCCGATAGCTGATATTGTGCCATGGCCCGGTGACGATCACCGGCACGGTAATCCCGGTTGCATCCTCCTTGCCGCCCTGGCCCTTGGTGGTCGCGGCGAGCTTCGGCTCCAGGCGATAGTTCACCGTCTTCGGCGGCATCTCGACCGTGCCCTTGCCGGTGACGCGCAGCAGCGGCGATTTCATCTGCAGATCGTCGTTGCTGACGATGCCGTTGACGATCTTGAACGTGCCGGTGAGCTCCGAGAAGTCGGTTTGCTTCGTCGAGCCCGTCAGGCCGCCGGTCACCGCGCTTTTCACGTCGCGGGCCGCCTGCACGATCTCCGCCAGGTCGAAGCCCTTGATGGCGCCGTCGCGGAAATCGATCTTGCCCTGACCCGCCAGGCTCGAGACGATTTCCTTCTGCGACTTGCCGCGGCCGTTCACGGCGTAGTCGAGCGCGCCCTTGCCGGTAAGGCGTTCGCTGTCGGTGGCCGCTTTGAGCAGCGGACCGACCTGAATGCCCTGCAGGTCGAACGATTGCTCGATAGCGGGCACGGGGCCGGAGCCGTCCAGCACCACGCGGCCCTGGCCCTTGCCGTCATAAAGCGCCATCTCCTTGAGGTCGACCTGCAGCCGGCCGTTGCGCAGCAGCGCGGCGATCACACTCTTGCCGACTTCGATCTTCCGTACCTTGAGCGAGCCGACCGAGAGGTCGAACTGCGCGTCGGCCGCCTTCAACGGCGCGACGTCGATCGGATCGCTGCTCCATTCGGTCGGGCCCGCCTGCTGGTCTTTCGCCGGCGGTGCCTCGGGCGGCAGATACGGATTGACGTCCAGAGCCGCGATGTCGAGCTTGCCCTTGAGCGAGGGGCGGGCGCCGGTGGTGTCGACCGAGACTTCGCCGGTCGACTTGATCTCGTCCAGCGCGATCTGCGCGTTGGTGAAGCTGTAGCGCGGGCCGGCGACGCCGACCTTGCCCTTGATCGAGAGCGGACCCATGGTCTTCTCGCGTGCCTCGATCGGCGATCCGGCCCAGGCCGCCAGTTCCTTGACCGACGGGACTGCGAGGTCGACATCCCCGTCGACCTTGAGCTGCTTGCCGGTCGCCGCCTGCCCTTTGAAGGCGAGCTTCAGCGGATCGCCGCCGATCGCGAGGTTCACCGGCGTCAGCCGGCCTTCCATCAGGTCGCGCAGCTTGCCGGCATCGATGGCGATATCGATCTTCTTGCTGTTGTAGACGAGGTCGCCCTTGGCGGCGAACTTGGCATCGAGGCTGGGCAGATCGACCCGAAGGTTGGCCTTTTCGATCTTGTAGCTCGCGCCGCTCTGCGCGTCGTCATAGGTAAAGAGGCCGTTCACCAGTCGCACATCGCCGAGATTGATCTCGCTGACAGTAGCTCCCCCGCCGGAGCTCGCGGCGGGCGCGGAGGCGGCTGCTTTGGCGGTGCCGAACTCCCAATTGCCCTTGCCTTGCCGGTCGACTTCCAGATGAATGACCGGGTCGACCAGGACGAAGCGGTCGACCTCGGCGCGCATGCCGATCAACGGCAGCCATTTCAGCTCGACCTGGAGCGATTTCAGCGTCGCCATTTCCTTGTGCTTGGCGCCGGGGGCGTTGGAAAAGGCGACGTCCTGCACGTCGACGGCGAGGGCCGGAATGACGGTAACCTTGACGGGTCCTTTGATCACGAGGTCGCGGCCTGTTGCCGACTTAACCTCGGCAACGACCCGATCCTTGATGGCTTCCGCGGGCACCAGATAGGGGACCGCAATCACCACGGCGATCAGGACGACGACCACGATGCCGACGCCGATCAGGACCTTGCGCATCATGAGGGTATCCTCCGGGTGCCTTGCGGGATTTACGGAAGGCTAACCCTCGTCCGCCCGGCGGGCAAGTACGCCGTGAACATAAGTAGAACAAAAATCAACCTGTAGAGCAGGAGACACTAGGTCTTGGCAGGTCGGCCAAACGACTGGGGGCTGGACACTCCGACATGGCGCGCCAATGCGTCAAAGCGCTCTTTTTTCAGGACATTTAGGTGGTTTTTCTGTTTTAGACCATTGACCCCCATCATAGCCCATGATATCCCATATCCATCCGGTCGCGCCCTGATTGTGCCCAGCGGCGGTCTGCCGGATTGGGGCCTGACGTGGAATATTTTCTGTCGACCTTCACCAATCGGATCGACAAGAAAGGGCGGATCTCCGTCCCGGCCGAATTCCGCGCGATCTTGACTCGGCGTGGCTCCAGTCGGCTCTTTGCCTATAAATCCGTGCGTTACCCATGTGTGGATGCATTCGGTGAGGATTACGTCGACTCTATGATGAAGCGCATACGAGAAATGGAGTATGATTCCGACGAGCAGGATGATTACTTGGATACGACGGCCGCGGCCATCCTGCCGCTGAACTGGGACGGGGAGGGGAGAGTTGTCCTTCCGGATCCCCTGATTGCCCACGCGCAGCTTGGCGACATGGCCGCCTTTGTCGGCCGCGGCGACAGCTTCGCCATCTGGAATCCGTCCCTGTTCGAGGCGCGTCAGGCGGAGGCCCGCAACCGCCAGCAGACGCGTCGGCGCCCGGCAGGTGCCGCATGACGGCGCCCCATCTTCCGGTTCTCCTGGCGGAAGTGGTCGCGGCGCTGGCGCCGCGTGACGGCGCCATCATCGTCGACGGCACGTTCGGCGCCGGCGGCTATACCCGGGCCCTGTTGGGCGCGGCCGCATGCCGGGTCTGCGCCGTCGATCGCGACCCCGCCGCGGTGGCGCGCGCGCAGGCGCTGGCGGCCGAGCTGGGCGACCGGCTGATCGTCATCGAGGGGCGATTTGGCGACATGGACCGCTTGCTCGCCGAGCGCGGCATCGATGGCGCCGACGGTGTCACGCTTGATATCGGCGTTTCCTCGATGCAGCTCGACGAGGCGGCGCGCGGCTTCTCCTTCCGTGCCGACGGCCCGCTCGACATGCGCATGGGCTCGGATGGGCCGACGGCCGCCGACGTGGTGAACGGGATGCCGGAGGCGGCGCTGGCCGACATTCTGTTCCGGCTCGGCGAGGAGCGGCGGGCCCGCCAGGTGGCGCGCGCCATCGTAGCGGCGCGCCGCGAGACGCCGATCACCCGCACGCTGCAGCTGGCCCAGATCGTGGCCTCCGCCGCGCATCGCACGCCCGGCATCCATCCCGCGACGCGCACCTTCCAGGCATTGCGCATCCACGTGAACGACGAGCTCGGCGAGCTCGCTCGCGGCCTGCGCGCAGCCGAGCGCGTCCTGCGTCCGGCCGGCCGCCTTGCCGTCGTGAGCTTCCATTCGCTCGAGGATCGGATCGTGAAGCGCTTCCTGGAGGAGCGCACGGGGCGCGCCGCGCGCCCCTCGCGCCACGCCCCGGTCCCGGCGGATCAGGGCCGCCGGGCAAGCTTCGTGCTGCCCCGGCGCGGCGTGGTGACGCCGACCGAGGCGGAGATTGCCGGCAACCCGCGCGCCCGCTCGGCCAAGCTCCGCGTTGCGGAACGCACCGACGCACCCGCGATGGAGACGGCGGCATGAAGCGCGTCGTGCCTCTCGTCGGCATCCTGTTCTTCGGCTGCGTCGCCTTCGGCATGTACCACCTCGCCTACGAGGTGAAGCGCCTGGAGGACGAGCTGATTGCCTACAACCGCGCGCTGCTCCGCGAGCGGGAGGCGATCGACTTCCTGCAGGCCGAGTGGAGCTATCTCTCGCGCCCCGATCGCCTGCAGGCCAGCGCGGCGCGCCACTTGCAGCTCGAGGCGACGCCGCTGCACCGCCTGCAGCGCATCGAGGACCTTCCGGCGCGCCCCGTCGGCGCCATGGCCGATGGATGGGGCGTGATCGTGGTGCCCGATCCCAATGCGCCGCCGCTGCCGCTGGCCAAGCCGGCGCCGGAGTCCGCTCCTGTTCCAGCCGTTCCGAACATCGCCGTGCCGACGGTGGAGCGGGACCGGACATCGCGTTCGGTCGCCCTGCATGGAGATCCGCGATGAAGGTGCTGTTCCGTAAGCCGCGCTCGCGGGCGCGTCCGTGCACGCCGGCGGATCTTCGCGCGGCGGAACCGTTCGTGCAGCTCGACGGCGCGGTCAAGCATGCGGTGGAGACCGGCCGCAATCGCGTGGTGATCGCCGCCGCGGTGTTTGGTCTCTGCTTCCTGGCGCTTGCCGGGCGGCTCGCGGATCTCATGCTGTTCCGCGGCGGCATCGAATCGAGCCCGACCCGGACGGCGGGGCTTTCGGCGGCGGTCGAACAGCTGCCCGCGGTCAAACGGGCGCCGATCGTCGACCGCAACGGCGTTCTGCTCGCCGTCAATCTGCGCAGCGTCGCCCTTGCCGCCGATCCGCGCAAGCTAATGGATCCGCGCGAGGCGGCGACCAAGCTCGCGCGCCTGTTTCCCGAGCTCAATCGCGCCAGGCTCGAAGAGGAGCTGCGCAGCGACAAGGGCTTCGTCTATGTCCGGCGCAACCTCGCTCCGGCCGAACAGCAGGCCGTCAACCGGCTCGGCATCCCGGGCCTGAGCTTCCATCCCGAGGAGAAGCGGGTTTATCCGCAAGGCTCGCTCGCCGTCCACGCCGTCGGCTACACGGATATCGACGGGAAGGGCATCGCCGGGGCCGAGCAGGCCCTGGACCAGCGCCTGCGCGATCCGGCGCGGATGCAGGAACCGGTCCGGCTGTCGATCGACATTCGCGTGCAGCATGCGCTGCGCGACGAGATCGCCCAGGCGATGAAGACCTATTCCGCGATCGGCGGGGCCGGCATCGTGCTCGACGTGCGTACGGGCGAAGTGGCCGCGCTGGTCTCGCTGCCGGATTTCGAGCCGCTCGAGCGCGGCACGGCGCCCGCCGATTCCCGCTTCAACCGGATGACGCTCGGCGTCTACGAGATGGGCTCGACCTTCAAGACCTTCGCGCTGGCGATGGCGCTCGACGCCGGCACCGTCGGGCTGAACGGCGGCTACGACGCCAGCCACCCGATCAAGATCTCGCGCTTCACCATCTCGGACGACCACCCGAAGAACCGCTGGCTCTCGACCGCGGAGATCTATCAGTACTCGTCGAATATCGGGGCCGCGAAGATGGCGGTCGATGTCGGGCCGGCCGGCCAGCGCGCCTTCATGGACCGCATGGGCATGTTGCGGCGGGCGGCGATCGAGCTGCCCGAGATCGGCGCGCCGCTCTATCCCAGGCGCTGGGGCACGATCGAGACCATGACCATCGCCTACGGCCATGGCATTTCGGTCAGCCCGCTGCAGACGGCGAGCGGCATTGCCGCCGTCGTGAACGGCGGCCTGCTGATGCCGGCCACGCTGCTCCGCCGCGAGGCGGGCGAGCCGGTGCCGGTCCAGCGCGTGCTGAAGCCGCGCACCTCCGACATCATGCGCCGCCTGATGCGCCTCGTCGTAGCCGAGGGCACCGGCACCCGGGCCGATGCCCAGGGCTACATGGTCGGGGGCAAGACCGGGACGGCAGAGAAGGCGGGGGCCGGCGGCTACAAGCGCAAGTCGCTGCTGACGTCCTTCGTCTCGGCTTTCCCGATGCATGACCCGCGCTATGTGGTGATTGCCATCCTTGACGAGCCGAAGGGCACCAAGGAGACCCACGGTTTCGCCACGGCGGGCTGGAACGCGGCGCCGACGGTCGGGAAGATCATCCCGCGCATCGCGCCGATTCTGGGCGTGGTGCCCGTGGCGTCGGACGCTCCCGGCGTGCGCGAGGCGCTGATGTTGCCACCCCCGGTCCCGGCCTCACAGGAGCGCAAGGTTGCGTCTTTCTGAGCTGATCGGCGGCAAGCCCCCAGGCGGCAGCGATCCGGAGATTGCCGGAATCGCCACCGACAGCCGCACGGTGCGGCCGGGCTATCTGTTTGCGGCTCTGCCGGGGACGCGTGTCGACGGGGCCACTTTCATCAAGCAGGCCGTCGGGGCCGGCGCCGTGGCGGTGCTGGCCCGCAGCGACGTGAAGCCCTGTCCGGATACGGCCTGGATCGCCGACGCCAATCCCCGGCGCCAGATCGCCCTGATCGCCGCGCGGTTCTATGCGCGCCAGCCGCGCACCATCGCCGCCGTCACCGGCACCAGCGGCAAGACCTCGGTCGCCGACTTCACCCGACAGCTGTGGCAGGCGACCGGCCGCCCCGCTGCTTCCCTAGGCACGCTCGGCGTGCGCACTACAGCCGCCACCGAGAAGCTCGACCACACCACGCCCGATCCGATCGTGCTGCATCAGGCGCTCGACCGCCTCGCCGGATCGGGCATCGACCACCTGGCCATCGAGGCATCGAGCCACGGTCTTGACCAGGCGCGGCTCGACGGCGTCCGCATCGCCGCCGCGGCCTTCACCACCTTCGGCATCGATCACGGCGACTACCATCCGACGCCGCAGGACTATCTCGCCGCCAAGCTGCGCCTGTTCGACGCCTTGCTGCCGGCCGACGGCGCGGCAGTGCTGAACGCGGACACGCCGGTCTTCGCGGAAGTCCGCGCGGTCTGCGACCGCCGCTCGCTGCGGGTCTTCACCTATGGCCGCGGCGGCCTCGATCTGCGCATCATCGATGCGGCTGCGACGCCGTCGGGGCAGCAGGTCACCGCAGAAATCTTTGGACACCGGCACACCGTGCCGCTCGCGCTCTACGGCACGTTCCAGGCCGGCAACGTGATGGCGGCGCTCGGCCTCGTCGTGGCCACCGGGACGCCCGTCGACGCGGCTCTCGCGGTGGTCGCCGGGCTCGAGGGCGTGCCGGGGCGTCTGCAGAAAGTTGCCGCGCATCCGAACGGCGCGCCGGTCTTCGTCGATTATGCGCACAAGCCCGACGCGCTGGAGGCGGTGCTCACCGCGCTCCGCCCGCATGTCGCCGGGCGGCTGCATATCGTGTTCGGCTGCGGCGGCGACCGCGACCGCGCCAAGCGGCCGATGATGGGCGATATCGCCAGGCGGCTTGCCGACCGGGTCATCGTCACCGATGACAATCCCCGTACCGAGGTGCCGGCCGCGATCCGGGCGGAGGTGATGGCCGGCTGTCCCGATGCGACCGAGATCGGCGACCGGCGCGAGGCAATTCGTGTCGCCGCCGCCGGGCTGCAACCCGACGATCTGCTGGTGGTGGCGGGCAAGGGGCACGAGCAAGGTCAGATCGTCGGCGCCGAAATCCGCCCGTTCGACGACGCCGCCGAAGTGCGCGCGGCAGTGGCGGCACTGTGAGCGGGCGCGGCGTTCTCTGGACCTCGGCCGACGCCGATGCCGCCACCGGCGGCGATTCGACTGCCGTCTGGGCGGCGACCGGAGTTTCGATCGACAGCCGGTCCCTGGAGGAGGGCGATCTCTTCGTCGCCATCGAAGGCGAGCGCGACGGCCACGACTTCGTCGCCGCCGCCGCCCGTGCGGGCGCCGCGGCCGCCATCGTCCGTCGCGTCCCGGAAGGCCTGCCGGCGGGATTTCCGCTTCTGGTCGCCGGCGACACCATGGCGGCGCTGAATGCTCTCGGCGCCGCGGCGCGTCAGCGCTCCGGCGCGCGCTTCATCGGGGTGACCGGCAGCGTCGGCAAGACCTCCACCAAGGAGATGCTGCGCCTCGTCCTCGGCAGGCAGAACATCACGCATTCCGCCGTCGGCAGCTACAACAACCAATGGGGCGTGCCGCTGACGCTGGCGCGCATGCCGCTCGACACCGTCTACGCGGTGATCGAGATCGGCATGAACCATGCCGGCGAGATCGGCCCGCTCAGCCGGCTGGCACGGCCGCATGTCGCCATCATCACCACGATCGAGGCGGCGCATCTCGAATTCTTCAATTCGGTGGTCGAGATCGCCGATGCCAAGGCGGAGATTTTCGGCGGCATCGAGCCGGGCGGGCTCGCCATCCTGAACCGCGACAGTCCGCACTTCGCCCGGCTGATCGATTGCGCCTTCATGTCGGGCGTCGATCACATCGAAAGCTTCGGCCGGCACCCCGACGCGACGGCCAGGCTCGAAAAGCTCGTCGGCCATCCCGGCGGCTCCTGCATCAAGGCGACCATCGCGGGCGATCCGGTCTGCTACAAGATCGGCGCTGCGGGCGAACACTGGGCGATGAACAGTCTGGCGGTGCTGCTGGCCGTGCGGGCGGTGGGCGCCGATCTCGGGCTCGCCGCGCTCGCGCTCGCCGAAATGGCGGCGCCGAAAGGGCGGGGTGAGCGGCACCGGATCGCGGTGCGCGGCGGCAGCGCCGAGCTGATCGACGACAGCTACAACGCCAATCCCGCATCGATGCGCGCGGCCCTCGCCGTGCTCGGCGCTGCCAGGCCGCAGGGCCGGGGGCGGCGCATCGCCGTGCTCGGCGACATGCGCGAGCTGGGTGAGCGGGGGCCGGATCTGCATGCGGGCCTCGCGCCGGACGTCGCCGCCGCCTCGGTCGACCTCGTCTATGCCGCCGGCCCTCTGATGCGCCATCTGTTCGATGCCCTGCCGGCGAGGTGCCGCCACCTGCACCATGCGACCTCCGCCGAACTGATCGGGCCATTGAAAGCGGAGCTGCAGGCGGGCGACGTGGTCCTGGTCAAGGGATCGCTGGGCAGCCGCATGGGCCCGATCATCGAGGCGCTGCTGGCCCGGCCGGCGGCGACACCGCCGCCATGAACGCCCAGCCCGCCGCGCTTCCGCCACACTCGGCCGCGAAGCTCCCGCCGCCCATCCTCTCGCGCCCCGCGGCCGCCCGCCGCGGCCGCGTCGCCTGACCCCGCCATGCTGTATCACCTGCTCTATCCGCTGACCGAGGAAATCGGTTTCTTCAACCTGTTCCGCTACATCACCTTCCGCACCGGCGCGGCGGTCGTGACCGCGCTGCTGGTCAGCTTCCTGTTCGGCCCCTGGCTGATCGACTGGCTCCGGGTGAAGCAGGGCAAGGGGCAGCCGATCCGCTCCGACGGGCCGCAATCGCACCTCGTGACCAAGAAGGGCACGCCGACCATGGGCGGTGTCCTCATCCTGCTCGGCGTGTCAGTGGCGACGCTGCTCTGGGCCGACCTGACCAACCGCTATGTCTGGATCGTGCTGTTCGTCACCATCGGATTTGGTCTGATCGGCTTTGCCGACGATTTCCTGAAAGTGACTCGCTACAACGTCCGCGGCGTGCCGGGGAAATTGAAGCTCGTCGTCGAGGCGCTGATCGCCGCCATCGCGGTCATCGCCTTCCAGATGGTGACGAAGAGCCCGCTCGGCAGCTCGCTCACGGTGCCGTTCTTCAAGGACGTGCTGCTCGACATGGGCGTGTTCTTCGTCGTCATCGGCGTCTTCGTCATCGTCGGCGCATCCAACGCCGTGAACCTCACCGACGGGCTCGACGGCCTTGCCATCGTGCCGGTGATGATCGCTTCGGCCAGTTTTGCTTTGATCGCATATCTTGTGGGTAATATAGTCTTCGCCAACTACTTGCAGATCCATTTTGTGGCCGGGACGGGGGAATTGGCGATATTTTGTGGTGCGATGGTCGGCGCGGGGCTGGGATTCCTGTGGTTCAACGCGCCCCCCGCCATGGTCTTCATGGGCGATACCGGTTCGCTGTCGATCGGCGGTGCCCTCGGCGCCGTCAGCGTGATGACAAAGCACGAGATCGTGCTGGCGATCATCGGCGGGCTGTTCGTGCTGGAGACGGTGTCGGTCATCGTCCAGGTCGCCTCGTTCAAGCTGACCGGCAAGCGGGTGTTCAAGATGGCGCCGCTGCATCACCATTACGAGCAGAAGGGCTGGGCCGAGCCGACGGTGGTGATCCGGTTCTGGATCATCGCCGTGATCCTGGCGCTGGCCGGCCTCGCCACCTTGAAGCTCCGGTGACGGCGATGATTCCGATCACCGCCTTCCGCGGACGCGAGGTTGCCGTGGTCGGCCTCGCGCGCAGCGGTCTGGCGGCGGCACGTGCACTCGAGGCCGGCGGCGCCAAGGTCGCGGCCTGGGACGATTCGGCGGCCAGGCGCAATTCCGTCGGCCTTGCCCCGATCGATCCGATGACGGCCGACTGGCAGCGCCTCGCAGCGGTGGTGCTCAGCCCCGGCATTCCGCTCACCCATCCGGCGCCGCACCCGGTGGTGCAGCGCGCCGCCGCGGCGCATGTCGAGGTGATCGGCGATATCGAGCTGCTGCTGCGCGAGGCGCTAGGCGCCGCGCTGGTCGGCGTCACCGGCACCAACGGCAAGTCCACCACGACAGCGCTGATCGGCCATGTGCTGGCCGCCGCCGGGCGCCGGGTGCAGGTCGGCGGCAATATCGGTGCGCCGGTTCTGGATCTCGACCCGCTGGATGCCGGTGGCATCTATGTCGTCGAGCTCTCATCGTTCCAGATCGATCTCACGCCGTCGCTCGCCTGCGACGTCGCCATCCTGCTCAACATCACTCCCGACCATCTCGACCGGCATGGCGACATGGCGGGCTATGTGGCGGTGAAGCGCCGCATCTTCGACCGCGTGAAGGGCACGGCGGTGATCGGCGTCGACGATGATTGGGGGCGGAAGATCGCCGCGGAGCTCGACGCGGCGGGCCGGTCGCGCGTGGTGCCCATCTCGGTCGAACGGCCGCTCGACCGCGGCATCTCGATCCTCGACGGCAAAGTTGCGATCGACGGCCGGCCTGTTGCCGCGATCGATCTGAAGCAGGCGCCGGCGCTGATCGGCCGGCACAATCACCAGAACGCCGCCGCCGCCATCGCCGCGGCCCTCGCGCTCGGCCTCGACGAGGCTGCCATCGCGCACGGCCTGGCCACCTTCCCGGGCCTCGCGCATCGGCTGGAGCGCATCGCGACGGTGAACGGCGTCGACTACATCAACGATTCGAAGGCGACCAATGCCGACGCCGCCGCCAAGGCGCTGGCGGCGTTCGACCGGATCTTCTGGATTGCCGGCGGCAAGCCGAAAGCCGGCGGGATCGAGCCGCTGGCCGACCTGTTCCCGCATGTCGCCCATGCCTTCCTGATCGGCGAGGCGGCAGCCGAATTCACCGCGACCTTGCAGGGCAGGGTCGAGCACGAAGTCTCGGGCAGCTTGGACCGTGCGGTCGCGGCGGCGCGGGTCGCGGCGGAGCAGGCTGCCCGGGCCGGCGCCAAGCCGGTCGTGCTGCTGTCGCCGGCCTGCGCCTCCTACGATCAGTTCGCCGATTTCGAGGCCCGCGGTGAGGCCTTCCGCGCCCTGGTCCATCGGATTGCCGGGAGGGCCGCGTGATGTGGCTGCCGCGCACCGATCGCAGCCTGGTCGGCCGCTGGTGGTGGACCATCGACCGCGTCACCCTGTTCGCGCTCATGATGCTGATCGTGGTGGGCTTCGTGCTGACGCTCGCCGCCAGTCCCCCGGTCGCCACCCGGCTGAACCAGGACCAGTTCCACTTCTTCCGCCGCCAGCTGGTCTTCCTGTTGCCGGCGCTGGTGGTCGTCTTCGCGGTGTCGCTCGCGCCGCTCGCCGGGATACGTCGCCTCGCGCTGGCGGGCCTCGCCGCCGCCTTCGTGCTCATGGTGATGACGCTGTTCTCCGGCCAGGAGATCAAGGGCGCGCATCGCTGGCTCTACATGCTCGGGCTCAGCATCCAGCCGTCGGAATTCGTCAAGCCATGCTTTGCCGTGGTGGCCGGCTGGCTGCTGGCCGAGGCGCGGCGCGGCGCCTTCTGGCTCGGCTATCCGATCGCCGCCCTGATCTGGACCGCGATCATCGGCGTGCTGTTCCTGCAGCCGGATGTCGGCATGGCCGTGGTGGTGACCGCCGTCTTCGGCGCGCAGCTCTTCATCGCCGGCCTGCCGATGCTGCTGGTCGGCGCCGCCCTCTGCCTCGCGGTGCTGGGCGGCGCTGCCGCCTATTCGCTGCTGCCGCATGTGGCGAGCCGGGTCGACCGTTTCCTCGATCCCTCGGGTGGCGGCGACAATTATCAGATCGAGCGCGCCATGGAGGCGTTCCAGGCCGGCGGTCTGTTCGGGCGCGGGCCGGGCGACGGCGCGGTGAAGTCGATCCTGCCCGATGCCCATACCGATTTCGTCTTCGCGGTGGCCGGCGAGGAATACGGCTTCGCCGCCTGCCTGCTGATCCTGGCGTTGTTCGCCTTTATCGTGTTCCGCGGCCTCGGCCGCGTGCTGGCCGAAAGCAACCTCTTCGTCATGCTGGCGGGCACCGGGTTGATCACCCAGTTCGGCCTGCAGGCGGTGATCAACATGGGCGTCAACCTGCGCCTGATGCCGACCAAGGGCATGACTTTGCCGTTCATCTCCTATGGCGGTTCGTCGTTGCTGGCACTCGCGCTCGGCATGGGCATGCTGCTCGCATTGACGCGACGGCGGCCCAGAGTGGGGGAAGCCGAGTGATGGCCGGCCCGATCGTCATCGCGGCCGGCGGCACCGGCGGCCACCTGTTCCCGGCGGAGGCGACGGGGCGCGTGCTGATGCAGCGCGGGCGCAAGGTGGTGCTGTTCACCGATACGCGCGGCGGCGCCTATGCCGACCGCTTCGCCGGCGCCGAGGTGGTGCAGGTGCGGTCCGGCACGCCGTCGGGGCGCGGGCCGCTCGGCCGCATCGTCGTGTTCGGCGAGATCGCGGCCGGCGCGATCGGCGCCCGCGGACATCTGAAGCGTCTCGGCACGGCCGTGGTGGCGGGCTTCGGCGGCTATCCCGCGCTGCCCACCATGCTGGCCGCGGTGCAGCTCGGCCTGCCGAGCCTGATCCACGAACAGAACGCCGTGCTCGGCCGGGTCAATCGCCTGGTCGCCGGCCGGGTCAGCCGCATCGCGCTGTCGTTGCAGCCGACCCGCGGCGTCGCCGAAAGCAGCCTGGTGGATCTTGTCGGCAACCCGGTGCGGCCGGCCATCGTTCCGGTGCGCGACCGCCCGTTCATGCGGCCGCAGGGCGAGGGTCCGCTGCGGCTGCTGGTCACCGGCGGCAGCCAGGGCGCGCGCGTCTTCGGCGAACTGGTGCCGGCCGCAATCGCCCTTCTGGACAGTGCCTTGCGCGCGCGGCTGGAGATCGTGCAGCAATGCCGCGCCGAGGATCTGGAAGCGGCCCGGGCGGCCTATGCCGCCATCGGGCTGGCGCCGCGGCTGGCGCCGTTCATCGACGACATGCCGGAGCAGCTTGGCCTGGCGCATCTCTGCCTGATGCGCTCCGGCGCCTCGACGGTGGCCGAGCTTGCCGTCGCCGGGCGGCCCGCGATCCTGGTGCCCTATCCGCATGCCACCGACGACCACCAGACCGCCAATGCCGAGGCGCTGGCCCGCATCGGCGCGGCGGAGATTGCCCAGCAGGTGACCTTGACGCCGCAAAGCCTGGCGGCGCTGCTGACCCGGCTGCTCGGCGATCCGGACCGGCTGGCCCGGATGGCCGCCGCCGCGCGCGGTGCCGGCCGGCCCGACGCGGCGGAGCGTCTCGCCGACCTGATCGAGGCGATGGCCGGGCGCAACGGCGATGCCGGCGACCTCAGGAGGGCGGCATGAGGCAGATCCCGCTCGATATCGGCGTCATCCACTTCGTCGGCATCGGCGGCATCGGCATGAGCGGCATCGCCGAGGTGATGCACAATCTGGGCTACCAGGTGCAGGGCTCCGACCAGTCGATCAACCCGACCGCCAAGCGGCTGCAGGGCCTCGGCATCAAGGTGTTCGAAGGCCACGCGGCCGAGAATGTCGAGAGCGCGCAGGTGGTGGTCTATTCCTCGGCGGTGAAGGCCGACAATCCGGAGATCCGCGCCGCGCGCGCCCGGTTGCTGCCGGTGGTGCGGCGGGCCGAGATGCTGGCCGAGCTGATGCGCCTGCGCTGGGCCGTTGCCATCGGCGGCACGCACGGCAAGACCACGACGACCACCCTGATCGCCACCATGCTGGAAACGGCGGGCGTCGATCCGACCGTCATCAACGGTGGCATCATCAATGCCTACGGCACCAACGCGCGGCTCGGCGCCGGCGAGTGGATGGTGGTCGAGGCCGACGAGAGCGACGGCACCTTCATCAAGCTGCCGGCGACCATCGCGGTGGTCACCAACATCGACCCCGAGCATCTCGACTTCTACGGCACGTTCGACGCCGCCCGCGACGCCTACCGCGCCTTCGTGCAGAACATCCCGTTCTACGGCTTCGCCGCGCTTTGCATCGACCATCCGGAAGTGCAGGCGCTGATCGGCCGGGTCGCCGACCGCCGCGTGCTGACCTACGGCTTCACCCCGCAGGCCGATGTCCGCGCCACCAACATCCGCTTCGCCGAGGGCGATTCGCGTTTCGACGTCGCGCTGAGCGACCGCATGCACGGGACCGAGCGGGAGCTCGCCGATCTCCGCCTGCCGATGCCGGGCAAGCACAACGTGCAGAATGCGCTGGCGGCGGTGCTGGTCGCGCGCGAGATGGGCTTCGACGCGCCGACCATCCGGCGCGGACTCGCCGCCTTCAAGGGCGTGAAGCGGCGCTTCACCAAGACCGGCGAATGCGACGGCATCGTGGTGATCGACGATTACGGCCATCACCCGGTCGAGATCCAGGCGGTGCTCGCGGCGGCGCGCCAGGCCTATTCGGGCCGCGTCATCGCTGTCGTGCAGCCGCATCGCTACACCCGCCTGCGCGACCTGTTCGAAGGTTTCTGCACCTGCTTCAACCTCGCCGATACGGTAATCGTCGCCGATGTCTACGCGGCCGGCGAGACGCCGATCGAGGGCATCGATCGCGATGCGCTGGTCGAAGGCCTGCAGGCCCGCGGCCACCGGCATGTCGATGCGCTGGCCTCGGCGGAAGCGCTGCCGGAGCTCATCGACGGGCTGGCGCAGCCGGGCGACCTCGTCGTCTGCCTGGGCGCCGGCTCGATCACCAATTGGGCGCATGCCCTGCCGGAGCAGCTTGCCAAAAGGCGGCATCCGGCTACCAAGGGGGGGCGGGCATGAATGCGGCCGAGATTCTTCCGGTGACCTTGATCGACAGATTGCCGGCCGTACGGGGCCGGATCACGGCGGAGACGCTGCTCTCCGGCATCACCTGGTTCCGCGTCGGCGGGCCTGCGGAGGTGATGTTCCGCCCGGCGGATACCGAAGACCTCGCGCAGTTTCTCCGGCACTGCCCGCCGGAGATCGCGGTCACCCCGGTCGGGGTCGGCTCCAACCTGCTGGTGCGCGATGGCGGCGTGCGGGGCGTGGTGGTGCGGCTCGGCCGGGCGCATGCGGATATCGAGATCCGCGGCCACGAGATCCATGTCGGCGGCGCCACGCTCGACGTGAATGTCGCCCTCACCTGCCAGCAGGCGGGGATCGCGGGCCTCGAATTCCTGCGCGGCGTGCCGGGCACGATCGGCGGGGCGGTTCGCATGAACGCGGGCGCCTATGGCCGCGAGATCAAGGATGTGCTGCGCGAGGCGGAAGTCGTCGATCGTGCCGGCAACCGCCTGATCCTGACCGCGGCCGAGCTCGGCCTCAGCTATCGCCATTCCGAGCTGCCGCCGGATTCGCTGGTCACCCGCGCGGTCCTGGTGGGCGAACCCGGCGACCGGGCGGCCATCGCCGGCAAGATCGCCGAGATCACCCAGGCGCGCGAGGCGACCCAGCCGGTGCGAAGCCGCACCGGCGGCTCCACCTTCGCCAATCCGACCGACCCGCAGGCCAAGGGCCGCAAGGCCTGGGAGCTGATCGATGCCGCCGGCTGCCGTGGCCTTGCCATAGGCGGCGCGCGCATCTCGGAGCTGCACTGCAATTTCCTGATCAACGAGGGCACCGCTACCGCGTCCGATATCGAGGCGCTCGGCGAAGAGGTCCGCCGCCGTGTCAGGGAGATGTCGGGCGTCGAGCTGGAATGGGAGATCCGTCGCATCGGTCTTCCGGGAGGGCGAATGTGACGCGTCGCATCGCCGTTCTGATGGGAGGGCTGTCGGCCGAGCGCGAGGTGTCGCTGGTGACCGGTCGCGCGGTGCTCGAAGCATTGCACGCGCGCGGCCACGACGCTTTCGGCATCGATGTCGGCGCCGATCTCTGCGAACGGCTGCGCAAGGAGGCGCCCACCATCTGCTTCAACGCGCTGCACGGCCGCTGGGGCGAGGACGGCACGGTACAGGGCATGCTGGAGATCCTGCGCATTCCCTATACCCATTCGGGCGTGCTCGCTTCCGCGCTCGGCATGCACAAGCCGACCGCGCGCCGGCTCTTCGTCGAGGCTGGCCTGCCCGTCGCCGACGGCATGGTGGTGCGCCGCGACAAGCTCACCTCAGGCGACCCGATGCCGCGCCCCTATGTGGTGAAGCCGATCAACGAAGGTTCCTCGGTCGGCGTGCGCCTGGTCTTCCAGGGCGACAATTTCGATCCCGCCGCGGATCTCGCCGGCCTCGGAGCGGAAGTGCTGATCGAACGCTACATTCCGGGCCGCGAAGTCCACGTCGCCGTGATGGGCGAGCGCGCGCTCGGCGCGGTCGAGATCCGGCCCAAGGGCCGCTTCTACGATTACGAGGCCAAGTACACCGAAGGCCGTGCCGATCATCTGATGCCGGCGCCGCTGCCGGCGGAGGACTATCAGGAGGCGCTGCGGCTCGCGCTGGCGGCGCATCGGGCGCTCGGCTGCCGCGGCGTCTCGCGCACCGACCTGCGCTACGACGACACCGGCACGCGGGCGCGCTTCTACGTGCTGGAAGTCAACACCCAGCCCGGCATGACGCCGCTGTCGTTGGTGCCCGAGATCGCCGCCTATCATGGAATCAGCTTCGGCGAGCTGGTCGAATGGATGCTGGAGGACGCCGGATGCGACCGCTGACCGCGGATCGCGAGGCGCGCCCGGCGCCCAACCCGCCGGCCCGGCGCGAGCCGCTGATCCGGCTCAAGCGGCGCGATGGCCGGCGCGGCGCCCAGCGCACCTGGTATCGCCGTCCCTCGTTGATCGCGGGCGCCGCGGGCGCGGTGCTGCTGATCGGGACCGGAGCCGTCGCCTGGCTTAGCGGATGGGCCGCCGACCTCGCGGCCGAGATGGGCCGCTCGGCCCGTCAGGCAACGGTAACTGCCGGCTTCGCTATCGCCCATGTCAATGTGGTCGGCCGGGAATCGACGCCGCGCGACGAGCTGCTCGCCGCCATCGGCGTGGGGCGCGGCGATCCGATCCTGTTCTTCGATGTCGACGAGGCAAGGGCGAAGATCGAGCGGATCTCGTGGGTTCGCGCCGCGGCGGTGCGGCGCATGCTGCCCGATACGGTGCTGATCGAACTCTCCGAGCGGGTGCCGGCCGCGCGTTGGCAGATCGACGGCCAGACCTTGCTGATCGACCGCGAAGGCAAGCTGCTGCGCGGCCCCGACATCAGCGCCTATCAGCATCTGAAGCGTGTCGTCGGCCCCGGCGCGGCCGACAAGGCCGGCGAGCTGTTCGACCTGCTGGCGGTGGAGCCGCAGCTGTTCGCCCGCGTCAAGGACGCCGTGCGCGTGCGCGGGCGCCGCTGGGATCTCGCCTTCGACAACGGCGTCATCGTCATGCTGCCGGAGGAAGGCGCCGACTTCGCCTGGCGCCATCTCGCCACGCTCGACCGCGAGAAGGGATTGCTCAGCAAGGCAATCGTTGCAGTCGATCTGCGTTTGCCCGAGAAGCTGGTGGTGAAGATGTTGTCCGATTCGGTGCCCCAACCTCCGGCCGCGCCCGCTCCGCCGCGCAAGGCTGGCGGCAAGAACGCGTGAGGACGCGATGGCGGCGGGCAGGCACGGTCTGATCGCGGGGCTGGATGTCGGGACGACGAAAGTCGTCTGCTTCATCGCTCGCATCGAGGGCCAGGTGATGCGCGTCGTGGGCATCGGGCATCAGGTCAGCCGCGGCATGCGCGCCGGGGCCGTCGTGGACATGGAAGGGGTGGAGCAGTCGGTCCGCGCCGCCGTCGACGCCGCCGAGCGCATGGCGGAGACCACCGTCGAGGAGGTCTACGTCTCGATTTCCGGCGGCCAGCCGCATTCGCACACCGTAGGGGTCGAAGTCTCGATCGGTGGCCACGAGGTCAGCGAGCCGGATGTGCGGCGCGTGCTGGAGCAGGGCCGGCACCGCGACGAGCCGGGCGAACGGCGTGTCATCCATGCCCTGCCGGTGGGCTACACGATCGACGGCACGCCCTCGATCCGCGATCCGCGCGGGCTGTTCGCCGACCGGCTCGGCGTCAACATGCATGTGGTGACGGTGTCGAGCGCGGCCTTGCGCAACCTCGCGGCCTGCGTGGAGCGCGGCCACCTTCGGGTCGCCGGCGTGGTCGCGGCCCCTTATGCCGACGGGCTGGCCGCGCTGGTGGAAGACGAGATGGATCTCGGCGTCACCCTGATCGACATGGGCGGCGGCTCCACCTCCATCGGCATCTTCTACGACGGCAATCTCGTGCATACCGACCACGTGCCGATCGGCGGTGCGCATGTGACGCGGGACGTGGCGCGCGGGCTCGGCACCTCGCTGACCGATGCCGAGCGACTGAAGACGCTCTACGGCAATGCCATGCCGAGCACGGCCGACGAGGCGGAGATGATCGACGTGCCACAGGTCGGTGAGAACGAGGAGGAGAGCGCGAACCACATGCCGCGCTCGCTGCTGGTCGGCATCATCCGGCCGCGCATCGAGGAAACTTTAGAGCTGGTGCGCGACAAACTCAGGGCATCGCAATTCGATCGGCTCGCGGGCAGGCGAATCGTGCTATGCGGCGGAGCGAGTCAGTTGCAGGGCGTTCGCGAGCTGGCCCAGCGGGTGCTCGATCGGCAAGCGCGCATCGCGCGGCCGATCCGGGTCGCGGGCCTCGCGGAGGCGACCGGCGGTCCCGCTTTCGCCACCTGCGCCGGACTCCTGTCGTACGCCAAGCTGATGCGCGAGCAGGGACCGCGCGAGACGGCGGCGTCGGCGGAGAAGTCGGGGCTCGGGCTCAAGCGGCTCGGCCGCTGGCTGAAGGCGAACTTGTGAAGTGCATCGGCATGGGCGACCGATGCGGCCGCGGCAACGACGCGGTGACGAACGTCTGGGGATATGTACCGGCTTGTCGGAGGACGATGCCATGGGGATCAATTTGAGCGTGCCGATGGCGCGGGAACTGAAGCCGCGGATCGCAGTGATCGGCGTCGGCGGGGCCGGCGGCAACGCGGTCAACAACATGATCAACTCCTCGCTTGAGGGCGTGGAGTTCATCGTTGCCAATACCGATGCACAGGCGCTGACCCACTCGCTGACCGAGCGCCGCATCCAGCTCGGCGCCAGCGTGACCCAGGGCCTCGGCGCCGGCGCGCGTCCGGATGTCGGCCGCCTCGCCGCCGAGGAGGCGAACGACCAGATCCTGGAGCACCTGCAGGGCTGCCACATGGCCTTCGTCACCGCCGGCATGGGCGGCGGCACCGGCACCGGCGCCGGGCCGGTGATCGCCAAGGTGGCGCGCGATCTCGGTATCCTGACCGTCGGCGTGGTGACCAAGCCCTTCCACTTCGAGGGCACCAAGCGCATGCGCTCCGCCGACCAGGGCATCGAGGAGCTGCAGCAATATGTCGATACCCTGGTCATCATCCCGAACCAGAACCTGTTCCGGGTGGCGACCGAGCGCACGACTTTCGCCGAAGCCTTCCGCATGGCGGACAACGTCCTCTACTCGGCGGTGCGCGGCATCACCGACCTGATGGTGATGCCCGGCCTGATCAATCTCGACTTCGCCGATGTCCGCACCGTGATGGGTGAGATGGGCAAGGCGATGATGGGCACCGGCGAGGCGGAAGGGCAGAGCCGGGCGCTGGAAGCGGCCGAAGCCGCCATCGCCAACCCGCTGCTGGACGAGGTGTCGCTCAAGGGCGCCAAGGGCGTGCTGATCAACATCACCGGCGGGCCGGACCTGACCCTGTTCGAGGTCGACGAGGCGGCCAACCGCATCCGCAACGAGGTCGACCCCGAGGCCAACATCATCGTCGGCTCCACCTTCGACGACCAGATGATGGGCCGCGTGCGCGTCGCCGTGGTGGCGACCGGGATCGAGGTCTCCGCCCAGCAGGGCGCCTCGGGCCGCAATGCGCCGGGCCATCTCCGTTTGGTCACGCCGCAGCGCCCGCCGCAGACCGCGCTCGGCGGCATGACGGCCGCCGCGGCCGTGGCGGTCGCCCAGCCGACCTCGGTCGCCATGCCGATGGAGCCGGCGCAGGCCGCCGCCGTTGCCCAGCAGACGCAGCAGGTGCCGCTCGGCCTGTCGGTGCCGGCCACCGCGCCGCAGGCGGCGGTCGAGCCGGCGGCGCCGCC
>QOZS01000050.1 GCA_003576705.1 Desertibaculum subflavum
AGCTCGCCATCGTCGCCTGCATGCGAAAGATCGTCGTCCATCTCAACGCAATCCTCGCCAGGCACTACCAAAATGCCCATGCCAAACCTTGACACTCAAACACAGTCGCTCTCCCCCCCCCACCAAGGTGGGCGGAGAGGGCTTCAGGTGCGCGGACGAGGGCGCAGGCGCCGCCATCAGCCGCCGTTGCCGGCTTCGATGGCGTCCTCGACGGTGCGGAGTCCCGGTGTCTTGGCCGAGACCAGCACGGCCATGTTGCCGGGCTTGTGCTGGTTCTTCCACATCTTGGTGTGGGCCCGCGGGATGTCGTTCCAGGAGAACACTTCCGACATGCAGGGATCCAGGCGGCGCTCGATGACGAGCTGGTTCGCCTGGCTCGCCTGCAGCAGGTTGGCGAAATGGCTGCCCTGGATGCGCTTCTGGCGCATCCACACGAAGCGGGCATCCATGGTCAGGTTGTAGCCGGTGGTGCCGGCGCAGAACACCACCATGCCGCCGCGCTTCACCACGAAGCAGGAGACCGGGAAGGTCGCCTCGCCCGGATGCTCGAACACGAAGTCGACGTCGTTGCCTTTGCCGGTGATGTCCCAGATCGCCTTGCCGAACTCGCGGCACTTCTTCATGTACTCGGCATAGCCCTTGACGTCGTTGACCGGCGGCAGCTGGCCCCAGCAATCGAACTTGTTGCGGTTGATCACGCCCTTGGCGCCGAGCGAAAGCACGAAATCCTTCTTGCTGTCGTCGGAGATGACGCCGATCGCGTTGGCGCCCGACACCGCGATGAGCTGGATCGCCATCGAGCCGAGGCCGCCGGCGGCGCCCCAGACCAGCACGTTGTGGCCGGGGCGCAGAATGTGCGGCCGGTGGCCGAACAGCATGCGATAGGCGGTGGCGAGCGTCAGCGTGTAGCAGGCGCTCTCTTCCCAGGTGAGGTGCTTGGGCCGCGGCATCAGCTGGCGCGACTGCACGCGGGCAAACTGCGCGAAGCTGCCATCCGGCGTCTCGTAGCCCCAGATGCGCTGGGTCGGCGAGTTCATCGGGTCGCCGCCATTGCATTCCTCGTCGTCGCCGTCGTCCTGGTTGCAATGGACGATGACCTCGTCGCCGACCTTCCAGCGCTTCACCCGGCGGCCGACGGCATAGACGACGCCGGAGGCGTCGGAGCCGGCGATGTGGAACGGCGCCTTGTGCACGTCGAAGGGGGAAATGGGGATGCCAAGGCCGGCCCAGACGCCGTTGTAGTTGACGCCGGCGGCCATCACCAGGATCAGCACCTCGTCGGCATCGATCTCCGGCGTCGGCAGCACTTCGAGCTGCATGGATTCTTCCGGCGGGCCGTGCCGCTCGCGCCGGATTGCCCAGGCATACATGTTCTTCGGTACATGGCCGAGCGGCGGGATCTCGCCCACCTCGTAGAGGTCCTTGTAGGCCGCACCGTTATCGGTCGCGAGCTTCAGCGCCTCTGCGCCCTGTGCCATCGTCTCGCCTCCTTATGCCCTCAACGTATGCAGGTGGAGCCTGCTGCACTGCAACATGCATAGCTTGGCTTTTCCGCAGCGCAACAGATTTCAAAGTGAACGGGGTAAATTGAAACTTAATTACCCAAGTGGCCGAATTGGCGTTCTCGCCTCCCGTGCTGCGTGATAAATGTTGCAGGTGCGAAAGGACGGTCAGGAAAACCCGTATGGCCAAGTTTGGTTCCGACAACGGTGTGAAGCGCGATCAGCCCAGGAAGGATCAACCCTGGCTGATGCGCACCTATTCGGGGCACAGCTCGGCGGCGGCCTCGAACGAGCTCTACCGCACCAACCTGGCGCGTGGGCAGACCGGGCTCTCGGTCGCCTTCGACCTGCCGACCCAGACCGGCTACGACAGCGACCATGCGCTGGCCAAGGGCGAGGTCGGCAAGGTGGGCGTGCCGGTCGGCCATCTCGGCGACATGCGCACGCTCTTCGAGGGCATTCCGCTCGAGCGGATGAACACCTCGATGACGATCAATGCGACAGCGCCCTGGCTGCTCGCGCTCTATGTCGCGGTGGCGGAGGAGCAGGGCGCGAAGCGGGCCAGCCTGCAGGGCACTACCCAGAACGACATCCTGAAGGAATATCTCTCGCGTGGGACCTACATCTTCCCGCCCGGTCCTTCGCTGCAGCTGACCACCGACGTGATCGCCTTCACCTATCGGGAACTGCCGAAGTGGAACCCGATGAACGTCTGCTCCTATCACCTGCAGGAGGCCGGGGCGACGCCGGTGCAGGAGCTCGCCTTCGCGCTGGCCAATGCAATCGCCGTGCTGGATGCCGTGAAGGCCTCGGGCCGGGTGCCGGCGGCGGAGTTTTCCGGCGTGGTCGGGCGGATCAGTTTCTTCGTCAATGCCGGCGTGCGCTTCATCACCGAGATCTGCAAGATGCGCGCCTTCGCCGAGCTGTGGGACGAGCTCTGCCGCGAGCGCTATGGCGTCACCGACCCGAAGCACCGGCTGTTCCGCTACGGCGTGCAGGTGAATTCGCTCGGCCTGACCGAGCCGCAGCCGGAGAACAACGTCTACCGCATCCTGCTCGAGATGCTGGCCGTGGTGCTGTCGAAGAACGCGCGCGCCCGCGCGGTGCAGCTGCCGGCCTGGAACGAGGCGCTCGGCCTGCCCCGGCCGTGGGACCAGCAATGGTCGCTGCGCCTGCAGCAGATCGTCGCCTACGAGACCGACCTGCTGGAATTCGGCGACATCTTCGACGGCTCGAAGGTGATCGATGCGAAGGTCGCCGAGCTGATGGCGGAAGCGACGGCCGAACTCGGCCGCATCACGGCGATGGGCGGCGCCGTCGCCGCGGTCGAGAGTGGCTACATGAAGCAGGCGCTGGTCGAGAGCAATGCGCGGCGTGTGCGCGCCATCGAGGCCGGCGACCTGCCGGTGATCGGCGTCAACATGTTCACCGAGAGCGCGCCCTCGCCGCTGGTCGCCGGCAATGATGGCGGCATCCTGACGGTCGATGACAGCGCCGAGCGCGAGCAGACGGAGCGGCTCCAGGCCTGGCGGGCGCAGCGCGACGGCGGCGCGGTCGAGAAGGCCCTGGCCGAGCTCGCGGCGGCGGCGCGCGAGAGCCGCAACATCATGCCGGCCTCGATCGACTGCGCCCGGGCCGGCGTCACCACCGGCGAATGGGCCGAGACCTTGCGCCGCACCTATGGCGAGTACCGGGCGCCGACCGGCGTTTCCGGCATCACCGCCGGCACGGCCGGTGATACGCAGAAGGCGCGCGAGCATGTCAAGGCGGCGGCGGCCAGGCTCGGCCGGCCGCTCAAGGTGCTGATCGGCAAGCCCGGCCTGGACGGCCACTCCAACGGTGCCGAGCAGATCGCCGTCAAGGCGCGCGATTGCGGCATGGAAGTGGTCTACGAGGGCATCCGCCTGACCCCGGCCCAGATCGTGAACTCGGCGCTGGAGGAGGGGGTGCACCTGGTCGGCCTTTCCATCCTGTCCGGCAGCCACGTGACGCTCGCCGGCGAGGTGGTGGCGCGGATGCGCGAAGCGGGGCTCGACGATATCCCTGTCGTGGTCGGGGGCATCATCCCGCCGGAGGATGCAAAGCGGCTGTCGGCGGCGGGAATTGCTGCCATCTATACGCCGCGCGACTATGATCTGAACGCCATTATGCGCGACATGGCCGATATCGCCGTGCGCTATGCCGAAGGGCAGGCCACAGCTGCGTGAGGTGGCTGGTCTGGCAACCAGTCCTCACTACAATAGCCGCCAACCCATCCGCCCGCTGGGGCCAAGCTCCCCGGGCCAAGCTGTGAGAGCCGCATTGACCAGGATCTTCCGTAGGACAGGTGTCGGCGGCACGGCTTTGGCGCTGCTCTTGACCGCCTGCCAGAGCATGCATTCCGGCAATGGCGGCCGCGACGGCATGCCGGTGACCATGGTGTCACCGGCCGGCAGCTACCTCGCCGGTCTGGTGGCGCGGGACGATCGCGACCTCGGCGCGGCAGCGACCTTCTTCCAGATCGCGCTGGAAGCCGATCCGGACAATCTGAACCTGGCCCGCAGCACCATGATCGCCGCCGTCTCCGCCGGGCGGATGGAGGATGCCGTCAGGCTGGCCGACCGCATCGTCAAGGCCGATACGCGCGACCCGATCGGCAACCTGCTGCTCGGCGTCCGGGCCCTGCATGCCGACCGGCCGGCCGAGGCATCGGGCCGGTTCAGCGTCGCCTCGCGGACGCGCATCTATGCCCTGCTGATGCCGATCGCCAGCGCCTGGGCGCTCTACGGCGACGGCCGCTTCGACGAGGCCGAGGGCGAGCTGCGCAATCTGCGCGAGAACGGGCCCTTCGCCCCCTTCGCGCATTACCACCTGGCGCTGCTCAATGACGCCGCCGGCCGGCGCGAGGCGGCCGAGAGCGCCTATTCGGACGCGCTGCGCCAGGCCGGCCCGGCGGCGATGCGGCTGGTCGAGGCCTATGGCTCGTTCCTGGAGCGGACCGGGCGGATCGGCGATGCCGAGAAGCTCTATCGCGACGTGATCGGCCGCCAGGGCGACGCGCCGCCGATCGAGGCGGCGCTGGCGCGGCTGCTTGCCGGCCAGCCGTCCAAGCCTTTGGTAACCACCGCGATCGGCGGCGTGGCCGAAGCCTTCTATGGCGCCGCCTCGGCCCTGGTGCGCGACGAGGACGGCGATGCCGGCCTGCTGTTCGACCGCTTCGCACTCTATGCCGATCCGCAATTCGACGTGGCACGGCTGCTGCTCGGCGAGCGGCTCGAGCGGCTCAAGCGCTACGAGGATGCGGTGGAGGTCTATCGCGGCATCGGCGACCGTTCGATCTTCGCCAGCTCGGCGGGCTTGCGCCACGCCTGGGCGCTGCACCAGCTGAAGCGCGACGATGAGGCGGTGACGATCCTGCGCAAGACGGCGGCGCTGGACGGCAGCGACCCCGAAGCCTTCATGACCCTGGGCGACATCCTGCGCAGCGGCGACCGCTATGCCGAGGCGGCGGAGGAGTATGGCCGCGCCATCGAGCGGGTCGGCCAGCCCGAGGAGCGGCACTGGACGCTGTTCTATGCGCGCGGCATTGCGCTGGAACGCGCCAAGCAGTGGCCACAGGCCGAAGCCGATTTTCTGAAGGCGCTGGAGCTTCGGCCCGACCAGCCGCTGGTACTCAACTATCTCGGCTATTCCTGGATCGAGCAGGGCCTGCACCTGCAGCGGGCGCGGCAGATGGTGGAGCGCGCTGTCAGCCTCCGGCCGAATGACGGCTATATCGTCGACTCGCTCGGCTGGGCGCTCTATCGCCTGGGCCATTACGCGGAGGCGGTCACGCATCTCGAGCGCGCGGTCGAGCTGAAGCCGGTCGATCCGACGATCAACGACCATCTGGGCGATGCCTATTGGAAAGTCGGTCGCCACAACGAGGCGCGCTTCCAGTGGCAGCGGGCGCTGGCGATGAAGCCGGATGCCGACCAGGTGGCGCGCATCAAGGCCAAGCTCGAATCCGGGCTGGTCGAGAACGCCGCCGACCGGCCGCTGGTACCGGTCAAGAACGGCGGATGAGCCTGCCGATCCGCCGCGCGGCACCGGCCAAGCTCAATCTTTATCTCCACGTCACCGGCCGCCGCCCCGACGGCTATCACGAGCTCGACAGCCTCGTCGCCTTCCTCGATCTCGGCGACGACGTCGAGGTGCAGGCGGCCCCCACGCTGAGCCTGGAGGTGACCGGGCCGATGGCCGCGGGCGCCCCCGCGGACGGCGACAACCTGGCGCTGCGGGCGGCGCGGGCGCTCGCCCGGGCCTACGGCGTCACCGGCGGTGCGCGGATCGTGCTGGAAAAGCGCTTGCCGAGCGCGGCCGGCCTCGGCGGCGGCTCGGCCGATGCCGCGGCCACCTTGCTGGCGCTGGTCGAGCTGTGGCAGCTGCCGCATGAACCGGCCCGGCTGGCCGAGATCGGACTTGCCCTCGGCGCCGATCTGCCGGTCTGCCTGCTCGGCCGGGCGGCCCGGATGCAAGGTATCGGCGAGCGCCTCGTCCCGGCGCCGGACCTGCCGCCCGCCGGCATCGTGCTGCTCAATCCCGGCCTGCCGTTGGCGACCCGTGATGTGTTCGAGGCCCGGAAAGGCGCCTTCTCGGCGCCGGCCGCGCTGCCGGCCACATTCGGGGACCTGCCCGGCCTGGCCGACTTCCTGGCCGGCTGCGGCAACGACCTGGAGCCGGCGGCGACCGCGCTCGCTCCGGCGGTGGGCACGGCGCTGCAGATCCTGCGGGCCTCGCCGGACGTACGCCTCGTGCGCATGGCAGGCAGCGGCGCCACCTGCTACGGCCTGTTCGACGGCGAAGCGGCGGCGAGGCGGGCCTTTGCCGGCATGACGCTTCCGCCCGGCTGGTGGGGTGCCGCTACGGCCATTTCCCCGGCGCCGCAAGTCTGAGATCATAGAGGCCGGGAAACGCTTCGGAGAATCCGGCGATGAACATGTTCTTCGTCGAGCAGATGGCGATGTATTCGGCCTATCACCGTCACCCGCGCAACCGCGCGACGCATTTCATCGGCATTCCGATGATCGTGCTGTCGCTGCTTGTGATGCTGGCCTGGCTGCCGATCGGGCCGGTCGATGCGGCGCTGGCATTCCTGGCCGCCGCGAGCCTGCTCTATCTTTGGCTCGACTGGCGGGTGGCATTCCCGACCATCCTCGTCTCGGTATTGCTCTTTGTTCTGGCCGAATGGATCGCGGCCCTGGACCGCGTCGCCGCCTGGTCGGCCGTGGCCGCGCTGTTCGTTGGCGGATGGGTGTTCCAGCTGGTCGGCCACGCCTTCGAAGGACGCCGGCCGGCGCTGCTCGACAACCTGTTCCAGGCCCTCGTCGCGCCGATGTTCCTGACCGCCGAGACGATGTTTGCGCTCGGCCTGCGCCGCGACCTGGAAACCGAGATGGAAGCGCGCTGGCCGAAATACCGCTTCGGCACGGCGACGGCCCAGCCCGCGCCTCAGTAGCCGCGCCGGCGGCGGTTGTATTCGAGCTGCTCCTCGGTGAGCTCCAGGCCGACCAGAATCTCGTAATCGGCTGGGCTGCGGCCGGCGGCGAGCGGAATACGCTCGGTGATTTCCTCGCCGACGCCGGCACGGCGGCGGCCGGGCGGCAGCTCGACCTGGCCGGGAATGGATTCGCGGGCGACGATGCGCTGGCTCGCGCGCTCCACCACCGCCACGAAATAGGGCAGCGCGATCGTGGTCGCCGCCTCCGGTGCCGCCGGGCCGCGCGAGGCCGCCATCTGGATCGTCACGACCACCTCGACGGCGGCGCCCTTGTCACGCAGCTCGCAGGTGCGGTCGACGCTGAACACTTCGGCCTCGTGCTCGACATCGGTCAGGTCGCGGCCCTTGCCGGGGCGGAACTTCACCAGCGTCGCCGCGTCCGCCAGGATGCCGATCCGGGGACAGGGCGGTGGCGCCGAACGGTCGAACATGCCGCAGGCCCCCACGGCCAGCGGCAGCAACAGAAAGCAGGAGCGGAGCCGTCTCAGACCCGGTTGTGGGATCCGTCGCAGAGCGGTGACTTGCCGGTATGCTTGCAGGCGCAAAAGAACACCTTCTTGGTTGCTTCGGCATCGTATTTCAGGGGGCTGAAGGCCGAGCCCTTGTGCGAGCCGTCGCAGAAGGGCTGCTTCTTGCTCATCCCGCAGGCGCACCACCAATAGCTCTTTCCCGTCTCGACATCGACTGCGATCGGCGATTTCTGGGCAACGACCGGCTCCGACATTACGACCCTCCCGACCCTGCGCTGCCGCACTTCGCCCGCGCTTGGGCCCCTCGCTTGGCAAGGGTCATGTCGGCGGCTAGCTTGGCGCGGAGATTAGGCAACCCACCCAGGTCGCACAAGCCGAACGGGCCGCCATGACCGCGGAACGAAAGCCTTCGATCACGCTCAAGCTGGCAAGCCCGCGTGGCTTCTGTGCCGGCGTCGATCGCGCCATCCAGATCGTCGAACTGGCACTCGCCAAGTACGGCGCGCCGGTCTATGTGCGCCACGAGATCGTGCACAACCGCTTCGTGGTAGAGAGCCTGGAGGCCAAGGGCGCGGTGTTCGTCGACGAGCTGGCGGAGGTGCCGGAGGGCCGTCCGGTGGTGTTTTCGGCCCATGGTGTGCCGAAATCGGTGCCGGACGAAGCGGAGCGGCGGCGGATGTTCTATCTGGACGCCACCTGCCCGCTGGTCTCCAAGGTGCATCGCGAGGCGGAGCGCCTGCACGAGATCGGCCGGCGCATCGTACTGATCGGCCATGCCGGCCACCCCGAAGTGGTCGGTACCATGGGCCAGCTGCCGGAGGGCGCGGTCATGCTGGTCGAGCGGGTCGAGGATGTGGCGCGGCTCGACCTCGATTCCGCGGCGCCGCTCGCCTACATCACGCAGACGACGCTCTCCGTCGACGAGACCGCCGATATCGTCGCCGCCCTGAAGGTGCGATTTCCCGCGATCGAAGGACCGCGCAAGGAGGACATCTGCTATGCGACGACGAACCGCCAGGCGGCGGTGAAGAGCTTTGCCGGCGAGGTGGATGCGATCCTGGTGATCGGCGCGCCGAACTCGTCCAACTCGCTTCGCCTGGTCGAGGTGGCGGAACGTGCGGGTTGCAAGCGCGCCTTTCTGGTGCAGCGCGCCAGCGGCATCGATTGGGCTGCGCTCGAAGGTGCGAGGGCGGTCGGGCTCACCGCCGGCGCCTCGGCGCCGGAAGTGCTGGTCGACGAGGTTATCGCGGCGTTCCGCGACCGCTTCGACGTCCGGCTCGAAATGCTGGAAACGGTTCGGGAAGACATTCGTTTCAAGCTGCCGCGGGCGCTCGAGGCGTGAGGCGGGGCGGGGGCAACCGATGGCGGTCTATACGGAGATTTCCGACGCCGAGCTCTGCGAGCTGATCGGCCAGTACGATATCGGCGAGGTGACCGCCTGCAAGGGCATCGCCGAGGGCGTCGAGAATTCCAACTACCTGCTGCGGACCGAGAAGGGGGAGTACATCCTCACCCTCTACGAGAAGCGCGTGCGCGCGGAGGACCTGCCGTTCTTCCTGGGCCTGCTGGATCACCTGGCCGCCAAGGGCCTTGAATGCCCGGTGCCGATCCATGGCCGCGACGGCAAGGCTTTGCGCTCGGTGGCGGGCCGCCCCGCCGCCATCGTCAGCTTCCTGGAGGGCGTATGGGTGCGCAATCCCGGTGTCGCGCATTGCGGCCAGGTCGGCGAGGCGCTGGCCCGGCTGCATCTGGCGGGCGAGGGCTTCGGCCTCCGCCGCCCCAATGCGCTGTCGCTCGACGGCTGGCGCGGCCTGGTGGCCGCCAGCCGGGCCGATGCGGGCAAGGTGCGGCCCGGCCTCGGCGAGGAGATCGCGGCCGAGCTTGCCGTGCTGGAGAAGGAGTGGCCTCAGGGCCTGCCGGCGGGCGTCATCCACGCCGACCTGTTCCGCGACAACGTGTTCTTTCGCGGACCGCGGCTTTCCGGCCTGATCGACTTCTATTTCGCCTGCAACGACTTCCTGGCCTATGACATCGCCATCTGCCTGAACGACTGGTGCTTCGAGGCGGATGGCGCCTTCAATCTGACCAAGGGTCGTGCCATGCTGCGCGGCTACCGGGCGGTGCGGCCGCTCGAAGAAGCGGAGGCAGCGGCTTTGCCGGTGCTGGCACGCGGGGCGGCGTTCCGCTTCCTGCTGACGCGGCTGTACGATTGGCTGAACCAGGTGCCCGGTGCGCTGGTGCGGCCCAAGGACCCGGTGGAATACTGGCGGAAGCTGAGTTTCCACCGGGCGGTGACCGGGGCTTCGGCCTATGGCTTGGACTGACGACATGCGGCTCTACTTCGTCATCAGCCTGGTTTTCCTCGCCTTCGCCGCGGCACCCGCGGCGGCGCAGACCGAAACCGTGTTCTGCCACGATGTCGCCCGCGACATGGTGGTCCGCACCACCGCCTATGACTGCAAGGGCGTCGTGGTCGACGAGGCGGAGGCGGCGCGCATCCGCGAGCGGCGGGCCGCGCGGGTGCGCCGCGCCATCAAGGAAGAGCCGCCAGCCTATGAGGACACGCGGATCGGCGGCAGCGGCACCGGCTTCTTCGTTGCGGCCGACGGCACGCTGCTGACCAACCATCACGTGGTTCGGCAATGCGCCGGCATCACGATCGAGACCGCGGCAGGCAATTCGGGCAAGGCGAAGGTGAGCGCGCTCGACGAGGCGCGCGATCTCGCGCTGCTGCAGAGCGACATACGGGGCCAGGCGGTGGCGCGGTTCCGCAACGAGCAGACCCTGCGCCGGCCGGAGAGCCTGATCGTGGTCGGATATCCCAATCGCGGCATGGCGCGCGTGCAACCTATCGCCACGACCGGCGAGTTCGCCGGCTATGGCCCGCCGGCGGGCACCATCCCGCGCTTCGCCATGCTGGGCGAGGTGCGGCGCGGCAATAGCGGCGGCCCCGTGCTGGACGCGAACGGCCTTGTCGTCGGCGTGGTGTTCGGCAAGCGTGACACGGTCGCCGCCTCGAAGGCGATGGGCGCGCCGGCCGACGATATCGGCTATGCGATCCCGAGCGGCGTCGCCATCGCCTTCCTCAAGGCGCACGGCGTCAATCCGGCCGGCGGCTTCCCCGGCGCCACGCCGCTCAACGGTGACGCCGTGTTCCAGACCGCCAAGGGCTTCATCGCCCGGGTGGTGTGCTGGAAGCAGTGATCAGGCGGCGAGGCTCTCGCCGGCCAGCACCTTGCGGATCAGGCCCTTGGTCTCCTCGACGCCGTAGAGCGCGATGAACGAGCCCATGCGCGGGCCGGTCTCCTGGCCCAGCAGCACTTCGTAGAGCGCCTTGAACCAGTCGCGCAGATTGGCGAAGCCGTGCCGCTTGCCGATTTCATAGACTTCGTTCTGCAGCGCTTCCGCATCGGCGCCGCCGCCGATCTGTTCCAGCATGGCGAGCAGGTCGGACAGCGCCGCGCGCTCGGTCGCGCCCGGCGCGCGGTAGCGCTTCTGCGGCTTCACGAAGTCGCGGTAATAGGCGATCGCATAGCCGATCATGCGGTCCAGGATCGGGTTCGCCTGCGGCGTCGCGCCCGGGGCGTAGCGGCGGATGAAGCCCCAGAGGATCTCCGGCGCCTCCGCGTTGCAGACGCTCGCGAGGTTGAGCAGCATGCTGAAGGTGACCGGCACCTGCTCGCGCGGCACATGGCCTTCGCCATGGATGTGCCAGACCGGGTTGGCGAAGCGCTCGGGCCCGTTCTGGCCGTGGAACTTGTCCAGGAAGGTCAGGTAGTCGTCGACGGCGCGCGGGATGACGTCGAAATAGAGCCGCTTCGCCTGCCTCGGCTTCTGGAACATGTAGAGCGCGAGGCTTTCCGGCGCCGCGTAGGTCAGCCACTCGTCGATGGTGAGGCCGTTGCCCTTCGACTTCGAGATCTTCTCGCCCTTCTCGTCGAGAAACAGTTCGTAGGTGAAGCCCTCGGGCGGCGTCGCGTCGAGGATGCGGGCGATCTGGCTCGACAGCTTCACGCTGTCGATCAGGTCCTTGCCCGACATCTCGTAATCGACGCCGAGCGCGGCCCAGCGCATCGCCCAATCGCACTTCCATTGCAGCTTGCAATGGCCGCCGGTGACCGGCACCTCGATCTCGTCGCCGTCGTCGTCGCGGTAAGTGATGGTGCCCTTGGCCGCGTCGGTGGCGATGACCGGCGCCTGCAGCACGCGGCCGGTCTTGGCGCAGATCGGCAGGAAGGGCGAGTAGGTGGCGGCGCGCTCGGCCCTGAGGCTCGGCAGCATCACCGCCATCACCTTCTCGTAGTGCTGCAGCACGGAAAGCAGCGCCGCGTCGAAGCGGCCGGAGCTGTACCAGTCGGTCGCGCTCTGGAACTCGTATTCGAAACCGAAGCGGTCGAGGAAGGCGCACAGCCTGGCGTTGTTGTGATGGCCGAAGCTCTCATGCGTGCCGAACGGGTCCGGCACTTTCGTCAGCGGCTTGCCCAGATGCTCGCGCAGCATCGCCTGGTTCGGCACGTTGTCCGGGACCTTGCGCAGGCCGTCGAGATCGTCGGAGAAGGCGAACAGGCGGGCCGGCAGGTCGGACAGCTCGCGGAAGGCGCGGCGCACCATGCTGGTGCGCGCCACCTCGCCGAAGGTGCCGAGATGCGGCAGGCCGGACGGGCCGTAGCCGGTCTCGAACAGCACATAGCCCTTGGCCGGCGGCGCCTTGGCGAAGCGCTGGACCAGCTTCTCGGCCTCCTGGAACGGCCAGGCATTGCTGGCCAGCAATAGGTCGCGGTCGTGGTTCATGCGGGCAAACTAGCGGCTCGGCATGCCGCGGGCGAGGGCAGAAATCGCCCAGATCCAAGCCTTTCGGCCCAGGGGGCTCGCTCAGACCACCTTGCCGGGATTCATGATCCGCTTCGGATCCAGCGCCGATTTGAGCGTGCGCATCAGGTCGATCTCGACGGCCGACTTGTAGTGGGTGATCTCCTCGCGCTTCATGCGGCCAAGGCCGTGCTCGGCCGAGATCGAGCCGCCGAGCTCGTGCGCGATGCCGTGCACGATGTCGGACACCTTGTCCCACTGCTCGAGGAACCACTGCTTGTCGGCGTCGGGCGGCTGGCTCGGGTTGAAGTGGACGTTGCCGTCGCCGATATGGCCGAAGGCGACGATGCGGGTGCCGGGGACAACCGCCTCGACCTCGCGCGTCGCCCGCTCGATGAAATCGGCGATCAGCGAGACCGGCACCGAGATGTCGTGCTTGATCGAGCCGCCCTCGGGGCGCTGGGCATCCGACATGCTCTCGCGGAGCCGCCAGAAATCCTTCGCCTGCTGCTCGCTCTCGGCGAGTACGGCGTCGAGCACGAGGCCCTGCTCCAGGCCTTCGGCCAGCACCGCTTCCATGGTGGCGCGGAGTTCGTTGCCGGCCCGGCCCGAGGTCATCTCCATCAGCACGCACCACTTGTGTCGCTCGGCCAGCGGGTCGCGGGTGCCGGGGGTGTGCTTCAGCACGAAATCGATGCCGATGCGGGGCAGCAGCTCGAAGCTCGAGACCTGGCCGCCGGATTCGCGCTTGGCGATGCCGAGCAACGCCACTGCGGCATGCACGTCGCGCACGGCGACGAAGGCGGTCGCGGTCACCGCCGGTCCCGGATAGAGCTTCAGCACCGCGGCGGTGATGATGCCGAGCGTGCCCTCGGCGCCGATGAAGATCTGCTTCAGGTCGTAGCCAGTGTTGTCCTTGCGCAGGCCCCTGAGCCCGTTCCAGATCCGCCCGTCCGGCAGCACCACCTCGATGCCCAGCACCAGCTCGCGCATGTTGCCGTAGCGCAGCACCGCGTTGCCGCCGGCATTGGTGGCGAGATTGCCGCCGATGGTGCAGGTGCCTTCCGAGGCGATGCGGAGCGGGAACATGCGCCCCCGGGCCTCGGCGGCGTCGTGCACAGCGGTGAGGGGGCAGCCGGCCTCGACCGTGATGGTGTCGTTCTCCAGGTCGATGGCGCGCACCGCGCGCATGCGGGTCAGCGACAGTACGATCTCGTCGCCGCCCTCGAACGGCACGCTGCCGCCGACCAGGCCCGTGTTGCCGCCCTGGGGCACGATCTTGGTGCCGCTTTCCGCACAGATACGGACGATCTCGGCGACGCGCTCGGTCGTGTCGGGGCGCAGCACCAGCGCCGCCCGGCCGGTATAGAGGCCGCGCGGCTCGGTCAGATACGGCGCCATGTCGGCCGGATCGTCGATCGACCCGTTCGGGCCGGCCGCCGCCTTGAGGCGGGCGAGCGTCAGGTCGGGGATCGCGTTCATCGGGTCGACATGGTTCGGGGCGGCGCGGCCGTCAATCGCGGGCGGCGGGCTTCAATCGGGTCTCGACCAGGCGGGCGAAGAAGGTCGAGCCGAGCGGTAGGATCCGGTCGTTGAAATCGTATTTCGGATTGTGCACCTCGCAGCCGCCCTCGACGCCGCCCTGGCCGATGAAGACGAAGGCGCCGGGGCAGGCGTTCAGCATGTAGGAGAAATCCTCCGACGCCATCACCATCGGGCCGTTGCGGTCGACATTCTCCTCGCCGACGATGCCGGCGGCGATGTCGGCGGCGAAGCGCGCCTCGTCGTGGTTGTTGACCAGCGGCGGATAGCTGAAGCGCACCTTCGGCTCGACCTCGGCGCCGAGACCCTCGGCGATGCCGCGCGAGATGCGCTCGATATTGGCCTTCATGAGCTCCATGACCTCCATCTTGAAGGCCCGGATGGTGCCGCGCAGCACGGCGCTCTCGGGGATCACGTTGTAGGCGTCGCCGGCATGCATCTGCGTGACGCTGATCACCGCGGTGTCGTGCGGGCTGACATTGCGGGCGACGATCGATTGCAGCGCGGTGATGATGTGGCCGCCGACCACGACCGGATCGATGCCGCTCTCGGGCCGCGCGCCATGCGCGCCCTTGCCGGTGATCTTTATGTCGAACATGCCGGCCGCCGCCATCTGCGGCCCGCCGCGCACGGCGAAATGCCCGGCCGGCACGCTCGGCCGGTTGTGCATGCCGAACACCGCCTCGCAGGGAAATTTCTGGAACAGGCCCTCGTCGACCATCACCTTGCCGCCGCCGCCGCCTTCCTCGGCCGGCTGGAAGAAGAAGTGCACGGCGCCCTCGAAGTTGCGCGTCTCGGCGAGGTACTTCGCGGCGCCGAGCAACATCGTCGTGTGGCCGTCATGGCCGCAGGCATGCATGCGCCCCTTGTTCTGCGAGCGATGCTCGAAATCGTTCAGCTCGTCCATCGGCAGGCAATCCATGTCGGCGCGGAGCCCGACGGCGCGCGGGCTGTTGCCGACCCGGATGGTGCCGACCACGCCGGTCTTGGCGATGCCGGTGACCACCTCGCAGCCGAAGGATTTCAGCTTCTCGGCCACCACGGCGCTGGTCCGCGTCTCCTCGAAGCCGAGCTCCGGATGAGCATGAATGTCGCGCCGCCAGGTGGTCAGGTCGGCGTGGAAGGCGGCGATCCGAGGCTCGATCTTCATAGGAGGATTTCCGTGCCAAAATGGAGGCCACATTGAACAGGCCGGCCGCCTTGCCGGCAAGTCGCGTACGGGGAGGGGAGGCATGCTGGAATTGCTGTTCGAGCTGGAGGCGCGGGTCGGGCCGCCGCAGAGCCTGGGCGCGACGCCGATGGGGGAGCGCCGCCTGGTGCCGATCCTGGGCGGGCATTTCCGCGGCCGGCTGACCGGCAAGGTGCTGCCCGGCGGGGCCGACTGGCAGATCCTGCGGAGCGACGGCTTCGCCGACATCGATGCCCGCTATCAGCTCGAAACCGATGACGGCCATCGCATCGAGGTCAGGAGCCGCGGTCTCCGCCACGGCCCGCCGGACGTCATCGCGCGGCTCGCGGCCGGTGAGCCGGTGCCGCGCGACGCCTATTATTTCCGCACCGCGATGCGGTTCGAGACGGCGGCGCCGGCGCTCGATTGGCTAAAGCTCACTCTGGCCGTCGCGCAGGGCGAGCGGCGGCTCGATGCGGTGCATCTCGCCGTGCACGCGGTCAAATGAGCGGCGCGCGCCCGCCGCCGGGTCATGGCGAGCTGTTCCTCGGCTTCGCCAAGATGGGGCTGTCCGGCTTCGGCGGCGTGCTCGCTTTCGCCCGCCAGATCATGGTGGAGGAGCGCAAATGGCTCGACGACCGCGAATTTGCCGAGATGCTGGCGCTCGGCCAGATCCTGCCCGGGCCGAACGTGGTGAACCTCTCGGTCTTCGTCGGCGCGCGGTTCCGCGGGCCGAGCGGGGCCTTGGCATCGCTCGGCGGTATCCTGCTGCCGCCGGTCTGCGTGATCGCGCTGGTCGCGCTGGTCTATGACGCGATCGGCAGCCACCCGCTGGTGCAGAGCGCGATCGGCGCCGTCGCCATGGCGGCGGCCGGGCTGATCGTCGCCATGGGGGCGAAGATCGTCGCGCGGCTGCCCTGGCGCTGGCCCTTGGCGCTGGTCGCCGCGGCCGCCTTCGCCGGAGTCGCGGTGTTCGGCCTGAAGTTGGTCTGGATCGTGCTGGCGCTGGCGCCTGTCGGCGTGGCGATCGCCTGGATGCAGGCGGAATGAACCCGTCCGACCGGCTGATCGATCTCGCCGAGGTCTTCGCCGTGCTGTCGCTGATCGCCATCGGCGGCGCCAATGCGGTGCTGCCCGACATGCACCGCCAAGTGGTCGAGGTGCATGACTGGATGAGCGGCCAGGAGCTGGCGCGGCTGTTCGCCGTCGCTCAGGCCTCGCCGGGGCCGAACATGCTGGTGGTGGCGCTGATCGGCTGGCACGTCGCGGGCCCGCTCGGCCTGCTCACCGCCACCATCGCGATGTGCGGTCCGTCCAGCCTGCTGGCCTACCTGGCCGGCCATCTGCGCGAGCGGCTGTCGGGTGCGCGGCTGGTGCGGGCGGCCCAGGCCGGCATGGTGCCGGTCGCGGTCGGCCTGGTGATCGCGAGCGGCGTCATCATGGCCGATGCCGCCTTCACCCAGGCCGGCGACCTGCTGATCTTCGTCGCGGCGGCGGTGGTGGCGACGGCGACCCGGCTCAATCCGCTCTGGATCCTGGCGACGGCCGCTTTGGTGGGACTGGTGATGGCATTCGTTTGACGGCGGCTTGCCTTGCGTGTTGGTCCCGTGGATGCTCGCGCCAGAATAAGGGGGGGATGGATGCGGGAGGACCTGGCGACCGCGATCACCGAAGCCTGGAACGCCATCGGGCGTGCCGGTACCTGGCTGACTGGCGCCGAGCGGGTGCAGGTGGCGGCCGAGACGCGAGCCGCGCCGGATTGCCGGCTCTGTGCCGCGCGGGCCGCGGCGGTCAGCCCCTACGGCATTGACGGCGCGCACGACCGCGCGACCGACCTTCCGGAAGCCTGGATCGAGGCGATCCATCGCATCCGCACCGATTCCGGGCGGCTGACCGCGCGCTGGCTCGATCGTGTGCGGCGGGGAGGGTTCGACGAGACGCATTATGTCGAGCTGGTCAGCATCACCGTCATCGTGACGGGGATCGACACTTTCCGCCGCACCGCCGGGCTGGCGCCATTGCCTCTGCCTGAGGTCGTTCCCGGCAGACCGACGATGGCGCTGCCGCGCGGTGCGGCGCCGTCGGCCGCCTGGGTGTGCCACCTGGCGCCGCGCGATGTCGGCCCGGACGACCCGCCGCTCTATGCCGACCGGGCCGGCGCCCATATCCACCGGGCGCTGAGCCTGGTGCCGCGATCGATGATGCATTTCTGGGATCTGTTCGAGCGTATGTACCTGCCGCAGGCGGCGATGCGGGAATTCGACCGCGAGTTCCGTGCCATCGATCACGCGCAGATCGAGATGCTCGCCGCCCGGGTCGCCGCGCTGAACCACTGTACCTATTGAACCGTCAGCCACGCGGAGCTGCTCCGGGCGAGCGCTCAGCATTACGGGATGCCGGTGGAGCTCGTCGGGCTCATGGCGGCGGGCGGCGAGACCGGCGTGCGGTGTGCCGCGCCGTTGCTCGAACTGGCCGAAGCGGGCATCGGCCGCGATGCCGCCAGGATCGGGGCGGCACAGTCGGCTGTGCGTCAGGCTTTGAGCGAGGCGGCGTTGATCGACGCGGCGGCGGTGATCGGCGGCTTCGATGCGATCACGCGCGTCGCCGATGCGACGGGCACGCCGCTCGAGCCGGAGAAGGCGGCGCGCTCCGTCGATATGCGCGCCACGCTCGGCATCGACGCCTTCGATGCCGAACGGGCCAGGCTCGGCTAGATCCGGTCGACGATCGGCAGCGACATCGGCGCCAGCTGGTCGGCGCTGCGCTTCGCCCAGTCGTGCTTCGGCACGTCCCTGAGGGATCGGGCCTGGGCTTCCTCCAGCGCTGCCGAGGCGGCGTCGAGATCGATGGTCAGGCACTTGCCGTTCGCCACCACCTGCTGGCCGTCGACAAAGACGTCCGACACGGCGCGCTCCGCCGCCACGTGGATCAGGCTGCGCAGCGGCTCACGCATCGGCCGCATGGCCGGGTGCTCGATATCGACCAGCACGAGATCGGCCTTGGCGCCGACCGCGAGGCGACCGATATCGTCGCGCCGGAGCGCCTTGGCGCCGCCGATGGTGGCGGCGTCGAACACGTCGGCGGTCATCGCATCCGGCACCGTGCCCGCCGTGGTGCGGGAGAGGTGCATGGCGATGCGCAGCTCTTCCAGGAAATTATGCGGATAGGTGTCGGTGCCGATGCCGACATTGATGCCCTTGCGGCGGTACTCGCCGAAGGTGCGGAGCGTGATGCCGCGGCGCACGAACACGGTCGGGCAATGCGCCACCGTGGTGCCGGTCTCGGCCAGGATCGAGAGGTCGGTCCGCGTGGTCCAGTGCAGCCAGGGATGCTCGTCGACGAAGATGCAGTGGCCGATGATGGAGCGGTCGTCCAGCACGCCGAGCGAATTGAGCCATTGCACCGGCGTCAGGCCGGTGCGCCGCGTCATCTCGTGGAACTCGACCACGCTCTGCGAGGCGTGGATCTGGTAGGGCAGGTTGCGCTCTTTCGCGAAGTCATGCGCGTCGCGCAGCAGCTCCGGCGTGCAGGTATCGACCTGCGAGGGGCAGACCATGCCCATCAGCCGCCCGCTCGGATGCTGCCGCGCCAGCTCGATCAGCCGCTGCGCATTGTCGAAGCCCTTGCGCCCGTTCGCCTTGTTCCACTCGTATTTCAGCAGGTGGCCGTCCTCGGTGTACCAGCGCGCGTCGCGGAACATCGGCGCGATGCAGGCGCGGATGCCGCTCTCGGCGAGCGTGTCGAGCCAGCCGTCGAACGGCACCGAGAGATCGGCGACGGCGGTGACGCCCGACATCAGGAGCTCCGCCAGCGCCACCTGCATGCAGGCCTTGGCGCCGGCATCGTCGGTGTTGAACACGGTGAGGAACTCGTAGAGCGAGGAATGCCAGAAGCCGGGCGAGATGGTCTCGTCGGTGATGCCCTTGCGCAGCGGCTCGCTGGTCGGATGCGTGTGCACGTTGATGAGGCCGGGGATGACCAGCCGTTTGGCGCCTTCGATAACCCGGTCGGCCTTGCCCGCGAAGCCCGGCCCGATATGCAGGATCTCCCCGCCGCGGAAGGCGATGTCGGCATCGCGCAGGTAGACATGCCGTTTGTTGGGCGCATCCCAGGCGACCAGCCAGGCGAGGTTGCGGATCAGCGTTGTCGTGGGCGTGTCCGACATGCGGAAGGGATCCTCGGGTCTAACAGGTCGTCGCTGCCGCGTGCACGAATGATGCCATCAGCCGATGCCGTACGGCTTGGCCCAGCCGAGGCCGGCGCGCGTGCCGTGCTTCGGCCGGTACTCGGCGCCGATCCAGCCGCTATAGCCAAGTCGGTCGATCACCTCGAACAGGTAGGGATAGTTCAGCTCGCCTGTATCGGGCTCGTTGCGCTGCGGCGGTCCGGCGATCTGCATGTGCTCGATCAGATCAATCTCGCGCTCCAGGGTACGGGTCAGGCCGCCCTCGACGATCTGCGCGTGATAGAGGTCGTATTGCAGGCGGATATTGGGCTGGCCGAGCGCTTCGATCACGGTCCGCGCCTGTGCCGCGGTGTTCAGGAAGAAACCCGGTATGTCGTAAGGATTGATCGGTTCTAGGCAGAGCGTGATCCCGGCCTTGGCTGCCTCCGGCGCCGCCCAGGCGAGGTTGGCGCGATAGGTGCCGTCGAACCGGGCGCGGTCGGCGCCCTGCGGCATCACGCCCGCCACGACGTGGATGCGCGGGCAGCGCAGATCGGCGGCGTATTCGAGCGCGCGGCTCAGGGCGACCTTGAAATCCGCCTCGCGCCCCGGCAAGCAGGCGAGGCCACGGTCGCCCTTGGCCGGATCGCCCATCGGCGTGTTGATCAGCACCGCCTCGACACCGGCGGCCTCCAGCCGCTGGCGGATAGCGGCCGCCGGCGCCTCGTAGGGCACCAGGATCTCGATGGCCTTGAAGCCGCAGTCGGCCGCCGCCGCGAAGCGGTCGAGGAATGGCAGCTCGGTGAAGAGGTAGTTGAGGTTGGCGTCGAAACGGGGCATGGCCAAAGGGTAAACGGCCCATCTCGCCTTGTCAGCCGGGGAGGGCCGTGAGAAGTTCCGGCCCATGCCGGGGGCAGGATTCACGCAAGCCGAGTCGGCCGAAGGGTTCAGAGTTCGCCCGGAGGGCCGCTGGACGGTGGCATCGGTGGCCGAGATCAACGCCGCGATTCGCCGGCTGAAGCCGCGCGGGCCGAAGGTTGATGTCGAACTGGATGACCTCGAGAGCCTCGATACCGCAGGCGCGGTAGTGCTCTATCACGCCATGCGCCGTTGGCGGAAAGCCGGCCTCGCCTGCCAGGTGGTCGGCGGGCGCGAAAGCCATCTCGACCTGCTGCGCCTCGTCACCGCCAATGAGAAGGACCTCGCGCCGCCGCCGCCGGAGCGCCACCCGGCCGTGGCGGTGCTGGAGCGGATCGGCGCGGCGACGGCGGCGGCGGCCGAGGAAGCCCGCACCTTCGTCTCCTTCATCGGCCTGGTGGTCGAGCGGGTGTTTCGCATCGCGTCGACACCATGGCGGTTCCGCTGGACCGCCATGGTGCACCACATGGAGCAGACCGGCCTCAACGCGCTGCCGATCATCGGCCTGGTCTCGTTCCTGATCGGCGTGGTCATGGCCTATCAGGGCGCGGTGCAGCTGCGCAGCTTCGGCGCGCAGATCTACACGGTCGACCTGCTCGCCGTGTCGATCCTGCGCGAGTTCGGCGTGCTGCTCACCGCCATCATCGTCGCCGGCCGGTCGGGCAGCGCCTTCACCGCCGAGATCGGCGCCATGAAGTTCCGCGAAGAGATCGACGCGATGCGTGTGCTGGGCATCAACCCGGTCGACGCGCTGGTGCTGCCGCGGATGATCGCGCTGCTGCTGACGCTGCCGGTGCTCGCCTTCTTCGCCAATGTCATGGGCCTGCTCGGCGGCGGATTGCTGTGCTGGGCGACGCTCGACATCAGCCCCGATGTCTTCATCGACCGGCTGTCGGTGACCAAGCCCTGGCACTATTACACCGGGCTGATCAAGGCGCCGTGCTTCGCCATCATCATCGCGCTGGTCGGCTGCCACGAAGGCTTCCAGGTCAGCGGCCGGGCGGAGAGCGTCGGCCGCATGACCACCAAATCCGTCGTCGAATCAATCTTCCTGGTCATCATCGTCGATGCCGGGTTTTCGATCCTGTTCAATGTCGTCGGCGTCTGAACCCGTCATCCGCGTGCGCGGACTGGTCAACCGCTTCGGTGCGCAGATCGTGCATGACGGCCTGGATCTCGACGTCTATCGCGGCGAGGTGCTCGGAATCGTGGGCGGCTCCGGCACCGGCAAGTCGGTGCTGCTGCGCTCCATCGTCGGCCTGAATCGCCCGGCCGCCGGAACGATCGAGGTGTTCGGCCAGGACATGGGCCGCGCCTCCGCGGCGCAACGCGAAGCGATCGAGCAACGCTGGGGCGTGCTGTTCCAGGATGGCGCGCTGTTCTCCTCGATGACGGTGGCGGAGAATGTCGGCGTGCCGATCCGCGAGCATTACGGCATCTCGGGCGGCCTGCTCGACAAGATCACGGCGCTCAAGGTAACGCTGGTCGGCCTGCCCCCCGATGCCGGCAAGAAGTATCCGAGCGAGCTTTCGGGGGGCATGCGCAAGCGCGCCGGCCTCGCCCGTGCCCTGGCGCTGGATCCGGAGATCGTGTTCCTGGACGAGCCGACGGCGGGCCTCGACCCGATCGGCGCCGCCGCCTTCGACAACCTGATCCGCGAGTTGCAGCGTAATCTCGGCCTGACGGTTTTCATGGTGACGCACGATCTCGACACCCTGATCGCCACCTGCGACCGCATCGCCGTTCTGGCCGAGCGTAAGGTAATCGTAACCGGTACCTATCAGGACATGATGGCATTCGATCATCCTTGGGTCCGGGAATACTTCCACGGGCCGCGCGCCCGCGCCGCCCTTGCCACTGCAGCTGAGTAGAGCCGATGGAAACCCGCGCCAACCACCTCCTGATCGGGATCTTCATGCTGGTGCTGGTCGGTGCCGCCCTGGGGTTCATCCTGTGGCTGGCGCGCTACACCGGCGACCGCGAGTTCGCGTTCTACGACATCTACTTCACCGATTCCGTGGCGGGCCTCGGCGTCGGTGGCGACGTGCGGTTCAACGGCATCAAGGTGGGCGAGGTGGCCGAGATTGACATCGACCACGAGAATCCGGACCGCGTGCGGGTACTGGTGCGGATCGGGCAGGAGACGCCGATACGTCTCGATTCCGTGGCCTCGCTGCAGCTGCAGGGCATCACCGGCCTTTCCTTCGTGCAGATCAGCGGCGGCACGCGCGGTTCGCCGATCGTGAAGTACAAGCGCGGCGAGCCGCCGCCGCAGATCCAGTCGCGGCCCTCCGAGATCGCGCAGCTGCTCGAGCGGGCGCCGGAATTGCTCCTGAAAGGGACTGAGCTGCTGGAGCGCACGAGCCAGATCGTCGGACCGGAGAACCAGCGCCTGATCAACCAGATCCTGTCCGATGTTGCGAGCCTGACCGGGCAGCTTGCCGCGCTCGGCCCGGAGGTGCAGCGCATCGTCAAGAATGCCGATCAGACCTCGGCCGATTTCGCCGCCGCCGCCGCCTCGGTCCGTGCCACCACCCAGCGGGTCGACCAGGTCGCGGCGGAAGCCGAGCGCACGCTGGCTTCGGCGCGGACGACGATCGGCGGTGTCGACACGCTGGTGCGCACCGAGGTGACCCAGGCGGTGAAGGAGGCGCAGGCCACCATCGCGGAGTTCCGGTCCACGGCCAAGGGATTCAACAGTGCGGCCGCGACCGTCGAGGCGTTGGTCAACGACAACCGCGGCTCGATCGACGAGTTCATGAACGATGGCCTGGCGCAGGTGACGCGCTTCCTGTCCGATGCGCGTCAGCTCATGGCATCGCTCAACCGGCTGGCCGGACGGCTCGACGAGGATCCGTCGCGGCTATTGTTCGGCGACAAGGCGCCCGAGCGGCAGCGGGAGTAGGTGCATGCAACCGGATCGACGCTTCCTTCTGCTCGCGCCGCTGGCGCTCGGTGCCTGCAGCGGCATTCCGGGCCTCGGCCCGCCATCCAACGTCTATGACCTGTCGCCGAAGAGCACCTTCGCGCCCGACTTGCCGACTGTCGAGTGGCAGCTCATCGTCGAAGAGCCGACGGCATCCGGCGGGCTGGATTCCCCGCGCATCGCGCTGAAGCCGAATGCCTACGAGGTCCGCTATTTCGCCGAGAGCCGGTGGACGGCACGCGCACCCGTCATGGTGCAGACCCTGATGGTGGAGAGCTTCGAGAACTCGAAGAAGATCGTCGCCGTCGGCCGCGAGACGGTGGGCCTGCGCTCCGATTACAACCTGAAGACCGATCTGCGCGAATTTCAGGCCGAGTACATCGAAGACGCGATGGTGCCGACCATCCGCGTCGGGATCCGGGCCCGGCTGGTGCGCCAGCCGCGGCAGGACATCGTCGCCAATCGTGCCTTCGAGGCCGTGGTCAAGGCGGCGGATGCCAATTTCAGCTCCGCGCTGGCGGCTTTCGACGATGCCCTGAACAAGGTGCTGAAGGGCGTCGTCGAGTGGACGCTGACCTCGGTCCCGCCGGAGCGGCCCGGCCGCCGCCGGGGCGACGGTGCCTGACGCCGGAACCTAGCGGGCGTGCGAGAACATCGGCTTGCCGGGATAGGGCATTTCCGCCCGCAGGATCGTGCCGGTGCGTGACTCGGTGACATAGAGCCAGCCATTCTCCGGGCCGCCGAAGGCGCAGTTGGTCGGGCTCAGGCCCTCTTCCATGACCAGGTGATGGGTCGGCCGGCCGAGCCGGTCGAAGCGCCAGAGCGTGGTCCCGATATGGCAGACGATCAGGCCGCCCTCGCTGTCGAGCGCGAGCCCGTCCGGGCCGCCGAGGCCGCCCGACATCTGGATATAGAGCCCGACCTTGGAGGGCGAGCCGTCGCCCATCAGCGGCATGCGCCAGACCGCATTGCCGCGCGTCACCGCCACATAGACCTGGGTCTCGGGCAGGTTGAGCACGATGCCGTTCGGGCTCGGCACGGTGGCGGCGAGCAGTTCGAGCCGGCCGCCGGCGGTCAGCCGGTAGACTCGACCGGTCGGGTCGTGCAGGCCGGTCTGGCCCTGGTCGGTGAAGTAGAGGTCGCCGTTCTCGGCGAAGCAGAGGTCGTTGACGCCCTTGAAGCCCTCGCTGTGGCGGGTCTCCAGATGCGGCGTCACCTTGCCGGAAGCGGGGTCGAGGGTGACGATGCCGCGCTTGTAGTCGGTGATGAAGACGCGCCCGTCGCGATGGATCTTCAGCCCGTTGGGCCAGCCGTCATATTCCGCGACCTGGGTCCATTCGCCGTCGGACGAGATGCGGAAGATGCGGCCATGCGGGATGTCGGTGACCCAGAGATTGCCGGCGGTGTCGAAGCTCGGCCCCTCCAGGAAGCAATCGGCCGGCTGGCCGGCGAAATTCGCATCCGCCCAGCTGGTGCGGGTCTTGCGCCGAAGCTTGTCCGGCATGCGGGTGAAGATTTCGGTCTCGATCGGATGGCTAGCACTCGGCCACATCGGCAAGTCCCCTCGTGATGACGGGGGGAGAATAGCGCCTATTCGTAGCGCAGCGCCTCGATCGGTTGCAGCCTTGCGGCCTTCCGCGCCGGGTAGAAGCCGAAGAAGATGCCGACCGCCGCAGCGAAGCCGACCGCCAGGACGACCGATTCCGGATAGAGCTCGATGCGCCAGCCGGCGAAATGGCCGACGGCATAGGACGTGCCGACGCCGATGGCGATGCCGATCACGCCGCCGATCAGCGAGAGCAGCACCGCCTCGGTCAGAAACTGCGCCAGGATGTCGCGGCCGCGGGCGCCGACCGCCATGCGCAGCCCGATCTCACGTGTCCGCTCGGTGACCGAGACCAGCATGATGTTCATGATGCCGATGCCGCCGACGATCAGCGAGACCGAGGCGACGGCGGCGAGCAGGGTGGCGAGCACGCGGCTCGACGCCGCCTCGGCATCCTGCACCTCGGTCAGGTTTCGCATGGAGAAGTCGTCGTCCTGGTTGGCCTGCAGCCGGTGTCGCTGCCGGACCAGCTCGCGCACCAGTGTCTCGGTCTGCTTCAGGTCGCCGCCATCCTCGCCCTTGACCCAGATGGCGCCGACGGCGCGGCGGCGCGCGATGCTGGTGCCGAGCACGCGGCCGCGCGCGGTCGTCAGGGGCACCAGGATGGTGTCGTCCTGGTCGACGCCCTGCATGCTTTGGCCCTTGCGGTCGAGCACGCCGATGACGCGGAGCGGCACCCGGTTGACACGGATCATCTGATCGACCGGGTCCTCGGCCCCGAACAGGTTGACGGCGACGGTCTGGCCGATCAGCACGACCTTGGCGCCGTTGTCGGACTCCTCGGTCGTGAACGGCCGGCCGGTGGCGATCTCCCAGTCCCGCGCCGGCAGATAGTCGGCGGTGATGCCGTACACGACCGTCGCCCAGTTCATGTTGCCGATCACGATCTGCCCGCCGCCGCGGATCAGCGGCGCGACCACGGTGACGCCCGGCACGTCGCGGCGGATCGCCGCGGCGTCCTCGTCGAACAGGGTCGGCGCCGAGCCGAAACCGAGCCGGGCGCCGCCCGAGGTCGTGGTGCCGGGCAGAAGGATCAGCAGGTTGGCGCCGATCGAGCGGATCTGCTCGGCGACGCGCGCCTTGGCGCCGGCGCCGACCGCGATCATCACGATCACGGCGCCGACGCCGATGATGATGCCGAGCATGGTGAGCAGGCTCCGCATCTTGTTCACCGCCAGCGCGCGCAGCGCCATCCGGGTATTGGCGAGCAGCGCGATCATTGGCCGGCGGTCCGGCGCGCGGCATTCGCGCGGTCCTCGACCACCTGCCCGTCGCGGAAGGTGACGATGCGCTTGGCATAGGCGGCGACATCGGGCTCGTGCGTCACCAGCACGATGGTCATGCCGCTGTCATTCAGCTCGGTCAGCAGCGCCATGACCTCGGCGCTGGTCGTGGTGTCGAGCGCGCCGGTCGGCTCGTCGGCCAGGATGAGTGCTGGATCGTTGACCAGCGCGCGGGCGATGGCGACGCGCTGCTGCTGGCCGCCGGAGAGCTGGTTGGGATGATGGCCGGCACGGTTGCCGAGGCCGACCTGGCTCAGCCGCTCGCCCGCCCGGCGCCGCCGCTCGGCCCGCGGCACGTGGCTGTAGAGCAGGGGCAGCTCGACATTCTCCTGCGCCGAGGTGCGCGGCAGCAGGTTGAAGCTCTGGAACACGAAGCCGATGCGCCGGTTGCGGATGCCGGCCAGCGCATCGCCGGACATGCGGGCGACATCCTCGCCGGCCAGGCGGTAGGCGCCAGCGGTCGGGCTGTCGAGGCAGCCGACCAGGTTCATGAAGGTCGACTTGCCGGAACCCGAGGGGCCCATCACAGCAACGAACTCGCCGGCGGCGATGTCGAGCGTGACGCCGCGCAGCGCCGCCACCACATGGTCGCCGAGGCGGTATTCTTTCACCAGGTCCCGAACCGCGATCAGCTCGCCTGCCGGGATGGCCGGGTTCATCTGAGGCCCGCCGCCCGGGGCTGGCTCGCCGCCGTTCCTTTGGGCGCGAGGCCGACCAGAATTTGGTCGCCTTCCTTCAGCGTCGTGCCCAGCAGCTCGGTCGTGCTGCCGTCGCCGACCCCGAGCCGGACCTGGACCGGCTTGGGCTGCCCGCTGCCGTCGGGCACGAAGACCCGCCCGGCCGTCGCCTGCCGGCCGGCCTGTTCGGCCACCAGCTCGTCGTATTTCGCCTTCTGCTCCGGCGTCAGCATCTCCGCGATCTGGCGCCGGCTCTCGGCCCGCACCTGATCGCCGCGCCGCTTGCGCTCGGCCTCGCTCGCGCCCTGCAATCCGGCCAGCTGACTGCGCGCCTGGGCGAAGATCTGGGTCAGCTTCTCCTGCTGGTCCGGCGTCAGCGACAGCGCGGTGATCAGTCGTTCGCGCACTGCCGCCGCCTGTTGCGCCGCCGGGCTTGGTGCGCCGGATGCCGGCTGCGCCGCGGCCGGCGCCGCCTCGGCACCCGGGGGACGGAAGCGCAAAGCCGCGTTCGGGATCTTCAGCGCGCCACGGCGCTGGTCGGTGACGATCCGCGCATTGGCGGTCATGCCGGGCAGCAGCGCCTGGTCGCTGTTGTCGGCCGAGATCACCACCGTGTAGGTGACGACGTTGCTCTGCACCTTGGGCGATTTGCGGATCTGCAGCACTTCCGCATCGAAAGTGCGGGTCGGGAAGGCGTCGACCGTGAAGGTCGCCTTCTGGCCGACCTTGACGCGGCCGACATCGGCCTCGTCGACCGCCGTCTCGATCTGCATCCGCGTCAGGTCCTCGGCGATCTGGAACAGGATCGGCGCCTGCAGGCTGGCGGCGACGGTCTGCCCGGCATCGACATTGCGCAGCACCACGGTGCCCTTGACCGGCGAGCGGATGAAGGTGCGGTCGAGATCGATCTGGGCCTGGCGCAAGGCTGCTTCGCGCTGGGCGACCTGGGCGCGCGCGGTCAGCACCTGGGCCTGGCCCATCTTGATCTGCGCCTCGACCGCCCGCACCGCGGCCACCTGGCCCTGCTCCTGGGCCTGGGCCGAACGCGACTGCGCGACGGCGCTGTCGTAGTTGGTCTTCGACTTGTCGAAGTCGCTGCGCGAGGCGGCGCCGGTCTGCAGCAGCTCGGCCCGGCGTTTGAACTCGCGCTCGCCGTCGGTCTCGGCCAGCGCCGCCTTGCGGGTCTGGGCCCTGAGCGAGGCCAGGGTCTGGCGCGTGGTCTCGAGCTCGGCCGCCAGGCGCTCGAGCGAGGCCTCCTGCAGCACCTGATTGGCCTTGGCTACCTGCAGGTCGGCCTCGGCCTGGGCGACCCGGGTCTCGAATGTGTCGGAATCGATGCGGGCGATCAGCTGGTCCTTGACCACCTCGGTATTGAAGTCGGCCAGCAGCTCGCGGATCTGGCCGGAAACCTGGGAGCCGACCTGGACGGTGACGACCGGCATCACCGTGCCGCTGGCCGAAACGGCGGCGGTGATGTCGCCGCGTTCCACCTTGGCCACGCGGAATGCCGCCTGGCCGTCATCGGGCCGCCAGACGGCATAGCCCAGCGCGCCGCCCCCGCCGAGCAGCGCCGCCGCGACCAGTCCCAGTGTCAGCCCCCGCATGATCGCATTATACGGCGGAACGGCCGGTTTCCTGCGGGGCCGAAATCAGGTTTTGCCGCGCAGCTCCGCCACCGGCTTGGCGTATTGCGGCTCCTGGTCCCAGGGGAACAGGATCCATGTGTCCTGGCTGACCTCGGTGATGAAGGTATCGACCGTCGGCCGCCCGGCCGGCTTGGCGTAGACGGTGGCGAAATGCGCCTTCGGCAGCATCTTGCGGACATGCTTTGCCGTGTCGCCGGTATCGACCAGGTCGTCGACGATCAGCCAGCCTTCGCCGTCGCCCGGCACGCTCTTCAGAACGTCGACCTGACCCTGGCGGTCATAATCGTGATAGGAGGCGATGCAGACGGTGTCGATCAGCCGTATCTCCAGCTCGCGGGCGATGATCGCCGCCGGCACCAGCCCGCCGCGCGTCACCGCGACGATGCCCTTGAACGGCAGCACCTCGCTCAGCCGCCAGGCCAGCGCCCGGGCATTGCGGTGCAGCTCCTCCCAGGAGACGGGGAAGACCTTGTTGTAGGCAGGATCGGTCATGCCGGGGCGGCCTCCGGTTCCAGGCGGCGGCCGACCAGGCCGGCGGCCGTCGCCTTCTCGTTCGCGACATATCGTGGGATTGCCTGCTCGCCGGTCAAGGCCCGGTCGGGCTCCTCGCCGTCGCCCATCCGGATCAGCTGCAGGCAGAACCAGGCGAGCCCGCCGCGTTCCGGCTTGATCGTGCTCTCATAGCTGGTGGCGCCCTCGACCGTCCGGTCGATGAGCCGGTTGGGCAGGTCGGTGTCGACGCAGAGTGGCCGGCCGATGCCGATCACGTCGCAGACATCGGCAGCCAGCGCCTCCTCCATCGCAACGCGGCTGCGGAAGCCGCCGGAGAGCATGATCGGGATGCGGGTCGCCTGGCGGATGCGCGTCGCGTAGTCGAGGAAATAGGCTTCGCGGGCAAGCGTGCTGGCGCGCGCGCCTGGCTGCTCGCGGCCGAACCCCATCATGCGCGGCGATTCGTAGTTGCCGCCCGACACCTCGATCAGGTCGATGCCGATCGGGGCGAGCCAGCGGAGCACATCGAGGCAGTCGTCGTTGGAGAAGCCGCCCTGCTGGAAATCGGCCGAGTTGAGTTTGATCGAGACCGGGAAATCCGGCCCGACAGCGTCGCGCACCGCCTTGGCGGTCTCCAGCAGCAGCCGCGCCCGGTTCTCGGCGCTGCCGCCCCACTGGTCGGTGCGCTGGTTGGCGAGCGGCGACAGAAACTCGCTGATCAGATAGCCATGGGCGCCGTGGATCTGCACGCCGGTGAAGCCGGTTTCCCTGGCGACCCTGGCCACATAGCCGAACCGGCGCACCACGTCCCAGACCTCGTCCGACGAAAGCGCGCGGGGCATGCCGTGCTGGCTCTCCGACAAATTGCCCCGGATCGCCGAGGGGGCCACCGGCACGGGGTTGACATGCTTCGGTGTCTGCCGGCCGGCATGGCCGATCTGCATCCAGAGATGCGTGCCGTTGGCGGTCCCGGCACGGGCGAAGGCCTCGAGCTCCCTCTCGCCGCCATTGCCGTCGATCACCACGTTGCCGGGCCGCTCCAGATAGCGTCGGTCGACCTGGACATTGCCGGTGACGAGCAGGCCCGAGCCGCCTTCCGCCCAGCGGCGATAGAGCCGGACATGGCGCTCGGTCGCCCGGTTCATCGGATCGGCCAGGCCCTCGGTCATCGGCGCCTTGCCGATGCGATTCTTCAAGACCGCGCCGCAGGGCAGGCGGAACGGCGTATCGAGCGCCGCGGTCATGGGCCCCCTGGACATGAACGGTTTCCCCCAACTTTATGCACTGGCGGCATTTAGGCCGAGCATTGCCGGCCTGACAATCCCCTGAAATCCGGCATATTCGAAGGCAAGCGCAAACGCGGGATCCGGCGGGCACAGGTGCATCTCTTCGGCGAGCATTTCATCTTCTTCGGCGCCGCCCTGGTGGTGGTGAGCATCCTCGCCGGCATGCTCTCCAACCGGATCGGGGCGCCGCTGCTGCTGGTCTTCCTCGGCCTCGGCATGCTGGCCGGCGAGGACGGGCCGGGCGGGGTGCATTTCGATGACTTTGCGGCCGCTTACCTGCTTGGCAGCGTCGCCCTGGCGGTGATCCTGTTCGATGGCGGCTTGCGGACCCCGGTCAGGACCTTCCGCCTGGCGCTCTGGCCGGCGACTTCGCTCGCCACTTTCGGCGTGGTTCTCACGGCTATCATCACCGGCGCCGTCGCGGCCCTGTTGTTCGATTTCGGCTGGATTGGCGGCCTGCTGGTCGGCGCCACCGTCGCCTCGACCGATGCGGCCGCGGTCTTCCTGCTGCTGCACGCCAAGGGGGTGCGGATCGAGGAGCGGGTGAGCGCCACCCTGGAAGTGGAATCCGGCATCAACGACCCGATGGCGGTGTTCCTGACGGTGATGTTCGCCGAGCTGGCGCGCGCCGGCGGGACCGCGCCGGGGCTGGAGATTGCGGTAAACTTCGTCTTCCAGATGGCTGGCGGCGCGGCGATCGGGATCGTCGGGGGCTATGCGCTCGCCTGGCTGGTCAACCGGGTCGAGATCGCGACCGGGCTCTATCCCATCCTGGTGGTGGCCGCTGCCGTGACCATCTTCGGCGGCACGCATCTTTCCGGTGCCAGCGGCTTCCTCGCCGTCTATGTCGCCGGCTTCGTGTTCGGCAATCGCCGGCACCGCGCGGCGCGCGCCATCAATCGATTCCACGACGGCCTGGCCTGGATGTGCCAGATCGGCCTGTTCCTCATGCTGGGCATGCTGGTCACGCCGCACGAGATGGCGCTGGAGCTCGGGCAGGGCGTGGTCATCGCCGCGGTGCTGATCCTGGTCGCCCGGCCGCTCGCCGTCTGGATCGGCCTGCTGCCGTTCCGCTTCGCCTGGCGCGAGGTGGCGTTCATCTCCTGGGTCGGCCTGCGCGGTGCCGTGCCGATCTTCCTCGCCACCGTGCCTGTACTGGCCGGCGTGCCGGGCGGCACCACCTATTTCAGCGTTGCCTTCGTCGTGGTGCTCACCTCGCTGGTCCTGCAGGGTTGGAGCATCAATTTCGCTGCGCGCCTGCTGCGCCTGGTGCTGCCGCCGGTGCCGGAGGAGGCCAATCGCTTCGACCTCGACCTGCCGACCGGCACCGATCGCGAGATCGCCGGCTATCGCCTGGCACCGGACAGCCGGGCGCTGACCTATCCCTATCACGCCATCCCGCTGCCCCGGCGCACCCGCATCCTGACCGTAATCCGCGAGGGCACGGTGATGGACCGCGGCAAGCTGCCCTCGCTTCGCATCGGCGACTACGTGCTGGCGCTGGGGCCGCCGGAACAGCTGCATGCGCTGGACGGCCTTTTCGCCTCGCATCGGCACGACGAGGAGGAAGACGAGCTGCGCGGGCGCGAATTCGGCGACTTCATGCTCGGCGCCGATGCGCCGGCCGGCATGGTGGCCGATCTCTACGGCGTGCCGGTCGATCCGGACGAGCGCAACCTGCCGCTCGGCGCCTTCCTGAAGCGTCGGCTGCCGCCGCGCCCGGTGGTCGGCGACTGGGTCAAGGTGGGCGAGGTCGAGCTGGTGGTGACCGAGCTCATCGACGATGCCATCGCCAAGATCGGGGTCGCGCTGGAGCCGGAAACCCGCAAGCTGACCATCGCCCGGGCGCGGCAACGCATGCGGGAGGAGATCGCACGCGCATGGCGGCGCCTGCAACGCCTCGGCCGTCGGCGGCGAACTTAGCGCCTCGCAGGAGACCGCATGCCCGCACCGCTCGAGTTCTATTTCGACTTCTCCTCGCCCTACGGCTACATCGCCGCCAATCGGATCGATGCCATCGCCGCCAAGCACGGCCGTGGGGTGACTTGGCTGCCCTTTCTGCTGGGCGTGGCGTTTCGGTCGAGCGGCGGGCAGCCCCTGGTCGACTATCCGATGAAGGGCGACTATTCCCGTGCCGACTTTGCCCGGTCGGCGCGCGAGCACGCGATCCCTTTCAACATGCCGGCCAGGTTTCCGCTGGCGACGCAAATGGCGGCGCGCAGCTTCTACTGGCTCGATGCCGGGAATGCCGATCTGGCGCGCCGCTTCGCCAAGGCGGCCTATGCCGCCTATTTCGCCGACGGCCGCGACATCACGGATGCGTCTGTCTTGAGCGCGCTGGCGTCGTCGCTCGGCATCGATGCGGGGGCGATGCTGACGGCCGCGGCGGCGGAGACGTGGAAGGCAAAGCTGCGCGACATGACCGACGAGGCGGTGGGTCGTGGCGTGTTCGGCTCGCCCTTCGTCTTCGTCGATGGGGAGCCGTTCTGGGGCGCCGACCGGCTGGACATGGTCGACCGCTGGCTCGCCCGCGGCGGGTGGTAAGCGTCAGCTCGCCAGCCGGCCGATCTTCTCGCGGGTGATGCGGATGCCGGCCTTGTCCCGGTCCCAGGTATCGGCGGTGACGCCCTCCGCGCGCAGCACGTGCTTCTGCACCTTCTGCGTCGGCGTCTTCGGCAGCTCCGGCAGCACCCGCACATAGCGCGGGATCATGAAATGCGCCATGCGCGGCCGCAGGTACTCGATCAGCGCCGCCGGGTCGACGGCGCGACCCGGTGCCGGGGCGACCACCACCATCACGTCGTCCTCCGACACCTCGTTCGGCACCGGTATCGCCGCCGCCTCGCGCACGTCGGGATGGGTGGCGACCTCGGACTCGACCTCGAACGAGGAGATGTTTTCGCCGCGCCGGCGGATCGCGTCCTTCATACGGTCGACGAAATAGAAGTTGCCCTCGGCGTCACGGCGGAACGCGTCGCCGGTATGGAACCAGCCGTTGCGCCAGGCCTTCACGGTGGCTTCCGGGTTGCCGTAATAGCCGTGGTTGAGCGCCCAGGGACGGTCGGTGCGGATGACCATCTCGCCGACCTGGCCGACCGGCACTTCGCAATCGTTGTCGTCCACCAGGCGCACCTCGTTGCCGGTGCGCACCTTGCCGCAGGTGAAGGGCGTCGATGGGTTCGGCTCCGACACTGTGGGGCAGGAGACCTCCGTCATGTTGAACACGGTGTAGACCGTGGCCCCGAAGCGCTCGGCGAAGCGCGGACCGTCCTCGGTATAGGGCACCATCAGGATGGTGCGCAGAGGATGGTCGCGGTCGGCCGGGCCGGGCGGCTCCTTCAGCAGGAAGCCGGTCATGACGCCGAGCAGGCAGAGCGCCGTCGTCTCCGTCTCGCGCACCACGCGCCAGAAGCTCGCCGTGTCGAAGGCATCGACCACCGAGACTGAGCCGCCGCGCGCCAGCATGCCCGAGACGGCGACCGTGCCGCCCACATGGAACAGCGGCAGGTTGATCATGTAGCGATCGTCGCCGGTCAGGAAGTGCAGCCCTTCCACCGCCATCGCATAGGCGTGGGCATAAGACGACAGCACGGCCTTGGAAGGGCCGGTGGTGCCGGAGGTGAAGATGATCGATTGCGTATCCCAGGGCGCGATCGGACGGGTGAGGGCAGGTAGGTTTTCATCAGACGGCGTCAAGGTCTCGGCGCCGATGCAGCGCAGGCCCGGGATCGTCGGAGCCGCGCCACCGACGATGACGGCGGTCTCGAGCCTGCCACGATCGATCTCCGCCAGCCGCGGCGCCAGATCCGCATGCACCACGATCAGACGCGCGTCGGAAATGCCGATGATGTGTTCCAGCAACCGGCCGCGATAGGCGGTGTTCACCGGCACGTAGACGGCGCCGAGGTGGTTGAGGCCGAACCAGGTGCGCAGCGCATCGCTGCCGTTGGGCAGCCAGGACAGGACATGCTCGCCCTGGCCGACGCCGAGCGTGGCGAAGCCATTGGCGGCGCGCCGCGCCAGCGCGCGGGTTTCCGCGTAGGTCCAGCGGCGGCCGTCATCGAAGCGCACGAAGGTCTTTTCCGGCTGGGCACCGGCCCAGCGCTCGATCAGATCGCGCATCACGCAATCGGCGGCGGCCGGCACCGCCGCATCGCTTCGGGTCATCGCTTCCTCCGACTCTTCTTGTTCTTCGAACTCTACAGGCCCGCCATCCGGCTCAGCGTTTTCCAGGCCGCCGCGTCGACCGGCGAAACGGAGAGGCGCGACTGGCGGATCAAGGCGAGGTCCTTCAGCGACGGCTCCGCCTTGATCTGCGCCAGCGTCACCGGCTTTGGCACCGGCTTCACGGCCTTGACGTCGACCTGCACGAACCGGCCCGTCGGGTCCTTGGGGTCGGGATAGGCTTCCTTCACCACCTCGACGATGCCGACGATCTGCTTCTCGTCGACCGAGTGATAGAAGAAGCAGCGATCGCCCTTCTTCATGGCGCGCAGATTGGCCGCCGCTTGGTGGTTGCGCACACCGTCCCAGTTGGCAACACCGCGTTTCACTTGGTCGTCCCAGGAGAACGAGCTGGGTTCCGATTTGATCAGCCAATAGGCCATGCGCATCCTCGTTTGTTTCTTGGCCTCGTCAGGTCTCCGCCTCGTCGCGGAATGGACGGGCGAGCAGGGCGGCAATGGTAGCGTCGATTTCGGCGCCCTGGTGCAGGATCGCGTTCACGGCGGCGGCGATCGGCAGCTCGATGCCGAGACGGCTGGCCAGAGCCGCCAGCGCCGCCGCGGTCGGCACGCCCTCGGCGATGGAGCGCCGCTGGGCCTGGATGTCGGCCAGGCTTTCGCCACGGCCGATGGCGAGGCCGAGCGAATAGTTGCGGGACGCCGTGCTGGAGCAGGTCAGCACCAGATCGCCGAGGCCGGCCAGGCCCATCGCCGTCTCGGTCCGGCCGCCCTTGGCACGGCCGAGCCGCACGATCTCGGCGAGGCCCCGGGTGATCAGCGCCGCGCGGGCATTCTGCCCGAGCCCCTTGCCCTCGACGATGCCGCAGGCGATTGCCAGCACGTTCTTGATCGCGCCGCCGACCTCGACGCCGGGCAGGTCGTCGCTGGCATAGGGCCGGAAGGTCGGCAGGCCGATCGCCTGGGCGAGCCGGCGCGCGAGGTCCAGATCGGGCGCCGCCAAGGTGATCGCCGTCGGCAGCCCGCGCGCCACCTCGGCGGCGAAAGTCGGGCCGGAGAGCGCGGCGATCGGATGGCCGGGCAGCGCCTCGGCCAGGATCTCGCTCGGCAACTCGCCGGTCGCGATCTCGATCCCTTTGGCGCAGTCGACCACCGGCACGTTCGGCGCGAGATGCGAAGCCAGTCCGGTAGCGACGCTGCGCAGATGCTGGGTCGGCACGACCATCAGGACGAGATCCGTGCCGGCCGCTTCCGCAAGATCGCCGGTCACGCGAACGGCCGGGTCAACCGGCACGCCGGGAAGAAAGAGATCGTTCTCCCGCCGCGCGGCGATCGATTGCACCACCTCCGCTTCGCGCGCCCACAGCACCACATCCAGCCCGGCCCGCCGGCACACATTGGCCAGCGCCGTACCCCACGCCCCGGCGCCGATCACGGCGGCGCGGTGCAATGGCAAGTAGCCCTCCGCGGTCATGCCCGGGCTCGTCCCGGGCATCCACGGCTCTCCGCCGCACTGCCCGCCGGCGTGGATGGCCGGGACAAGCCCGGCCATGACGATCTGACGATGCTGGTGAAGTCAGGTTCACGCATCGCCGCTACCGCACCCCCGCCTGCTTCGCCGGGTCCTGCAGCGGGACGGCGATGTCGCCGCGGCCGAAATCGGCGGTCTTGCCGTCGCTGGAGATCTCCTGGGTCTGCGCCACCAGGCGGCCGAGGGCGAGGATCTTCGGAATCTCGGCATCGGCGAGCGGCGCCATCGGCTGCTTGCGCGCCATGGCGCGGGCGATGAAGGGCGCGAGCTCGGCCTGCTTCTTTGCCTCCCGTGCCGCTTCGTCGCGCTTGAAGGCCGGCATGACCGCGCGGGCGAAGAGATCCAGGCTCTCGCAGATATGGGCGTGCTGGTTGCGGCCGCCCTGCTGGACGAAGATCACCTGGTCGACGCCGGCCTCGGCGAATTGCGCGAGGTTGGCGGTGATCTGCGCCGGCGTGCCGATGCCGGCGCGGCCGCCGCCCGGCGGCATGTGGTCGCGCGCCTGCTCGTAGGCCGACCAGATGTCGGTGCGGCCCGGTATGTGCTCGCCGAAGATGTAGTGATGGCCGAGCGCGTAGCCGAAGAAGCGGAAGCCGTCGAGGCCGCGCCGCTCGGCCTCCGCCGCGTCGCCATGGCAGGAGAAGCCGCAGACCATGGCGATGTTGGCGTTGACGCTGTGGCCGATCGGCACGCATTCATCGGACTTAATGATCTCGTAGTACTCGCCGGCCCATTTCGCCGCCTCGGCCGGATCGATGAAGGCGAAGGTCAGCGCACCGATGCCGAGCCGCGCCGCGAGGTGGATGGTCTCGCGCTTGGAGCAGGCAACCCAGATCGGCGGATGCGGCTTCTGCACCGGCTTCGGCACCACGTTGCGGCAGGGCATGGAGAAATATCTGCCCTGGAAGCCGGGATAGGGGGTCATCGCCATCATGTTGGCGGCTTGCTCGACGGTCTCGCGCCACATCGCGCGCTTGTCGTCGACCGCGATGCCGAAGCCGCCGAGCTCGGCCGCCGCCGCGCTCTCGCCGGTGCCCCAATCGACCCGGCCGCCGGAGACGAGGTCGAGCGTCGCGATCCGCTCGGCCACCCGGGCCGGGTGGTTGTAGCCGGGCGGCATCAGCACGATGCCGTGCCCAAGCCGGAGGCGCTTGGTGCGCTGGGAGCAGGCGGCGAGGAAGACTTCCGGCGCGGAGGAATGCGAGTATTCCTCGAGGAAGTGGTGCTCGACCTCCCAGGCGTAATCGAGGCCGAGCTTGTCGGCGAGCTCGACCTGGTCGAGCGCCTCCTGGAACAGGCGGAGCTCCGCCCCCTCGGCCCAGGGCCGGGGCAGCTGGTGCTCGTAGAAGATGCCGAACTTCATTGCTTTCCTCCGCCGCGTTCGGGCGCGAGTGTAGGAACTGCGAAGAGCGGCCTCAATCGCCCTGCAAGCCAGCCCTGCACATACGAAGGCTGACAATCGGGGAGGGGGCCGGCAGGATGCCGCCGCCCTCCCGATGAACGCCATTCTCCAAGCCGTCAGCAGCCGCTATCTCGCCGTGCCGCCCGGTCTCCGCGGCGTGGGGCTGATGCTGTTCTCGGTCTTCACCTTCGCCTGCATGCACGCCACGATCCAGCTGGTGGCGCGGGAGGGCCTGCATCCCTTCGAGATCGCCTTCTTCCGCAATTTCTTCGGGCTGGTCTTCCTGGTGCCGGTGCTGGCCCGCAACCGGTTCCGCGACTTGCGGACCAGCCGGCCCGGCCTGCATGCCGCGCGCGGCTTCATCCAGGTCGGGGCCATGCTGTCGTTCTTCTACGCCGTCAGCATCACGCCGCTCGCCACCACCGCCGCGCTCAGCTTCACCGCGCCGCTGTTCGGCGTGATCGGCGCGGCTGTCGTGTTCCGCGAGCGGCTCGGCCGCGACCGCCTGATCGCGCTCGCCGTCGGATTCGCCGGCGCGCTGGTCATCATCCAGCCCGGCTTCATCCCGATCGAGCTCGGCGCCATCCTGATCGTCGGCTCCACCGTGTTCTGGGCGGCGGCGATGATGTGCATCAAGGTGCTGACGCGGACCGACAGCGCCTCGGCGATCGCCGCCTATATGGTGATCTACCTGACGCCCTTGACCGGCATCGCCGCCTTCTTCGTCTGGCAATGGCCGACACCGGAGCAGTTCCTGCTGCTGCTGCTGATCGGCGCCTTCGGCACCCTCGCCCATATCACCTTCAACCAGGCGATGAAGGAGGCCGATGCCAGCGCCATCCTGCCGCTCGACTTCACCAAGCTGATCTGGGGCGCGGTGCTGGGCTATCTGCTGTTCGGCCAGGTGCCGGGCATTTGGGTGTTCGCCGGCGGCACCATGATCTTCGTCGCCGCCAGCTGGGTGGCCCGCAGCGAGGCCATGGCGCGGAAAGCGAAGGCCCCTCCAAAGCCTTGAGAATCCGGGCTAGCCTCGGGCGATGAACGCAGCCCTGGTCCAGCTCGCGGCCATCATGGCCGGCATCTTCGTCCTGCAGGGGGCGAACGGGATGTTCGGCAGCTTCCTGACCCTCAGGATGGCGCTGGAGAACTTCTCCACCCCGGTCATCGGCCTGGTGGCGACCGGCTACCCGCTCGGCTTCCTGATCAGCTGCCTGGTCTCGCCGCGGCTGATCGGCGCGGTCGGCCATATCCGCGCCTTTGCCGCGATGGCGGCCCTGCTGAGCTGCCTGACCCTGGTCTTCGCCGCGATCATCGATCCGTGGTTCTGGCTGGTCGTCCGCACCGCGACCGGGTTCGCGGCGGCCGGCCTGTTCATGATCGGCGAGAGCTGGCTCTCCGACAAGACGCCGCCGGCGATCCGCGGCAAGGTCTTCGCCGTCTACATGATCTCCAACATGAGCGCGGTCGGCTCCAGCCAGTGGCTGCTCGGCATCGCCGACCCGCATGGCCAGACCTTCTTCATGATCGCCGCCGCCATGTTCAGCCTCAGCCTGATCCCGGTGGCGCTGTCGACCCAGCCGGCGCCGGCGCATCGCCAGGCGACCGCGCTCAACGTGGTCGACCTCTACCGGCTGTCGCCGCTCGGCATCGTCGGCGCGGTGGCGGCCGGGCTGATCAACACCGCCTTCGGCAGCATGGCGCCGCTCTATGGCGTGAAGACCGGGCTGACCCCGGGCCAGATCGGCCAGTTCCTGTCGGCGGTGTTCTTCGGCGCGCTGCTGCTGCAATGGCCGCTCGGGCGGCTCAGCGACCGGCTGGACCGGCGGCAGGTGATCGCCGGGGTGCTGGCCGCGGTCGCCGCGCTGGCGCTGGTCGTCGCCCTGTTCGGCGGCCGGTCGCACCTGCTGCTGATCGTGCTGGGCGCCGCCTATGGCGGCTTCGCCTATACGATCTATTCGCTGAGTCTCAGCCATGCCAACGACTTCGCGAGCCAGAGCCAGCGCATCGCGGTCTCGGCCGGCATGCTGCTCGCCTGGGCCTCGGGCTCGATCGCCGGCCCGACCCTGGCCGGCATCGCCGTCGATCACCTGGGGCCGCAGGGCCTGTTCTTCTACCTCACCGGCATCGCCGGGCTGGTCTTCGTCTTCGCGCTGTGGCGGATGACGCGGCGGCCCTCGCCGATGGCGGCGCCGTTCGTCGGCAAGACCCCGACCACCCCGGCCGCCGCCGAGATGGACCCGCGCACCAGCGACAGCGACTGAGCTATTCGGCGGCGAGCAGCAGCGCCGCGCTGCCCAGTGTCCCCTCCGGGTCGTGGTAGCGATAGACCTTGCCCTCGAAATTCTCCACCAGCAGGTCGGCCCCGTCGCGCCCCTGGATGTAGTCGGGCACCAGGGTGACCTTGCCGCCGCCGCCCGGCGCGTCGATCGCGTAATGCGGCACCGCATAGCCTGACGTGTGACCGCGCAGGCCGCGGATGATCTCGATCCCCTTGTCGACCGAGGTGCGGAAATGCGCGGAGCCGGCGATCGGGTCGCTCTGGAACAGGTAGTAGGGCTTGACCCGGTTCCGGAGCAGGCCGTGCATCAGGCGCGTCATGGTGGCGACGTCGTCGTTGACGCCCTTCAGCAGCACGGTCTGGCTCGCCAGCGGCACGCCGCGATCGGCGAGACGGTCGAGCGCCTCGGAAGCCTCCGGCGTCAGCTCGTCCGGATGCGTCGCGTGCAGGCTGAGCCAGATTCGGTGCCTGCCGAGCAGGCGCGCGAGATCCTTCGTCACGCGCTGCGGCAGCACCATCGGCACCTTGGAGCCGAGGCGGATGAACTCGACATGCGGGATGGCGCGCAAGCGGCCGAGCAGCCAGCCGAGCTTGTCGTCGTGGATGGTGAGCGGGTCGCCGCCGGAGAGCAGCACGTCGCGCACCTGGGGCGTCGCGGCGATGTAGGCCACCGCGCGCTCCCATTGCGGCAGGCTGAAGGTGTGCTCGCCGCCGACCTCGCCGACCAGGCGCGAGCGGGTGCAGTAGCGGCAATAGGTCGAGCAGAAGCCGGTGGTGAGGAAGAGGGCGCGGTCCGGGTAGCGGTGCACCAGGCCGGGCACCGGCATATGCGCGTCCTCGCCGAGCGGGTCGTCGTATTCGCCAGGCGCGCGGACATATTCGGCGCCGACCGGGATGTGGGTGCGGCGCAGCCCCTGGCTCGGGTCGTCGCGGGACAGCAGATGGGCGTAGTAGGGGGTGATGCCGACCGGCAGCGGGCCCCGGTGGCGCGCCACGGCCGCCCGCTCGTCGCCCGAGAGGGCGAAGACGCGCTCGAGCCCGGCGAGGTCGCGGATGCGGGCGCGGAGCTGCCAGCGCCAGTCGTTCCACTCCGCCAGCGTGGCGTCGGGGAAGAACCGGCGCTTGAAGGCGCGGGCGGCCGGGCTCAGCGGAAATCGGGCCACGGGCTTGCGGTCAGCGGACAGGGCGAGGCTCCTCGGGAAAGCCGGCGGAACCTAGTGCGGCGGGGCGCCTGGCGCCAGCCCCGCCCGTGATGCCGTCTGGAACGGCGAACAGCCGCGGCCGACGCCCCCCACCAACCTCCCCCGGCGGGGGAGGCTTCGAGAGTTCGGCCGCCGCAGCACGGAAAACCTTCCCCCGCCGGGGGAAGGTAGGATGGGGGGCTGCGCCGCCTGCTCCCCCGTTGCCGGCACGAGGCCGCCAGATCCGCGATGCAATCCAAACGGACATCGCGCTAATCTTCGCTCGAACACAACACGGTTCATTTGGAGGAAGCGCATGCGTCTGTTCGATCTCAAGGGCAAGGTCGCCATCGTCACCGGCTCCAGCAAGGGCATCGGCCGCTCGATCGCGGAGAACCTGGCCGAGGCGGGGGCCAAGGTGGTGATTTCCAGCCGCAAGGCGCCGGCCTGCGAGGAGGTGGCAGCCGGCATCCGCCAGCGCGGCGGCGAGGCGATGGTGGTGCCCGCCAACATCTCGGACAAGGCGCAGCTCGAGAACCTGGTGGCCGCGACCCGCAAGGCCTGGGGCCGCGTCGACATCCTGGTCTGCAACGCCGCCTCGAACCCCTATTTCGGCCCGATGGTTGGCCTGCCGGACGAGGTGTTCGGCAAGATCATGCAGAACAACGTGCTCTCCAACCTGTGGCTCTGCAAGCTGGTGCAGCCGGAGATGGCGGAGCGCAAGGACGGCGCCATCATCATCGTGTCGTCGATCGGCGGGTTGAAGGGCTCGGCCGAGCTCGGCGCCTATTGCATCTCCAAGGCGGCGGATTTCCAGCTCGCCCGCAACCTCGCGGTGGAGTGGGGGCCGAAGAACATCCGCGTCAACTGCATCGCGCCCGGCCTGATCAAGACCGATTTCGCCCGCGCCCTCTACGAGGACCCGGCGCGCAAGGCGGCCCGCGAGAGCGAGACGCCGCTGCGCCGCCTCGGCGAGCCGGACGATATCGGCGGCATCGCCGTGCTGCTCGCCTCGAAGGCGGGCTCGTTCATCACCGGGCAGGTGATCGTGGCGGATGGCGGGGTGACGGTCCGCTGAGAGAGACGGGGGAGGCGGGCGGCGGCGCATCTGTTCCGCCTGCCTCATTCCGGGCGGAGGCCGGGTGGCCAGGGCGGGTTAGGCGGCGCGTCTGTTCCGCTGCGCATCTGTTCCTCGTGTCGTCTACTCCAGCGGCGCGGCGCATCTGTTCCCTCAGCCCTTCCTGGGGACAGCGTCGGCTGCGCATTTGTTCCGCAATCGCCCACGGGGAGGTGGGGACGGGGTAGCGGCGTATTTGTTCCTCGGCGCATCTGTTCCTCCGGCGTCGCCAGCCAGCGCGGCGCAGCTGTTCCGTGGCGCATTTGTTCCTCGCGTCGCCTGCTTATCCGGCGCGGCGGATCTGTTCCGGGGGCCCGTTCTGGGAGAAACGGGGCGGCGCGTCTGTTCCTCGGCGCCTCTGTTCCTTCCGTATGCTGGCCGTTGCGGCGCATTTGTTCCGCAGGACCGACCCCGGCCGAGGCCCATTGGTAGGAGCATGGCGTACCCGTTCTGCGGCGCATCTGTTCCCTTGACCCCTTCCTTGGAGCAAAGCGGGCGGCGCATCCGTTCCTCGGCGCCGCCTCGTCCTTTCGCCCTCTCGCCAATGCGGCGCAGCTGTTCCTCTGGCTGGAAATTGACGGGGCAACCGTCCTGGGCGGTCTGGCCAGGGCGGCAAGATGGAACTGCCAGGTCAACCCATTACTCCTCACTCTCTCTAGAGCGTTTCACGATTTGGTTGAAGCGTATCCGGCATTGGCGAAGTAGCTCTGACATTCGACGGGTGTGATGGCTTCGACGAGGTCGCCGATGTGGCGCCAGGTGTCCTCGACGGT
>QOZS01000051.1 GCA_003576705.1 Desertibaculum subflavum
GCCGGCGGTCGCCGCGCGGCGCGCGCCGCCGCCTCGCGACATTAGGGCGGCGGCGCCGCCGCCACCCCGGCCGCGCTCAGCGTGTTGGTGCCGTCGGAAACCGTCAGCCCCACCTTCAGATTGTCGGCGATGCGACCGGTCAGGTTGTTGTTGCGCAGATCGAAGGTGACCGTCGCCTGCTGCCCGGTGCCCAGGAACCCGGCGTTGAAGTTCGCGGGATTGGCCGTGGTCACCACCTTGCTCACCGGTCCCATCTTCGGCGTGTAGTCGCCGCCCTCGTTGTAGACCGGGCCGCTATAGGGCGTGCCGCCGAGCGTGTAGTTGGCGTTGACGTTGAGGTTGAGGGTGCGCATCCCGAAATCGATATTGGCGGAGAAGCCGAAGAAGCCGCTGCCGGATCCGCTGATCACGTTGAAAGTGACCGGATTGAGCGCCAGCGTCACCGTGCCGCTGGTGACGGAGCGCAGCTGCTCATAGCTCGTGATGGTCGCCTGCTGCTGCTGTGCCAGCTGTGCCGGGTCGGGCCCGAGCAGGGGCGGCGGCCGGTTGATCGGCCCGCCGGGGCCGAGGATCGGTGGCGGCGGGCGGCCGGCATCCGGCGACTTCTGCAGCGGCGGCGGGCCGTTCCCGGGCTGGCCCGGCGCCGTCGCCAGTTGCGGGCCCGGCCGGCCTGCGATCGAGGCATTCGACTGCGCCGTGATGTTGCGCACCCGTTCGGGCGGCAGCAGGACGGGAGGCGTCGGCGGCGCCTGCAGGCCGACCGTGGTGGCGAAGCCGGCGCGTGCGATGCCGACGCTGCCGGCCGCATTACTGACGGTGATGGCGCCGATCGTCGCATTGGCGTCGTTCTCCGGGCCGGGGCCGAGCAGCACGATCTCGGATTCGAGCGGGCCGACCAGGCCGGCCACGATGGTGCCACGGATGCCGATGGTGGCCTGCGGCACCCGCACGTTCATGCGCTTCGGGTCCTTGGCGGCGACGCGCCCGGTGATGAAGCGGAACGCGCCTTTGCCGATCGTCGCTGCGACCGAGCCCGCATCGGTCGACGGATCGAACACGAACTCGTCGACCGTCATCTCGGCATCCGGACCGATGGAGAACACCGTCTCGTCCAGCAACATGATCTGCAGGCCGGATGCCGGCCCGCTGCGGATGCGGTCGCCAAGTCGAATCGGGTCGCCGCTCCTGGCGATCTGGCCGATGGCATCGGCAGGCAGGTCGTGCGGCGCGAGACGCACCTCGCCGCGCACCGCGCCGGCGACGCCGATCCGCTGGCCGAGCGCGCGGGCAGGGGCAGTCTGTGTCGCCTGCGCCAGCTGAACCGCCGAAGCGGGCGAGCCCTGCGCGGCCGCCGGGGTGGACGGGGCCAGCGCGACGAGCGCGATGAGAACGACGAAATCCTGCGAGCGCATGGTCCCCGAACCCTGTGGCTTCGGGGATGCTAGGCGTCACATGGTTAACGCGGCGTCACTCGCGCAGGTCGTCCCAGAATTCCTTGACCTTGGCGAAGAAGCCTTCGGATTCCGGCTGGTTCTCCTTGGATCCCGCCTTCTGGAATTCCTCCAGCAGCTCCTTCTGCCGTTTGGAGAGCTTGACCGGCGTCTCGACCATGACCTGGACGAACATGTCGCCGTGGCCGTGCCCGCGCATCACCGGCATGCCCTTGCCCTTGAGGCGGAACTGCTGGCCGGTCTGCGTACCGGCGGCGACTGCCACCTTGGCGCGGGAGCCGTCGAGCGTCGGCACCTCGATATTGCCGCCGAGCGCCGCCGTCACCATGCTGATCGGCGCCCGGCAGTAGACGTTGAGCCCTTCGCGCCGGAAGAAGCGGTGCGGCGCGATGGCGAGGAAGATGTAGAGATCGCCGGGGGGGCCGCCGCGCAAACCGGCTTCACCTTCGCCGCCGAGGCGGATGCGCGTGCCGTCCTCGACGCCGGCCGGCACGTTGACCGCCAGCGTCTTCTCCTTGTGCACGCGGCCCGCGCCGGAGCAGACGCGGCATGGGTTTTCGATCACCCGGCCCACGCCGCCGCAGGTCGGGCAGCTGCGCTCGATGGTGAAGAAACCCTGCTGGGCGCGGATCTTGCCGTGGCCGTGGCAGGTGCCGCAGGGCTTCGGCTTGGCATCGCCGGCCGCGCCGGAACCGTTGCAGGTCTCGCAGGTGACCGAGGTCGGCACCCGGATCTTCGCGCTGCTGCCCTTGAAGGCGTCCTCCAGGCTGATCTCCAGGTTGTAGCGCAGATCGGCGCCGCGGGTCGCCGACTGGCCGCCGCCGCGGCGGCCGCCCATGAACTCGCCGAATAGGTCGTCGAACACGTCGGCGAAGGTCGAGGTGAAGTCGAAGCCGCGCGCGCCGGCACCACCCATCCCGCCCTCGAAGGCGGCGTGGCCGAAGCGATCGTAGGCGGCGCGCTTCTGGTCGTCCTTCAGGACGTCATAGGCCTCGTTCAGTTCCTTGAACTTCTGCTCGGCTTCCTTGTTGTTCGGGTTACGGTCGGGATGGCATTTCATCGCCTCCTTGCGGAAGGCGCGCTTCATCGCCTCCGCATCCGCATCGCGGGCGACCCCTAGAATTTCGTAGTAGTCACGCTTAGCCATCACGAGCCCCTCGACGAAGCGGCGGCGCCCGGTGGGTGCCGCCGCTTGTCGTCATGGCCTGCCGCCTCAGGCGGAGCCCTTCTTCTTCTTTTCGTCGACTTCCTCGAAATCGGCATCGACGACGTTCTCGTCCGGCTTGCCCTGCGGGCCGCTGCCGGGCTCGGTGCCGGGGCCCGCCGCGGTCGCGCCGGGCTCGGCCTGCGCCTTGTACAGCGCCTCGCCGATCTTCATCGACGACTGCGCCAGCGCGTTCGCCTTGTTGCGGATCTCCTCCGCGTCGTCGCCTTCCATCGCCGTCTTCAGGGCGGCGATATCGGCTTCGACCTTGGACTTGTCGGCGGCCGGCGCCTTGTCGCCGAGTTCGGCCAGCGACTTCTCGGTCGAATGGATCAGGGCGTCCGCCTGGTTGCGGGCCTCGACCAGTTCGCGCCGCTTCTTGTCGTCGGCCGCATGCGCTTCCGCATCCTTCATCATCTTCTCGATCTCGGACTGGCTGAGGCCGCCCGAGGCCTGGATGCGGATCTGCTGTTCCTTGCCGGTCGCCTTGTCCTTGGCGTGGACGCTGACGATGCCGTTGGCGTCGATGTCGAACGCTACCTCGATCTGCGGCACGCCGCGCGGCGCCGGTGGAATGCCGACCAGGTCGAACTGGCCGAGCAGCTTGTTGTCGGCCGCCATCTCGCGCTCGCCCTGGAACACGCGGATCGTCACCGCGGTCTGGTTGTCCTCGGCGGTCGAGAAGGTCTGCGACTTCTTGGTCGGGATCGTGGTGTTGCGCTCGATCAGGCGGGTGAACACGCCGCCGAGCGTCTCGATGCCGAGCGAGAGCGGCGTGACGTCGAGCAACAGGACGTCCTTCACCTCGCCCTTCAGCACCGCGGCCTGGATCGCCGCGCCGATCGCCACCACCTCGTCCGGATTGACGCCCTTGTGCGGCTCGCGGCCGAAAAGGTTCTTCACCGTCTCGATCACCTTCGGCATGCGGGTCATGCCGCCGACCAGCACCACCTCGTCGATATCGCCGGGCTTCAGGCCGGCATCCTTCAACGCGGCGTTGCAGGGCTGGATGGTGCGCTGGATCAGATCCTCGACCAGCGCCTCGAGCTTGGCACGGGTCAGCTTCATGGTCAGGTGCTTCGGGCCGCTCTGGTCGGCCGTGATGTAGGGGAGGTTGATCTCCGTCTGCATCGAGGACGACAGCTCGATCTTCGCCTTCTCGGCCGCCTCCTTCAGGCGCTGCAGCGCGAGCTTGTCGCTGCGCAGGTCAATGCCCTGCTCCTTCTTGAACTCGGCCGCCAGGTGATCGACGATCCGGATGTCGAAGTCTTCGCCGCCCAGGAAGGTGTCGCCGTTGACCGACTTCACCTCGAATACGCCGTCGCCGATCTCCAGCACCGACACGTCGAACGTGCCGCCACCCAGGTCATAGACGACGATGGTCTTGCCTTCCTGCTTGTCGAGGCCGTAGGCCAGCGCCGCCGCGGTCGGCTCGTTGATGATGCGCAGCACTTCCAGGCCGGCGATCTTGCCGGCGTCCTTGGTGGCCTGGCGCTGGGAATCGTTGAAATAGGCCGGCACGGTGATCACCGCCTGGGTCACCGTCTCGCCGAGATAGGCCTCGGCGGTCTCCTTCATCTTTTGCAGGATGAAGGCCGAGATCTGCGACGGCGAGAACTTCTTGCCGCGCACGTCGACCCAGGCGTCGCTGCTGCCGTCGGCCTTGACGATCTTGTAGGGGACCATCGACATGTCCTTCTTGACCGTCGGGTCCTCGAAATTGCGGCCGATCAGGCGTTTCACCGCGAAGATGGTGCCGTCCGGGTTGGTCACCGCCTGGCGCTTGGCCGGCTGGCCGACCAGTCGCTCGCCGTCGCCGGTGAAGGCGACCTGCGAGGGGGTGGTGCGGGCACCCTCGGAATTCTCGATCACCTTAGTGTTCTTGCCCTCCATCACCGCGACGCAGCTGTTCGTGGTGCCGAGGTCGATGCCGATCACTTTGGCCATGTTGTCCGCTCCTTGCTGCGGCAGTCCCGGCCGGCCCGAACCCGGCACCAGGCGGAACCCCGCGGAATTCCCAGTCCAGCGACTGGCCATTGACGAAGTTGTGCGGGATATAGGAAGGGCTTACGCCGCCCGCAACCGCCCCGCCACAAATTTTCCGGCCGCCGGATTTCTTAGTCCGAGTCGGAGGTTATGGCACGCGCCCCGGACGCTCGACGAGCCCGCTCGCCGCCTTCTATTTGCGTCAGGCGGGAGGTCGGATCAGGCGGCCGGCATGCCCGGCGGATGGTCGGCGTCGCGCAGCACGACGTAGATCGCGGGAATGACCAGCACGGTCAGCAGCGTCGAGGAGGCAAGGCCGAACAAAAGCGAGATCGCGAGGCCCTGGAAGATAGGGTCGAGCAGGATGGTCGCCGCGCCGATCATCGCCGCCAGCGCGGTCAGCAGGATCGGCTTGAAGCGGACCGCGCCGGCCTCCAGCAGGATTTCTCGCAGAGTCTTCTCGCCGGTCGCACCGTGGCGGATGAAATCGACCAGCAGGATCGAGTTGCGCACGATGATGCCGGCCAGCGCGATGAAGCCGATCATCGAGGTGGCGGTAAAGGGGGCGTTGAACAGCCAGTGCCCCGTCACGATGCCGATCAGGGTGAGCGGGATCGGCGTCAGGATGACGAGCGGCAGGCGGAAGCTGCCGAACTGCGCCACCACCAGGACATAGATCGCCAGGATGGCGGCGCCGAAAGCGGCGCCCATGTCGCGGAAGGTGACATAGGTGATCTCCCATTCGCCGTCCCACAGCAGCGTCGGCCGGGCCTCGTCGGCCGGCTGGCCGTGCAGGGCGATGGCCGGCTTGGGCAGAGCGCCCCAGTCGTGCCGGTCGATCAGGTCGGCGACATCGATCATGCCGTAGATCGGCGCCTCGAAAGCGCCGGCAAGCTCCGCCATCACCATGTCGGCGAATTGTCCGTTGCGCCGGAAGATGGTGGCGGATCCGAGCTCGCGGCTGACGCGCACGACATCGCCGAGCTCGACCACCGCGCGGTCGCCGGGCAGGGCGTTGGCGGGCACCGGCGTGGTGGCGAGGCGCTCGGTCCAGGCAAGGTCGGCTTTCGGCAGGCGGATCGAGATCTCGATCGGATTGCGCCCTGCGCCGCGATGCGAGTACCCGACCGGAATGCCGCCGAACAGCGCCTGCACGGTGTCGTACACGTCGCGCTGCTCGACGCGGAAGAATTCCAGCCGGTCCTGGTCGATCGACAGGCGAAGCCGCGGCGCCGGGCGGCCGATCGAATCGTCGACATCGACGATATAGGGGACCTGCGCGAAGACCTTTTTCAGTTCGGCCACCACGGCCTGGCGTGTCGCCGCGTCGGGCCCGTAGATCTCGGCCAGCAAGGTTGCCAGCACCGGCGGTCCCGGCGGCACCTCGACCACCTTGATCACCGTGCCGTCGGGCGCCGCAAGCCCGGCGAGGCGCCGGCGCAGGTCCAGCGCCACGTCGTGGCTGGCGCGGCTGCGCTGGTCCTTCGGTGCGAGGTTCAGCTGCAACTCGCCCAACTCGGGCGATTGCCGGAGGTAGTAGTGCCGCACCAGGCCGTTGAAGTTGAACGGCGCCGGCGTGCCGGCATAGGCCTGGATCGAGCGCAACTCGGGGATCTGCCGCGCGATCTCGGCGGCGGCGAACAGCACCCGCTCGGTCGCTTCCAGGCTCTCGCCCTCGGGCAGATCGACCACGACCTGCAACTCCGACTTGTTGTCGAAGGGCAGCAGCTTCACCGTGACGCCCTTGGTCGCGAACAGCGTGCAGGCGGCGATGGTCGCGCCGCCCACGGCGAGCAGGAAGATCCAGGCGCGCAGGCGGGATCGCACGATCGGCGTCGCAACCCGGCGGTAGAGCCGCCCAAGAAGGCCGCCGTCGTGGCCGTGGCCTTCTGCGGCCGTCGCCTCGCCCCGCGGGGCCAGCTTCAGCATCAGCCAGGGCGCCACGACGACCGCGACGAAAAACGAGAACAGCATCGCCGCCGAGGCGTTGGCCGGGATCGGCGCCATGTAGGGGCCCATCAGCCCCGACACGAAAAGCATCGGCAGCAGCGCGGCCACCACGGTCAGGGTCGCCACGATGGTCGGATTGCCGACCTCCGCCACCGCCTCGACCGCCGCCTGCAGGCGCGAGCGGCCGTCGCGCATCGCCCAGTGGCGGGCGATGTTCTCCACCACCACGATGGCGTCGTCGACCAGGATGCCGATGGCGAAGATCAGCGCGAACAGGCTGACGCGGTTGATCGTGTAGCCCATCAGGTTGGCGGCGAACATGGTGAGCAGGATGGTGGTCGGGATCACCACCAGGGTCACCACGGCCTCGCGCCAGCCCACCGCCACGGCGATCAGGAGCACGATCGAGATTGTCGCCAGGCCGAGATGGAACAGCAGCTCGTTGGCTTTGTCGTTCGCCGTCTCGCCGTAGTCGCGCGTCACCGTCACCACGATCCCGTCCGGGATCAGCGGTCCTTTCAGGCTCTCCACCCGGTGCAGGATGCTTTCGGCCACGACCACCGCGTTGGCGCCGGCCCGCTTGGCAAGGGCAAGGCTGACCGCCGGCGTCCGCCGCCACGCACCGCCCGCCTCCGGCATCTCGGTCCAGACGCGGTGCTCCTCGGGGCTCGGCCCGACCACCACACGGGCCACGTCGCGTACGTAGACCGGCCGGCCGTCGCGGGTAGTGAGCAGCAACAGGCCGATATCCGGCACGCCCTGCAACGTCTGGCCGGACACCACCATGCGCGCCCCGCCCTCATCGCGTACCCGTCCCGCCAGGAATGAGCGGTTGGCATCGCGCACCTTGGCGACCAGCTGCTGCAGGGTGACGCCATGCAGCGCCAGCTTCTCCGGCTCCGGCTCGACCCGGATCTGCTCCGGCCGGCCGCCGGCGATATAGCTGAGGCCCACATCGTCGACCTTGATCAGCTCGGCGCGCAGCTCGTCGGCGAGCTGATAAAGGTCCTTGTCCGACCAGCGATCCGCCAGATCCGGCCGCGGCGACAGCGTCAAAACCACGACGGCGACATCGTTGATGCCGCGACCGACGATCAGCGGCTCGGGGATGCCGACCGGAATGCGATCGAAATTCGCTCGGATCTTCTCGTGCACGCGCAGGATCGCGTCATCGGCATCGGTGCCGACGATGAAGCGCGCTGTCACCATCACCCGGTCGTCGACCGTCTGGCTGTAGACGTGCTCGACGCCGTCGATGCCCTTGACGACGGTCTCCAGCGGCTTGGTGACCAGCTCGACCGCATCCGGCGCCTTCAGGCCGTCGGCGCGGATATGGATGTCCACCATCGGCACGCTGATCTGCGGCTCTTCCTCGCGCGGAATCAGGGCGAGCGCGATCAGGCCGAAGACGATGCTGGCGATCAGCAGAAGCGGGGTGAGCGGCGAGCGGATGCTGGCCTGCGTCAGCCGGCCGGACAGGCCGAGCTTCATGGCCGCACCAGGACGTCGCCATCGCTCAGGCCGGACAGGATCTCGACGCCGTCGGCCATATCGGGCCGGGGCAGCGGCCCGCCGCGCTGCACCGGCACGTCGGCGACGCCGTCGCCGCGCTTGATCCGCGCATAGTCGATGCCGAACCGCGTGACGAGAAAGGCGGCTGGTACGACATGCGTCGTGCGCTCCCCGCCCGACACCCAGACGCGCACGCGCTCACCGACGAAATAGTCGCCGAGGCCCGGCACCTCCGCATCGGCCACCACGCGGCCATCCTCGATCTGCGGATAGACCAGGCGGACGCGACCCTCGCGCTGTTCGGCGCCGTCGAGGCGCACCGGGTCGCCGGTCTTGAGGAAACGGGCATGCCGCTCCGGCACGCGGAGCCGCAGCACGTAATCTCGCTCCGCAATCATCGCCACCGTCTCGCCCGGCAGGATCACCGAGCGCGTGGTCACCGGAACGGCCAGCACGACGCCGGAGGCCGGCGCCAGCACATCGCCCTCGCCCAGTTGCTGCCGAACGACGGAGCGGTCGGCGATCCGGGCCTTCAGCGCGCCGCTCGCCACCTGGCTGGCGGTGCGCGCCTCGTCCAGCCGCGCCTTGGGAATGGTGCCGCGGCCAAACAGGTCCTCGGCGCGATTGAGGCTGGTCTGCGCCTGGGCGAGCTGGGCTTCCAGGGCGGCAATCTGCGCGTCCAGCGCGCGCAGCTGCAGCACCAGCTTCTCGTCGCCGATGGCGGCGATCACCTGGCCGCGCTCGACATGCTGGCCTTCATCGACCTTCAGCTCGGCCACCGAACCGCCGATGCGGGCGCGCGCCGGCACCACGTTGACGCTCTCGACGGTGGCGAACACCGCCTTCTGGTCGCTCACCTTGACGGGCGCGATCTGCAACGTATCGGCGGCGCGTGCCGGCAGCGTCGCCAGCAGGAGCAGGGCGGCGGTCGCCGCCAATCGGCCATTCATCGGGCATCTCCCGGCGCGTCGGCGCCGCAGAAGGACTGATAGAGCGCGGTGAGAACGGCTCGGGCGGGCTCGCTCGCCACCGAGTACCAGACGGTCTGTCCGTCGCGGCGGGCACTGACCAGGCCGTCCTTCCGCAACAGCGCCAAGTGTTGCGAAGTCGTCGAATCGCGAAGGTCCAGAGCGGACGCCAAGTCGCCGACCGAGCGTTCGCCGTCGATCAGCTGGCACAGGATCATCAGCCGGTGCCGGTTGGCGAGGCTGCGCAGGAAGTCGCTGGCGCGGTCGGCAGTGGCATGCATGCGGCTGGCATCTATTTTCATACTTGCGTAGATACGAAGGTACGCATATATTGTCAATACCAAACCATGGAACTCCCTGCGGCACCGGCATTGACCTGCCTCAGTCCGCGTCAGGGATCTGGAAGGAGCAGTCTCATGTGTCTCGATAAAGCCGTGCTCGGCTTCGCCGGAATCGTCGTCCTGATCAGCCTGGCGCTCGGCTGGTATGTCAGCCCCTATTTCTTCCTGCTGACCGCCTTTGCCGGCGTGAACATGCTGCAGGCGAGCTTCACCGGCTTCTGCCCGGCGGCCATCGTCTTCAAGAAGCTCGGCGCCAGGCCCGGCAACGCGTTCAGCTGATCCCGAGCAGCCGAGGCAGCGCCGACATCTCGCTGAAGGTCTCGGCGCCCTCGGCCGCGAGCCCGCCTGCGTCGGCATGCGTTCCGCCGGCATAGCCCAGTGCGCGCATGCCGGCGGCGGCGGCTGCTCGAATGCCCGGAACCGAATCCTCGATCACCGCGCAACGCGCCGGGCCGGCGCGCATCTCTGCGGCGGCATGCAGGAACAGGTCCGGATGCGGCTTGCCGCGCGCCACTTGCGTGGCACTGAACATGCGGCCTTCGAAGCGCGGCAGCAGGCCGGTGCGGCCGAGCGTCGCCCGCATCTTGGCGAACTCGCCGGAAGAGGCGACGCAATAGGGCAGGCCGGCCGCCTCCAGCGCATCGAGCGCCGCGGGCACGCCCGGCATCGTCTCCACCTCGGCGGCCAGCGCCGCATAGGTGTCGGCCTGCAAGGCGGCGATGAAGCCCTCCGGCAACTTGCGCCCGAACCGCGCCGCCAGCAGCGCTTCGCAGCTCGCCATCGAGCGGCCGAGCAGCTCGCGGTAGCATTCTTCCAGCGTGAATGGAAAGCCGGCGCGGTTCAGGTGCGCGACGAACAGCCGGTTGGAGATCGGCTCGGAATCGACCAGCACCCCGTCGCAATCGAAGATCACCAGGGCGGGCCGCATTCGCTCACATAGGAATGGAGGGGGCGTTCGCCCCTCATATCACATGAACAGCTTCTCGCCCTTCTTGTCGGCGTAGAGCCCGGCCACGTATTCGCCATAGCCGTTGTAGATCTGGGTCGGCACCCGCTCCATGGCGCCGAGCACGCGTTCCGTCGCCTGGCTCCAGCGTGGATGCGGCACCTCGGGATTCACATTGGCCCAGAAGCCGTATTCGCGGCCCTGGATCTCTTCCCAGAAGGTCTTCGGCCGCTTGTCGGTGAAGCTGAAGCTGACGATCGACTTCACCGACTTGAAGCCATATTTCCACGGCACCGCCAGGCGGAGCGGGGCGCCGCTCTGCGCCGGGATCGGCTTGCCGTAGAGGCCGGTGGCGATGAAGGCGAGCTCGTTGGTCGCCTCCTCGATGGTCAGGCCCTCGGTATAGGGCCAGGGATACCAGGACTGGCGCTGCGCCGGCGCCATCTTCACGTCCATGAAGGTCTTCATCTCGACGTATTTCGCGCCGCCGAGCGGCTTGGCGAAGGCGACCAGCGCCGCGAGCGGGAAGCCCGACCAGGGCACCGCCATCGACCAGGCCTCGACACAGCGGTGGCGGTACAGCCGCTCCTCCAGCGGCATCTGCTTGAGCAGATCGTCGAAGCCGATCTCGATCGGCTTCTCCACCATGCCGTCCAGCTTCACCGTCCAGGGCCGGAGCTTCAGCCGGTCCTGCGCCTCGCGCCAGATTTCCTTGTGCGAGCCGAACTCGTAGAAGTTGTTGTAGGTGGTGGCGAGCTTCTCCGGCGTGATCGGCCGGTCGAGCCCGTATTTCGGGTTCGGCTTCACCGGATAGAGCGCCGCCGACGGGTCGGCATCCGCCGCCCGCGCGATGCCGGGCAGCTGGGTCGCCAGCAGCATGGCCGGCAGGCCGGCCAGGAAGGTCCGGCGCCCGTGATAAATCGCTTCCGGGGTCGCCGCCCGTTCCGGCAGCTCCCAGCCCTTGGGCCGCTTGATCAGCATGTCGGCTCCTTAACCGCTTCCCTCGGGGAATATAGGGAACGCGCTCGGGGCCGTGGGTCAACAGGCCGTGACGCCGCCGGGACCGCGGCGGCGGTGTCAGAGCCGGCCGAGATCCTCGATGGCGTCGATCACCATGCCGGTGCCGACCGCAATCATCAGGATATCGGCCGCCACGCGGACATAGCGATAGCCCGAAGGCGGCGGGCGCAGCTTGATCACCAGTTCGTGCGGCAGGTCGTAGAACACCACGTCGCGCGGCAGCGGATGGCCGACCGCCCACTTCTTCGCCTGGCCCGGCGGCATGCAGCCGTTGTTCTTCTTGGCGAGGCCGGGTGGGCAGCCGCGCATCGAACCGTAGAAATCGCGCACCACAACCCGATCGTCGCCGCCGAAGCGGATGTCGACGTTGATGTTGAGATCACCGCCACTGCCGCCGCCTTTGCCGTTGCCGCCTTTGCCGCCACCACCCTTGTTGCCATGCGCCGCGGCACCGCCGCCCTTGCCTTTGCCGCCCCCGACGCCCTCGGGCTTGTCGGCGAGGGCGGGGAGCGCCAGGAGCATCAGCGCCGCCAGCATGGCCACGCCGGCCTGCAGGAACGGGGAGGGGGGCTGCACTCGCATGTCGCCTCCGGATGCTGCGCCGAGACGGCCGAGATTATTGCGCATGTCGTTACCAGGTCCTTAGGGCCGTCCGGTTGCGGGTGCGAGCCCATTGCAAGCAACGATCATGGTGCGCTCAAGGCAATTTTGAGGCGCCGAGCTAAAAGAAAACGGCGGCCCTCGGGTGAAGGCCGCCGCCAATAGAAGGATGGATCAGGCCGGCTTGCGACGGCGCCAGACGCCAAGCGCCGCCAGCCCGGCGCCAAGCAGCGCCAAGGTCGCCGGCTCCGAAACCTCTGTGGTCGTCGTGCTGCCGGTATCGAACCAGGTGATGTGGGAGTAGCCCGGCTGGGTGAAATAGAGGTCGAGATCACCGGACCAGCTCGTGATCGGCGTGTCTAGATCGTAGAACAGGGCATAAGCATCGCCCTGTTTGACCGTGAAATAGTGGATCTCCGGATCATCCAGGTCCGGCGTGTAGGTCCAGGACAGCACATTGGTCTGGGCGTTGTGGCTGACGCTGAACTCGCCGCCGGTGATGCTGTCGAACGAACCGATATCCTGGCCGCCGCCCGCATCGCGCTTGAAGATCGAGGGCGAGCCATCCCGACTCTCGTTCGGCTCCTGATAGGTGCCGTTGGTATCGGCATAACAGAGATCGAAGCCGCCCTTGCCGCTGCAATCCGTGCCGCTGAACTTGCCGCCGTAGATCACCGCGGCCGAGCCGGACGCGACCATTCCCACATAGACAATTGCCGACGTGGCAATCAAACCGAACTTCCGCATTGGATCTGAACTCCTGATTGGCAGCGACCCGTCACCGCGAGGGGCGCCGGCGTCTCTTGCTCTCTGGAGCTAAGCAACCGCCGTACCAACTCAAGTATTCAGCCAAAATTGTCTTAATGAGTCGTTTTTATGTAAGCGATTTTGACAATTGGACAATTAATGGATTCAAATATTCATCCTTAAAATTCAATGTTCTTTAATATAATGTTAATAAATGCCACCGTGAGGGGACACACGCTGCGTGGTGGACCCGGCGGCGCCGGTTCGTTTGCCGTATCTGCGCATTCTCAGATTCCAGGCACCGTTCCCCGTCTGAGGCGGGATTATTGGACCGCATGATCAATGGCCACTTTTGGCTAAGTTCGCTGCCCATTACCCGGAAGGTTTACTGCCGAAACAAAGTAAAGCGGCGGCCTCCTCGCGAAGGCCGCCGCTTGGCAGCTCAGAAGCCGGGCTGGATCAGACGGCGCGGCGCCGCCGCAGCAGACCGAGACCCATCAGGCCGGCTCCGAACAGAGCCAGCGTCGCCGGCTCGGGCACACGGGTCGGCGGGGTGCCGGTGTTGATATAAGAGTCGCTACCGCCCTGCGGCGCGATCGACTGGACGTGCAGACCAAGCTCCAACTCGCCGCTGCCGAGTTCGGCCAGTACGTCGGCGAATGTCTTGCCGCCGATCAGATTGAACGTGAGGGTCACGAACTCGCCGGCGGCATTGACGCCGTTGGCGCTGACCGGGGAGTCGGAGTCCGCTGCGAAATCCGCGTCGAAGCTGAACGGTCCACCACCGGGAAGGTCTGGCGGCGATGCGCCGGCACTGAACGACACGCCAGCGCTGTTGGTAATACCGGCAAGGCCGAGCAGCACGGCGGTGGTGTTGTCGTCGAGGTAGATGTCGGTGATGGACGAGGCCACCCCCACCGCGTTGGTGAACTTGAAGGCCACCTGGCCGCCGCCGGCATCCGTCACGTCGGCGGAGAGCTGGCTGCTTACATCCGTATTGCCGTTGTTGGTGATTTTGGAAAAGGAAATCGCAACGGCGTTCGCGCTCGATGCCGCCATAAGCGATCCAACTGCTACGCCCGCGGCCAGAACCAGAGGCCGAAGTCCGAACACGGTGCTCATCTCAATCTCCTGTGCGGGCTCTCGCCGCGTAAGGGAACGCATTTCATACAAAGCACAGGCTGTGCCAAAAAATAAAGATACATCAAATCAATACTTTACGATCCGCCGCCGATTTGCTGCCTCGAGATCTGTAAAGATCTCTGACTCCGGAACGTCGCCCGCCGCGACACTCCGACGACCGAAGTGCCGGAGCCTGCCGCTCTCGCCCTGCTCCGCGCCAGGCTGCTGGGCCTCGGTCTGCTCCGTCGCCGGAAGAGCTGAACGCGTCTCCTGCTTGGCTTAGGGAAACGGCGCCTTCGGACGCCGTTTTTCGTTGACGCCGGCACGGCAGTAAGCCGCTCGCCACCGAGCCTGTAAAAATTTTTGACTTGGCGGCAAGGCGCTTTCGCTACGGCCAAATCCGGAAGGAATCTGTTTGAGTGCGAGGAAGGGAGCCGACCATAAAACACCGGCCAGCGCGTCACTTCTTACCCTCTTCTCGCCGTGTCAGATCACTTAACAAAAGAATATAAGTAATAATCGTCATATTACATAAATATCACAAGATTGTACCGAGCATAAATATCTTATAGACAGCTCCAATTGGTGTGCAATATGGAATATTGGGGCGCAAGAGACCCCCGTTGTCTTATGTATTAACCATTTTACACTCAGCTTGGCCGTAGGCGAGCAGAGTGATTATATTCAGTGACTTAGCTCCTTGGCGCGCGCCTTGCATAAACAATGTTTGGGCGGATCAAGGAGGGTGTCATGTCCCTGACGAGATTCGGTATGTCGCTGCTTGGCGCATCGTCCCTTGCGGTGGCTCTGACCGCCGGCGCTGCGCAAGCCGGGGTTCTGACTTATGAACTGGACACCGAGTTCAGCGGCGCTCAGTCGCCCGCGGGGCCGACGCCGTGGCTGACTGCGACTTTCGACGACGCCGCGGATGCCATCGGTGCGAACGGCGTTCGCCTGACGATGTCCACCTCCGGCCTCGTCGGCTCCGAATTCGTCGACCTCTGGGCGTTCAACTTCAATCCGGCGCTGGACCCGACGGCGCTGAGCTTCACCGTAATCGGCGCACCCACCGCCCTTCTCACGGGTGGCGCGCCATCGACCGGCATCGATGCGTTCCAGGCTGACGGCGATGGGCGCTACGACATTCTGTTCGACTGGCAGAACGGGCCGCCCGGCGATCGCTTCAACGCCGGCCAGACCTTCGTTGTGGATATCGGCTTCACCGGCGCGATCGATGTCACCGACTTCGATTTCCTGAGCGCCCCCGCTGGCGGCCACGGGCCTTTCACCACCGCCGCGCATGTTCAGGGGATCGGCACGGCCGCCCAAGGCAGCGGCTGGATCGCGCCCGGCAACGGCAATGGCACGCCGATTCCGGAACCAGCGGCGCTGTCTTTGCTTGGTATCGGTTTGCTGGGGCTTGGCTTGCTGGCGCGCCGCCGCCGGCGTTGAACGACAAGCCCGTCTGGGAGGAGCGGAGCGGCGCCTGCGGGCGCCGCTTTCCGCTTCTGAGGCGCGCGGAACTGCCCAGAACGTGCCTCCGCGTGGCCATGATTGCGTTCGAACCTGAGGGGGCCGGTCCGGTCGGCCGGCGCAACCAAGGGATCAGCGCTATGCTTGCAGCCAGCCTAGTCCTCGCCGCGATGCTCGGTTGGACCTTCGGCGCGGCCGCCGACCCGTGGAAGGACGAGAGCGGCAAGGGCCGCGGCGGAGAGAAGTACGAGTACAAGCGCGAGCGCGGCGGCGAATGGAAGGAAGAGTACGACGACGGCGTCTGCAAAGTGGAGCGCAAGCGCGAGCGCAGCGGCGAGTACAAGGAAGAGGTCAAGTGCCGCGGCCATGCGTGGTCGCGCGGCTATCGCGCGCCTGTGGTCGTGCCCGGCGGCGTGCAGATCATCATCGACCTCCCGCTCAACCTGCCGCGGCTGCCGGTCGGGCCGCAATACGGCCGTGCCTGGCGCGAGGCCAGCGGTCAGTACTGCCGCGAATATCAGACCACCGGCGTGATCGACGGCCGTCGCCAGCCGCTCTACGGCGTCGCCTGCCTGCAGCCGGACGGATCATGGGCCTTCAATAACTAGGGTTGCGTCGCTGCGGATCTCAGCTCGACGGCAGCAGCGGCACGCTGGTGCGGCCGCCGACCGCGCTCTCGAGCGTCCCGAACAGGCCGCCGGCGAGTTCGAACGGCTTGCGAGCGGCGATGTTGACGTAGGTGATGCCACCGGCGCTGCTCTGCGTCACCTCGATGACAAGCGAGGCGTCGGGCGAGCCCAGCTTGCCCTGCAAATAGGTGGTCAGGGTGGCCGTGTCACCGGTGCGGTTGATCATCGCGTAACGTCCCGCCTCATCGACCGCCTGCTGCATCGTGTGACTGATCCACAGCAAGCGCCCCGCCTCGAGCAGTCCGACCAGCGCGGCGATCAGGAACGGGCCGGCGATGGCGAACTCGATAACGGCCGCGCCGCGTTGGTTGGCGAGACAGCAGCCGAGCATCTTCCGCATCATTTCGCCCTGATGCTGCCGTGCGCCAGGCGCGGCCCCTCGATCAGGGCGCTCATCCCGGGGAACAGCGCGGTGAATGCCTGCTCGGCACTTATAACGACATAACCGCCGGGAGGCTGACCGTCGCCGCAGGCTACGCTGCATTCCACTGTGGAGCCGTCCGGGCACTGGCAGATCTGTGCCATGGTGACCGTGACGCCCGGTTCGTTAGCCGCGGCGCGCACCACCGCCTCGATTCCCCCGCCATGATTGGGATTGACCTGCGCATATTCCAACCCGGCCCGCACCGCCGATTTCAGGCGCGCGTCGGCGAGAACGGCGCGGCCAAGATCGGTGATGCCGGCGAGCAGGGCGAGCAGGATGGGCATTGCCAGCGCCACTTCCACCGCGATGTTGCCGTCGCGCCCCCGCCAAATGCGCTGCAGGCCGATCATGACAAGACCCGCACGCTGGTGACCTCAATCGGCTTCACACCGGCCGCCGGGCAGCCCGCATTGTTGAAGTACGAGTTGCCGATGAAGGTTATCGTCCGCGCGATCAGGCGGGTGCAGTTCGAGGCGGAGGAGCTGTTGTTGCCGTTCCACTCCGAGGGCTGGGCGGGCGTGTAGATGGCACCCGTGAGCGTCATCGCCGAACCGCCGTTCAGCTTGTTCGCCTGGGTGTTGGTCGCGCGACGATCCTGATAGAACAGCACGCCGACGAAGTGCTCGTTCGGGTCGGACGGTGCGGCCAGCTGCACATCGGCGCCACCATTGATGCGCACGCGGCCGATTTTGCTCATGTTGCTGCTCTTCGTGGTAAGCACGAAGGTCACGCCGTCATCGCCGTTGCAGTTGCAGCGCACCACCGACTGCGCATTCATCGTCACGTCGCCGTCGACGATGTAGTAGGTCCCAGGCATCAGCGTGATGTTGGCGTTGGCGCCGAACGTGATGCCGCCGCAATAGACGCCTGGACTGATCGTGGTCGTCTCGTTGGCATAGCTCTGGTTGTTGAAGTCGCAACTGCCGAAGGCGGGGATGCTCAGCGCGGAATAGGGATCGGCCAGCGTCCAGACGTTGTCGAGGATGCCGCCGGGCAGCGTGATGGCGGCGGAACCGCCGGTATCGACTCCGCCGCGCGACCAGAGCGACGCCGCACTCAGGCTGGCGCTGCCGGAAACCGCGATCGCAACGGCGTTGTTCGAGTTCGCGGCCAACGTGCAGTTCGGCATGTCGACGAAGGTGCTGCCCTGGATGTCGAGCGCCTTGGTCAGGCTCGAATCGAGCGCCAGCACGCAGGCATCGCCGGAAATTTGCACGCCGGCAGAGGCTTCGACACTGACCGTCACGTTCTCTTCCAGGAAAATCGCCGAGAAGAGTCGCGGCACGGATTTTTGCAGTTGCACCCGAACTGTGCCGCTGCCGCCCGACGTATTCGGGGTCACCGAGATCGTCGAACCGTCGCCCGCGACGAATCCGTTCTTGGCCGCCTGCGCCGTCGCCGCCGCCGTGATGCTCGCTTCGTTGCTGCGGGCGAGTTCAAATGCGCCCGCGACCGCGCTGGCATCGGCGGCGACCTGCAGATTTCGCTTTTCCAGGTACCACATGCCGACCTCTACGCCGATGCCGGCGGACCCGACCAGGGCCGGCAGCGCCAGCGCCATGCCCACGGCGCCGATTCCCCGCTGGTCGCCGGCCAGCGCGATGAGAAGACGCCGAATGCGGGTGGAGGAGTGCGAGAGTGTTTTGAGCATGCTCATGCCCAGTCCTGTATGAAAATGTCTGTCGCACCCAAAATTTGTGTTTGGATCTCTTTATAAACAGTTACTTATACAAGCAATTTTACCAATTTCGCCCACCACCTAAAATAGAAAATCAGTATACATATGATTTCCTTGTGTTGATTGCGTATTTATGGCGCCACGACGATTACAACTGGGCGGAACATAACCAATAAATCGGCATTAATTATTGAGAATTCCAGCGGAGACGAATATTTTTTTGTGGGAATTACATCATTCTTCTTGGGTCGCCACGTGACCCTGTCCGGCGCGCTCCCCGGCCGCTATGTCGAGATCCACCTTCCCCAGCACCCCGAAATCCGCACCGATCGTCTCGCCGGGCTTGGCCAGGTAGATGTCGATCGCGGTGCCGGTGGAGATGTACTCGCCCGCCCGCAAGGTCTGGCCGGTTTCGTTCAGCGTGTTGGCGAGCCAGAGCACCGCGTTGAGCGGATGGTCGAGCACGTTGCGCCCGGCGCCTTCGCGCACCACCGCGCCGTCGACGCTCAAGGTCACCTTGTGCGCCGCGAGGTCCAGGCCGCGCCAGTCTTCGGTCTCGCGCCCCTGGACCCAGTGGCCGTGGCTGCCCTGGTCGGCGATCACCGACAGCACGCCGACCTTGGTCCACTCGGCATAGCGGCTGTCCACCACCTCGATCGCCGGCAGCGCGGTGAGGATCGCCCCTTGCACCTCGTCGAACGTCCAGGGCTTCCCGCGCGGCGTCAGGTCGCGGCCCATGCGGAAGGCGAACTCCGCCTCGATCACCCGCATGCGGCTCTCCGCCGGCGAAAGCTTCGCGGGCGAGCCTTGCGCCAGTTTGTCGATCAGCCGGCCGTAGAACGGATGGTCGGTGTTGAGCAGCTTGCGCGCGCCCGCGCCGGTGGCGCCGACCTTGTAGCCGATGGTGCGGCCGCCGAGCTGTCGGCAGAGCCGGGCCACATGCTCGGCCTGAATCGCGTAAGCCGCGGTCTCGTCGGCGGGGCGGCAATCCTCCGGCAGGCCGGCGAGCGGCGCCCGCTCCAGGCGTGCCTTGAGCAGGAGGTCCGAGGCCTTGTCGGCGATGTTCATTCGGCGGCCCGGCCCTGCTTGTGCTGCGCCAGCACGTTGTCGGCGAGGCGCCCGGTCAGCTCCTGCAGGTGGTCGAAGCTCCAGGTATAGGTGCCGACGCCCTGGGTCAGCGAGCGCAGCTCGACGATCAGGTCGTGCATCTCCGATTGCGGCAGATGGGCGGTGACCACGTCCCAGCCGGTCCAGCCGGGCCGGGCGTCGAAGCCCAGAATCTGCCCGCGCCGGCCGCTGATGATCTGGTTCGCCTTCGATGTGTGCTCGTTCGGCACCGCCACCTCGACCTTGCAGATCGGCTCCAGCAGCACCGGCTCGCATTTCGGCATGCCCTCGGTCATGGCGATGCGCGCCGCCGTCTTGAAGGCGAGCTCGGATGAATCGACCGCATGGTACTGCCCGTCGAACAGGGCGACATAGACGTCGACCACCGGGAAGCCCATCGGCCCGTGGTTCAGGTAGTCGCGCACGCCTTCCTCGACCGCGGGGATGAAGTTCTTCGGCACCACGCCGCCGACGATCTTGTTGTCGAACACGAAGCCCTCGCCGCGCGGCAGCGGCTTGATCTCGATATGCACGTCGCCGAACTGGCCGTGGCCGCCGGATTGCCGCTTGTGCCGGCCGTGCTGGGTCGTGGCCTTGCGGATCGCCTCCTTGTAGGCGACATGCGGCCGGCGCGCCTTCAGGGTCAGCCCGTGCTTCGACCTCAGCCGGTCGAAGGCGACCTTGAGATGTATGTCGCCCTGGCCCGCCAGCACGAATTCATGCGTGTCGGCATGCTGCTCGAAGCGGATCGCCGGGTCTTCGTCCATCAGCTTCTGCACCGCGCCGGAGAGCTTCACCTCCTCGTTGCGGTTGGCCGCCTCCACGGCGAGCTCGAAGACCGGCGGCAAGGTCTCGGCGCGTGGCAGCTGCTTCGGCGGCTCCTTGCCGGGCGCCAAGGTGTCGCCGGTCTTGGCCTGTTCCAGGCGGCCGAACAGCACCGTCTCGCCGGCCTGGGCGGTGGCGAGTTTCTCCTGCTTGCCGGCGCGGGGCCGGAGGAGGCCCGCAACGCGCTCGCCGTTCAGCACGGCGCCGTCCTCGATCTTGCCGGCCCAGATGCGGGCGAGCGACAGCTTGCCGGAATGCGGCGTGACATAGGTCTTCAGGATCTGGGCAATTGGCGGGCCGTTCGGGTCGACGCCGATGCGGGCCGCTGCGACCGTGTGCTCCGGCACTTCGTGGCGCAGCGCCTTGATCAAGCGGCGCACGCCGTGCTCGGTCTCGGCGGAGCCGAACAGCACCGGCACGATCAGGCCTTCCTTCAGCTCCTGCGCCAGGTCCTCGAACACGGTATCGCGCGGCGGGTCCTTCTCCTCGAGCAGGGCTTCCATCAGCCGGTCGTCGAAATCGGAGAGCTTCTCCAGCATGGCGAAGCGCGCCTCGTCGCGCCGCTCCACCGTGCCCTTGGGTATCTGGATCAGTTCCGACGGCTGGTCGTCGCGATAGACGAAGGCGCGGTCGGAGGCGAGGTCGACATAGCCGGTGATCACGTCGCCCTCGCGGATCGGCACCTGGCGCAGCACCAGCGGCTTGGCGCTCACCTCCTGCAATGCCGGCAGCAGGTCGCGCACCGCGCCCGTCGCTTTGTCGATCTTGTTGACGAACAGGAGATGCGGGATGCCGCTCTGCTCCAGCGTCTTCATGATCGGCACCAGCATCGCCGCCTTGGCCGTATCGGGCTCGCACACCACCACGGCGGCGTCGGCGCCGACCAGGGCGTTCTTGGTCTCCTGCAGGAACTCGATCGAGCCCGGGCAGTCGAGGAACACGAACGGATCGTCCTGGCAGTCCGCGGCGACGGCATTGATCTCGACGCTCATCTGTCGTTCGCGCGCCTCGGCCGAGGTATCGCCGACCGTGTTGCCCTCGGTGACGCGGCCCTTGCGGGCGATCGCGCCGGATGCGTGCAGGATGCTTTCCAGCAAGGTGGTCTTGCCCGCGAGATACGGGCCGACGATGGCAATGGTGCGCGGACCTCTGGGCTTGGTCTTCAGCGCCATGGCGCCCCTCCCTTGAGTTGGTGACGCACGTTCCCTGTGCCCCGATGGTTTCACCATCGGCGGGGGCTCGGCAAGGGGGAAGCGATGGCGGCCGGAGACCGTCGAGGCCGCGGAGGATCAGCGCGTCTGGTAAACCTCCAGCGCCTCCGGCATCTGCGCCTGCAGCTGCGCGATGCGCTGTTCGGGTCCCGGATGGGTCGACAGGAAGGTCGGCGGGCGATCGCCGCCCGCCTGCCGCATGTTCTGCCACAGCTCGACCGCGGCGCGCGGATCGTAGCCGGCCTTGGCCATCAGCGTGAGGCCCCGGCTGTCGGCCTCCAGTTCCTGATTTCGCCCGTAGGGCAGAACCAGCCCGTACTGCGCCCCGGCTCCCAGCAACCCGGCGGCCGCCTGCGGGCTGACTCCGGTCGCGGAACCCACCACCGCGCCGGCCAGCTGCACGCCGAGCTGCGTCGCCATCTCGGAATTGACGCGTTCGGTCGAGTGTTCCTCCTGAACGTGCGCGACCTCGTGGGCAAGCACGGCTGCGAGCTGCGCGTCATTCTCGGCCACCCCGAACATGCCTTCGAAGATGCCGATCTTGGCGTTCGGCAGGGCGAAAGCATTTGCCTCGTTGCCCTCGAACACCCGCACCTCCCACTTGGCCGGATCTTCGCCCGCCGCGGCCAGCAAGCGGCTCGAGATCTCCTGCGCCCTCTGTTGATAGGCGGCGTTACCCGAAGGCGCGGTTTCGCTCAGGATCTGCTGCCATGCGGGTTGCGCCATCTCGGCAACCTGCTCCTGCGGCACCAGGTTGATGCCGAGGCCAGTGGATTCCGAGCCGCAGGCCACGAGCGCCAGGGCGGCGAGGGGCGCAGCGGCAGGGCGCAGCAGGCAAGTTCGCATGGCATGGTCCTCCGGCTGCGGAACGGCGGAGCGGAAGGAAGGTTGCGCCGCGGATGCAGCGCGTCAGACCGAGAGGTCGATCAGGTCGCCGGATGGAATGTCGATGCGGCCGCGCCGTGCTGCCTCGCCATAGGCGGCGCGTGCTTCCGGGACGCTTGCCCGCGGCGGCGGGTCGTCGTCTTCCCGTTCGCCCGCGAACCGCAGGGCGTCCGGCGGCAGGGCGAAACGGGCAAAGCCATAACGCGGCAGCAGCACCGCCGCCCGCGAGCCGCCCTCATCCGTCGTCCCGGCAAGGGCACGGCCATAGGCCCGCTGGCCGCGCGCCAGATCGGCACGCGCCGCCCCGTCCCCCAGCGTCGCGGGGGCGACAGCGGCGGCTTGGATGCGGGCGAGGGCGGGTACGCTGCTCATAGGTCGAATATGGTGACCATAACCTGCCAGATATGGCCCTGGCCGATCAATATTTCGTAAAATGCTTCAAATCACCGATTGATCACCGGGGCCTTGTTTGGTCACCGCGGCTTTAACGGGCCTTCATCAAATCAAAACTGTTAACTATAGAATTGTAATCCAACCGCCGATATCGCTACTTCTCCCGTGTCATCTGGTCCAGCTGCTTCTGGATCGCCTCCAGTTTGTCCTTGAGCGAGTCCAGGTCCTTCGACGGCTCGCCCTCCGCCGGCGGCGGCGCGCCCGGGGCGCCCGGCGCGCCGCCCTGGCCGGCGAACGGATTGAACATGCTCATGGCGCGTTGGTAGATCGCCATGTTCTGCCGCCCCATCTCCTCGAACTGCTTGAACGGGTTCATGCCGGCGAAGGCGTCCTGCACGTAGTGCCGCATCTGCTCCTGGTTCTTGGAAAACGAGGCCATGCTGAGCTCGAGATAGCTCGGCACCAGGGCCTGCAGGCTGTCGCCGTAGAAGCCGATCAGCTGGCGCAGGAAGCTGATCGGCAGCAGGTTCTGCCCTTTGCCTTCGGCCTCGAAGATGATCTGGGTGAGCACCGTGCGGGTGATGTCTTCGCCGCTCTTCGCGTCCTCGACCACGAAGTCGAGGCCTTCCCGCACCATTTTCGCCAAATGGTCGAGCGTCACGTAGGAGGAGCTGGCGGTGTTGTACAGCCGGCGATTGGCGTATTTCTTGATCCGGATCGGCTTCTCGACCGGTTTCGCCTCGACATGCTCGCTCACGACCCTTCCACCCCGCTGTTCGTTCCGACCGTCTTGCTGCGCAGCATAGCAGGTTTGCTGCGCAGCATAGGATCTCTTGCTGCGGCGCAAGAGGAATATGTGCCGCGAGGCCCCGGCGCTATAGTCGCCGCATGGCCGATCCGCCCGACCTTGACGAGCTTGCCCGGCGCTATCTCGACTTATGGCGGGAGCAGGCCCGGCTGCTCGGCGACGACCCCGTCTTCGCCGGCCTGGTGGAAAGCCTGAGCAAGGCGGGGCGACAGGGGAGCGATGCGACAGGCAGGACCAACGGCGCAGCAAAAGCGGGCGGGACCACGGCCGCTGACCGGGCAGCTCGCGGCGGCGAACCTGATGGCGCTGACCTCGCTCGCCGCCTTGCCGCTTGCGAGGAGCGGATCGCTCGCCTGGAACGCGAGCTTGCAAAAGGAGGCGGCGGCACTCGCGCCCCGGCTCGCCGCCGCCGATCCCGCCAGGCTGACTGACGCCGTCGCCCGGGCCTGGGCCGGGCGGCTGGAGGCGATGGTCCGGGGCATTGCGGCCTATCGCGCGCATCCATACCGGCGCGACCTGTCCGATCCGCCGGTCGTCTGGTCGGAGGGTTCGGCGCGCCTGCTCGACTATGGTCCCGAAAATGACGGCCCGGTCACGCTGTTCGTGCCCTCGCTGGTCAACCGCGCCTACATCCTGGACCTCTCGGCCAGGCGCAGCCTGCTGCGTCACCTCGCCGGCCTCGGCCACCGGCCGCTGCTGCTCGACTGGGGCGTGCCCGACGATCCCCGCATCTCGGTCGGCGACCTGATCGCCGGCCGTCTCGTCCGCGCGCTCGACGCGGCGGTCGGGCTGGCGGGCGGACCGGTGGTGCTGGCCGGCTATTGCATGGGCGGCACCATGGCGACCGCGCTCGCTTTCCTGCGGCCGCAGCTGGTGCGGGCGCTGGCGCTGCTTGCCGCGCCGTGGGACTTCCACGCCGTGCGGCCGGAGACGGCGCGCATCGGCGCCCTGCTGGGCGAGGCGCTGACGCATCTTGCCCCGGATGGCTTTCTGTCGGTCGATCAGCTGCAGATGATCTTCCTCGGCAACGACCCCGACCTCGTGGTGCGCAAGTTCCAGGCCTTCGCGGCAATGGACCCGGCAAGCGAAACGGCCGCCGACTTCGTCGCGCTGGAGGACTGGGCGAACGACGGCGTGCGGCTGGCGGGCGCCGTGGCGCGCGAATGCTTCCGCGACTGGTACGGCGACAACCGTCCGGCCGGCGGGCGCTGGGTCGTCGGGGGCAGGGCGGTGCGGCCCGAGATGCTCGACCTTCCGGCACTGGTGGTGGCACCGGCCAACGATCGCCTGGTGCCCGGCCCGAGCGCGCTGGCGCTGGCGACGGCATTGCCGCGGGCGGAGACGCTGCAGCCGCCGGCGGCGCATGTCGGCATGGTGGTGGGTCCGGACGCGCCGGTAACCTTGTGGGCGCCGCTCGCGTCCTGGCTGCTGCGTCACGGCGCTGCAACCCTGCGGTCATCGAAACCATCGTCGCGGCGCGCTTTGCGCCGGGCCGCTCCGATGGGCTAGTCTGCCTCACAACATTGAAGGCGCTGCGGGTGGCGCCGGGAATGAGGAGGAGTGCGCGCCATGACCGATGTCGTCATCGTCAGCGCCGGCCGTACGCCGGTCGGATCGTTCAACGGGGCCTTCGCCGGCGTTTCCGCCGACTATCTCGGCACCGTCGCCATCAAGGGCGCGCTGGAACGCGCCAAGGTCGATCCGGCCGAGGTGTCGGAAGTGATCATGGGCCAGATCCTGACGGCCGGTCAGGGCCAGAACCCGGCCCGCATCGCCTCGATCCATGCCGGCGTGCCGAACGAGGTGCCGGCCTGGGGCGTCAACCAGCTCTGCGGCTCGGGGCTGCGTGCCGTCGCGCTCGGCTTCCAGGCGGTGCAGAACGGCGACAGCAAGATCGTCGTCGCCGGCGGCCAGGAGAGCATGACCCAGGCGCCGCATGCCGGCTATCTCCGCGCCGGCCAGAAGATGGGCGCGATGGAATTCGTCGATACCATGATCAAGGACGGCCTGTGGGACGCCTTCAACGGCTACCACATGGGCAACACGGCGGAGAACGTCGCCAAACAGTGGCAGATCACCCGCGAGGACCAGGACCGCTTCGCCGTCGCCTCGCAGAACAAGGCGGAAGCGGCGCGCAAGTCCGGCCGCTTCAAGGACGAGATCATCCCGGTCACCATCAAGGGCCGCAAGGGCGACACCGTGGTCGATCGCGACGAGTACATCCGCGACGGCGTGACCTTGGAAGGCATCGCAGGCCTGCGGGGCGCCTTCGAGAAGAACGGCACTGTCACCGCCGCCAATGCCTCCGGCATCAATGATGGCGCCGGCGCCGTGGTGCTGATGACGGCGGAGGAAGCGAAGAAGCGCGGCCTGACGCCGCTCGCCCGCATCGTGTCCTGGGCCCAGGCCGGCGTCGATCCGGCGATCATGGGCACCGGCCCGATCCCGGCCAGCCGCGCCGCGCTCGCCAAGGCGGGCTGGAAGGTCGGCGATCTCGACCTGGTGGAGGCGAACGAGGCCTTCGCCGCGCAGGCGCTCGCCGTCAACAAGGATATGGGCTGGGATCCGGCCAAGGTGAACGTCAACGGCGGCGCCATCGCCATCGGCCATCCGATCGGCGCCTCGGGCGCCCGCGTGCTGAACACCTTGCTGTTCGAGATGCAGAAGCGCGACGCCAAGAAGGGCCTCGCCACCCTCTGCATCGGCGGCGGCATGGGCATCGCCATGTGCGTGGAGCGCTAGCCTAAGAAAGTCGTCTGGGAAACAAACAAGGGAGGTTGCAATGGCGCGCGTGGCGATCGTGACCGGCGGCACCCGAGGGATCGGGGCAGCCATCTCCAAGGCGCTGAAGGCGGCAGGCCACAAGGTCGCTGCCAATTACGGCGGCAACGACGAGGCGGCGAGCAAGTTCAGGCAGGAGACCGGCATCGCCACCTATAAGTGGGACGTCTCGAGCTTCGAGGCCTGTCGCGACGGCGTCGCCCAGGTGGCGAAGGATCTCGGGCCGGTCGACATCATCGTCAACAATGCCGGCATCACGCGCGACGGCACGCTCCACCGCATGAGCCGCGAGCAGTGGGACGCCGTGCTCGACACCAATATCGGCTCCTGTTTCAACATGTGCCGCGCCGCCATCGACAGCATGCGCGAGCGCAAGTTCGGCCGCATCGTCAATATCGGCTCGATCAACGGCCAGGCCGGCCAGTACGGCCAGGTGAACTACGCCGCGGCCAAGTCGGCGGTGCACGGCTTCACCAAGGCGCTGGCGCAGGAGGGCGCCGCCATCGGCATCACCTGCAACGCCATCGCGCCCGGCTACATCGATACCGAGATGGTGCAGGCGGTGCCGAAGCCGGTGCTGGAGAAGATCATCGCCAAGATCCCGGTCGGCCGGCTCGGCCATGCCGAGGAGATCGCCCGCGGCGTCGTCTTCCTCTGCGCCGACGATGCCGGCTTCATCACCGGCTCGACGCTCTCGATCAACGGCGGCCAGCACATGTATTGAGGCCGCAGCTTCGATTCAGTTTCGGGCCGGGGCGCAAGCTCCGGCCCGCTTGTTTTGAGGAGACCGGAATGCCCATCGCCAAGCCGATCGAATATGCCGATGCGAGCGCCGAGGTGCGCGCCGTCTACGACGATATCATGAAGACGCGCGGCTCCGACTGGGTGAACAACTTCTGGAAGTACCTGGCGCACGACCCCAAGACGCTCCGCCGTACCTGGGAGAGCGTGAAGGAGGTGATGGCGCCGGGTGCGCTCGATCCGCTGGTGAAGGAGATGATCTATGTCGCCGTCTCGGTCACCAACAACTGCGAGTATTGCATCCATTCCCACACCGCTGGCGCCCGCGCCAAGGGCATGACCGACGCCATGCTGGGCGAGCTCCTGGCGGTGGTCGGAATGGCGAACGAAACCAACCGCCTCGCCAATGGCTGGCAGGTGCCGGTCGACGATGCCTTCAAGGTGAAGTGATAGCAGGAGTGAAGTGACGGCACGGTTAAGCCACGGCAACCATCTTCGCGCGGTTGCGCGCCGCGGCTTTGCTCCTATCCTGTCCGCGATGATCCGACGCAGCGCCGCCGTCTTGCTTGCCGCCATCGTGCTCGCCTGGTCGGCCGCCGTCTCGGCGACGGCGCTGACCGAGCAGGACCTCGTCGGCCTGTGGTACGGCGAGGGCTATCAGCCGACCTGGGACACCGAGGCGGAATGGCTGGTCGAGCGCCATGCCGACGGCACCTTCCGCGCCGAATACCGCATCCGCCGGCAATGCCAGATCGAGTTCGAGCAGATCGAGACCGGCATCTGGTGGGTGGTGGGCAACGACTTCATCACCCTGACCGAGACGATCGACGGCAAGACCGTCTACCCGCCGCCGCACACCTACCGCGTCATCGCCCGCCGCGGCGAGACGATCGAATATCTCTATGTGGAGCGCGACGTGTCCTACAAGGCCACCCGCGCCAAGGCGCGCCTCAGCCGGCCGGCTTGTGTGTCGTAGTGGCGACGGCGTCGGCGAGATGTGCCGCATCGGTCGTGCCAAGGATCGCTGAGGCTACGCCCGGCGTCTCGACGACGAGACGCAATGCACTGGCGGGCATGCGTCCTGACGCGAGGGGCTTCTTCGCCAGCACGCCGATGCCGCGCCGCGCGGCTTCCGCAATCACCGGCGCCTGATCGCGCTCGCGGTCGTTCCACGTCACCATCAGGACGTCGGCCCAGGTTGCCGCCCAGAGGCTGCCTTCCACGCTCTTGCCGGAGAAGCCGATGGCGCGGACCTGGCCTTGCTGCTTCAGGCGCGCCAGCGCTTCGGCGGCGGCGCCGAACTTTGCGGCGCCCTCATCGATGCCGTCGGAATGGATCAGGGCGATGTCGATTCGGTTGGTGCGCAGCGCGGCGAGGCTGGCGTCGACGCTCCGGCGCATGCCGGCGGCGCTGAAGTCGAAGCTCGAGCGCTCGCCATCGAAGCGCTCGCCGGCCTTGGTCGAGATCACCCAACGCTCGCGCCTGCCGGCGAGTGCCGCGCCAATGCGGCTCTCGCTCGTGCCATAGGCGGGCGCGGTGTCGAGCAGGTTGATGCCGAGCGCTTCCGCGCGCTCGATCAGCTCGGCGATGCGCGCATCGCTCGGCAGCGTGACCGGCCGCTCGTATTTTAGGCCCTTGTCGCGCCCCCAGGCGACGGTGCCGAGGCCGATCGGCGAAACCCGGATGCCGGTGCGGCCGAGCGGCCTCAGTTCCACTGCTCGACATCCTCCCACAATGCATGCGCCACTTCCGGCCGCGGCCAGTCGGCGAGCGGCAGCGGGCCGCGCTCGCCGGGCGAAGCCTTGCCGCGCAGCCAGGCGAGCGCCTGCTCGGCGGCGGCGGGCGCCAGCGCGAGCTTGGTCGGCCACAGCGCCAGCACGCGGCCCTCTTGCTGCAGCACCGCGCCGTCCGGCCGGCGCTTGCCCGGCATGGCGCCCTCGGCGCGGTCGATCCGCTTGGTGGCGAAGCGCATGCCGGTCGTGGCCGCCGCACCGAAGGCGGCGGCGATCTCGGTCCGCGCCTGCTTGATCAGCGCCTCGGCATCGAGCGCCACGCCGCGTTCCGCCAGGTCGCCGCCGAGATACCAGACGAAACCCTGCTCCAGCGCGTGGCTGGTGATGGTGAGGGCCGGGCGCGCCGGGCCGACCAGCAGATGCGCGAAGAGCGGCCCCGGCGCGCCGCGCGCCAGCACCATGTGCAGCGGGCGCAGCTGCTGGCGCGCCGCCGGCAACAGCAGGTGATTGGCGGCGCCGGCGGCCAGCACGGCGAAGCGGGCCGCGAGCTCGCCGGGCCGCCCATGCGGCCCGCGCAGGGTGAGGCGGACGCTGTCGCCGTCCTGGTGCAGCGCCACCACCTCGGCGCGGTGCACGCGCTCGCGCTGCTGCGCGGCGAAGGCCTGCAGCACCGATGGCACGTCGACCACCGGCTCCTCCAGCCCGATGACGCGGCGGAGCTGCGCGATCAGCGCGCAGGCTTCCGGCCATTCGGCGCGGTCGAGGCGGCTCCGCCGCGCCTGCAGCAGGCGGCTCGCCAGCTCCGCCTTCAAGCCGAAGCCGCGCGCCAGCATCAGGTGGCGCTCGGTCAGCACCTTCGCCGCGGTGAGATCGGGCGCTCGCTCGCCGCGCAGCGAGGCGCGCCAGCGATCGGGCATGGCGGCGATGCTCTCGCTCGCAGCCGTGCCCTTGCCCTCGACCTCGTATTTGGCACCGCCATGGATGATGCCCTGGGCGGCGATGGTCTGGCCGGCGCCGAGCGCGGCTCGTTCCAGCAGGATCGCGCTGAAGCCCGCGGCGGCCAGCCGATCGAGCACCCAAAGTCCGGCGATGCCGCCACCGATGACGACCACGTCGAGCATCGGCGCCTGGCTCACCTCTTCAGCCGCCCGACTGTCGCGCTGGTGCTGTGGCCCGGCACCACGCGGGCGAGGCGCACCTTGCCGCCCCAGCCTTCCACCAGGTCGCCGCCGACCACCTCGGCGCGGGCATAGTCGCCGCCCTTCACCAGCACGTCGGGCTTCAGCAGCTTGAGCAGCGGGATCGGCGTGTCCTCCTCGAACACGACGACCAGATCCACGTCGCCGAGCGCGGCCAGCACCATGGCGCGGGCGCTCTCGTCCTGGATCGGGCGGTCGGGGCCTTTCAGGCGCTTGACCGAGGCATCGGCGTTGATCGCCACCACCAGCCTGTCGCAATGCCGCTTCGCCTCGGCGATCAGCGAGACATGGCCGGGATGCAGCAGGTCGAACACGCCGTTGGTGAAGCCGATTTTCTCGCCCGCTTCGCGCCAATGCTCGACCCAGACGCGGGCATGGTCGCGCGGCACCACCTTGTGGGCGACCGCCAGCACGGCGTCGCGCTGCAGGGTATGGATCAGGTCGGCCGCCGATACGGCATAGGCACCGACATGGCCGACTGCGATGCCGCCGGCCAGGTTGGCAATCAGCGCGGCATCGGGCGCGCGCGCTTCCGCCGCCAGCGCGGCGGCAAAGGCGGCGACCACGCTGTCGCCGGCGCCGGTGACGTCGGCCACCTCGCGCGCCTCGGCCTTGAAGTGCAGGCTGTTGCCGAGCCGGTCGTCGAGCGTGAGCCCCGCCTCGGCGCGGCTCAGCAGGATGCCGCGCAGCTTGAACTGCTCCCGCGCGGCGCGGGCGGCGGCGAGCGCGCTGCGGTCGCCGACCGGGTCGACACCGGTGGCGTCGCGGATCTCGGCCCGGTTCGGCTTCAGGTAATCGAACTTGCTGTAGCGTTTCCAGTCGCGCCCGAACGGATCGACCACGACCGGGATGCGGGCCTGGGTGGCGAGCCGGATCGCCACCAGCACGCGCCTGGTCAGGCAGCCCTTGCCGTAATCGGAGACGACGACCGCATCGGCTTTCGGCGCCGTCCTCTCGATCGCCGCGATCAGTCGCTCTTCCAGCGTGCCGTCCACCGGATGGGTGTGCTCGCTGTCGGTGCGGAGCAGCTGCTGGCCACCGGCGATATGCCGCGTCTTGGCCGTGGTGCGGCGGTCGGCCCCGGCGAACAGGCTGGCCTTGATATTCGGCGAGCTCTCCAGCGCCGCCTGCAGCGCGCGCGCCTCCGCATCGCGGCCGACCACCCCGACGAGATCGACCTTCAGGCCGAGCGCGGCGAGGTTGGCGGCGACGTTGCCGGCGCCGCCGGGCCGCAGGCTCTCCTCGCCGACGCGCAGGATCGGGATCGGCGCCTCCGGCGAGATGCGCTCGACCTTGCCGATGACGTAACGATCCAGCATGACGTCGCCGACGACCAGCGCGCGCTTGCCGCGCATGGCATCGACGACCTGCTGCAGCTTCACGTTTCTCGGCGTCATGCGGCCCCGTTTCCTGATCTGGGCGGTTCGCCGAAGCGCGCCCATTTTTCGCGCCCGCCGCGGTTCTCCAGCACGTTGAGCAGCGCCGCCACGGTGGCGCGGTCGAACCTGCGGCCGGCATCCTTCAACAGCGCATCGGCCGCCTGGTCGGGCGTGAGCCCCGGCCGCCAGGCCCGCGCGCTCGCCATGCCGACGAAGGCATTGGCGACCGAGACGATGCGCGCCATCGGCAGGATGGCATCGCCCTTCAGGCCCTGCGGCGTGCCGGAGCCGTCCCAATGCTCCTGCATCTGGCGCAGCGTGTCGACCACCGGCCCGTCGAACTCGATGCCGGTCAGCAGGTCGGCCGAGGCGAGGATGCTCTCGCGCACCTGGCGCATCTCGTCCTCGCTCAGCGTGCCGTGCCGGGTGAGCAGGTCGGCCGGCACGGCGATCTTGCCGAGATTCATCACCGAGGCCGCGATTTCCACCGTCTCCACCTCGACCGGTTGCAGCCCCATCTCGGCCGCGATGGCGCGCGCCACCTCGGCCACCCGGGCGGAGTGGTTGGCGGAATAGGGATCGCGGCGGTCGACCAGGGCGACCAGGGTCGCGACCAGCTGGCGAAGCGTGCGCTCGCGCCGGGCGCGCTCGTTCATCAGGTCGGTGATGTCCTCGGTCACCATCAGCACGCCGCGCACATATTCGCCGCTATCGGGCAGCGGCAGGTGCTCGGTCTTCAGGATGCGCTGCTGGCCCGCTTCCTCCACCGTCTCGGTTTCCATCAGCCGGACTTGCAGGTCGCGGGCCTCCCGGTTGCGCTCTTCCAGCGTCCGGGCACGGACCGGGCCGATCACCTGGGCGAGCGTCTTGCCCAGCATCTCGTCCGGCGTGATGCCGGTGCCGGCGGCGGCCTGGGCATTGGCGAAGGTATAGCGGCCGTCCGGCGCCACCGCGGCGATGGCGGTCGGCTGCGCGTCGGTCACCGTGCGCATGAAGCCGAACAGCCGCTCGAACCGGTCGGCCATGTCGTGGAAGCGCGTCGCCGCCGCCGCCGCCCGCGTCGAGGTGCCGTGCCGCCACACCGCGACCACGACGATGGCGGCGAAGGCGATAGCCCCGAGCAGCACGGCGAGCAGGGTGCGCCGGCGCCGCTCGGTCTCGGCCAGCGCCTCGGATGCATCGACCTTGCGCACCAGGGTCCAGGGCGCCGATTTCAACGGGCGCGACACCGCCAGCACCGGCTTGCCGGCATAGTCGGTGCCTTCGGTGAAGCCGCCGGGATGCGCGAGCGCGAAGGCGGCGGCGAGGTTCGGCGTGTCGAGCGCCAGTGCCCTCCGCGTCGCCGGCGTGCCGTCGGCGAGCGTCGAGAGATATTCCACCGTCTCACCCTTGCGCCGCACCAGCAGGGTCTCGGCCGTTTTCTCCGTCGCGCCCGGCTGCTGCAGCCGGCGGGCGAGCCCGGGCGCCGCCGGGCGCACCGCGATGACGAGGCCGAATTCCTCGCGCGCATTCGCTGCCGCCTGCACCGGGCGGACCGGCCAGGCAAAGCCGATGGCGGGCTGGCCCTCGGCGTCGAGATAGAGATCGATCAGCGTGCCGTCGCCGGGCCGGCGGGCCGCCAGCGCGGCCTCCGCCGCCGCATCGAGCGGCAGCAGGGACGGGCTGGCCGCCACGGCGCGGCGGTTCGGATCCAGGATGCCGATGCCGGCGGTGGCGATGCGGGGCAGGTTGGCCGGCACCTGCGAGGCGGCGGCGCGGCCGACGAAGCCTTCGCGCTCCGCCGTGGCGGTGGCGAGATTGCGCAGATAGCCGATCTGGGCGTCGCCGTCGGTCACCCGTGCCGGGTCGCCGCCGGCAAGCTGCAGCTCGGTCAGATAGAGCTGGACGGTCGGGTTCTCGGCCAGCTCGCGGGCCACCGTGAACCCCTGCTCGATCCACTCGTCGATCGCCGCGGCGCGGCTGTCGGCGACGATGCCGAGCCGGACCTGCCAGCCGACCAGGTCGCGCGCGCGCTCGGCGGCGACGAAGCGCAGCACCAGCACGACGCCGAGTACCGCGATCATGACCAGCAGGGCGGCGGCCAGCAACACGACGCGGCGCGCGCGCCTGGCGCTCGCCTCCATCGCAAGGGTCGGCGCGGTGGATCCCCGGTCGGTCATCGCCCAGCTTGGTTGCGGAACCGGGCGGAGGCCCGATTCTCTACCGCAACCTTAGCCGGGCCGGTTCAGCCCTTCCAGGCGAGCCAGTGCTGATGGGTATCGACCATGTGGCGGAAACGGGTCACCTGGCCCTGGTCGTCGAAGGTCCAGAGGTGCAGCTCCAGGTCGCGGATCTTGTGGCCCGAGGTTTTGAGGGTGATGTCGACGGCGATGACCGAGATCACCTGGTTGCCGCCGGCAGTCATGTTGAGCGGCTCGAACCGGTGGAACTCGAAGGCCGCCAGGGTTTCGAAGAACTTGCCGACCTCGGCCCGGCCGCGCCGCAGCTTCAGCCAGGGCATGCCGTGATCGCTCGCGTCGTGCTCCCATTCGATCGCGGGATGCAGGGCATCGAGGATGGACGGAATGTCGCCGGCGCCGAAGGCGGCATAGATGTGCTCGACCCGCTGGATGTTCGTCGCCATGGATGTGCCATCCCCGTGAATTGCATCGATGCGGGGGGATACGGCGGCACGGACGGCACGGATGCGCGTGCCCCTTCACGATGACGTGGGGCACGCGCGAGTGCGGGCGAGTTTAACCGCCCGCGGCGCAGCCGCAGCCGCTCGCCGGCACGGCGGCGAATTGCGAGAACAGCACGTTGTTCTCCAGATGCACGTGTTGCTCGACATCTTCGATCAGCTTGGCGACCCCGGCATAGAGCGCCGCCCAGGTCGAACAGGCGCCGTCCGGCGGCACGCAGTCATGCGCCACGGCTTGCAGGGCGCGCAGCCGTTCGCCGTGCTCCAGGTGCTCGTGCTGCATGCGGGCGATCGGATGGGTGATCATCGGGTGGCCGCCCTCGCGCATCAGCGGGAACAGGATGCGCTCCTCCTTCACCATATGGGCGTCCAGCTCGTTGAGCAGCTCGCCGAGCGCGGCAGCGAGGCCGCGCGGCGCCAGGGGGTGGTCGCGATGCACCGCCTCGACCTTGCGGGCGAGCCGGATCAGCTCCGGCAGCTCGCGCCGGTGCGTGTCGTGATAGCGCTCCAGGATATGGGCGATCAGCGCCGCCGGCTCGCGCGCCAGGCCGATGGCGTCGCCGGCCTGCAGCGCCGCGAGCTCGGTCGCCACCGCATCCGCGGCCAGGCCGCGCTCGGCCGCGGCATCGGCGAGCGTCGCCGCGCCGCCGCAGCAGAAGTCCAGCTTGTGGCGCCGGAAGATCGCGGTGGCGCCGGGCAGGGCGGCGGCGATCTCGCCGAGCGTGCGCCCGGCGAAGGTGGAAATGCCGGCGGTCATGCGGTGTCTCCTTCACGCTGCAAGTGACGAACCCGGCGCTGCGAGGGCAGGGGGCCCTTCTGGATATTGCCGGTGGCGAAGGCGCGGCCCAGCTCGAAGCTGTCGGCGATGCGCCGGGCGCGCTCGACGAAATGCGCCGCCGCCGCGGGCGGGCAGAGCTCCGCCGCCGTCGCCTCGAACAGGGCGAGCCAGCGGTCGAAATGCCGCGCCTCAATCGGCAGCTTCAGATGCGCCGGCATCGGCTGGCCATGATAGCGCCCGCTCATCAAGGCGACCGAGGACCAGAAATCGCACATCTTGGCGAGGTGCGGCGCCCAGTCGGCGATGGCTGCGTCGAAGACCGGCCCGAGCACGTCGTCGGCGCGCACCTTGGCGTAGAAGCCGTGCACGAGGCGGTGGATCATCGCCTCGTCGATGCCGGTTCTGGCCCGGATCTCGGCCACGAGCCGCGCCCGCTTTTCCGGCCCGCCTTCCACTTCCTGCACCGCATTCTCCAAATCAGTATTTTCAATACCACAATAGACTCGGATTGTGGTATCCTCAATACAGGATTGCAGGGTGCGACAATGCGGCTCACCGCCTATACCGATCTCGGCCTCCGGGCGCTGATGCGGCTCGCCGCGCGGCCGGAGGAGATGCTGACCACCGAGGCGATCGCCGAGGAGCTCGCGATCTCGCGCCATCACCTGACCAAGATCGTGCAGGACCTGGCCGCCGCCGGCTATGTCGCCACCATGCGCGGGCCGCATGGCGGCGTGAAGCTCGCCAAGGCGCCGGGCAAGATTCGCATCGGCGAGATCGTGCGCCTGCTGGAGCGCGACCAGGCCATGGTCGAATGCTTTCGCGCCGATGGCGGCCAATGCGTGCTGACACCGGCATGCCGGCTCAAATCCATGCTGGCGGGGGCCGGGCAGCGCTTCCTTGCCGAGCTCGATCGCCATACGCTCGCCGACTGCGCCTATCCGCAACCGCGAGCCTGTGCATGACCCCGTCGGACGATCTTGCCTATCTCCCGCTCATCGAACTCGCGGAGAGGATCCGCGCCCGCGCACTGTCGCCGGTCGAGGCGGCGGAGGCCATGCTGGCCCGCATCGCGGCGCTGGATAGCGGGCTGCATGCCTACGCGACGGTGACGGCGGAGCGTGCCCGCATCCGCGCGCGCGAGGCCGAGGCGGAGATCGCCGCCGGGCGCTACCGGGGGCCGCTGCACGGCGTGCCGATCGCGGTCAAGGATCTCTGCTTCACCCGCGGCGTGGCGACCGCGGCCGGCATGGCGATCCACAAGGATTTCGTACCGCCGCTCGATGCCACCGTGGTGACGCGGCTCGAACTCGCCGGCGCGGTGCTGCTCGGCAAGCTGCAGATGACGGAAGGCGCCTTCTCCGAGCATCACCCCTCGATCACGCCGCCGGTCAATCCCTGGCATCCGGATTACTGGACCGGCGTCTCCTCCTCCGGCTCCGGCGTCGCCACCGCGGCGGGTCTCTGCTACGGCTCGCTCGGCTCCGACACCGGCGGCTCGATCCGGTTTCCCTCGACCAGTTGCGGCATCACCGGCCTGAAGCCCACCTGGGGCCGGGTTAGCCGGCACAGTGTTTTCCCGCTCGCCGACAGCCTGGACCATGTCGGCCCGATGGCGCGCAGCGCCGCCGATTGCGCCGCGATCCTGGGTGTCATTGCCGGCGCCGATCCGCATGACCCGACCGCGCTGATCGATCCGGTGCCGGACTATGTCGGCGGTCTCGGCGGCGGCGTGCGCGGCCTGCGGATCGGCCTCGACCGCGCGCTCCTGGAAAGCGTGGTCGAGCCGGAAGTTTCGTCGGTGCTGCTCCGCGCGCTCGACGTGCTGGCCGCGGCGGGTGCGCAGATCGTCGACATCCGGCTGCCCGACCTTGCCGGCATGGCGGCGATGTGGACGCGCGCCTGCGCGGCGGAGACGGCGATGGCCCATAAATCGACCTATCCCGCCCGCGCGGCGGAATACGGGCCGGCGCTCAAGGCGCTGATCGATCTCGGCCGCGGCCTCTCGGCGCCCGACTATGCCGAGATCCAGAGCGAGCGCGACCGCTTCAAGGGCCGGCTGCGCCAGGTCTTCGCCGGCGTCGACGTGGTCGCGCTGCCGGCCCTGCCGACCGCGCCGATGACGATCGAGCGCCGCGCCGAGCTCCGGCGCGACCCGGCGACGGCGAGCACGGTCCTGCTGTTCACCGCGCCGTTCGATTTCAGCGGCAGTCCGACCATCACCCTGCCGGGCGGTTTCGCCGCCTCGGGCCTGCCGGTCGGCTTCCAGCTGATCGGCCGCCATCTCGACGAAGCGACGCTGCTCCGCGCCGGCCATGTGTTCCAGCAGGCAACCGACTGGCACCGCCGCCGGCCGCCCATCTGAGCGGTTGACAGACCGCGCAAGCCGGGGATTGGTGGCGCACCGTCATTCAGGAGCGCGTCGATGGAAATCGTCACCCCCGGCCTCGCCAATCTCAGCCTGTTCGCTGGCGCGGCGCTGGTGCTGCTGCTGATTCCCGGGCCGGCGGTGCTCTACATCATCGCGCGCTCGGTGGAGCAGGGCCGCCTCGCGGGCTTCGTCTCCAATCTCGGCATCCACGCGGCGACCCTCGTGCACATTGCCGCCGCGGCGCTCGGGCTCTCCGCGCTGCTGGCCTCCTCCGCGCTCGCCTTCAGCATCGTCAAATATGCCGGCGCCGCCTATCTGATCTGGCTCGGCCTGAAGAAGATCTTCGGCCGCGGCGACGGCGGGGAGGGCGAGGTGGTGGTGACGCGCCGCGGCTACGCACGCCTCATCCGCGACGGCTTCATCGTCAACCTGCTGAACCCGAAGACGGCATTGTTCTTCTTCGCCTTCCTGCCGCAATTCGTCGATGTCGGCCGCGGCCACATCGCCATGCAGATCACCATCCTTGGCCTGCTCTTCGCCGCCCTCGGCTTCGTCACCGACGGCTGCTACGCGCTAGTCGCCGGCACCGCCGGCAACTGGCTCAAGCGCAGCCGCGGCTATCTCCGCTTCGAGCGCTATGTCAGCGGCACGCTCTTCATCGGCCTCGGCGTCACCGCGGCGTTGGCGGGCGACAGCCGGAAATAGCGGCGTCTACCCGCTGTTCCTGAGCCCCGCTGCGATGCCGTTGATGCTGAGATGGATGCCCTGCACCACGGCCGGGTCGGCGTCGCCGGCGCGGTGGCGGCGCAAGAGCTCGATCTGCACGTGGTTGAGCGGGTCGATATAGGGAAAGCGGTTCTGGATCGAGCGGACGAGCGACGGATTGGTGGCAAGCAGCGCCGTCTGCCCGGTGATCGCCAGCACGGCATCGACCGAGGCCTGCCATTCGCCGCGCAGCTGCGCGAAGATCGCGCTGCGCAGCTTCGCATCGCCGACCAGCTCGGCATAGCGCGACGCGATGGCGATGTCGCTCTTCGCCAGCACCATGTCCATGTTGGAGAGGATGGTGCGGAAGAACGGCCAGTCGCGGTGCATCGCCTGCAGCAGCGCCATGCCGTCCTTGGGCCGCGCGGCATTCCAGGCGGCGACCGCGGCGCCGAAGCCGTACCAGCCTGGCAGCATCAGCCGGCACTGGGCCCAGCTGAATACCCAGGGGATGGCGCGCAGATCCTCGATGCGGCTCTGCTTCGAGCGCGAGGACGGGCGGCTGCCGATGTTCAGGCTGGCGATCTCGCCGATCACGGTCGATTCGCGGAAATAGCGCTCGAACCCGTCGGTCTCGTAGACCAGGCTGCGATAGGCGCGGAACGCGGCGCCTGACAATTCCTCCATCACCGACAGATACTCGGTCGAGGGCGCCGGCTGGTCCGGTTCCAGCAGGGTCGCCTCCAGCGTCGCGGCGGCCAGCGCCTCCAGGTTGCGCCGGCCGACATTGGCGTTGGAATATTTGGCGCCGATCACCTCGCCCTGCTCGGTGATGCGGATGGCGCCCTGCATGGCGCCGGCGGGCTGGGCCAGGATCGCGTCGTAGCTCGGCCCGCCGCCGCGGCCGACCGTGCCGCCGCGCCCGTGGAACAGGCGCAGGCCGATCTGGTGCCGCCGGAAGGTCTCGATCAGCGCCAGCTGCGCCTTGTAGAGCTCCCAGGTCGAGGTGAGATAGCCGCCGTCCTTGTTGCTGTCGGAATAGCCGAGCATCACCTCCTGCCGGTCGCCGCGCGATGCCAGCAGGCGGCGATAGGCAGGCAGGCGGAACAGCCGGTCCATCACGCCGGCACAGGCCTGCAGGTCGCCGATGGTTTCGAACAGCGGCACGATGTCGAGGTCGAGCCGGCCGCCCTGCGGGTGCAGCAGGCCGACCTCTTTCAGCAGCACCGCCACTTCCAGGATGTCGGAGACGCCGTCCGCCTTGGAGATCACGTAATGCGGCACCGCGGCGGGCCCAAGCCGGCGATGCGCTTCCGCCGCCACGCGCAGGATGGCGAGCTCGCCGGTCGTCTCCTCCGAATAGTCGAGATGCGCCGAGGCGAGCGGGCGCGGACTGTCGATCTCGCGGGCGAGCAGGGCGACGCGGGCTGCCTCGTCCAGCGCTGCGTAGTCGGGGCACAAGCCGGCAACCCGCACCAGCTCGCCCACGGTGCGTGCATGCACGTCGGAATTCTGCCGCAGGTCCAGCGCGGCGAGATGGAAGCCGAACACGTCGACGGCGCGGCGCAGTCCGCGCAGGCGCCCACGCGCCAGCGCGCCGGAGCCGTTCTGCGTCAGCGAGGCATCCATCGTGTCGAGATCGGTCTTCAGCTCGCGTGCGCTGCCATAGGCCTTGGCCGGCCCGACCGCCTGATGCGGCGCTGCCATGCCTTCCAAGGCTTCGGCCGTGGCAGCCAGCCTGGCATAGATGCCGACGATGGCGCGGCGATAGGGCTCGTGCGCGCGTTCCGGCGAGCGGTCGGGCGAAGCCTCGGCCAGCGCCGCGACGCCATCCGAAACGCGGACATTGCGCTCGTCGAGCGACAGCTCGCCACCGAGCTGGTGCAGCTCCTCGAGATAGAACCCGAGCGCGCGCCGGCACTGCATGGCGAGCGCCTGGCGCAGCACCTCGGCGGTGACGAAGGGATTGCCGTCGCGGTCGCCGCCGATCCAGCTGCCCATGCGCAGGAAGGACGGCACCTCGATGCCGGTCCAGGCAGCGTCGGCGGCGGCCAGCTGGTCCTCCAGGTCGGCATAGAAAAGCGGCAGCGCGCGCAGGAAGGTGTGGTCGTAATAAGCGAGCCCGTTCGCCACCTCGTCGATCACGCGGAGCCGCGAGCCGCGCAGGATGCTGGTCTGCCAGAGCGTCAGCACGGCGCGGCGCAGCGCGCGGCGGTTGGCGGCCAGCTCCTCCGGCGTGAAATGCACCCGGTCGCGCTCTTCCAGCAGGCGGGCGATCTCCATCTCGCGGTCGATCGCGCTCTTGCGGCGGATCTCGGTCGGATGCGCGGTCAGCACCGCGCTGCAGAGCGCGCCGGCGAAGAACCGCTGCAGGCTGTCGCGCGAAATGCCCGCCTTGCGGGCCCGTGCCAGCGCGTAGTCCATGCTGCCCGGGCGCGGCGCGGCGCCGGCCATGGCGTAGGCGCGGCCGCGGCGGATGTGGTGCTGATCCTCGGCCAGGTTGGCGAGATGCGAGAAATGGCCGAAGGCGCGGATGATGCGCACCGCCTGTGCCGGCGGCAGGCCGCTCATGATCGCGGCGAGCTCGGCCCGCGCCGTCTCGTCGGCATCGCGGTGGAACTGCACGCCGGTGCGGCGGATGCGCTCGACCACGTCGAACACCGCCTCGCCCTCCTGCGCCCGCACCGTATCGCCCAGGATGCGGCCGAGCAGGCGGATGTCGTAGCGCAGCGGGACATCCTTCTCCGGCGTGTCGGCGTTGGTCTGGTCCTGCATCCCCGGGTCTCCTGCCGTCGGCCCCAGGGAACCGCGCATTGACGCTCAGCGCAAGGCCAGGCTCGGCCGCCGCTTCTCCGGGCAGCTAGGTGTTCAGTCCCGGAGTGTGGGGGAATCGGGCAAACTGCCCCTGCATTCCGGGAGGTGTTATGGGACAGGTACTTCACGGCAGCGCCACGACCACGCACGCTGTCCGAGCTGC
>QOZS01000052.1 GCA_003576705.1 Desertibaculum subflavum
GCCGCGCCGCCGCCGCCATCGCCCCCTCCGGCCGCCGTCGCGCCGCCGCCGCCTCCGCCTCCCCCGGCGCCGAAGGTCGAAGAGGAAGAGATACTCGAGTTGACCGAGGTGGTGGCCGAGCAGGCGCCGCCGCCCCCGCCCCCCGCGGAACCGGTCCAGGCCGCACCGCCGCCACCCCCGCCGCCGCAGCAGCCGCAGCCGCAGCCGACCGTCGCCGATCTGATGGCGGACGATCTGGCGCTGGTTTCGGCGCCGGTGGCCCAGCAGGCGGCCTCCACCTTCTCGAACCTGGCCTCGACGGTGTCGCAGGTGCGCGGGCTGCCGATCGGCTCGCCCAACCGCACGTTGGAGGACATCGTCAAGGAGCTGCTGCGGCCAATGCTGAAGGATTGGCTCGACGCCAACCTGCCGACGCTCGTACACCGCATCGTCGAGCGCGAAGTGGCGAAGCTGGCCGGCCGGGTAGACGAGAGCCAGAACCGCTAGCCAATATAGGGCCGCCGCGGCGCCATCCCCCGGCGGCCATGTCCGCCGGGTAGAGGATACTTATCGATGCTGGAGAAGACCTATCGGCCCGACGAGGTCGAGCCGAAGCTGTACGCCGAATGGGAGCAGGGCGGCTCCTTCCGCATCGGCAGCCGCGACAATCAGCAGCCCTATTGCATCGTCATCCCGCCGCCCAACGTGACCGGCAACCTGCATATCGGCCACGCCCTCAACAACACCCTGCAGGACGTGCTGATCCGCTTCGAGCGGATGCGCGGCCGCGACGTGCTGTGGCAGCCCGGCACCGACCATGCCGGCATCGCGACCCAGATGGTGGTGGAGCGCCAGCTCGACCAGGCCGGCACCTCGCGCCATGCCCTCGGCCGCGACGATTTCGTCAAGCGCGTCTGGGCGTGGAAGGAGGAATCCGGCGGCGCCATCACGGGGCAGCTGCGCCGGCTCGGCTCCTCCTGCGACTGGTCGCGCGAGCGCTTCACCATGGATGACGGCCTCTCCAAGGCCGTGCTCAAGGTGTTCGTCGATCTCTACAAGGACGGGCTGATCTATCGCGACAAGCGGCTGGTCAACTGGGACCCGAAGCTGCACACCGCGATCTCCGACCTCGAGGTCGAGCAGAAGGAGATCAAGGGCTCGCTCTGGTACTTCCGCTATCCGGTCGAGGGCATGGAAGGCCGCCATATCGTGGTGGCGACGACGCGGCCGGAGACCATGCTCGGCGATACCGGCATCGCGGTGCATCCCGACGACGAGCGCTACAAGGACCTGATCGGCCGCCACGCCATCCTGCCGCTGGTCGGCCGGCGCATCGCCATCGTCGCCGACGAGCATGCCGATCCCAGCACCGGGTCCGGCGCGGTCAAGATCACGCCGGCGCACGACTTCAACGATTTCGAGGTCGGCAAGCGGCACGACCTGCCCCAGGTCAACATCTTCGATGCCGATGCCAAGCTGAACGGCGACGTGCCCGACGCCTATCGGGGCCTGAGCCGCGAAGCGGCGCGCAAGAAAATCGTCGCCGACCTGGAGGCGTTGGGCCTGATCGAGAAGATCGAGCCGCATACCCACACCGTGCCGCATGGCGACCGTTCCGGCGTGGTGGTGGAGCCCTGGCTGACCGACCAGTGGTATGTCGACGCCAAGACGCTCGCCCAGCCCGCGATCGAGGCGGTGGAGCAGGGCCGCACCGTCTTCGTGCCGAAGACCTGGGAGAAGACCTTCTTCGAATGGATGCGCAACATCCAGCCCTGGTGCATCTCGCGCCAGCTCTGGTGGGGCCACCAGATCCCGGCCTGGTACGGCCCCGACGGCCATGTCTTCGTCGAGCTGAGCGAAGCCGAGGCCGAGGCCGCCGCCGCCAGCCACTACGGCAGGAAGGTCGCGCTGAAGCGCGACGAGGACGTGCTCGACACCTGGTTCTCATCTGCGCTCTGGCCATTCTCGACCTTGGGCTGGCCGGAACAGACCAAGGAACTCGCCCGCTACTACCCGACCGACACCCTGGTCACGGGGTTCGACATCATCTTCTTCTGGGTCGCCCGGATGATGATGATGGGGCTGCGCTTCATGGGCGAGGTGCCGTTCCGCACCGTATACGTGCACGCGCTGGTGCGCGATGAGCGCGGCCAGAAGATGTCCAAGTCCAAGGGCAACGTGGTCGATCCGCTCGCCCTGGTCGACAAGTACGGCGCCGATGCGCTGCGCTTCACGCTCTCCGCCATGGCGGCGCCGGGCCGCGACGTGAAGCTGTCGGAGCGGCGCATCGAAGGCTACCGCAACTTCGCCACCAAGATCTGGAACGCCGCGCGCTTCTGCGAGATGAACGGCGCCGCGCTGGTGCCGAACTTCAAGCCGGCCGATGCCAGGCACGTCGTCAACCGCTGGATCATCGGCGAGCTGGCCAAGGCGGCGCAGCGCGTCACGGCGACGCTCGAGGCCTACCGCTTCGACGAGGCGGCCTCCGCCGTCTACCAGTTCATCTGGGACGTCTATTGCGACTGGTACCTGGAGCTGGCGAAACCCCTGCTTGCCGGCGAGGCGGTGAAGGCGGAGACGCAGGCAACCGCGATGTTCGTGCTGATGCGCACGCTCGGGCTGCTGCATCCCTTCATGCCGTTCGTGACCGAGGAGCTCTGGCAGCGGCTCGGCGGCGACGGCTCGCTGATGCTGGCGGAATGGCCGGAGGCGAAGGACCTGCCGGTCGACGAGGCGGCGGTCGGCGAGGTCGACTGGGTGGTGCGGCTGATCCGCGAGGTGCGCGCCGCCCGCGCCGAGATGAACGTGCCGGCGGCGAGCCGGATCGAGCTTCTGTTGCTGGAGGCGAGCGAGCCGAGCCGCGCCCGCCTCGCCACGCATATGGAGGCCATCCTGCGCCTGGCGCGGCTCTCCGAGGCGAAGGTCGCCGAGGCGGCGCCCAAAGGCTCGGTGCAGATCGTGCTCGACGGGGCAGTGGCGGCGCTGCCGCTCGCCGGTGTCATCGACCTGGACAAGGAGAGGGCGAGGCTTGCCCGCGAGCGCGACAAGGCGTCGAGCGAAGCGGCCAAGATCGCCCAGCGTCTCGCCAATCCCGGCTTCGTCGAGAAGGCGGCGGAAGAAGTGGTGGAAGAAGCCCGCGAGCGGCTGACGGAGCTTACGGCGACGGCGGAGCGGCTCGACGCGGCGCTCACCAGGCTGGCGGGTTAAAGACTTAAGCCCTCTCCCTCATCGAGGGAGAGGGTTGGGCGAGGGTGCGTGAGTCAGGACGCGAGCCCGAATTCCCTCATCCCCAGCCCTTCTCCCGCAATGCGGGAGAAGGGAGAATCACCCCGCCGGCTGCAGGACGCCCTTCTCGGTCAGCAGCTGCTCGAGCTCGCCGGTCTCGAACATCTCGCGGATGATGTCGCAGCCGCCGACGAACTCGCCCTTCACGTAGAGCTGGGGAATGGTCGGCCAGTCGCTGAATTCCTTGATGCCCTGGCGCAGGCCCGGATCCTGCAGCACGTCGACGCCGCGGAACTTGACGCCGACATGGGTCAGGATCTGCACCACGGTGGCGGAGAAGCCGCATTGCGGGAAAACCGGCGTGCCCTTCATGTAGAGCACCACGGGGTTGTCCTGGATGTCCTGACGGATGCGGTCGTGCACGTCGCTCATCGAATCCCTCCTGATCGATTCCTCAATCTGCCGGCGCCGAGGTCTGCAGCGCCAGGGCGTGCAGCACGCCGCCCATCCGGCCCTGCAGCGCCTTGTAGACCATCTGGTGCTGCTGCACCCGGCTCTTGCCCTTGAAGGCGCTGGAGACGATGTGCGCGGCATAGTGGTCGCCGTCGCCGCGCAGGTCCTGGATGGTCACGCGGGCGTCCGGGAACGCCGCCTTGATCATCGTCTCGATATCCTCGGCCGCCATCGGCATCGTTGCTACTCAGCCCGCCATGTAGTTGGGAAGCCAGCTCTCATGCGCCCTTCGCAGGTCGTGCAAGGATATGGCGCGGGCCCCCTGGAACGTCAATCGATCGCCGCCGACCTGGCCGAGCCGGGCCGCCGGCACCCCCGACTTGGCCGCGCGGTCGAGCAGCGCCGCGGCCTCGCCGGCAGCGATGCTCAGGATATAGCGCCCCTGATCCTCCCCGAAAGCGACCGCATGGCCTAAGCCGCCGGGCAGTCCGGCCTCGGCACCCCGCCCGGCGGCGAGGCACATCTCCGCCACCGCGACAGCGATGCCGCCATCCGACACGTCGTGGCAGGCCTTGACCCGGCCGGCCAGGATCTCGGCCCGGACGAAGTCGCCGTTCCGCCGTTCCGCCGACAGGTCGACCGGCGGCGGCGGGCCGTCCTCGCGCCCGAGCAGCTCGCGGAGGTACAGCGATTGCCCGAGATGGCCCTTCGTCTCTCCGATCAGGACCAGTACCTCGCCATCGGCCTTGGGGGCGATCTGCACAGCCTTGGCCCAGTCGTCGATCAGGCCGACACCGCCGATCGAGGGGGTAGGCTGCACGCCCTGGCCGTTGGTCTCGTTGTAGAGCGACACGTTGCCGGACACGACCGGGTAGTCGAGCGCGAGACAGGCCTTGCGCATGCCTTCGATGCAGCCGGCGAACTGGCCCATGATCTCCGGCCGCTCCGGATTGCCGAAATTCATGCAGTCGGTGATGGCGAGCGGCTTGGCGCCGGTGGCGGTGATGTTGCGCCAGGTCTCGGCCACCGCCTGGGCGCCGCCTTCCTCCGGATCGGCGAAGCAGTAGCGCGGCGTGCAGTCGGTGGTCACGGCGAGCGCCTTGCGCGTGCCGTGCACCCGCACCATCGAGGCATCGCCGCCGGGCCGGATCACCGTGTCGGCCATGACCATGTGGTCGTATTGCCGCCAGACCCAATCCTTTTTCGAAAGGTCGGGCGAGGCGAGTAGCTTGAGCAGGCAGTCCGCGATATCGCCGGCAGCCGGCACATCGCCGAGCGGCGCCGGCTTCGGCGTCATCTGCACCGGCCGATCGTACATCGGCGCCTTCTCGGCGAGCGGCGCGACCGGCAGGTCGGCCGCGACTTGTCCGTCCTTCTTCAGGATCATGCGTCCCGTATCGGTCACCCGGCCGATGACGGCGAAGTCGAGCTCCCACTTCTCGAACACTTGCCGCGCGACGTCCTCGCGGCCCGGCTTCAGGATCATCAGCATGCGCTCCTGGCTCTCGGAGAGCATGATCTCGTAGGCGGTCATCCGCGCCTCGCGGCACGGCACCAGGTCGAGATCGAGCTCGATGCCGACGCCGCCCTTGGAGGCCATCTCGAACGAGGAGGAGGTGAGGCCGGCCGCGCCCATGTCCTGGATGGCGATGATGGCGTCGCTCTCCATCAGCTCGAGGCAGGCCTCGATCAACAGCTTCTCGGTAAACGGATCGCCGACCTGCACCGTCGGCCGCTTCTCCTCCGACTTGTCGTCGAACTCGGCCGAGGCCATGACGGCGCCGTGGATGCCGTCGCGCCCGGTCTTCGATCCGACATAGACGACCGGGTTCCCGATGCCGGCCGCGGCCGAATAGAAGATGCGGTCGGCGCGGGCGAGGCCGACCGTCATCGCGTTGACCAGGATGTTGCCGTTGTAGCTCTTGTGGAAGGTGGTCTCGCCGCCGATGGTCGGCACGCCGACGCAATTGCCGTAGCCGCCGATGCCGTGCACCACGCCCGCCACCAGCATGCGCGTCTTGGGATGCGCCGGCTCGCCGAAGCGCAACGCGTTCAGGTTGGCGATCGGGCGGGCGCCCATGGTGAAGACGTCGCGCATGATGCCGCCGACCCCGGTCGCGGCGCCCTGATAGGGCTCGATGAAGCTCGGGTGGTTGTGGCTCTCCATCTTGAAGACCACGGCCTGGCCGTCGCCGATATCGATCACGCCGGCATTCTCGCCCGGACCGCAGATCACCCAGGGCGCGCTGGTCGGCAGGCGCTTCAGCCATTTCTTCGACGACTTGTAGGAGCAATGCTCGCTCCACATGGCGCCGAAGATGCCGAGCTCGACCAAGTTCGGATTGCGGCCCAGGATCTCGACGACGCGCTGAAACTCGTCCGCCTTCAGTCCATGGCTGGCGGCGACTTCCGGCGTGATCTCGATGACGGATTTGCTCAAGACAGGGCCTCGACCAGGGAATCGATCATCAGCCGTCCATCGGTGCCGCCGAGCGCGGCGTCGGACAGCCGCTCCGGATGCGGCATCAGGCCGAGCACGTTGCGTTCGTCGTTGTAGACGCCGGCGATGTTGCGGGCGGCGCCGTTCGGGTTGGCGGCCGAGGAGATGGTGCCGTTCGGATCGCAATAGCGCAGCGCCACCAGCCCTTCGCCCTCCAGGCGGTCGAGGGTCGCCTCATCCGCCTGGTAGTTCCCGTCGGCATGCCCGACCGGGATGCGCACCACCTGGCCCGGCCGGTACTTCGCCATGAACTCGGTCTGGTTGGTCTCGATCCTGAGGTTCACGTCCGAGCAAACGTATTGCAGATGCGCGTTGCGCATCAGCGCGCCCGGCAGCAGGCCGGCCTCGGTCGCGATCTGGAAGCCGTTGCAGATGGCGAGCACGCGGGTGCCTTTGCCGGCCCGCGCCACCACCTCGCGCATCGCCGGCGAATGCGCCGCCATGGCGCCGCAGCGGAGATAATCGCCGTAGGAAAACCCGCCCGGCAGCACGATCAGGTCGACCTTGGGGAAATCGGCATCCCGGTGCCACACCATGTGCGGCTCCTTGCCCATCGACTGGGCCAGGGCGACCTTGATGTCGCGATCGCAATTCGATCCGGGGAACACGATGACGGCGGCATCCATGGCCGTGCGCTCCGGGCGTCTCGGTTGGGGGACTCGGCCAAGCCGAGTTGCGGCGGAACCTAGCGCAGGGCGGGCCATACGGAAAGGCGCGATCGGGTCACAGGGTCATGCCGGCGGCGGGCGGCGGCCCAGCCGGTCGCCAAGCCAGACCGCCGCCAGCCAGGCCGCGAGGGAGAGGACGATGTAGAGCCCCGCCGCCGCGTGTCGCTGCCCCTGCAGCAGTTGCAAAATCTCCAGGCTGAACGCGGAGAAAGTGGTGAAACCGCCGCAGAATCCCGCCATCACGAATTGCCGCTGCCGCAGGCCGACCTCGATCCGGCCGTTTGGACCGGTCAGCCCGGCATAGAACCCGATGGCGAGCGAGCCCAGCAGGTTTACGGCCAGGGTGCCCCAGGGAAACCCGCTGCCGAGCCAGGCCAGGGCGGCGAGCGAGACGGCGGCACGCGCCACGCCGCCGACCAGGCTGCCGAGCCCCACGGCCAGGCAGAGTCCCAGCGTCTCCCGCGCCGTCATGCGAGCGCGGTTCCGAGCGCAAAGCCCAGCGCGACCGCCGCCAGGCCCGCCGCGATCGAGCCGATGATATTGGCGGCAGCGGCGCCGCGCGCGCCGTGCTGGGCCAGGGCCAGGCTCTGCAGGCTCAGCGAAGAAACCGTGGTGTAGCCGCCGAGGAAGCCGACCACGATCGCCTGCCAGGCCGCGCCGCCATCCGGCAGGCCGTGCCGGACCGCCACCGCGGCGAAGGCCCCGATGGCGGCGGCGCCGCTGACATTCACCGCCAGCGTGCCCCAGGGAAACGTCTCGCCCAGCACCCGGCCGAGCAGGCTCGACACCAGGAAGCGCGCCGCCCCGCCCAGCGCGCTGCCCAGCGCCACCCAGGCGAGGCCGATCAGGATCTCGGTCATGCCGCAGTACTTGCCAGATTCTTCGGCGGCCGCGACTAGGATTTATCGGGCGGATGGCCGGTGCAAGGCGCCGCCGGTATGGCGGCGGCGGCCTTGCGCAACGGCAGCACCGCCAGGAAAGCGACCAGGCCCAGGGCGCCGGTCGCCGCCAGCACGGCGAGCGCGGTGACGGCGCCGGCATTCTCGACCAGGAAGGCCAGCACGAACGGGGCGATGGCGGTGAGCACCAGGCGAGCCGAGGCCATCTTGCCGAGCTGGGCGCCATAGCCGGCGCTGCCGAACAGCGCCAGCGGCAAGGTGCCGCGCACGATGCTGGTGAGACCGGAGCCGAAGCCGAGCAGCAGGGCAAAGGCGACGGCGCCGGCAATTGCCGGCGCGGTGACCGCGAGAATGCCGACGGCCACCGGGAGCAGGGTGGCGGCGATGATCGTCACCGTCAGCGGGTGCCGGCCGGAGCCGGCCGCCATGTTGATGAAGCGGATCAGCACCTGCGACGGGCCGAACAGGGTGGAGGCCAGCACGGCGGCCGTGCCGAGCCCGACCGCCGAGAGCAGCGGGACCATCTGCGCCAATATGCCCGAGAGCAGAAAACCGCCGAGCGAGAAGCCGGTCGCGACCAGGAGGAAGGCCTTGCGCCTCAGCGCCGGCGGCAATGGCGTCTCGCTGGTGGCGACCGAGGGCACACCCGCGATCGCGCCGGCGCCGCCGGGGCTGGCGCTGGGCCGCCTCAGCCAGGCATGCACGGGAAAGCAGACCAGGAAATTCGCCACTGCGAACAGGCCGGTCACCTCGCGCCACGTAAGCCAGCCGTGCAGAGCCGAGGTGAGCGGCCAGAACATGGTGGAGGCAAAGCCTGCGATCAGCGTGAGATGCAGGATACGTCGCCGCGCCTCCGCACCGCCCCGCTGCACCAGGTGGGCGAAAGCCGCGTCGTAGAGCACATAGGTCGATGCGGCCTGCAGGGCGATCAGGCCGATCACGAACACGCCGACATTCGGCGCGATGGCGATCAGCGCAAGCGACGCCGCGGCGGCGACGGAGCCCCAGGTCATCACCGTCGCCGCGCCGTAACGGTCCACCTGCCGGCCCGCCAGCGGCGCGACGGCGCCGCCGACCAGCAGCGCCAGCGAGAAGGCACCGTAGATCCAGGCGACCGGCCAGCCGAACTCGGCCGCCATGTCGGCGGCCAGGATGGCGAAGCTGTAATAGAGCGTGCCGTAGCCGAGATTCTGCGTCAGGCCGAGCAGCCAGACCACGGCGCCGAGCGACAGCGGCCTCGCCCCGCCGGAGGGGATGGTCATGCGCAGGCTTTCCCTTCCTCGGCGCGCGCGCCGGCAGGCTTCCTTGCGGCGGGCGCGGGCGCGTCGGCGCAGCATTCGTCGGCGAGATAGCCCAGCAGCGCCGCCATCGCCGGATAGTGGGCGCGGCAGAGCAGGGTGGTGCCCCGTCGCTCCTGCGTCACCAAGCCGGTTGCGACCAGGCGGCGCAGGTGATGCGACAAGGTCGAGCCGACGACCTTGAGCCGGCGCTGCAGGCGGCCGACCGGCAGGCCTTCCGGCCCGGCCCGCACCAGCGCCCGATAGGCCTGCAGCCGGGTCGGATTGCCCAGCACTTCCAGCTGCCGCGCCGCTTGTTCGAGCCGCATCGAAATACGCTATGAGCGCGGGCTAATCGCGGCAAGAACTATTTCGATGTCCATCGAAATAAAACGGGCGTCGGACGACCTGCTAGGATGCCGCGCGTGCGGACGATGGCGGAAGCGGTAGACCAGGATTGGATTGCGCTGGCGCGCGACGCGACGGGTGGCGTCGAGGCGGTGCGCGCGCATTTCCGCGGCCACGCCTACGACCCGCATTTCCACGACGAGGTGCTGATCGGCGTGACCGAGCAGGGCGTGCAGCAGTTCCGCTGCCGCCGCGCGGTGCACCGCAGCACCCGGGGCCGGGTCATCCTGATCGCGCCGGGCGAGACGCATGACGGGGTGGCGCCCGAGGCGGGCGGTTTCACCTATTCGATGCTGTACCTCGATCCGGCGCGGCTGGCCGCCGCGGCCGCCGAATGCACCGGGCGCGGTCATTGCGGTGCGATCTTCGAATTCGCGGCGACGCTGGCCGACGACGCGGATCTCGCGGCCGCGATACTCTCCGCCCGGCGCGCCATCGCCGCGGCCGAGATGCGCGCCGTGCGCGATGCCACCCTCGACCGCGTGGTCGAGCGGCTCGCACGCCATGTCGGCCTGCCCGGGCCGGCCGGGGGCAGCGCGCCGGCGACAGCGCGGCGGGCCCGCGAAGCGATCGACGCGCTGCATGGCGAGGCGGATCTCGGCCTCGAGCGACTGGCCGCGTTGGCCGGAACCGATCGCTTTCGTCTCGCCCGCGCCTTTCAGCGCGCCTATGGGCTGGCACCGCACGCCTATCTGGTGAACCGTCGCTTGTGCACGGCGCGCGGGCTGCTGGCCCGGGGCCTGCGTCCGGCCGAGGTCGCAGCGGCGGCGGGCTTCGCCGATCAGAGCCATCTCGGCCGCTGGTTCCGTCGCGCCTACGGCATCACGCCGGCGGGCTACCGCCGGATCTGCACAAATGTTCCAGACCGCGCCTGACCACGCCGGCACGCTGCCGTGTCGGAGGTGAACGGCGCATGTTCGATACCAAGATCGCGATCCTGATCCGCGACGATCTCGCCGCCTGGCAGAAGCTCAACGTCACGGCCTTCCTGGCGAGCGGCATTGCCGCCCTTCGGCCGGACTGCATCGGCGCGCCGTATGTCGATGCCGCCGGTCGCCAACACGCGCCGATGCTGGGCCAGCCGGTGCTGGTATTCGCGGCGACGCTGCAGGACCTGCGCGACGCCCATGCGGTGGCGATGGAGAAGGAACTGGCTGTCGCCGGCTATGTCGAGGCGATGTTCCGCACCGGCCACGACGCCGCCAACCGCGCGGCCTTCGCCGAAGCCGATCCCGCCGCAACCGACTGGGCCGGGCTCGCGCTGCACGGGCCGAAGCGGGCGGTGGACAAGGCAGTGAAGGGCCTCGCCCTCCACGCCTGACGGATCAGGCGGCGATTTCGCCCTGCAATGCCGGCATCTCCGCCACCGGCATCTCGAAGGTGACCGAAGTCCCTGTGCCGAGCGTGCTCTGGATGCTGAAGCGGCCGCTCTGCTGCTCGACCAGCTTCTTGGTGAGCGGCAGGCCGAGGCCGCTTCCCTCGTATTTGCGGCCCAGCGTGCTGTCGATCTGGCCGAAGCGCTCCAGCGCGATCGGAATCTGCTCGGGCGACATGCCGATGCCGGTATCGGTGACGACGATCGCCACGCGGTTCTGCCGCCGCTCGGCGACGACGCGGATGGTGCCGCCGGGCGGCGTGAACTTGACCGCGTTGGCGAGCAGGTTCAGCAGCACCTGGCGGATGCGGCGCGCATCGCCGAGGAAGTGGGCGACGTTGGCCGCGACCTCCTCCTGCAGCGTAAGCCCGCCATCCGAAGCCTGGCTGCGCACGAAGCGGAGGGCGTCGCGCACCACGCTGCGCGGATCCAGCGGCTCGATCTGGAAGTCCATATGCCCGGCATCCAGCTTGGCGAAATCGAGGATGTCGTTGATCACCGCCAACAGATGCACGCCGCTGTCGTGGATGTCCTTGATGTATTCCTGGTAGCGCGGATTGCCGATCGGGCCGAAGGCCTCGGTATGAATCGTCTCCGAGAACCCGATGATGGCGTTGAGCGGCGTGCGCAGCTCGTGACTCATCGTGGCCAGGAACTGCGACTTCGCCTGGCTCGCCGCGGCGGCGGCGCCGAGCGCTTCGGACAGGTTGGACGCCGTCTTCTCCAATTCGAGCTTGGTCGCCTCCAGCTCGGCGACGTGGGCGCGCAGGCGGTCGGCCTCCTTCACCGCCCGGTCCGTCAGGTGCTGGTCGACCACGGTGCCGCCCAGGCCGAGGCCGGCGATCAGTAACGTCATGGCCGCAATAGCGACGGCGAGCCAGAGTGGCTGTGCGATCGGGGTCGGGAACAACTCGATCAGATCCACTTCGATCGACGCCGCGGCCATGGCGGTGAAGTGCAGCGCGCAGATGGCGAGCGTCAGGGTGCTCGCGGCGAGCAGGCGCGATTTGAGATCGTGGCCCCGCGCGCTGATCCGAAAGGCGGCGAAGCCGAGCACCACGCTCAGAACGATCGCCGCCGCCACATAGGCGCCGTCATAGACGATGCGGCCCGGCACATCGACGGCGGACATGCCGGTGAAGTGCATAGCGGCGACGGCGAGGCCCACGACCGCGCCGCCGAACGCGGCGCGCCTATCCCATAACACCGCCGCCGCAAATCCGATCCAGCTGATCAGGATCGCCACCACGATGGACAGCAGGGTGCGCTCGATCTCGTAGCCGACCGGCACGCCGGGCTTGAAGGCCAGCATGGCGACGAAATGGGTCGCCCAGACGCCGCTTCCCGTCACCGTCGCGGCGCCGCTGATCCACAGCCACTGGCCGCGTTCCGCCAGGCGGGCGCGGGACAGCAATCCGAAAGCGGTGTGGGACGCGAACAGGCAAATCAGGCCGGCGAGCACCACCAGGCGCAGATCGTGCTCGTCCACCACGCAGGAGACGACCTTGAGCATTGCGCGACGCTAGCGATCCGATACCTAACGATTTGTATCGGCGTATGGTGAACGCGCCGCATTGCCTTCACGGCGGCGTTGCGGCAGCCTCGGTTGAGCTGAGCGGCAGCAGGACGGAGCGGGCTATGGGCGAGGGCCACCACCATCACGGGAGCCAGGCGCATGGTGAGGACCACGACCACCACCACAGCGACGTGCCGTCGGATCCGGCGCTCCGGGTCAAGGCTCTGGAATCGCTGCTGGTGGAGAAGGGGCTCGTCGATCCGGCCTCGCTCGACTACCTGATCGATCTCTACGAGACCAGGATCGGACCGCGCAACGGCGCCCGCGTGGTGGCGCGCGCCTGGACCGACCCGGCCTACAAGGCGCGTCTGCTGGCCAAGGGCGGGCTGGCGATCAAGGAACTCGGCTACGAAGGCCGGCAGGGCGAGGACATCGTGGTGGTGGAGAACACGCCCGCGGTGCACAACCTCGTCGTCTGCACGCTCTGCTCCTGCTATCCCTGGCCGGTGCTCGGCCTGCCGCCGGTCTGGTACAAGTCGGCGCCCTACCGCTCGCGGGCCGTGATCGATCCGCGCGGCGTGCTGCGCGAATTCGGCGTCGAGCTCGGCGGCGAAGTCGAGCTGAGGGTCTGGGACTCGACTTCCGAGGTCCGCTACATGGTCCTGCCGCAGCGCCCGCCGGGCACCGAGGGCCTGGGAGAGGAATCGCTCGCGGACCTGGTGACGCGGGACTCGATGATCGGCGTCGGCCTCGCTCTGGCGCCGAAGGTCACAGCATGAACGGCGCCCACGATCTCGGCGGCATGCAGGGCTTCGGCCCGGTCGGCGCGGAGCCGGACGAGCCGGTCTTTCATGCCGAGTGGGAACGCCGCGCCTTCGCGCTCACCCTGGCGGCCGGCGCGCTCGGCAAGTGGAATATCGACCAGTCGCGCTATGCGCGCGAGCGCCAGCCGCCGGCGGAATATCTCGCCACCAGCTATTACGAGCACTGGCTCTACGGCCTCGAGAAGCTGCTGGTGGAGAAGGGCCTCGTCACCGCGGAAGAGCTGGCGACCGGCAAGGCGGCGGCAAGATCCGATCTTTCGCCGGTCGGCATTACCCAGATGTCGGAGATCATCCGGCGCGGCGGCGCCCATCGCATCGCCTCCGACCTGCCGGCGCGCTTTTCGGCCGGCCAGAAGGTCGCGGTGCGCAACCGCCATCCGCTCGGCCATACCAGGGCGCCGCGCTATGTGCGCGGGCGGCAGGGCGTCATCGACCGCGATCACGGCGTCTTCGTGTTCGCCGATTCCAGCGGCAGCGACCAGGGGCCGAAGCCGCAGCATTGCTATGTCGTGCGCTTTGCCGCGCCGGAGCTGTGGGGGCCCGAGGCCAATCCGCGCGACGTGGTGCTGGTCGATCTGTGGGACGACCATCTGGACCCGGCCTGACGATGGCAACGGTCGTCGACCTGGATGCCCTGCCGGCCATTCCGCGCGATGCCGAGGGGCCGGTCTTCCGCGAGCCGTGGGAGGCGCAGGCCTTCGCCCTCACGGTCAAGCTGCACGAGGCCTGTCTCTTCACCTGGTCCGAATGGGCCGCCGCGCTGAGCCAAGAGATCGCGCGCGCCCAGGCGGAAGGCGATCCCGATCTCGGCGCGACCTATTACCGGCACTGGCTCGCCGCGCTGGAGCGGCTGGTGACGGCGAAACGCGTGGTCGATGCGGCGGCGCTCGGCCAGCGCAAGCAGGCCTGGATCCAGGCCTATGAGCGGACCCCGCATGGCCAGCCGGTGCAGCTCGCAATCGACGCGCACCGGCGGTAACACTCATTAACCCTGGATCACGGTCTCGTGATGGTGGTCGGTTTGGGCTTCCATCGTGGCCGCGGCGCTACATCATCTGACTCGGCGGCAATTGATCCCCCTCTAGCCGCCTTGCTCCTCTCGCCCCGCCGGAATGTTTTTGGCGGGGCCTCTTTTTGGGCGAAGCGGCCGAGCGGTCAAAGGGCGCCGGCGCGCTGGCCCAGGGTGCCGCCGAAGGCTTGCCACCGCCGCACCAGCAGCGCGAGGAACAGGATCAGGGCGAGCGGCGCGATCGGCAGGCCGAGATGCAGCGCGAGAGGCCGCGCGATGAAGGGCAGCAGATAGATCAGCGCCGCCCCGCTGATCTCCCAGGATCCGATACCGTGGGCGCGCGCATGCGCCGTCAGCCACAGCATCGGCAGCAGCATGAGCAGCAGGTCGTAATCGAGCGCCACCGGCGCGGCGAGCGGGGTCGCCGCGACCAGAATGGCGGCGCGCAGCGGCGCCCGTGCCGGGTCGCGGTCGCGCCAGACCAGAGCCAAGAGGCAGGCCATCGCGAGCAGGGCGAGCCCCTGGGCAGTCAGCGCGAGGATCTCGCCGGCGCCCAGCACGCGGAGCCCGGCATAGAGCGTGACCATCTTGCCCCAGGGCACGCTGCCGGCGCGCATGGCGAGGCTCGCCTCGGGCATCTGGTCCAGGAAGGCCTGCCAGATATCCGGCCCGAAGGCGACGCCGGCGCAGCCGGCAAAGCCGACGGCGCCGAGGCCGGCGGCGATCAACGCGCGCCACTGGCCGCCGGCGATCAGCGCGACGGGCAGCAGCAGACCAAGCTGCGGCTTGATGCTGGCGAGGCCGAGCAGCAGCCCGGCCAGGATCGGCCGCTGGCCGAGCAGCGCGAGCCCGAAGCCGAGCAGGCCCATCAGCAGGAAGGCATTCTGGCCATGGCCGAGGGCGACGAAGCCGGCGGGCGCGGCGAGCAGCAGGATCACGCCGTCTCGCCCCGGCAGGATGCGGTTGGCGGCGGCGGCGGCGAGCAGAAAGGTGGCGCCGAGGAAGCCGCCCAGCGCGGCGAGATAGGGCAGCGCACCGAGCGGCGCGACCATCAGCAGGAAGGTCGGCGGGTAGAAGAAGGCGTAGAACGGGATCTGCCCCATCGCCGCCCGCTGCGCTTCGGCGAAGGCGAGCATGTCGTAGGGGACCGCCGCCTGGCCGGCCAAAGCGAGGCGCGCGGCGTTCCAGAAGCTCGCGAAATCGGTGCCGATCGGCTTGCCGTCCGGGCCGATGCCGTTCTCGGCCAGCAGCAGCATGCCGATCGCGGCGGCGAGATAGACGCCGATGGCGACCAGGGCATAGCTGCGGAGCCGAGCGCCCGCGGCCCAGCTGCCGTCGCGCAGAACGGCAATGAAGGCGACAGGGCCCAATGCCTCGCCCTTCACCATGGCCCGGTCGCCGGATCGCTGTCTGCAAGCATGCGCGGCGCAGGCTACCGGCCGGGGGTTAAGGCATCGCCCAATTGGGGCCGGCCGCTTGCAGGATCCCCTATATGATCCGCCGCGGCCAAGGGGGGCGACCATGCGGATCCTGTCTCTGGACCATGTGCAGCTGGCGATGCCGGCCGGCGGGGAGGCGGCGGCGCGCGCCTTCTATACCGGCCTGCTCGGCATCCCGGAACAGACCAAGCCGCCCCACCTTGCCGCCCGCGGCGGCTGCTGGTTCGAGCGCGGTCCGCTCAAGGTCCATCTCGGGGTCGACAAGGACTTCAAGCCGGCCCGCAAGGCGCACCCGGCCTTCATCGTCGACGACCTGCCGGCGCTGGCCGCGGCGCTCGCGGCGGCCGGGTTCCGCACCGTGTCGGACGAGCCTCTGGAGGGCTACGACCGGCTCTTCGTCGACGATCCGTTCGGCAATCGCATCGAGATCATGCAGCCGAAAAACGGCTGAATTCTGCCGCTTTCCTGCCTTTTAGGTAACCGTATGGTTAACTGCGTCACGCATCGGCATCAAAGTGTGACAATGCAGAAACAAGCGACCGGAAGGGCCAAAGGTTACCGGGAAATTTACCCAGGTGAACGCCCGATGTGAGACGGTCATCGGCATCGGAGTTCGGTGGTTCAGGTCGGAGGGGCCAGCATGATCCGCCGACGGGATGTTCACTTCAAGGATCGCGGTACGATGCAGTTGGAGAAGCAAGCGGCCCTTTGTCGCCGCCTCGCGCAGGGCGCGGTGCCGTTCCTCCTGATGCGCGAGCTCAGTGCCCTGGCCGAAGAGTTCGAGCGCGACGCCCATGGCGTCGACAGCCGCCCGGGGCTGGCGCAGCCTCCCGTGCAGCGCCGGCGCGCCGCGGGCTGAAGCCCGCCCGGCCGACGGAAATCGCGGCGGCGCGCGGATCCGCGCGCTCGGGTTAAGATCGACCCGCAAGCCGGCATACGGCCGGCCCAAGGGGAGGGCGCCCGATGAAGGCCGTCGTCGCCCGCGCGCTCGGCGCGCCTGAGACTTTCGCCCTGGAAGAGATCGAGCCGGCCGCGCCGGGCGCCGGACAGATTCGCGTCGACGTGCACGTCGCCGGGGTCAGCTATGTCACTGCCCTGGTCGCCGCCGGACGCTATCAGGTCAAGCCGCCGCTGCCGTTCACCCCGGGCGGCGAGTTCGCCGGCATCGTCGCTGCGACCGGACCCGGCGTGACCGGATTCGCGGCCGGCGACCGTGTGGTGGGCGCCGGCTTCGGCGGCGGCTTCGCGGAGGCCGCGGTCATCCCCGCCGCCGCGGCGCTCCGTCTGCCCGCCGGCATGAGCTTCGAGACCGCGGCCGTCTTCCGTGTCGCATACGGCACCGCCTATCACGCGCTGGTGCAGCGCGCCGCGCTCAAGGCCGGCGAGACCCTGCTGGTGCTGGGCGCCGCAGGGTCGGTCGGCGAGGCGGCGATCCAGGTCGGCAAGGCGCTCGGCGCCCGCGTCATCGGCTCCGGCTCCACCGAGGCCAAGCGGGCGGCCGCGGAGGCCGTCGGCGCCGACGACACCCTGGATAGCCACGCGCTCGACTGGCGCGACCAGGTGAAGCGGCTGACCGGCGGCCGCGGTGTCGACGTGGTGTTCGATCCGGTGGGCGGCGCCATCACCGAGCGCGCCTTTCGCTCGCTCGGCTGGCGCGGCCGCCATCTGGTGGTGGGCTTCGCCGCCGGCACCATCCCGGCCCTGCCAATCAATCTGGCGCTGCTCAAGGGCGCCGCACTGGTCGGCGTCGACTACCGCCAGTTCCGCGAGCTCGAGCCGGAAGGGGAGGCGGCGAACCTGGCGGCCCTGTTCGACCTGCATGCGCAAGGCAGGCTCAGCCCGACCATCGGCCGTGTCTACCGGTTCGAGGATTTCGCCGCCGCGCTGCGCGCCGCCTCGGAGAACGGGCCGCCGGGGCGGGTGCTGCTGCGCATCCGTCCCTGATCTCGTCCGGCAGATCCTGCCTGGCGCCGGCAGGTTCTGCCCGGGGCGCTCTTCGCCGACGCCGCGGAAACCGCAGGATTCCTGCGCTTGCGGACCGGCATTGCCGTTGCAAGGGCGACAGCGAGGCAAGACCGCAGGGGATTCCGCCCGATGTCCATCGGCTCGATCACGTCCTTCGATCGTCTCGGCTCGCTGTTGCCGCGGCATGTCGATCCGAGCGCGGCGACCGCCATCGCCGAGCGCGAGGCCGAGCGCCTGCGCCGCAAGACGGCCGAGGACACTGCCTACACGACCGACCTGATCGAGCGGGACCGGCTGGCCGCCGCGGCAGCGGCCGAGGCGGCCGCCGCGCAGCGCTCGCAGGAAACCCTGTTCGAGGCGCAGCGGCTCGGCCAGGAGCTCGATGCCGAGAGCAGCGACGAGAAGATCGATTTCGCCCGCACCCCCAGGGACGAGTTCCTCGACTACATGAAGAAATCGCCGGGCGAGCGCATGATCGAGGACATCCTGCGCAGCATGGGGCTGACCAAGGAAGACCTGGCCAACATGTCGCCGGAGGAGCGCGCCAAGGTCGAGGCGCTGATCAAGGAGAAGGTCGAAGCCGCCATGCAGCAGGCGACCGAGAAGGAGCTGAAGCAGGACGAAGCGGCGGCAGCCTGATCGCGCCGCCGCCGATCGCGTCCCGTCAGGCCGAAGCGGCCTGCGCGCCGCGCACCACGCGGCCGGGCCTCGTGCCGGTCGCGGCGCCATCGCGATAGGTGACGGCACCCGACACCACGGCGGCGACATAGCCTTCCGCCCGCTGCATCAGCCGGCGGCCGCCGGTCGGCAGGTCGTAGGTCACTTCCGGCGCCCGCAGGGTCAGGCGATCGAAGTCGATCACATTGAGATCGGCCTTCCAGCCCGGCATCAGCACGCCGCGGTCGTCGAGGCCGACTGCCGCCGCTGTGCGCCGCGCCTGCGCCGCCACCACCCATTCCAGCGGCAGTTTCGGCCCGCGCTTGCGGTCGCGCGCCCAGTGGGTCAGGAGATGCGTGGTGAAGCTCGCATCGCAGATGATGCCGCAATGCGCCCCGCCATCGCCGAGGCCGGGGATCGTGTCCCGGTGCGTGAGCATGGCGCGTGCGGCTTCCAGGTCGCCGTCGCTGTAGTTCAGGAACGGCACATAGAGCTGGCCGCGGCCCTCGCGCTCCAGCAGCGCGTCATAGGCGATCTCCTCCGGCCGCCGGCCGGTGCGCGCGGCGATGCCGGCGAGCGACTGCTCCGGCGGCTGCTCATAATCCGGCGGATCGCCGAGGCGGAAGATCTTCGCGTAGTTGGTCGTGCGCGCCAGCATGTCGGCGCTGGCATCCGGCTCCTCGGTGAGCAACGCCGCGCGGATCTCGGGCTTGCGCATCGCGGCGACGCGCTCCGCCAGCGGCAAATGCGCGAACTTCTTGTAGGTCGGGTGGCTGACGAAGGGATTGCGCGACAGCTCGAGCCCGAGCAGCAACCCGACCGGCCGGCCACAGACCTGCGCCTTGATCGGCAGGCCGCGCGCCGTCGCGCGCTCCAGCAGGTCGAGCGTCTTGCGCCAGCGCTGCGGCGACCGGTCGTTCTGGGCGAGCGAAACCGAGAGCGGACGGCCCGAGGCCTCGACCATGCGGCACAGCATGGCGAACTCGCCCTCCAGGTCGCGCAGGTCCGACACCACCTGCATCACGCCCTTGCCGGCATCCTTGAGGCCGAGGGCGATCTCGGTCAGCTCGGCTTCCTCCGCCGTCAAGGTCGGGATGTGGCGGCCGTCGCTGGCGCGGTGGTTGATGGTGCGCGAGGTGGCGAAGCCGAGCGCGCCGGCCTGCATCGCCTCGGCGGCGAGGCGGCGCATCTCCGCGCGGTCGGCCTGGGTCGCCGGCTCGCGGTCGGCGCCGCGCTCGCCCATGACATAGACGCGGAGCGCCGCATGCGGCAGCTGAGTCGCGACGTCGATGTCGTAGCGCCGCGCCGCCAGCGCGTTCATGTAGTCGCCGAAGCTTTCCCAGTTCCACGGGAGGCCGGCGGTCAGCACCGGTTCCGGAATGTCCTCGACGCCTTCCATCAGCTTGATCAGCAGCTCGTGCTCGGCCGGCCGGCAGGGCGCGAAGCCGACGCCGCAATTGCCCATCACCACCGTGGTGACGCCGTGCAGCGAGGACGGCGTCACCTCGCCGGTCCAGGTGACCTGGCCGTCGTAATGGGTGTGGATGTCGACGAAGCCGGGCGCGACGACCATGCCGCGCGCATCGATCTCCTCAGTGCCGCGCGCGGCGATCCGGCTCTCCACCGCGACGATGCGGTCGCCCGCGATGGCGATATCGGCCTCGAAAGGTGCCGCGCCGGTGCCGTCGACGACGGTGCCGCCGCGGATCACCAGTGTCGGGTCGATTGCCATGGCGCTGCCTCCGGATCGAATTCCGGCCGAGCATAACGGAGAGCAAAGCCGGCGGAGAGCGGGCGTCGACGCATATCGTCAGTGTGATAGCCGGGCCACGGCCTCGCGCCGATCGTGATGCCACGTATAGAGGCCCGACAGCACGATCACGGCGGCGCCGAGAAAGGTCCAGGCGTCGGGAATGTCGCCGAACACGGCGAAGCCCAGCACCGCCGCCCAGACCAGCAGGGTGTAGGAATAGGGCTGCACGGCGCCCGCCTCGGCATGGTCGAGCGCCTTGATCAGCGCGAAATGCGACAGCGCGCCGAGCGCCGCGATGCCGATCAGCAAGGTCCAGGCCCAGAGGTCCGGATGCTGCCATTGCCACGGCCCGACCAAGGTGGTGGCGCCGAGCCCGGCCAGCGCCGACCACAGCAAGGTCGTCTCCGGCCGGTCCACCATGGCGCAGAGCCGTACCAGGATCTGATAGAGGCCCCAGAGAAAGGCGCCGGCGAGCGGCAGCAGCAGCGGCCAGGTCAGCGTCTGGAAGCCCGGGCGGACGATCACCAGCACGCCGATGAATCCGGCGCCGACGGCGAGCCAGCGCCTGAGTCCCGCCCGCTCGCCGAGCATGACGACGGCGAGCGCGATGACGATCAACGGCGAGGTCGCCGCCACCGCATGGGTGTCGGCGAGCGGCAGGTAGTAGAAGGCGGCGACGAAAGCCGCTGCCTCGACGACCGCCAGCACGCCGCGCCCCGCCTGCAGCCAGGGGCGGTTGCTGCGCAGCACGAACCGCCAGCTGCCGTGCCGGCGCGTCACCGCCAACGCGAAGGCGACGAAGAACGCATAGCGGATCCACAGCACCTGGGTGATGGCGTAGTCGTGCACCAGCAGCTTGCTCATCGCGTCCATGCTGGCGAAGCCGAACATGGCGGCGACGGTATAGAGCGCGCCGAGGCCGGTGCGGTTGGCGCGGCCGGGCAGGGCCTCGGTGGTCATGTCCTGATGGCGTCCCGTGCGGGCTTTGGGCTCGAGCCCCCAGATACCCTAGATATCGGCGATACCCTAGATATCAGCGCCGGACGGAACGGGCCATCGGCCGCTGCTTCGGCAGGCCGATGCCGGCCGCCGTGAGCAAGACGCGGGCGGTGTCCTTGGCGGTATCGGCGATGGCCGGATCGCCGCGGACCAGCATGGTGGCAATGGCGCCATCGACCAGCATCTGCAGCTGCGCGGCCAGGCCTTCCGCATCCCTGACCTTGAGCCGGCGCAGCAGGTCGCGGAACCAGAGACGCCGCTGCTCCTTGAACTCGATGGCGATCCGGTTCGCCTCGTGGTCGGGCTCGCCGATCTCCGCCACCGCGTTGACGAAAGGACAGCCACGGAAGCCCTGGTCCGCGAAGACACGGGCCAGGCGATCGAAAGCGCCGAGGATCTGCTCGGCGGGCGGCGCGTCGGTGATCGGCAGGCGGTTGCAGCGCCGCTCGAGATAGGCCGCGATCAGCGCGTCCTTCGACGGGAAATAGTTGTAGAGCGTCCGCTTGGAGATGCCGATCTCCGCGGCCACCGTATCGACGCCGACGGCGCGGATGCCGCGGCCGTAGAACAGGCGGTCGGCGGTGTCGAGGATCCGCTCCCGCATCGATGCCTTCGCCGTGTCGCGTTCGACCATACACAGACCTGTGTAATTTCTGCTTGACCGGCCACCCTGTGGGCCGGCAGATTAGTTACACAGATCTGTGTAATCAAGTCGGGAAGCGTTCCCCATGTCCGATATCGCAGCGCCCGCCCGGCCGGCCCGCTCCCTGCTTTCCCGCACCGCCCTGCTGCTGATCCTGTCGGCGCTGATCCTCAGCCTCTCCACCGGCATCCGGCAGAGCTCGGGCCTGTTTCTCTCGCCGATGGCGGAGATCGGCATCTCCACCTCCGCCTTCAGCTTCGCCATCGCCCTGCAGAGCATCATCTGGGGCGTAAGCCAGCCCTTCATCGGCATGCTGGCCGACCGGTTCGGTACCGGCATCGTGGTGATCGGCTCGGCCCTGGTCTACGCCGCCGGCCTGCTGGTGACCGCATCCGCTGGCAGCGCGATCGGCCTCGATATCGGTGCCGGCGCGATGGCCGGCATCGGCGTCGCCGGCACCGGGCTCGGGGTGATGATGGGCATCGTCTCGCGCGCGGTGCCGCCCGAGAAGCGCAGCCAGGCGGTCGGCACCGTCGCCGCCGCGGGCTCGCTCGCGACCATGGTGATTGCCCCGTTCGGCCAATGGCTGATCGACGCGCATGGCTGGCGCATGGCCTGGACCGTCTTCGCCGCCATGGCGGCCTGCATGGCGGTGCTGGCGCTCGGCTTCGGCCGCGGCCGCGACGCGGTCGCCGCCTCGGCCGCGACGGCGACGCCGGAAGACGGGCTGACGCTTCCCCAGGTGCTGCGCGTGGCGGCGACGCATCCCGGCTACATCGCCATGACGGTCGCCTTCTTCGCCTGCGGCTTCCAGCTGATGTTCATCACCGTGCACCTGCCGTCCTATCTGGTGATCTGCGGCCTGCCGGCGACGCTCGGCGCCACCGCGATCGGCGTCATCGGGCTCTGCAACACGGTCGGCACTTACGTCGTGGGTCTGCTCGGCGCGCGTTACAGCCAGCGCCGCCTGCTCGCGCTGGTCTATCTGATCCGCACCGTCTTCATCGTCATCTTCCTGGCGCTGCCGGTCAGCGCTGCCTCGACCATGGTGTTCGCGGCCGCGATGGGCTTGCTCTGGCTCTCGGTTGCGCCGCTGGTCTCGGGCCTGGTCGGGCGCGTGTTCGGGCTGAAGCATTTCGGCGCGCTCTACGGCTTCGTCTTCCTCAGTCATCAGGTGGGCTCGTTCTGCGGCGTGCTCCTGGGCGGCATCGCCTTCGATGCCACCGGCTCGTACACCACCGCCTGGCTCGGCCTGATCGCCATCGGCGCGCTCGCCTTCGCCCTGCAATGGCCGATGGACGACCGCACGCCGTCCGAGCGGGCGGGAGCGGCGTTGCAGCCGGCCGCCTGAGCCCGGCCGCCAACGTTACCGTCACTCCTGAATGGGAGTGGCCCCTGAAGCGCCGCAATCTAGGCTCTGCACCGGGTGACGAGGCCGGTCCATGCAGGCGGCGGTGGCGATCGATCGATTCGTGGCGGCGGCGCTGGCGCCGGACGAATGGCCGCGCGCGCTCGACACCATCTCCGAGGCACTGGGCGCGACCGGCGCCACCATGGTGCTCGGCCGCACGCGGCGCGCCAGCGTCGCGGTGTCGAACTCGGTCACCGGCCTGATCGAGGAGTACTTTCACCTCGCCATCCCCGACACGCGCGAGACCCGGGTGCTGACCCGGATCACGGAAGGCTTCCGTACCGATTACGACGACTTCACGCCGGCCGAGATGGCGCGCGACCCTTATTATCAGGAGTTCCTGGCGCCGCACGGGCTCGGCTATCACGCCGCCGCGACCCTGGCCGGCGGCCCCGACGAGCTGATACTGAGTCTGAAGCGCCCGGCGCGGCGCGGCCATTACGACGGTCTCGAACTGGATCAGCTGCAACGCGCGCTGCCGCATCTCCGGCAGGCGGCCCGCACCGCGGCAATGGCATGGCGCGCCTCCTTCACCGGCCAGCTCGACGCCTTCACCCGTATCGGCATCGGTGCTGTTCTGCTCGACCGCCGGGGCCGCGCGGTCGAGGTGAACGAGGCGGTGGCGCTCGGCGATGCGGTCGACATCGTCGGCGGCGAGCTCACCGCGCTGCTCGGGGCCGACAGGATCGCCCTGGCGGCGGCGATCCGCGGCGCGCTTGGCTACGACATGCCGAGCCGCACGCCGCCGCCCTCCACCGTGATCATTCACCGTATCGCCGGCCGCCGGCCGGTGGTCGCCGATGTGCTGCCCATCGCCGGCGCCATGCAGAGCCTGCTGGCACCAGCTGTCGTGATCGTCCTGCTGCGCGACCTCGACCGCCAGCCGATGCCGCCGCTCGAACTGTTGCGGCGCACCTTCGGCCTGACACCGCGTGAGGCGGATCTCGCGGCCCAGCTCGCGTGCGGCGCGACGCTGCGTGAGGCCGCGGTCGCGCTTTCGATCACCGAGCTGCATGCTCGGCAGCGGCTGAAGGTGGTCTTTGCCAAGACGGGGGCGACCCGGCAGACCGAGTTGGTAATGCTGCTCGGGCGCCTGGGCTGAGCCGGCGTCCGGCCGCACCGCGCTCCACGATAGCGTGATTGTCACCCCTCCCAAACGGGAGTGGTGTTTGCTGCGCTGCGGCGTAAGCTCTGGACAACAGGTGAGGGGGCCGATGCAAATAGGCACGGCTATCGATCGCTTTGTTGGCGCGGCGCTGGCGCCCGAAGAATGGCCGCAGGCGCTCGATGCGGTGGCCGAGGCCCTGGGTGCCTCGGGCGCGACGCTGGTGCTCGGCCAGTCGCGCGAGACATCGGTTGCCGTGTCGCAATCGATTGCGCCCATCGTGCGCGACTATTTCGAGCGGCGCGAGGTCGGCGACAGCCGCGAGACCCGGGTCAATCCGCGCCTCGCCGACGGATTTCGCTTCGACCTCGACGACTTCACCCCCCAGGAGATTGCCCGCGACCCCTATTATCAGGAGTTTCTGGCGGCCTACGGCTATGGCTATCACGCGGTGGCCCAGCTAGCCGCCGGCAGCGACCCGCTGCTGCTGAGCCTGAAGCGCCCGGCCAATCGCGGTCACTATGACGGGCACGAACTGGCCGCGCTGCAGCGCGCGCTGCCGCATCTGAGATTGGCGGCGCGCGCCGCGACGGCGGCGTGGCGCGCTTCCTTCACCGGTCAGCTCGAAGCCTTCGCCCGCATTGGCTGGGGCGCGGTGCTGATCGATCGTCAAGGCCGCGTGGTCGGGCTCAACAGCGCGGTCGGCCTGGGCGACGCGGTCGATGTGATCGGCGGCGAGCTGACCGCTCTGCTCTCGAGCGACCGCGCGGCGCTGGGCCAGGCCGTTCACGCCGCCATCGGCAGCGATGGCGGCAACGGCGCCACCGCCGGCACGGTACCGATCCGCCGGGTCGGCAACCGCCAGCCGGTGATCGCCGAGGTGCTGCCGATCGCCGGCGCCCGGCGCAGCCTGCTTTCGCCGGCCGTGGCGATCGTGCTGCTGCGCGACCTGGAGCGTTGCGCGGTGCCGCCGGCCGACTTGCTGCGCCGCACCTTCGGCCTGACCCCGCGCGAGGTCGAGCTTGCGCTCCAGCTCGCGCGCGGCGCCACCCTGCAAGAGGCGGCGGAAGTGCTGTCGATCAGCCGCGAGCATGCGCGGCAGCGCATCCGCGTCGTTTTCGCCAAGACCGGCACCGCGCGCCAGTCCGATCTGGTCGCGCTGCTGGCCAAGCTCGCCTGAAGCATCAGTCCCCGAGCAACGCTCGCACCTCATGCAGGTCGGCGGCGATGCGGATGCAGAGCTGTTCCATCTCCGCATTCGCCGCCAGCAGGTCGGGCACCATCACCGTCATCATGCCGGCCGCCGCGGCGGCGCGGACGCCGTTATGGGAATCCTCGAGCGCGAGGCAGAGCTCGGGTGCCACGCCGAGCTTGGCGGCGGCGGTAAGGAACGGGTCCGGGCTCGGCTTGCCGCGCGCGTAGTCGCCATGCGCGACCACGACCGGGAAGCGGTGTGCCAGGCCATGCAGCGCCAGATGATGCTCGACGCTTTCGTGCCGCGACGAGGTGGCGATGGCGCGCGGCAGGCCGCGTGCATCGAGCGCGTCGAGCAGTTCGACGACGCCGGCCTTGAGACAGAGCTGCGTCGCCGCCAGCCGCCGGAAGTTCGCCGTCGCGGCGAGCCAGAGCGCCTCGAAATCGAAACCGGGCCCGAAATGGCCGAGCAGCAGCTCGCGCGTGGCCGGCCCGTTCAGGCCGATGGTGGCAAGGTAAAGCTCGGCCGGCAGTTCCTGGCCGAGTGCGGCCGCCGCGGCGGTCGCTGCCTCGCGGTACAGCACCTCGCTGTCGAAGATCAGGCCGTCCATGTCGAACACGACGGCATGCGGCGGGCGGGGGAGTGTCATGCGCCTTCTATAGCGCCGACGGCTGGCGGGCGCTGCTGCGGACGGCTAGATTCCGGGGCAGTTCGGCGCCAGACCGGAAGCGAGGAAATTGTCCATGAGCATCACCATCCGCCAGCTGCACCCGCTCTTCGCCGGCGAGGTGTCCGGCATCGACCTGCGCCGGCCGATGAGCGCGGCCGAGGTCGCGGCGGTCGAGGCCGGCATGGACCAGTTCGCCGTGCTGGTGTTCCACGGCCAGGACATCACCGACGAGCAGCAGGTCGCCTTCAGCCGAAACTTCGGCAAGATCGAGCAGGCGGTCGGCTCCAACGTGACGAAGCCGGAGGACCGCCGGCTCAGCCTCGACATCGCCGACGTCTCTAACCTCGACAAGGACAACAAGGTGCTGGCCCGCGACGACCGCCAGCGCATGTTCAACCTGGGCAACCGGCTCTGGCATTCCGACAGCTCGTTCCGCGCCGTGCCGGCGAAGTACTCGCTGCTGTCGGGGCGCGTGGTGGTGACCGATGGCGGCAATACCGAATTCGCCGATATGCGCGCTGCCTACGACGCGCTGCCCGAGGCGACCAAGGCCGAGATCGAGGGCCTGGTCTGCGAGCATTCGCTGCTGTATTCGCGCGGCAGCATGGGCTTCGGCCCGTTCACCGCGGAGGAGCTGGTCACCTTCAAGCCGGTGCGCCAGCGCCTGGTCCGCACCCACCCGGTGACCGGGCGGAAGTCGCTCTATCTCTCCTCGCATATCGGCACCATCGTCGGCTGGCCGATGCCGGAGGCGCGCGACTTCATCCGGGAGCTCGCCGAGCACGCGACCCAGCGCCGCTTCGTGCACGCGCATCAATGGCGGCAGCATGACCTGGTGATCTGGGACAACCGCCAGCTGATGCACCGCGTGCGGCCCTTCGACGAAACGAAGGTACGCGACATGCGCCGCACCACCATCCAGGGCGAGGCGCCGACGGTGGCGCAGCAGGAAGCGGCGTAAGCCACGGCGTTCGGCGATCGAAGCGGCGGCCGGCCCGCTGATTGGGCGTGGCCATTCGGCCATTTCGCCGATCTGCGACCCGGGGACGGTCCCTGATAAAATCCCCATGAGATATATGGGCTTTGTTATTGTAGCGCTATGTAAGTCCGGCGGCGCACTTCGCGCTGCTTCGCGGGAAGGAAAGCCGTCAGATGCCGAATGATGTGCCGGAATTGAAAGAGTTTCCGGCGCTATGGGCCGAAATGGACCCGCGGCTGAGCGTCCGCGACCCGCGGCTGCTGGAGCTGCGGCGTTATTGGGACGAAATCCGCGGCGATCGGCCGATGCCCCGACGGGCGGATATCCGCCCGGAAGACATCCGCACCCTGCTGCCGAACATCGTGCTGATCGACGTCCAGCCGGAGCCGCTCAGGCTGCGCTACCGCCTGATCGGCACGGAGATCACCCGCACCATGCAGCGCGATTCGACCGGCAAATATTACGACGAGATCTATTCGCCCGATCTGCTGGCCGAGATCTATCGCACGTTCCGCCAGGTGATCGCCCGGAAGGCACCGTTGCGCACCTTCGGCACCGCCTTCTACCCCGACAAGAACTACTACAGCTACGAGACGCTCAACCTGCCGCTGAGCGAAGACGGCACGACCATCAACATGGTGCTCGGCATGCTGGTCTTCCATCTCGGCGCGCCGGCCTGAAACCGACGCTCACGTCCAGCGCGCGCTGTCCTGCCGATCCTCGGCGGTGAGCAGGGTCGCCGTCGACACCACCGTCCAGTCGCAGAGGTCGTAGCGCCGGCTCAGCGCGTCGCGCACAGCCTGCTCGGCCGCGCCCTGCGGCAGCTTCGAGCGCTCCCACATGGCGAGATCGGGGCGGCGGGTCAGCAGCAGGCTGCGCACGCCCGGCAATCCGGCGCCGGTCGCCGCATCGGTCGGGGCGGTGCCTCCGCCCGTCATGCGCCAGAGGCCGATCACCTGCGAATCATAGGCCGCCTCGAAACCGGGCCAGGCCTCTGCGCAGAGCGCCAGGAACTCGTCCCAATGCGTCTGCGGCGTCGCGAACCAGCGGAAGGCGTAGTTGCCCTGTCGTCGCGGCGGCGTGGGATCGGCGGGGCGCAATGTCGGCTGCATCAGCTCGCTCGCGCAGGACCGAACGTCCGGAACATTCTGCAGGAACGCGGCCTCCGCGCGGTCGGCAGCGGTGCCGTCCGGCCAGACGGTGATCGCGTTGAGCTCGTCGCGCGGTCGGCCGATCTGGCTCCGCCAGATGCCGTAGAGCGCGGCGCCCCCGCCGCGCAGATGCTCGCGCCGCGACGGTGCGGCGAGCTCTTCGGCCACCTCGCGCCAGCGGCGCGGCGCCGTCTCGATCCGGTGATGCGCATAGATCATGGCGGGATGGAACATAGCATCGGCGCGATTGGAATCCGCCGCCGCTCATATTCATGAGTGACGGCGGGCGCGACATTGCAACTCTGTAGGAATCGGAAAGTCCTTGCCCGCCAGCCAGATAGCTGTCTGGCACGGTTCCTGCGCAGAGGCTCCCGATGGGCCGTTCGGCCATCGCAAGCAAGGGAAGCAAGGAGCGAGGCGATGAACAGGATCAAAGTCTGGGTGGCCGCTCTCGCGGCAACAATTCTCGGCGTCATGCCGGTGCAGGCGGCGCAGATCGACGTGACATGGACCGGCACGGTCAGCAACGGCAACGACACGCTCGATCTGTTCGGCGTGCCGCTCGCCGGCGGCTTCCACGACCTCACCGGGCAGAGCTTCAGCGCGACGTTCCGCTTCGACACCGTGGTCGGCGACACGCAGAGCGGGGCGGGCTTCGCCGACCTGCGCGGCGGCACCGGCTTCGGGGCGGGCACCACGGCGAGCCCGGCGATCAGCGCGACGCTGACCATCAACGGCACGACGGTCGCGTTCGCGAGCGATCTGTTCGGCGGCTATAGCCGGCGCCAGATCTCCGGGACCAGCCAGATCTACACCGAAGTTCAGCAACAGGTCGGGCCGGCGGTCGAGTTGCTGTTTCTGAACGAGTTCGTCTTCGACGAGAGCATCCCGTTCACCGGTCTGAACGAGACGCTGAGCCTGGACCTGCCGAGCGGCGGGCCGGGTGAAATCCTGCAGGGCTTCTTCCAGCTGACCAACGACGATGCCAGCCTGTTCAGCAGCGGCGCGCTGGCGTCGACCAAGGTGACGATCGCGCCGGTCACCACGACGCAACCGCCGCCGACCGGCGTGCCGGAGCCCGCGAGCCTGGCGCTGCTCGGGCTCGGCCTGGTGGCGCTGGGCCTCGCCCGCCGGAAGTTGCGCTGAAGCGGGATTGCGGCCGGGCCGGTGCCCGGCCGCGCCCATCGCGGCGCCGTCACGCCGGCTCGCGGCCGGTCTTTCGCGGCGGCTTCTCGTAGGCCTTTGCCATGCGCTCGTATTCCTCGGCCCAGCCGAGATAATGGCCGCGTTGCAAGGGCGATTGCATCGCCGCCGCCAGGCGGCGGCACAGGGCGGCTTCCTCCTTGAGGCGGATCGCTTCGTAGCTCACGCCGAACTCCAGCATTGCTGACAATTCCCGGCCCGCTGCCCACGAAACGCGGGCAGGGCGGGGCGGTTCACGTCGGTCGGCGGCCTAGGCCATCAGGCCTAGCGGGCCGGCGCGGCGTCCAGAACCCTGGCCGGGGGCGACGGCATCCGGCCGGTCCGCTATGCTGTGGCGAAAGGGGCAGAAGGGGAGACGATCGAATGACCGGTCCGACATCGATGCGTATTGCGCTCGCGGCCGCCGTAGCCGTCGCTCTGGCGAGCTGCGCGCCGCAACCGACGGCAACCCAGGCGGCCGGTCCGAAGGCCGAGGTCCTGTGGCTCGGCCAGTCGGCGATCCGCCTCACCACGCCGGGCGGCAAGGTGATCATGATCGATCCCTTCCTGACCCAGAACCCGAAGACGCCGGTGCAGTGGAAGAACCTCGACGCGCTCGGCAAGATCGACCTGATCCTGGTGACGCATGCGCATGGCGATCACCTGGGCGACGCGCCGGCCCTGTCGACCAAGAACAACGCGCCGGTGATCGGCCCGGCCGGGCTGAACCAGTCGCTGCTCACCTTGGGCGTGCTGCCGGCCAACCTGGTGCCGCGCATGAACAAGGGCGGCACCATCACGCCGCTCGGCCCCAACATCAAGATCACCATGACGCGGGCCGAGCATTCTTCCGAGCTGGTCTGGCGCAACCCGGCGACCGGCAAGGACGAGACCCATGTCGGTGGCGAGCCGGTCGGCTTCATCATCGAGCTGGAGAACGGCTTCAAGGTCTACCACATGGGCGATACCGGCCTGTTCGCCGACATGAAGTTCATCGGCGACTACTACAAGCCGGACCTGATCCTGATCCCGATCGGCGGCCATTTCGTGATGGACCCGAAGGACGCCGCGGTGGCGACGCGCGAGCACCTGAAGCCGAAATACGCGCTGCCCTTCCACTACGGCACCTTCCCGCCGCTGAAAGGCACGCCGCAGGAATACATGGCGGCGCTTGGGCCAAGCTCGACCAAGGTGTTCCCGATCAATCCGGGCGAGAAGCTCGAATTCTGAGCCCGCGACTTACGCGAGGCCGGCGACCGGCACGGCCGGCCGCCGGTCCGCATGGGCGGCGACCATGCGCTTCGCGTCGGCGGCGCGGCCGGATTTGAGATAGGCGGCGATCAGCGTGTTCTCCACCAGGTCGCGCTGCGCCCGGCTGCCGCCGATCCGCACCGTCTCGGGTAGCACACCCTCCAAGGTCGCGATGGCGCCGGCGAGATCGCCGCGGCCATAGGCGGCGAAGCCACGCGCGATGCGCGGCACCACGTCGCCGGCCGGCGAGCGGCCCGAAGCGGCGCGCTCCTCCAGCTCCGCCGCGACAGTGGCAAGCCCGTCGCGGTCCTCGCAGCCGACACAGGCGAGCGCCCGGTGCACGTCGACGAAAGCGACGCCCGCCTTCGGGAACATCTTCAGCGCGTAGTCCGTCACCTCGCGCCAGAGCTCCGGCCGCCGCTGCTGGCCGGCGAGCTCGGCGCGCCACAGGAAGGACGGCCCGTCGGTCGCGACGTTGAGCGCCGGCCCCCAGGAACCGCCGGGATGCACCTGGGCGCGATACACATTCCAGGCGCGTTCGGTGTCGCCCAGCACCAGCGCGAACAGCGCGATATGCCAGGAGATATGGCAATGCATCAGGCCCTGGCGCTCATAGGCCGGCAGCCAGCTGTCGAGATAGTCGAGGCCGGCGCGGTTCTCGCCCATCTCGTACAGCACATGCGCCTTGATATGCGCGCCATGCGCGCTCTTCGGGAAGCCCGCCATGCCACGCTCGATCCATGTCAGCGCCTCGTCGAGCCGGCCCATCTCCTCCAGCGCGAAGGCATAGACAATCTGGAACCACCAGTCGTCGGCGAGATGGGGCTTCAACGCCTCCAGGAACTCGAGCTGTTCCGGCTCGCGCCCCTGCCGGCCCGAGAAGCCGATCAGGCCGAACACGCCGGTCGCCGGCGCCGCCACCATGGCGTCGCGCGGGTGCTCGGCCAGATGCGCCCGCGTCGCCGCCAGCGCCTCGACCGGCTTGCCCTCGATCGAGAGACAGAGCGCGTCGACATGGCTCTGCTCGCGCGGGCTCGCCTTGGGCGCGAGCTCGCGCGCTCTTGCCGCCGCGGCCCGCGCCGCCGGCACCTCGGCGACCAGGAACTTGGCCCGCGCCAGCGCCGCATGGGCGACGGCGAAATCCGGATCCGCCTCGACCGCCCGGGTCAGGAGCGCCGCATCGCCATAGGCCGCCGACAGCGTGCAGTCGCAGCCCGCGACATAGGCGTCGCGCGCCGCCGGCGACGAGGTGGTGAGGGCGAGGCCATAGCGGTCGGTCAGCATGCGCGGCGATCCCCCTTGGTGACTTTGGTTCTACGCGGTTTGTGGTGTTGATCTTAGGACATGAGCGGTGCCGGATCGACAGCCGTTTCGTCCTGCGGCTCCGCGCCGAAGAAATTGTCACGCCCGCTGTCGGAACGCGGCGGTGCGCTTCGTCCTTGGGTCGAACGGGCCGCGCCGGCCCCGATCCACCGAAGGAGTCACAGCATGCGTGTGATGGTTCTGGTCAAGGCGACCGCCGACAGCGAGGCGGGCACGATGCCGTCCGGCGAACTGCTCGAAGCCATGGGCAAGTACAACGAGGAACTGGTCAAGGCCGGCATCATGCAGGCGGGGGAGGGGCTGCATCCCTCGTCCAAGGGCAAGCGCGTCGCCTTCGACGGCGCGAAGCGCACGGTGATCGACGGCCCGTTCAAGCACACGGCCGAACTGGTCGCCGGCTTCTGGATCTGGCAGGTCAAGGACATGGACGAGGCGGTGGCCTGGGTGAAGCGCTGCCCCAACCCGATGCCGGGCCCGAGCGAGATCGAGATCCGCCGCATCTTCGAGATGGAGGATTTCGCCGCGACCATGACTCCGGAAGCCGCCGCGCTGCACGAGGGCAACCGTCAGAAGCTGGAAGGGCGGTGAGCGACATACTGAACGGCGGGCGTTGGATGCGGCGCCTGCCGCTCAATCCTTCCGATCGGGCGGCTTCAGCGCGTAGCGGAAGTCGCAATGCGGGGCGCCCTGCATGACGGTCTGCGTGCGCGTGAGCGCGACCTCGCCGCCGAAGCCCTCGGTCATCGGGAAGTCGGCGCTGCAGACCAAGAGGAAGCCGAGCTCCGGCGCGCCCATCGCCTGGTAGAACCGGGCATAACGGCAGCCGGTGACGTTCAGCGCCAGCGCCGCCGGCGTCTCGCCCACGATCTCGTAGTCGAGCGCGCCGCCGGCCGCGAAGGCCTCGAAGTTCGATCTCAGCTTGGCGCCGGCATCGGCGCCTGCCTGCGCCTGCCACCAGCGCTCGCCGAGCTTGCGATAGAGCCCGCCCAGCGCCTCGCGCACGATGGCGTCGGCGCGCGCCTCGCCGAGCTCCGCCCGCAGCGCCTGGACCAGCGGCACCAGCACCTGGGCCTGGATCCTGGCCTGCTCGATCAGGGGGATTTTCATGGCTGCATTCTCCACCATCGTCGGCGTTTCGGCACGGCGTTAGCTTGACCATGACTAGTCAGATGACTAGTGTGATCCACCGGAGGGCGACGCATGAAAAGCTGGCCGGTTCAGGACGCCAAGGCGCGCTTCAGCGAGCTTTTGGACACCTGCCTCGCCGAAGGGCCGCAAGTGGTGACCCGGCGGGGCGCCGATGTCGCCGTGCTGGTGCCGAAGGGCGAATGGGCCCGGCTCAGCCGCGCGGCGCGACCGAGCCTGAAGGAGTTGCTGCTGAGCGACGCGGCGCGGGGCGATATCCCGGTGCCGAAGCGCGGCGGCCTGCGCCGCCGCGCCGCGCCGTCGCTCTGACCGCGCCTTTGCTCTGACCGCGGATGTATCTTCTCGATACCAACGTCGTCTCCGAGCTCCGCCGGGCGCGCCCGCATGGCGGCGTGGTCGCCTGGCTGCAGGGCGTCGGCGATCCCGACCTGCATCTCTCGGCGGTGACCGTCGGCGAGCTGCAGGCCGGCGTCGAGATCACCCGCGACCAGGACCCCGATCGCGCGGCCGCGATCGAATCCTGGGTCGAGCAGGTGGCGGCGACCTGGAACGTGCTGCCGATGGATGCGGCGGTGTTCCGGCGCTTCGCGAAGCTCATGCACAGGCGCTCCGACACTCTGATGCAGGATGCGATGATCGCCGCGACGGCGTTGGAGCACGATCTGACCGTGGCCACGCGCAATGTGCGCGATTTCGCGGTGTTCGGCGTGCGGACCTTCGATCCGTTTGCGCGCCGGTGAGCCGGCAGGGCGCCGTCACCGCGCCCGCTTGACCAGCCGGGCGTTCTCGGGCGCGGCCTCGATGCCGTCCTTGTCCACCAGCGCGACGCGCAGCGCCTTGCCGGTCGTGCGGTCGACCAGCTTCACCGGCGCCGGCCGGCTGATCACCCACCGTTCGCCCCACTGCGTCAGCGCGACGAGCGTGAGCGCCAGCGCGCGGCCCGCCTCGGTCAGCACATAGGCGTGGCGCTCGCGGTCGCCCGGCTCCTGGTAGGCGCGCCGGGTCATCAGCCCGTGCTCGACCAGCCGGGCCAGCCGGTTCGACAGCATGGAGCGCGGCGCGCCGAGATCGGCCCGCATGTCGTCGTAGCGGCTGACGCCATAGAAGGCCTCGCGCAGGATCAGCAACGTCCAGCGGTCGCCGACGATCTCGGCGGCGAGCGCCATCGGGCATTTCTCTCTCGGCACCAGGGCGCGACTCCGGACATGGCCGGCAGGATCTGGGTTTGACATCCGGTACCAGATAGCGGATGAATCGATAAGTTCAAAATCCGGTATCAGACGGCATCAGGATGGAGGGGGCCCGCATGCCGAACCGCGACCTCGACGCCGACGATCCGCTGGACGACTTCACCCGGCGCAGCGTCGCGCTCGAAGGCGCAACGAAGGCCGTCCACATCGCCGGCGCCGGCCCGGCGGTGATCGTGATGGCGGAGATGCCGGGGATCAGCCCGCATGTCGCGCGCTTCGCCCGCTGGGTCCGCGATGCCGGCTTCACCATCTACATGCCGTCGCTGTTCGGCCGCGACGGCGCGGTGGCGACGGAGAAGGAGGGCGCCGAGGTGTTCCGCCGCGCCTGCGTCAGCGCCGAGTTCCGCACCCTGGCCGGAAAGGGGGCGAGCCCGGTGACGGGGTGGCTGCGCGCGCTGGCGCGGCTCGCGCATGGCGAATGCGGCGGGCCCGGCGTCGGCGCCATCGGCATGTGCTTCACCGGCAATTTCGCGCTGTCGATGCTGCTGGAGCCGGCGATGCTCGCCCCGGTGCTGGCGCAGCCCTCGCTGCCGCTCGACAATCCGGCCGCGGTCGAAAGCCCGCCCGAAGAATTGGCCGCGATCCGCGCGCGGCTGGAGCAGGGCGACCTCACCGTGCTCGCCTACCGCTTCGCCGGCGACCGCTTCTGTCGGGCCGCGCGCTTCGCCGCCTATGCCGAGGCCCTCGGCCCGCGCTTCGACGGCCGCGTGCTCCCCGACAGCGCCGCCAATCCCGACGTGCCGCCCTTCTTCCGCCAGTTCGTCACCACGCCGCACAGCGTGGTGACGGTCCACCTGATCGACGAAGCGGGCCAGCCGACGCGCGCGGCGCGGGATGAGATCCTGGCGTTCTTTGCCAGTCGCTTGAGGAATGAAGGGAGGTAGCTTCCTGCAGCAGCTCGATCAGGTCTCAGATTCACACCGATGCGGTTCGATGCTAAGAGAAGGGACAAAGAGTAAGAATAGCAGCCGTTGATCAGCGTGATGCTTACCTTCGTGGCACCTGACATTTCGGGCTGGAGGCTGCTCGGTGAGGGGGTTCAATCGGAATGGCAATTTCAACGTCTCCGGGGGCGCACTCTGAATTGGACATTTTCGATCAGTACGTAGCGGCCCTGCGAAAAACACCCATCGACGAGAAGACCGAGCACACCGATCGCGCTGCGCTGCAGGCATTGTTGCAGTGGATGGCCGATCAAACTTCGACGGGGATTCACGTACAGCACGAGCCGAAGCGGGTGGCGGAAAAGGGCGCGCCTGACTTCAAGGTCACCAGAGGTGGACTGATTCTCGGATATGCGGAGAACAAGGCGATTGGTGAGAATCTCGACAAAGCCCTCAAATCCGAACAGATCACACGGTATCGCGCCCTTTCGCCGAATATCATCGTCACGGACTATCTGCACTTCATCTGGATCAGCAAGCAAGGGATGCAGCGCGAAACGCTGTGTCACGCGACGGATTTGGAGAGTCCGCGATATCGGCTTCATGCCGATCGGGTTGCGGCTGTCACCAAGCTCCTCCGAGCGTTTTTTTCAACCGCGCCGGATGGAATTGGACGGGCCCAGCAACTTGCTCTTGCGCTGGCACTGCGCAGCAGGTTGCTGCGGGATTACCTGGGTGAAGAACTACTTCGACAGCAACGGCAGCATAAGGAGGGGCGGCTCTATGGCCTGTTCCAGATCTTTCGCGATCAAATTTTCCATGAACTGACGTTGAAGGAATTCGCCGATGCTTTTGCACAGATGTTGGCCTACGGATTGTTTCTTGCGAGGCTGAACTCCGGCACGCGCACTGTAACGCTGCAGAATGCGCGCGAGTTCGTCCCTGGCTCATTTCGGTTGATTCGTGAATTGGTCGATTTCTTGGGTGAGCTCGAAAAGGACGAGTACCGGGACATCCGATGGGTCGTTGAGGAGGTGCTATCCATCGTCAATGGGCTCGATCTGCCGGCCATCCATGCAGATCTTTCCTTCAGGCAACGCCGGGCCATCAGTCGACGTTTGCGGGCATCGAGCGAGGAAGAGCATCGGCTCTTTGAGCGCGATCCGTTTATCTACTTCTACGAGGACTATTTGAAGGCTTATGACCCGACCATGCGCAAGGGGCGAGGCGTGTACTACACTCCCCCGCCGGTCGTGAATTTCATCGTGCGAGCGATCGACGATATTTTGAAGTCTAACTTTGGGATTGTCGACGGTTTGGCCGATCATCGCCGCGTAACCGTCTTGGACTTCGCCTGCGGTACGGGAACGTTCCTCCTGGAGCTCTTTCAACGCATTTTCGATAACGTTGGCGGCTCGGACTCGGGACGCGCCGATCTCGTCGTGCGCGAGCACTTGCTGAAAAATTTGTATGGCTTCGAGTACCTGATCGCGCCCTACACTATCGCCCATCTGAAGCTCTCACAGTACCTGCGGGATCTGTCGCATCCGCTGCGCGACGGCGAACGCCTTCAGGTCTTTCTGACAAACACACTGGAGCCCGTCGAGCCGCAGCGGAACCTTTTGCTGCCTGCGATCAGTGAGGAAGTAGAAGCGGCGCAAGCGGTTAAGGAGCAGCCCATTCTGGTGATAACCGGCAATCCACCTTATTCAGGACACTCGAAGAATAAGGGACGGTGGATCACGTCCGCCGTGGCCGAATACCGGTCGACTTGGGAGAAGTCAGAGGCAGGCCTGGAAGCCCGCAAGCCCCTTGGCGAGCGGAATCCGAAATGGCTGCAGGACGACTACGTCAAGTTCATGCGCTTTGCCCAGATGAAGATGGACGGATTCAGCTTTCGAACGACCGGACCCGACGGCAAAGCAATTGAGCAGGCAGTTCAAGGTGTGGAGAACGGTATCGTTGGGGTAATCACCAACCATCGCTGGCTTGACAATCCGACATTCAGAGGGATGCGCCAATCGCTCATGCGGAGCTTCAATCAGATCTACGTCCTTGATCTCCACGGAGCTGTACACGTCGCAGCGCCGGATGGCTCAAAAGATGAGAACGTCTTCGATATCAAGCAGGGCGTGGCGATCAGCCTGTTGGTAAAGCAGCCAGGACTGGAGCATGGCGTTTGGCGCGGCGACCTTTGGGGCAAGCGGCTGGAAAAATATCAGGCGGCCGCCGACGGAACCGTAGGCAGCGTGCGATGGGAGCAGCTGGATCCCGTCACCCCCTTTTACCTCTTCGCGCGGCAGGATCGTTCGCGCCGCGAGGAATACCAGCGCGGTTGGCGCCTGCGCGATTTATTTCCAGTAAACGCGCTCGGCTTTCAAACGCATCGCGATGCCTTTGCGTTGTCTTTCAGCGAATCGGAGATGGCGAAGAAGCTTCGCGACCTGAGTGATGTGCATATCTCAGACGAGGAGCTTTCTCGGCGATATGGTCTCAGGAGCAATCGAGACTGGTCTCTTCCGAATTCTAGGTCTGCTGCGCGTGACCTTCCCGAATTTCACCTGCAAGAGGTTGCCTATCGTCCATTTGATGATAGGTGGTGTGAGTTCAGTGACCTGACGATGGATTATCCGAGGCGCGAACTCCTGGATCATGTTGCTGGACGTTCGAATTTGACGCTGCTCGCACCGAGGGGTCTAAGCACGCCTGATTGGCAGCACGCATTCGTTGCCGCCACACCGGCTAGGTCGTGGACTCATAATCTCTGGCCCAGAGGCGTGCTGCGGCGATGGTGATGGCGGCAAGGTAGTTTCGGGCGAGCTTGTCGAAGCGTGTGGCGATGCGCCTGAAGTGCTTG
>QOZS01000053.1 GCA_003576705.1 Desertibaculum subflavum
CCCGCACCGAAATCCCCGCCGGCCGGAACCCGGCCCGCGGCCGCGCCGCCGCCTTCCGCCCCGACCCCGATCGTGCCGGCGCGGCCGGCACCCGTGCGCACGGCCGAGCGCGCGGTCACCGGCATGAGCGTCGCCGCCGAGCCGATTCCGGGCGGCGGATTGCGGCTGCGCTTCCCGTGGAAGGAGCCGGTCGCCGCCGCGGTCTACGAGCGCGGCAGCCGGCTGTGGATCGTGTTCAGCGCCCCGGCTTTGCTCGACCTCACCGGCCTCGGCGCCGGCGACCTGGTGACCGAGGCGCGGCAGGTGCCGCAGGCCGATGCCGCGGTGCTGACCTTGCGTCTGCGCCAGCGCCTGATGCCGGTGGTCGACATGCGCGACAATGCCTGGATCGTCGACCTCAAGGATCCGCGCGATGCGCCGCGCCCGGCGGCGCTGGCGGCCGTGGCGGAGCCGCATCACCCGAACGGCCCGCGGGTCATCGTCGGCACCGCCGCGGCGGCGCCGCCGCTCCGGCTGCGCGATCCCGAAATCGGCGACGAGGTCGATGTGGTGCCGATCGGCCGGGCGCCGATCGGCATGTCGATCCCGCGCGAGTATCCGCAATTCGAGCTGCTGCCGACTGTGCAGGGCATCGTGGTGCAGCCGAAGGCGGACGGCGTTGCCGTCGAGGTGACGCCGGAAGCGGTGGCGATCCGGGCCGATCGCGGTCTGCAGATCACCGGTGCCAACCAGGCCAAGGGGGTCGCGCCGGCGGGCGAGGGGGGCGTCGCCCCGATCAAGGCCGATCCGATGAAATTCCGCGCCTGGGCCGGTGCGCCGGGCGCCTATGTGCCGACGCGCCAGGCCTTGCAGCAGGCGCTCGCCAAGGTGCCGCGGGCGAAGATCGGCGAGGCGCGGCTGGAGCTTGCCCGCTTCCATCTCGCCAATGGCGAGGAGGCGGAGGCGCTGGGCGTGCTGGCGACCGCCGGCGCGGCCGATTCACGGCTGGCCGACGAGCCGCAATTCCGCCTGCTGCGCGCGGCGGCGCTGATCGAGATGGGCCGGCACGCCGCCGCCGAGGCGGAGTTGGTGCGGCCGAGCCTGGCCGCCGACCCGGAAGCCATGCTGTGGCGCGGCCTCGCCGCCGAGGGCCTGGGCGACCACGCCAAGGCGGCGCAGCTGTTGCGGCGCGGCGAGAACGTGCTGGTGCATTATCCGCCGGAGCTGCAGGGAACGTTCCGGCTGGCGATCGTCGATGCCCATCTCGGCCAGGGCAATCTCGCCTCGGCCAAGGCGGCGCTGGAACTGATCGACCCGGCGCGGCTCAATGCCCGGCAGAAGATCGAGCTGCTGTGGCGCCAGGCCCAGGCCGATCTCAAGTCCGGCGACCGCCTGGGCGCCCGGCCCAAGCTCGAACAGGTCGCCGCCTCGGCGCACCGGCCGCTGGCGGCGCGCGCGCGCTTCACCCTGATCGAGGAACAGCTGGCCGCCGGCCAGATCGAGCGCGACAAGGCGATCCAGGGCATGGACGGGCTGCGCCTCGCCTGGCGCGGCGACGATTTCGAGCCGGGCCTGCTGCGCCGCATCGGCTCGCTGATGGTTGATGGCGGCAAGTGGCGCGACGGCTTCGCCGCCTGGCGCGAGGCCGCGGCGCTGTTCGCCAAGACGCCGCAGGCCAAGCAGATCACCGACGAGCTCGCTGCCGGCTTCGAGCGGCTGTTCCTCGGCGGCGCGGCCGACAAGCTCTCGCCGGTCGAAGCGCTCGGCATCTACTACGATTTCCGCGAGCTGACGCCGACCGGCGCCAAGGGCGACGAGATGATCCGCCGCCTGGCCGACCGGCTGGCCGCGGTCGACCTGCTGCGCCAGGCCGCCGACCTGATCGAGCATCAGGTGAACTTCCGCCTGAAGGGCGAGGAGCGGGCGCGGCTGGCCACGCGGCTCGCCATCCTGCGCCTGCTCGAGCGCCAGCCGGAGAAGGCGCTGAAGGCGCTGGAGAGCACCGCCGGCCAGCCCTTGCCGCCCGAGCAGACGCTGGAGCGCAAGCTGGTCGAGGCCCGCGCGCTCGGCGATCTCGGTCGCTACGAACAGGCGCGCAAGGCCCTGGCGGAGGAAACCGCGCCGGCCGCCAACGAGGTGCGGGTCGAGCTCGCCTGGCGGGCCAAGGACTGGGCCGAGGCGGCGCGTCTTGCGGGTGCCGCCGCCGAGGCGCGGCTGCAGGCGCAGCCCAAGGGCGATGCCGATCTGCGCCGCCAGGTGCTGAAATGGGCGACCGCGCTCACTCTGCTCGGCGACGAGCCGGCGCTGGCCGGGCTGCGCGGCCGCTTCACGCCGATCTTCGAGGGCACCAAGGAGGCGCAGACCTTCCTGGTGCTGACCAGCCGGGTCGACCGTACCGACAAGGACTACCAGGCGCTGACCAAGGAGATCGCCGGCGTCGCCCAGGTCGAGGGCTTCCTCGCCGCCTATCGCGAGCGCATCAAGGCCGGCCAACTGAGCGCCATCAACTGAGGCGCGGGTCGAAAGGCGCTTGACCTAAATGAGCCCTCTCCCGTGGGGAGAGGGCGCCCGGCAGGGCGGTGAGGGGCACCGCTTCAGCGATGCGTTGCCTGCGGCAGAAGGCACATGAGCGGAGAGCGCACCCCTCATCCGCCCCTTCGCGGCACCTTCTCCCCCAAGGAGAAGGGAGTTGTCATATCGATTTCGATGGGACGCGGGGTTTCGCCACCGGCTCAAGCGGTGCCGAAGGAAGCGCTGCGCGAATGCGCCGACCCTATACCCCCGGCAGCACGTAGCCTTCCGGCAGCTTTGTATTGGCGAGCATCGCGCCGACCATCACCGCGCCGGTCAGATTGCAGCCGGTCAGGATGGCGTCGGTCAGGTCGGCGCCGGTGAAGTCGACGCCCTTCAGGTTGGCGCCCTGCAGGTTGCAGCCGCGCAGGATCGCGTTGCAGAGCCTGGCGCCGGTCAGGTTGGCCGGCCAGAACCGCCCCGTGGAGGTGCCGTCGGGCCGCTTGATCTCCACCGGGGTCAGCAGCGCGCCGGACAGGTCGGCCTGGCTCAGATCGGCATCCTGCAGGATGGCGCCGCCGAGATTGGCGCGCGTCAGGTCGGCTTCCTTCAGGTTGGCGCCGTTCAGGTTGGCCATCACCAGGATGGCGCCGCTGAAGGTCGCCGCGGTGAAGTTCGACTGGGTGAAGTTGGCGCCGCTGAAATCGATGCCGCTGAAATCGATGCGCGCGAAGTCGCGGCCCGAGAGATCGGCCTGGGCGCCTTCCGCGCCCTGGCTCGCCGCCCAGCGGCGATGGTTCTCGATCAGGCCTTGGATCTCGGTCGACAGCGTGGCGAGCGACAGCGCGATGCGCGCGCCCTGCAGGTTGGCGCGGCTGAAGTCGACCCGGGAGACGTTGGCGCCGGTCAGGTCGCAGCCTTCCAGGTTGGTGCCCTCGACCTTGGCGCCGCGCAGGTCGACGTTCTTGAGGTCGGCGGCCACCATCTCGGCCCCGGAGAGATCGGCCCCCACCATCGAGGCGCCGTCGAGCTTGGCGGCCGCCAGGTTGGCGCGGCTGAGATCGCAGCCGTCGAGCTTGGTGCCGTGCATCTTCGAGCCGGTGAGCTTGGCCCGCGTCAGCACCGCACCGGTGAGGTCGGCGCCGGACAGGTCGGCCTGGGTGAAGGTGGCCGAGTTCAGGTCGGCATTGGTCAGCTTGGCGCCGCTCAGCGTGGCGCCGGTCAGGTCGACGCCGCCCATGTCGAGGCGCGAGAAGTGCAGCGAGCCGCGGTTCGACCCGGCGCTGAGCAGCTTGCCGGCGCGCAGGTCCACATCCGGCAGCTTGGCACCGCGCAGATTGGCCTGCCGCAGCACGGTGCCGCGCAGGTCGGCGCCGACGAAGGAGGCGAAGCTGAGATTGGCGCGCGCCAGGTTGCAGGAGAACAGGTCGCACTTGTCGAGCACCGCGCCCTGCAGGTTGGCGCCTTCCAGATTGGCGCCGGCGAGCTTGGCCCCGGTAAGGTTGATGCCGGGCAGCACCGCGCCGGCCAGGTTTTGCAGGGTCAGGTCGGCCGGAACGCCGCCGCGGCGCCGCACATACAGCTCGTGCAGCTGCAGGATGCGCTGGATTTCCGCCGGCGTTTTCTGGTTGCGGGCGCTCGGCCGAGAATTGAAGCCGCCCTGACTCTGAGGTTCCGCCATCGTCACCGATCCCTTGCGGGAGCGATACTGCCGCCGGGTGGTTGACGAAGTGTGTGCACGGGCGCCGGCTCCGAGGGCCGTCCGCGGGAGGTATTCTAGCGAACCTTGGCACGTCGGGATGCATCCCAATTCGTCGTGCCCGGGCTTGGCCCGGGCATCCACGGCTTTCCGCTGCGCTGCCGCAACCGCGTGGATGGCCGGGTCAAAGCCCGGCCATGACGTTTAGAAGGCGGCTTACGACGCCCCGGCCAGCAGGCGGGCGATCAGCAGGCGGGCCGGCGGCAGCAGGCCGGAGGCCTGGATGGCGCCGGCGGTATCGGCAAGGCCGGTGCGGGTGGTGACCGGCAGGTCGCGCAGCGCATCCACCATCAAGGTCGCGACGGCGCGCTTGCGGGCATCGCCGTAGACGGTCGGCTCGTACTCGATCAGCGCCTTGTAGCGCTCCTCGGGCTTGCCCTTGGGCGGCTTGATGTCGCCGATGCCGCCCGGCACGTCGAGCTTGGCCCAGCGCTTGACCAGGCCCTCGACGATGCCGCCGCCGCCGATGAAGATGCCCTCGGCCTCGTGCTTCAGCTTGTCGGTCACCTGGTTCAGCACGCGCAGCATGTCGCTCTCGTTGCCGCGGTTGAGCGGCTGGTCGCCGGCGAGCTCGCGGCGCACGCGGGCGATCAGCACGGCGCGGATCTCCGGGCAGGGCTGATCGGCCAGCAGCTGGCGCAAGCCGGCGAACCAGGGGGGCGCCGCCACCGGGTCAGTGGCGAGCTGGCCGCGCGCCAGATCGGTCAGGGTGACCAGGGCCGAGCCGAGATCGGGCTGCCGGCCCAGCATGTCCTGCACCAGAGTGCCGGAGCCGAGGCAGTCGGAGATGATCTCGTCGATCAGCGCCTGGGCGGCCGGCGTGGTGGCGCCGGCGCGCCATTCCAGCACCGCCTGCGCGCGCTCGCCCAAACTTGCCATCGGTTCCAGGGTGCGGCTCAAAGTGTGGCGCACATAGAACATCTGGTCGACCGGGTCGGTGACCAGCCGCTGGCAGGCCGGGATCAGCTGGTCCAGGCCGCCTTCGCCGAGCCGGGGAATGCCGCGCATCGACATGGCGTCGCGCGCCTTGCCCGAGGCGGCGGCGATCAGCTCCTCCAGCACCCCGCTGCACATCGGCAGCGCCAGGCCGGTCTGGTCGGCGCGCGCCTGGGCGATCTTGTAGGCGGCGGCGACGCGGAGCGAGCCCATGCTGTCGAGCTTCTTGCCATAGCGGTAGTTGTGCAGCAGCTCGGTCGCCGTGATCCCCATCTGGTCGAGGAAGCTGCGGAGCAGCTGGCTGATGGCGCGGCGCGAGCGCCCGCCATAGAGATCCTCCAGCGTGTCGCACCAGGCATCCTGGTCGTCGGTGGCGCTGACGCGCAGGATCGGCTTGCCCTGGGGCGGCCGGCTCTGCTCGAAGACCGGCGTCTCGAACACGATGTCGCCCGGGCTCGAGCGCGCGCGCGTGACGCGTACCGCCTCGATGCCGTCGAGCTTGAGGAACATGCGGGCGACGTCGATCGCCTCGGCCTCCGCCTCGCGCAGGCACTCGATCAGCCAGCGTCCTTCCCGAAGCGCTGCCACTTCGTAGTGGATCTGCCGGTTCGGCACCGCTTTCTGCAGCAAGGCGTCTGTCCGTCCCTGGATGGAGCGGGGGAGCGTAGGGGCAGGGGGCTTAAATGGGGGTTAACCCTCGGCCGAATGGCGTCATCGACCGGTGCGGATGGGCGGCCATCTCTCGGCTCGAGGCTGGCTCCGGCTGCAACGAAACGAGATGGTCAGACGGCCGGCGGCGCGTAGCCTTCCGGCAGCTTAGTGTTGGCGAGCATCGCGCCCGCCAGTACGGCGCCGGTCAGATCGGCGCCGGTCAGGATGGCATCGGTGAGATCCGCGCCGGAGAAGTCGACGTTCGTCAGATTGGCGCCCTGCAGGTTGCAGCCGCGCAGGACCGCATTGCAGAGCCTGGCGCCGGTCAGGTTGGCCGGCCAGATGCGACCGGTCGAGGTGCCGTCGGGCCGCTTAATCTCGACCGGCGTGATCATCGCGCCCGACAGATCGGCCTGGGTCAGATCGGCTTCCTGCAGAATGGCGCCGCCGAGATTGGCGCTGGTGAGGTCGGCTTCCTTCAGGTCGGCGCCGTGCAGGTTTGCCATCACCAGAACTGCGCTGCTGAACGTCGCGGCCGTCAGTATCGACCGGGAGAAGATGGCGCCGCTTAAATCGATCCCGGCGAGATCGATGCGGGCGAAGTCGCGGCCCGAGAGATCAGCCTGAGCACCTTCGCGGCCCTGGCTCGCCGCCCAGCGGCGATGCTTCTCGATCAGCCGCTGGACCTCAGCGGAGAGCGTGGCAAGTGAAAACGCAATCCGGGCGCCCTGCAGATTGGTGCGGGAGAAATCGACCTGTGCGACATTGGCGCGGGTCAGGTCACAGCCTTCGAGGTTCGCGCCTTCCACCTTTGCGCCGCGCAGGTTGACATTGCGCAGGTCGGCGGCGACCAGCGTGGCGCCGGTGAGGTCGGCGCCGTCCAGCGAGGCCCCTTCGAGCTTGGCGGCCGCGAGGTCGGCGCGCGACAAGTCGCAATTGTCGAGCCTGGCGCCGGTCATCTTCGAGCCGGCGATCCGGGCGCGCGCCAGGATGGCGCCGGAAAGGTCGGCGCCCGACAGGTCGGCCTGGGTCAGGTTGGCTTCGCCGAGATCGGCATTGGTCAATGTGGCGCCGCTGAGGATCGCGCCCGTCAGATCTACGCCGCCCATATCGGCGCGAGCGAAGTTCAGCGCCGACTGCGACTCGTCGGCGGCACGCAGCAGCTTGCCGGCCCGCAAGTCCACGTTTGGCAGGCGCGCGCCGCGCAGGTTGGCCTGGCGCAGCACGGTGCCGCGCAGATCGGCGCCGACGAAGGAGGCGAAGCTGAGATTGGCACGCGCCATGTTGCAGGAGAACAGGTCGCACTTGTCGAGCACCGCGCCCTGCAGGTTGGCGCCTTCCAGGTTGGCGCCGGCGAGCTTGGCCCCGGTCAAGTTCGCGCCCGGCAGCATGGCGCCGGCCAGGTCTTGCAGCGTAAGGTCGGCGGGCACGCCGCCGCGGCGCCGTAGATAGAGGTCATGCAGCTGCAGGATTCGGTGAATCTCAGCCGGTGTCTTCTGCTTGCGCTGGGGCGCTCCCCCCTGGGGCAATGCCTCTGCCATGGGTCTATCCGTCGGTCGCAGCGCGTAGCGGGAGGCGCGGGTCAAGGAAGCGTGCAGCGGCCATGGGGTTCACGCCATCCCTGCGGTCAGCTCGCGCGCCAGAAGGTTGCGCGCCGGCAGGGGGATTCCCATCTTGCGGATGACCGGCGCGGCGCTGCTCAATTGCTTGCGCACCGAGGCTGGCATCTCGCGCACCGCGTCGACCATCAGCGTGGCGATGGCCCACTTCCGCGCGTCGCCGTATTCCGACTTCTCCATCTCGAAAAGCGACTTGAAGCGCTCCATCGGCCGGCCCGTGGGGACCTTGAATCCGCCAAGGCCGCCCCGCACCTCCAGGGTCGACCAGCGCTTGATCAGGCCTTCGACCATGCCGGTGCCGCCGACGAAGATGCCTTCGGCCTCGCTCTTCAGCTTGCCGGTGATGTTGTTGAGCGCGCGCAAGAGGTCGTCGCCCGTGCTGAGGCTGATCGGCCGGTCGCTCAACAGCTCGCGGCGCACCCGGGCGATCAGCGCTTCGCGAATCTCAGGGGCGGGCCACTCGGCGATCAGCTGCTTGATATGAGCGAACGCGAGGGGCGAGCTGTCCGGCTCGACCGGTTTGAGATTGCGGGCCAGCTCGATCAGCGTGACCAGCGTCATGCCGGGATCGGGCTGGCGGCCGAGCAGGCGCTTGATGACGAAGAGGGAGCCGAGGCAGTCGGCAACCAGCGCATCGACCAGCGCCTGGCCGCCTGGCGTGCGGGCGCGGTCGCGCCATTTCAGAATTTCTTCGAGACGTTCGAACAGGCCGAGCTCGCTTTCCAGCGCTCGTGCAGCGGCGAGCCGGGCGCGGAACGTCTGCTCGGCCGGATCGCCGGTGGACTGGGCGCAGGCTGCCACCAGCTGGTCGGGCCCGGCGTCGCCCATTGACGGCAAACCCTGCTGCGTGCTGGCGATGCGTGCCTTCTCGGTCGCCGCCGCGATCAGGGCGTCGAGATTCTGGCGGCAGGTCGCCGCATCGCTCCCGGTCGCCTCGGCGCGGGCCCGCGCCATGGTGAAGACCACGCCGGCGCGCAGTGCCGGCATCTCCAGCAGCGCCCGGCCGCAATTGTAGTCGTGCAGCAACTCGGTCGGGGTGACGCCGTACTCGTCGAGGTAGCTGCGCAGCAGCTGGCCGATGGCGCGGCGCGAACGGGCGCCGTAGAGATCCTCGAGCGTCGTGCACCAGCAATTGGCGTCGTCGGTGCTGTCGGCGCGCAAGGACTGCGTGCCGGGCTCCGCCAGGGCCTGTTCGAAAACCGGGGTTTCGGTGACGAACCCGTTCGGCGTGAGCCGCGCGCGGGTGACGCGCACCGCCTGCACCCCTTTCTGCGCCAGCAGAGCGCGAGCTTCGTTCACAGCTTCGCCCTGCATGTCGCGCATGCATTCGATCAGCCACCGACCGCCCCGCATGGTCGCCACTTCGAAGTGGGTGGCCCTGTTCTGAATCGGCTTCGGCAGCACAGCGTTGCTCCCGCGTAGTCGATACGGCTACAGAAGCTTGCAGAACCAAACCTAACGCGGGGTTAATCTAGGGCGGCAATCGGCGCGAAATGGTCGGCCAGGCGCCGAACATGGCGATCGTTGTGCAGCAACTCGGTCGAGTTGATGCCCATCTGGTCGAGCAAACTGCGCAAGAACTGCCTTGTGGCGCGGCGCCAGCGCCCGCCATTGAGGTGCTCCAAGGTGTCCCGCCAGGCGTGTTGGTCGTCGACGTCTCGAACACGATGTCGCCCGGGCTCGAGCGCGCACGGGTGAAGCGCACCGCCTCGAAGCCGTCGAGCTTGAGGAACATGGGGGCGACGTCGGTCGCCTCGGCCTCCGCCTCGCACAGGCACTCGATCAGCCAGCGACCCTCGCGAAGTGCCGCCACCTCGTAGTGGACCTGTCGGTTCGGTACTGCCTTCTGCAGCTGGGCGTCTGTCCGTCCCTGAATGAAGCAGGGGGTAGGGGTGGGGGCTCAAATGGGGGTTAACCCTCGGGCCACTGGGTCCTACCGGATCGACCGCGAGCGACGCGGCCCGCCCCGATCGACCGGGGGCGGGCCGCGCTGCCATCAGGCTGCCAGAAACTCGTTCCACTTCTCCGTGTAGTACTCCTGGTTCTTGGGCCGGGTGTTCCAGGCCAGCACATTGCGCGTCCGCTCGTCGATCGAGCCACCCTCGCGGGCGCCGCCGCCATACCAATCGTGAACCTGCTCGGCGCTCAGGTACTTGCGATAGCTCTCGACGGGCGAGAAGAACCCGAGCTTCGACTGCTCGGCGCCGGCATAGCCTTCGAGCCAGAAGTTGAGCCACTCATAGGCGAGATCGGTGTTCTTGCAGGTATGCGAGATGCAGCTGCCGACGGTCCAGGCGCGATAGCCTTCCTTGGCAACCGCGTACTTGCAGGGCACGCCCTTCTTGCGCACCTCGACGACGGTCGGCCACCAGGCATCGGCGATCCACACCTCGCCGGAGGCCATGAGGTTGACCAGCTCGCCGAAAGCCTTCCACAAGGCGCGGAAATGGCCTTCCTTCTTCTTCTCCTTCAGGAAGTCCACGACCGTGTCGACTTCCTTCTCCGTCAGATTGGCGACATCGGCCGGATTGATCAGGCCGAGCGCCTTCATGCCGAGCGCGGCGTCCAGCATGCCGAGCCAGTCGATGCCGTAGATCGAGACCTTGCCGCGCCATTTCGGGTTGAACAGCTCGCCCCAGGAGAGGGAGTTGTTCTCAGCCGGCACCTTCTCGGGATTGTAGCCGATCGAATCGAGCTGATACATGTACGGGACGAATTTCACCTGCGTCCGTGCCTGGTCGACATACATGATGCGGCCGGGATTGTCGCCGAAGCCATAGGTCAGGTCCGGCGCCGCGCGACCGTCGCGCAGCAGCGGATGCAGCGTGTTCCAGTTGGGCAGGCGCTTGGTGTCGATCGGCACGATCAGCTTTTCTTCCCAGGCGTGCTTCATGAAGGCGGCGTCGGTCTCCAGCGTGTCGACCGGCGCGGTGCGGATGCGATCGACGCGGGCCTGCGACGACGCATTGACCCATGGCTTGATGGTGCAGCCGGTGCGCTTCTGGAACTCGTTCACGATCGGATCGCGCAGGTTGTAGGTCGCCCCTACGACATAGAGCTCCTTGCCCTGGGCAAAGACCGGCATCGGCGGGGCGGCGAGCGCGGTCATTCCGGCGGCGCCGGTGCGCAGCAAGTCACGACGATTCATCAACATCTGTGCCTCTCCTTCGTTATGTCTGGGACCGGCGCGAGGTCATCGCACGGATCCACGTGTCAGACGTCGGACCAACAGGATGAGCATGGCCGAGCAGCCGACGGCCAGAAGCGAGAAGAACGTCGTCGCCGTGCCGATCGCATAGAGCGTCGGCGTCAGCTGACGATCGAATTGCGCCAGCACCGATAGCGGCAGGGTCAGGTTGATGCCGGTGGTGAACAGGCTGCGCGCGAACTCGTCGTAGGACAAAGTGAAGCCGAACAGCGCGGCGCCGATGATGCCGGGCAGCACGAGGGGGAAGGTGACGCGGCGGAATGCCGTCCAACGGTTGGCGCCGAGGGTCAGTGCCGCTTCCTCCAGCTTGCGGTCGAAGCGGTTGAACACTGCGAGCAGGGTCAGGAAGCCGAACGGCAAGGTCCAGGCGACGTGCACCAGATAGGCGGATGTCCACAGCGAGAGCTGCCAGTCCATTATGCGGGCGACGATGGCGACGCCGAACCCCACCAGCAGGCCCGGCGCCATGATGCCGAGCAGGATCAGGTAGAAGAAGATGTTGTAGCCGCGGAAACGCGCCCGCATCGCCTGCACGGCGGCGAGCGCCAGCACGGCGGTGGTCACCGAGCAGGCAAGCGCCAGCGCGAGCGAGCGGCCGATCGGCGGCTTGAAGTCGCTGAGCGCGGAGGCAAACAGCAGTTCCCGGTACCAGTGCAGCGAGACGCTGTTCATCGGGAACGTCGTGCCACCATCCGGCCCGCTGAAGGACAGCACGCTGAGCGTGAGAATGGGCAGCCATTGATAGGCGAGAAAGCCGATCGTCACCGCGCCCAAGATCCATTTGGTCAGTCGGGCGCGGGTCTGCCAGTGCATGGCCTACTCCCCCAGCCGGCGTATATCGACCACGCGCAACGCAACGACGACGCCGACCAGCATCGACAGCATGAGCATGACGCCGACCACGGCGGCATAGCGGAGCTGTCCGCTGTCATAGAACAGCAGAACCAGATTCCCGAGCAATGCCTGCTTGTTGCCGCCGATCGCGGCGACGGTGGCGAAGTCCGCCATCACGTTGAGGAATACCAGCACCTGACCGATGATCACGCCGGGCAGGGTGAGCGGAAACACGATGCGCCAGAATACGACGATCGGCGGCGCCTTCAGGCACATCGCCGCCTCGCGGAGCTGGTTCGGCACGTTGCGCAGCATGTAGACGACCGGCCCCGCCGCCAGCAGCGTGTAGAGCGACACCTGCGCCATGCTGATTCCGGTGCGGGAATACAGGAAGATTTCGACCGGCGCGTCGGTGAGACCAAGGAACATCAGGGCCTGGTTGATCACCCCGTTGACGCCGAGAAATGGAATCCAGGCGATCGAACGGATCACGGCGCTGGTCCAGAACGGAATCACCAGGATCAGGAACAGCGTCAGCCTGACACTGTTGCGCGTCACCATCACCGCCAGGAAATAGGCGATGCAATAGCCAAGCACGCCGGTGATGGCCATTATCTTGGCGGCCTGCAGCGCGGTTTCGCCGATCAGCCCGACATAGGTCTCGTTGCGAAAGAACCGCGCATAGTTGTCGAGGACCAGGTGATTTTCCCAGGTGAAGCGTCGGCCGCCCCAGAACGAGACCCAGAGGATGAGCATCGAGGGCACCACGACCGCGGCGGTCATCCACAACGCGGCCGGCAGCGCGAGCAGATAGGCGGCAGGCGATCGCTCGCGAATGGTGCTCATGCCGGGCCGCCGGGTTGCGTATGCAGGACGGTATCGCCGACCCGCCAGCTGAGCTCGGTCGTCGCGCCGACCGTGGTCCGCGCCGGCTCGGCACCGAACTGATCGATCTTGAGCTGCTGGCCCGACGGCAGGCGCAGCACGTAGCGACGCAGCGAGCCGAAGAACTCGATCGCCTCGCAGGTCCCGGCGAGCTGATTTTCGGCCGCGGTCGGGCCGAACTTCAGATGCTCCGCCCTGACCGAGACGGTGGCGCGCTGCCCGACGGCCGGCGCCGGCATGCCGTCCAGCGACGCGTGCACAGGGCCGGACTTGGTGTTGAGCGTCAGCGTGCTGCCCTGCACGCCCTCCACCGTTCCCTCGAACACGTTGTTGCCCTGGATGAAGCCCGCGACGAAGGGGGTGCGCGGTCGCGACAGGATCTCATCGGGCGTGCCCTGCTGTTCGATCCGGGCATGGTTCATCACCACCACGCGGTCGCCGAGCGAGAAGGCCTCGTTCTGGTCATGCGTGACCCAGATGAAGGAGATGCCGAGCTGGCGCTGCACCTGCTTCAGCTCCAGCATCACGGTCTCGCGCAGGCTGTAGTCGAGCGAGCCGATGGGCTCGTCGAGCAGCAGGATGCGCGGGCTGGTGATCAGCGCCCGGGCGAGCGCCACGCGCTGGCGCTGGCCGCCGGACAGCGTCGCGGGCTTCCGCTCGGCAAGATGGGCAATCTCGAAGCTCTGCAGGACCTCCTGCACCCGCGGGCCGATCCTCGCCTTCGGCCATTTCAGCATCTCCAGGCCGAAGCCGACCTGGCGCGCGATCGTCATATGCGGAAACAGCGCGAAATCCTGAAACATCATCGAGATGTCGCGCCGCCATGGCGGCAGATCGGCGACGCTCTTCCCGGCGATGAGGATATCGCCGGAATCGATGGCCTCGAGACCCGCCACGGAGCGCAGCGTCGTCGTCTTGCCGCAGCCGGACGGGCCGAGCAGGCAGACGAACTGCCCGCGGCTCACGCTGAGCGAGACGTCGTTCACGGCGACGAAATCGCCGTACAGCTTGCGGATACTGCGGATCTCCAGATCGAGAGGCGCGGCGGCCGCTTCGGTTCCGTTCATTGTGACGCGACCATCCTTGCCGCATTCATGCCGGCGATGCGGCCGAGCACCGTCGCCGTCAGCAGGCCGTTCCCGGAAAGATAGCCCCAGCGCGACGGCCCTGACAGGCCGCGCGCCGCACCGCCGCCGGCCAGCAGGTTCGGCAGCGGTCGGCCGTCCGGCCGCAACACCCGCGCCTCGGCATCGATCACCAGCCCGCCCTGGGTGTGAAACAGCGCCCCGGTCACTTTCACGGCCAGGAACGGTGCGCGAAGCGGCGCCTTGCCGGCGAAGTTGCGACCGAAGCGATCGCTGCCGCCGGCGGCGCGCAATGCCTCCGCCTCGGCCACCGTTCGCGCCAGCGCGTCCGGCGGAACGCCGATCTGCTCGGCCAGCGCCTCGATGCTCGCCGCCTGACGGACACCGCCGAGCGCCTTCACCTCGCGGTAGTCGGTGAAGTCGAGCGCCAGCTCTTCTCTCTGCCCGTCGTAGATGTTCCAGGCGATGCGGCCCGGCTGGCTCACCACGTCCACCGCCTGCTCGGAATAGCCGCGCACCTCGTTCGAGAACCGCTCGCCCCGCGCGTTGACCTGGATGCCGCCCTCGGTCAGCAGCGCCCAGACAATCGGGTTGCCGTGCGGATGCGCGACGGCGCCATGCCCCTGATAGGAGCCCATATCGGCAACGGTGGCGCCCAGCGCCAGGCCCCAGCGCACGGCTTCGCCGGTATTGCCGACATGACCCTGATAATCCGCGTCGGCGATCTCGGGAATGTATTCGCGCACCATGGCGCGGTTGCCGCCGAAACCGTTGCAGGCCAGGACCAGTGCCTCGCAGCCGAGCGGCTCCTCGGCCCCATCCGGCCGCTGGATGGAGACACCGGCAATCCGGCCATCCTCATGCGCGAAGAGATCCGTCACCAGCGCATTCGTGACAATGTCGATTCCCGACCGCTCCGCCGCGGCGAGCAGCGCGGCCTCGAGCTCGACCCCCGTGCGGTTCGGCGTCCCGTGCATGCGAAACTGCGTGTGGCCGGGATAGAGAAAGCCCTCGACCAGCCGGAAGGCAACGCCATGCCGCTCGGCCAGCCAGTCGATCGTGGGGCCGGAGGCGCGCGCCACCGCCATTGCCATCGCCTTGTCGAGCTGGCCCTTCGCCTTGGCGATGATGTCGGCGGCGAACTGCTCCGGCGAATCATCGATACCGAGCGATTTCTGCAGGTTCGTAAGTGCCGCGGGGATCAGACCGGTCGACAGCGCCGTGCTGCCGCTTGGCCGATCGTCGCGTTCCAGCACGATGACCTCCGCTCCCGCCTCCTTTGCCGCCAGCGCGGCGCAGAGCCCGCAGGCGCCGGCACCGATCACCACGACCGGGACGGTGGTAGGGAATGCCGCACCTTTCGCGGCGCGGATTCCCACGGGTCAGGTCCGCCGCGTGGTTGCCGCGGCGGGCATGTGCCCGACGGTGCCCTGGTATTTCTCCATCTCCTCCGCCGGCATGAACTGCTCCTCGAGCGCGCGGATCTCATCGAAGCCGGCGAAGGCGTGCAGGTTGCCGAGCGGGTGGCGCTTCAGGTTCTCGCTGAACTCCGCCTCCACGCCGGTGCCGCGCTCCTTCAGCGCAATGGCGAAGTCGTACATCGCCGTCGCCGTCACCCGCAGCAGCGCGCCGGGCAGGATGCAGATCGCGATGCCGAGCTGGTTCAGCTCCGCCTCGGAAAAGCGCGGCGAGATGCCGGTCATGTTGTAGAAGACGGGCCCCCTCACCTCGCGGCAGACGCGCTCGACCTCGGCGACACTGGTCGGCCCCTCGACGAAAGCGAGGTCGGCACCGGCAGCCAGATAGGCATTGGCGCGCTCGATCGCGTCGTCGAGCGAGCCGCCGACCGCGCCCCGCGCATCGGTTCGTGCGATCAGCACGAAATCCGGGTCATGATCGCGCCGCACCTTGTCGGCCGCGCGGATCTTGCCGACCGCCTCTTCGATATCGATGACGCGCCGGCCGGCCACATGACCGCAGCGCTTCGGCATCACCTGGTCCTCCAGGTGAATGCCGGCGACGCCGGTCTGGATGTACTCCCGCACCGTGCGGATGACGTTGATGGCGTTGCCATAGCCGTTGTCGGCATCGGCGATCACCGGCACCTTCACCGCATTGGCGATATAACGGGCATTGAGCTGCATCTCGCCCATGGTCGCCAAACCTGCATCAGGCATGCCAAGCAGCGAGAGCGAGGTGCCGTAACCGGTCATGTAGATGGCCGGGAAGCCGACGGTGTCGAGCACCTTGGCGCTGAGCGCGTTGTAGCAACCGGGCGCCATGACCGTCTTGCCCTGCTTCAGCAGGTCGCGGAGCTGAGCTGTTGCCCGCATTCTTGTTTCCTCCCGTGCACGAAACGCTTGAAAGGGCCGGCGACGCCGTTCAGTTGGCCGGCTGGTAGTTGCGCAGATAGGTCAGCACGTCGCTGACCGGCAGGATGTCGGCATACTTGATCGCCATGTCGTAGAGATTGGCGAAGTGCGGGCTCTCGTGCTTGTCGGCCACGCATTCCTCCGGGACGATGGTGCGATAGCTGTGCGACAGGCTGTCGACCACCGTGGCGCGGACGCAGCCCGAGGTCGACCCGCCGGTGACGATCAGCGTATCGCAGCGATGGAAGGTGAGCAGCGAGGCGAGGTTGGTCTCGTGGAACGCCGAGGCCATGCGCTTGTTGATGATGATGTCGCGCTTGCTGTCGATCTTCAGCCGGTCGTCGAATTCCGAGCGGCGCGAGCCGACCTTGATGTTCTGCAGCGAATCCGGCGTGTCGGTGCGGGTGCCCCAGATGCCGCAATCCTCGCCCGAATCCATATAGGCGACATAGGTCCAGACCACCGGCAGACGTTTCGACCGGGCGATTTCCGCCATCTCGTTGACGTAGTCCATCTGCTTGGGGTCGGTCTCGTAGGCGGTGACGAACTCACCGACCGACGTATAGGCCTTCTGCAGGTCGATATTGACGATGGCGGGCTTCCGCCCGAAGCCGAAGCGCGGGCGCGTCGGCCGCGCCTTGATCTCGGCGTAGAGCTGCCGCGCGGATTTGTCGGAGAGTTCCATGCGCGTTTTCTCCCGTCGCTTAAGTCGGCCTAAGATCTGTCTATACTAACCAAGAATCAGTCCGGCAAAAGCGAGGAAGAACGATGCCGAAGGAGGAACCCGGGCTCTACGACTACCTTCCCTATTACGATCGTCCGCGGATCGAATGGCCGAACGGTGCGCGCCTCGCCTTCTGGTGCGCGCCCAATGTCGAGTTCTATGAGCTGAACCCGCCGGCCAACCCGTCGCGCCCATCCTGGCCGCGCCCGGTTCCCGATGTGCAGGGGTATAGCTGGCGCGACTACGGCAATCGGGTCGGTTTCTGGCGCATGATGGAGGCGATGGACCGCTACGGCGTCCGCGGCAGCATCTCGCTCAACGTGGCGCTTTGCGATCATTTCCCGGACATCGCTGCCGCGATGCGCGAGCGCAACTGGGAGTTCTTCTCCCACGGGATCTACAACACCCGCTACACCTACCAAATGGACGAGGCGCAGGAGCGCGCCATGATCGCGGACGTCAAGGCCTCGGTGAAGAAGTGGTCGGGGCAGGATCTCGCCGGCTGGCTGGCGCCGGCGCTGACCAATACCGACAACACGATGGACCTGCTGGCCGAAGCGGGCGTGAAGTACACGCTCGACCTGTTCCACGACGATCAGCCGATGCCGGTCAAAGTCAAGCAGGGCCGGCTGATCAGCGTGCCCTATTCGCTCGAGATCAACGACTTCACCACGCTGTTCCAGGGCAACTGCACGCCGCGCGACTATACCGACGCGATCAAGGCGCAGTTCGACCGGCTGTACCAGGAAGGCGCCGAGAACGGCCAGGTGATGTGCCTGCCGCTGCACCCCTATCTGATCGGACAGCCGCATCGGATGAAGCAGTTCGAGGCGGCGCTCGACTACATCACCGGGCACGACAAGGTGTGGCTCGCCACCGGTCGCGAGATCGCCGATCACTACTATGCCCATTGCTACGACCGTTTTGCCGCGGCGATTGCCGCCCGGAAGGGAGGCTGAGCCATGTCGCTGCCCGCCGACTATCTGACCTATCCGTACCGCCGCCCTGGCATGGACCACGAGCGGTACGCGTATTCCAACCTGTTCCAGCGCAAGCCGGTGACCTGGCCCGGCAATGCCCGGGTCGCGCTGTGGGTCCTGCCGGTGCTGGAATTCTTTCCCATGGACATGGCGCCGAAGGGGTTCCGGCCGCCCGGCGGCATGGAACGGCCGGCACCCGACTACTGGAACTACACGCTGCGCGACTACGGCAACCGCGTCGGCTTTGCCCGCATCTACCGGGCGCTGGAGCGGCGCGGGCTCAAGGCTTCGGTGGCCATGTCGTCGCGTCTCGCCGAGCGCTACCCGCATGTCGTCGCCGAGACCAACCGTCTCGGCTTCGAACTGATCGGGCATGGCGTCGACATGAACCACCTGCATACCGGCGCCTTGCCGGTCGAGGAGGAGCGGGAATGGGTGAAGAGCTCGCTCGCGACCTTGCGCCGGCTGTCGGGCCAGGCGGTAACCGGCTGGCATTCGCCCGCCTATTCGCAGACCCATGCCACGCTCGACCTGATTGCCGCCGAAGGCGTGCAATACGTGTCCGACTGGGTCAATGACGACATGCCGTATCGGATGCAGGCGAAGTCAGGCCCGATCCACTCGATGCCGAACGCCTTCGAGATCACCGACATGCAGATCTTCGGCTTCTTCAAGTACAAGCCCGCGCAGTTCGTCGAGCAGGTGATGGACCAGTTCGAGCTGCTCTATCGCGAGGCCGGCAAGCATGGCGGCCGCATCATGACGCTCTCGCTCAGGCCGTGGCTCAGTGGCGTTCCCCATCGCATTGCCGCGATCGAGACCGTGCTGGACCGCATGCTCGGCCATGGCGGCGTCTGGTCGGCGACGGGGGCGGAGATCCTGGCGGCCTGGAAGGCGCAGCAATAGGCCAGTGCCTGCTTCAATAGACGAGGGCCTACTTCAACGAATTCTCCGGATGCGCCATCCAGACCGAGATGCGACTGATCAGCGGTCCGGAGAATTCGAAGAAGTTCATGTTGTCCATCTCGTCGCGGCGGCCGTCGCGGTGGTTGCGCACGACATCGAAGCGAGAGACCAGCCATCCGCGGGCCGGATCGGCCAGATGGCGGAAATTGCCGTGCCAGCCATTGGCGAAGTTCGCGAGGCGCCGCCTGAACATATCGGCGATGGCATCGCGCCCTTCCAGGCGAATGCCGTGCGTGACCACTTGGAACATGGCGTCGGGAGTCATCAGCGTCGTCACTGATTCCACTTCACCCGCATCGACACGGGCAAAATAGGTCTCGGCCGTCGCGATCATCTCTTCGGCGCTCGGCATTGGCGGCTCCTGACGTTTCGGTCGCGGATCTGCTGGCGAAGCGTTTCGCACCAAGGGAACGTATCGCTGACCTGGTGCGCGATCCAGTCGCCGTTCCAAATGGTCTTGTACGCCGCCGCGATGCGGAGCAGGCCCATGCTGTCGAGCTTAAGGAACATGCGGGCGACGTCGATCGCCTCGGCCTCCGCCTCGCGCGTGCACTCGATCAGCCAGCGTCCTTCACGAAGCGCTGCCACTTCGTAGTGGATCCGCCGGTTAGGCACCGCTTTCTGCAGCAAGGCGTCTAATCCGTCCCTGAATGGAGCAGGGAAGCGCAGGGGCGGGGCCCTCAAATGCGGGTTAATCCTGCGGCCGAGGGCAGTGCGGCTGGCGTCAGTCCCTTGGCAGCCGATACGAACCCCTCACGCCATTGACGTGCATCAATTGCTGGCAGCCAATCAAGCAATACTACAGGCCGTCGATCCGATCTCGAAGACGCTCATCCGGTCAGAAGTGTGCGGCATCAGGACTGAACGATGACAACCTTCGGTCGCCGCCCGGTTCTATCGGGGCTGCTCTGGACAGCAGCCCTACCGGCCTGGGCTCGGTCGACGCCGGCCAATCCCGATGTCGTTGTCGTCGGTGCCGGCTCGGCCGGGCTGGCGGCGGCGCGCGCCTTGATCGGCGCCGGGCGCACGGTGGTCGTGGTCGAGGCGCGGGATCGCATCGGCGGACGCGCCTTCACCGATACCGCGACCTTCGGCATGCCATTCGATCGTGGCTGTTCCTGGACCTATTCGGTGAAGGGCCATCCCTGGCGCCAGATGGCGGAGGCCTGGGGCTATCACCTGAGCGGCCAGGAACGCGACGACGAGATCGTGTATGTCGGCGATCGCGAGGCGACCGACGCGGAGTATGCGCTCTACGACAAGGCGGCGGACCAGCTCGAGGCAGCGTTCGCCCGCGCCGGCCGGGCCGGGAAGGATGTCAGCGCCGCCTCGGTCAGCCCGCGCAAGCTGCCCTGGATCGAGATGGCCGAGGCCTGGGCCGGCCCGATGGAAATGGGCATGGATCTCGACGATGTCTCCTGCCTCGACTGGTGGCTGAACGACAGCCCGGGGGCGCGCGGCGTCGCCGAGGGCTACGGCACCCTGGTGCACCAGTTCGGCCACGACTTTCCGGTGACGCTCGACGCGCCGGTCTCCCGCATCCGCTGGGGCGGGCCCGGCGTGACGGTAGAGACGGCGAAAGGCACCCTCGCCGCGAAGGCCGCCATCGTCACCGTCTCGACCGGCGTGCTGGCGGCGGAAGCGATCCGCTTCGATCCGCCGCTGCCGGCCTGGAAGCGCGAGGCGATCGAGGGCGTGCCGATGGGCCTGCTGGTCAAGGTGCCGCTGCTGTTCAACGGCGCGCGCTTCGACCTCGCGCCCGAGCAGTGGCTGAGCTATCCGCCGCGGGGCCGCGAGGCCTGCTACTTCCAGGCTTGGCCGTTCGACCGCGACCTGATGGTGGGCTTCATGGGCGGGCGCTTCGCCTGGGAGATCAGCGCGGCGGGCGAGGCGGCGGCGGTGGATTTCGCCCGCGGCGAGCTGCGCAAGATGTTCGGCAGCGCGGTCGACAAGGCCTTCGTGAAAGGCGCGGCGACGCAGTGGGCGAGCGACCCCTGGGCGCGCGGCGCCTATACCTGCGCCCGGCCCGGGCGCACGGCGGACCGAATGCGCCTCGCCGAGCCGCTCGGCGATCGCCTCTACTTCGCCGGCGAGGCGATGGCCGGCCGTTTCTCCCAGACCTGCGACGGCGCCTTCCTGAGCGGCCAGGCGGTCGGGCGCGAGCTCGCCGCGCGGTTGACGTGACGGGTGCGCGCCTTCGGCTCTAGAAGATGAAGCCGGTCTCGAACAGCACCCGCACTTGCGATTTGTCGTTGCCGGACTTGCCGAAGCCGAAATCGGGCGTGACGTTGCCGAGCCCGACATAGGAGAACTCGGCGCGGGCGAAGAAGGTCTTGTACTGATAGGTCGGCGTCAGCGTGAACGACCAGTTGTCGGCGCCGGGGCCGCCGGTTACCAGTTCCGGCGCGCCCTTGGCGTCGCTGCCCGAGGAGGCGATGTACTCGCCGCGCGCCGCGAGCTTCCAGTTCTCGTCGAAGGCATAGGCGACGATGAGCGCGGCGCCGTAGGTCGAGGCCTCGTCGGTGAAGCCGGCCGAGCGCATCGAGTGGTTGTTCGGCACGTGGGTGTATTGCAGATAGGGCGTGATGCTCCAGGGCCCGCGATAGGCCTCATAGATCAGGTTGACGATCACGCTGTTGTTCTGCGCGAGCGGCGTGCGGAAGGTGTCGATGCCGCTCGAGCGCAGCGCGCCGCCGGCGCTGAGCGTGAGCCAGTTGTCGTCGTCGATCGCGTAGGTCGCCGCGCCGGTCAGCCAGTGGAACTTGCCGGAGAAGAACCCGTCGTTGAGCGAGAGCGAGAGCTCGACCGGCCCGGCCGCGTAGTTCACCTGGATGCCCTGGTTGATCGAGTTCTCCTGGTTCCAGAGCAGGCCGCGCTCGATATTGACGTTCTGGTAGGTCCAGTCCCATTCCGCGCCGAGCAAGGTGGGCAGCCGGCCGATCTGGACCGAGAAGCCATCGTCGGGCGCGAATTTCGCATAGGCGATCGGCAGCGGCCCATAGAGCCTGCTGTTGAGCTTGGTCGACCGCGTATAGGGCTCGCCCAGTGTCGGCATCGAGTAGAGGCCGGCCTGGGCCACGAACTGCACCACCCCCGGTTCGGTCTGCGCCGTCACCATGGCATTGCCGATATCGGCATAAGTGTGGTCGTTGCCGGCGAAGGGATTGGACTGCCAGAGACCGAGCCCGCTCACCACGCCGGTCACATAGAGCCGGCCGAGCGAGGCCCCGAGATCGATGCTCACCGGATCGGGATTGGCTTCGAGCGTCGGCCCCATTTCCGGGAACAGCTCGGGCGCGCGATCCTCGGCGAGCGTGTCCGCCGGGGCACTTCCGATGAACAGCACGGCAGCTAAGATTCGAAGGGCAGGCGCTCTGCAGTTAGCGGTCATTCAGAATCCCAAGGCGGCGCGACGCGGCCAACGACTTGCGCGGGCCTGCGCCGCTGCCGCGCCGCATGGATCATATTCGGACGCCCCCGGTTCGCAGTTCCGCGCGGCGGCCGAGCCGGCGCGCTGCCTCCTCATGTCAGAACGAGATTCCGCAAACCTTGACGCCGATCAAACCGCCGGCCCGGGGCGCTGTGTATCTGATCTGTCACGCGCTTCGACCCTGGAGGGTGCGAGCGCGCAACGACGCACAGCGCAAGAGAGGCGGGCCCCATGAAGCATCGTCTGTTGGCGGCAGCTGCGATCGCAGCCGGTGCCATGCTTGCCCTGCCGGCGCCGTCCCTGGCCCAGACCCCGGAAGCATGGCCCGGCATCGTCATGTCGGTCAGCGGCGCCGCCGCGATCTCGACCAGGGGGATGCCCCCCGGCAGCGAGATCTGGGCCGTGTGGTATTCGCTGCCGTCGGGCAAGGCGGTGGAGGAAGGCGCCACCGCGGCGAAATGGGCCTATGTCGAGATGACCCTCAGCGGCTCCGCCGTGGTGACCGGCGGCCCCACGCCGATGTGCCAATCGATCGGCGCCGGCGGCGTGCCGTCCGGAACCTCGGAGCGGGTCACCGATCCCGGCGATGTCGAGATCTGCAATTTCGCCAGCCTGCCCGGCACGCGCACCGAGAACCGGGGGACCCAGCCCTATGTCTTCGCCGGCCTCGCCGTCGGCGGCCCGTGGAAGGAGGACATGGAGGACGATGTCGACCTCTACCTCAAGGCGAAGGGGCAGGCCAAGGCGGCGCATGTCACGCCGGCGCAATTCAGGGACGTCGAGAAGGAGATCCTCGCCGCCGGCGCCATGACCGTGGTCATCCGGAACGTCACCATGGCGCCGGGAACGCAGATCGTGACGACGGATCGCTATCCCACCCTCAGGATGGTGGAGACCGGCAAGTTGGTCCTGAGCTCCACGCCGAAAGGCGCCAGGGGGCCCATCCGGAAAACCCTTGAGGCGCTCGATTTCATGGAATGGACGCCGGCGAAAGCCGACGAGCAGTTCGTGCTCTCCAATGACAGCGACCAGCCGGTCCAGTTCGTCGAGTGGAATGTCGCGCCGGCGCAGGGCGCCAAGCCATAGAGGGGGCGCCGGACACGGTCCGAGCGCCGCGTGGGGGCACAAGCGAACATGGACGACATCATTCGTGAGCCGGCCGGTGCCGCGAGCGCCCGCGATCCGGAGCCCTTCAGGGTCGCGATCATCGGCGGCGGTCTGGGGGGATTGTTCACCGCCTGGCACCTGGCCGCCAGGGCAGGCTTGAGCTGCCAAATCACCATTTACGAGGCGAACAGCCGTCTCGGCGGGCAGCTCGAGACATTGAAGTTTGCCGGCGTCGGACCCTACGAGGCCGGGGTCGCGGAGATCTACGATTACTCCCGCGTCGGCCCCGACCCCTTGCACGACCTCATCGTCAAGGAGCTGGGCCTGAAGATCAAATACATCCGCGGCGGGCCTTGCGTTCTCAATGGCAAGATCGTGCTGGAGACCAACGACCTCGCCACGCTTTTCAGCGAGAAGGCCCGCGACGAAGCGGTGGCGTTTCGACAGCGGTGCATGGATCTGCTCAGCCCCGAATCCTACTACCTCGCGGTGGCCGAGGAGGACAACGCGCATCCCTGGGCGCAGGTGCGGGGCAGCGACCTGCTCGAAAGGGAGTTCACCGACGACGTCGCGCGCCGTTATATCCGGGCCATGGCGCACAGCGATGTCGCCGCCGATCCGCACCAAACCAATGGGCTCACCTTCCTGAAGAACGTCCTGATGGACGTCGAAGGCTATATCGACCTTTGCTCCGTCGTCGGAGGCAACGACCAGATCGTGACCCGGCTGGCCGAGGAGCTCGACGCCAAGATGCGCCTGAACGCGAACGTGACGGCCGTCGAGCCGCTCGCCGACGGCACTTTCCGAATCGAGATTCAGGCCAACGGCGACGAGGAGCGAGCGATCGCGGACTATGTCGTCGCCGCCCTGCCGTTGAGCGCGCTGTCGAGCATCCATTGGCGCTCGGAAGCCCTCGAATTCGCTGTCGACAAGCATGTCGGCTACTTCGACCGCCCGGGCGCCTATATCCGCGCGACCTTCCTGTTCCAACACCCGTTCTGGCGCGACAAGATCTCGACCAACTGGTGGATGTTGGACGCGTTCGACGGCTGCTGCGTCTATGACGAAGGCACCCGCAACGACTACGGCCCGTACGGGATGTTGGCCTTCCTCATTGCCGGCAACGCGGCGCTGGAGCTGACCAACGATTCCGACGAGCTCATCGCGCAGATGTGCCTGGACGCGCTGCCGGCCGAACTGGCGCATGGCAAGGAGCTGCTGCTGGACCGCCGGATTCATCGATGGGTGGCATCGGTCAGCGCCATTCCCGGTGGCGTGCCCGTGCGCCCGCGCGCGGTCAACCACCGTCCGGATCCCTTTCACACGCCGCGTTTCGTGATGGTCGGCGACTATTTGTTCGACGCGACGATCAACGGCGTGATGGACTCCGCCGAGGTTGCCAGCGACATCATCGTCGCCGATATCCTTGAGCGACGCCGCGCCCATCGGCAAGAGCAGGCCATCGGCACCGCATCTCCCGCCGGCGCACTCAATGAGGCGCTCGGCCATGTGCAAGAGCTGATGTCGGTGCAATGCATTGCCGACATTCTGAAAGCAACCTGGGGGCTCGAACCGGGCGCGCGGCTCCTGCATGTCGGCTCCGGCGCCGGACAGATGGTTGCCGCGCTGAGAGGACTCGGCTTCGACGTCACGGGCGTCGAATGCAACCGCGAAGCAAGCCTGGCGGCTCCGGCCGAGCTCGCGCAGCACAACTTCTGCAACGACTTCATCCGTTTGCCCTTCCAGAACGAGCAATTCGACGCGGTCATCGAGACAGGGCTTTACCGAACCCCGCCACACCACGTGCGAAGCGCGATCGCGGAGCTGCATCGGGTGACCAAGCATGGCGTGCTGCTCGGATCGGTGACGACCGACCTCACGATCGAGCTGATCGAGCGGTTCAACTTGCTCGAAGGGGCGCAGGTCCTGAGCTCGCGCTGGGACTGGGCGGAGAAGCTCTACACGGCGGGATTCGCGCATGCTCTTTTCGATCCCTCCCGTCTCGGTGCGGCATGGGAGAAGGCGGAGGCCGCCGGCGCTGCGCCCGGGCCGTGGTACGAGGATTCGGAGAGCCTGCTCTATTGCGTCTACGAACGGGCATCGAAGCCGGACCGGCGCGGCCTCAACGAAGTGCCTGCAGCGGAAGCAAGGCCCGATGAGATGAGCCTGGGCTCGGACGGGCCGATCGGCGATATCGTAGCGATGCAGATCGAGGATATCCCGGCCGATGTCGACTGGGCCAAATCGAATGAGGGGCAATAGATATGCCGGAAGCCGAAGCCGCGATTGCGCCTCTGGCCTGGCGCGTCGAGTTCGCGGATGCCGCGCAGGTCTCGCCGGCCGGCATTGAAGCGATCGAGATCGCCGAGCCTCGCAACGTCACCGCCCTGCTGAACGCCGTGGCGCCGTCGGAGGTGATGGCGCAGCCCGGACCCCAGGCCGACGGCGCATTGGTCGTGGTCTGGATGCCGCCCGGCGTCAACACGCCGGCAACGATCGAACGCGACGTCGACGAATGGATGCGCAGCGCCGGCACCGAGAAGAAGGAGGCGAGCGCGCGAGCGGACGTTCGCACGGTGCGGGTCCTGTGGGGTGGGAACCGGGCCGTTATCTACGGCAACCAGGGCGACATTCGACATGCGCTCGACGCGGTCGCCCGGTTCGCGGTAACGCAACGGGAAGCGCTCGCCCTGGAAGCCACAATGAAGTCGACTTGGACTTCGCTCGACGCGGATATTGCCTTGACTGAAGCTCTGAGGTCGGGCGACGGGAAACGGCGACGGCACATACATGAGATGACCGAGATCGCGACGCGCATGAAGATCGCCTGGCTGCGCGTCGGTCGGGCCATCGAGCAACTGGACCCTTCTCTGGCCGATCCTTCGAAGCGGATCTTCGCCGAGCTCGTCGCCGCCGCCTCCCTGTTCGATCAAGTGGAGATGCTGGAGGACTCGGTCCAGTTCGCGCTGGAGCATTATGAAATTGCCAACACGCGGTTGATTGACCAGAAGCTCGTCCGCCAGGAGCGCATCGACTCCATCATCGGATACGGAGCGATCATTGTTCTGCTGCTCATCCAGATCTGGATGATGACACTGGGTCTGTGATCGTTCACATCATTTCGCGCCGGAGCGCGAAGAGGGTGTTCGAGCGGCTGGATGACGAGTGAACCCGGCCTCCCGTTTTCGCAACTACCCCCCGCCGAACGACCGCACCAGCGACCCCGCGATCAGGTTCCAGCCGTCGACCAGCACGAAGAAGATCAGCTTGAACGGCAGCGAGATCATGACGGGCGGCAACATCATCATGCCCATCGACATGAGCAGCGACGACACCACCATGTCGATGATCAGGAACGGCACGAAGACCAGGAAGCCGATCTCGAAGGCGCGCTTCAGCTCGCTGATCATGAAGGCCGGCACCAGAGCGCGGAACGGCAGGTCCTGCGGGCTCGCCACCGGCGCGATCTTGCCCATGTCCATGAATAGCTTCAGGTCGTTCTCGCGCACATGCGTGCGCATGAACTCATGGAACGGCGCGCTGGCGCGGGCGAAGGCGGTCTCCTCGTCGATCGTCTCCTCGATCAGCGGGGCTACGCCGTCGCGATAGGCCCGCTCCATCGCCGGCGCCATGATGAACAGCGTGAGGAACAGGGCGAGCGAGATCAGCACCACGTTGGGCGGCGTGGTCTGCAGGCCGATGGCGGAGCGCAGCAGCGACAGCACGACCACGATGCGGGTGAACGAGGTGATCACCACCAGCACGCCCGGCGCCAGCGTGAGCACGGTGGTGAGCGCGATCAGCTGGACGATGCGCCCCGTGAGGCCGCCGCCGCCCTGGCCGAGATCGAGCGTCACGCTCTGCGCCACCGCCGCGCCCGCGGCGGTGACGGCGAGGAACAGGATGGCGGCGAAGAGATATGGCCGTGCTCTCAACCTTCAGGCTCCAGATAGGGATCGGGCGGCAGCGCCGGCGCGACCGGCGCCGGCGGCACTGACCCGATATTGCGTTCGACCACGATGCCGCGATCGGCGAACAGCAGCAGGAGGTGTTCGGTCTGGTCGCGGCGGACCAGGACGAGCTGGCGGCGGCCGTCGATCGGCATCAGCTCGACGATGCGCAGGCGCCGGTCCTTGCGGGCGACCCGCGGAATGCGCGGGCCGGTGGGCAGGACATAGCGATAGATCGCCGCGGCGGCGACGACCATGACGATGACGGCGACCAGGGCGAGGCCGTAGCGGAGCAGATCCTCGGCGGACATGGGGGATGCATCTCCCGGGGTTGGGAATCGGGGGAAACATCATTCCTCAAGGGTCGGCATCCGGCCAGGAGCCTTGCGCCTGGTACAGATAGGCCAGGATCTCGGCCACCGCGGCGAAGGCCTCCAGCGGGATCGGGCTGTCGACATCGACGGCGGCGAGCAGCTCCACCAGGTCGGCATCCTCGCGCACCTTGACGCCGTGCTCGAAGGCGACCGCCAGGATCGCCTCGGCCAGCGCGCCGCGCCCGGAAGCCACCACGCGCGTCGGGCCGCCCTTGGCACTGTCCAGGGCGACGGCGACGGGCTGTTTGGCGGGCGGTGCGGCCATGGCGCGGATATGGCGCCGGTTATGGTTCAGGATGGGTTAATGGCGGCAATTTCTGCCGGGTTCGCCATGCGGTCAGGCTGGATTTGAGGAAAATTTTACGGGTTCTTAAGGGGCCGGAAACTAGCGTCCGGCCGGCATGGACCTCAATCGCATCCCGCTTTTCGCCGCGCTGACGCGCAAGATGGACTGGCTCGGCGACCGCCAGCGCGTCCTCGCGCAGAACGTCGCCAATGCCGACACGCCCGGCTATCGCGCCAACGAGCTGAAGCCGCTCTCCTTCCGCGCGCTGATGGGCGGCCCCATCGCGACCAACGCGGCGAAGCTCCGCCCGACCGCGCCGATGCATCTCGCCGGCACCACCGGCCAGGGCGAGTTCCGCACCGAGAAAGCCAAGGACCCCTACGAGATCACCCCCTCCGGCAACGGCGTCGTGCTGGAACAGCAGATCGCCAAGATGGCGGACAACCAGATGCAGTTCGCCGCCTCGACCGGGCTCTATAAGAAGCACATCAACATGCTCCGCCTGGCGCTCGGCCGGCGCGGCATGTGAGCAGGAGGCCTGACCCATGGATCTCTTCAAGTCGATGCAGGTTTCCGCCTCCGCCATGCAGGCGCAGGGCGAGCGCATGCGCGTGGTGTCGGAAAACCTCGCCAATGCCGATTCGGTGTCGAAGGAGCCGGGCGGCGATCCCTATCGCCGCAAGATGCTGACCTTCAGGAACGAGCTCGACCGCAGCCTCGGGCTCCGCGTCGTCAAGGCCGGCAAGCCCGCGGCCGACAAGAGCGACTTCACGCTCAGCTACGATCCCTCGCACCCCGCCGCCGACGCCAACGGCTATGTCAAGCGGCCGAACGTGCGCCCGATCATCGAGCTCGCCGACATGCGCGAGGCGCAGCGCTCCTACGAGGCCAATCTCAGCGCGATCGACATCGCCAAGTCGATGGTCTCGCGCATCATCGAACTGTTGCGCTGAGCGGAGAGGCTGACCCATGGACTCGACGATTTCCTCCGCCGCCCGCGCCTATGGCGAGGCGCTGCAGCGCGCCGCCTCGGCGGTCAACGACGACGATTCCGCGCCTGCCGGCAAGAGCAAGGGCCCGGCCTTCGCCGATTTCGTCCGCGTCGCGGTCTCGGAGCCGATCGCGGCGGTGCAGAAGAGCGAGCAGATGACCGCCGCGGCCGCAGCCGGCAAGGCCGACCTCGCCGAGGTGGCGATGGCGGTCACCAATGCCGAGATGGCGATCGAGACGGTCACCGCGGTGCGCGACCGCGTCGTCTCGGCCTATCAGGAAATCCTGCGCATGCCGATCTGACGCGGCCATGACCCCCGCCGACGTCATCGACATCGTTCGCGAAGCCATCTGGGTGCTGATCAAGGTGGCCGGGCCGGTGATGGTCGTCGGCCTGCTCGTCGGCGTCGTCATCTCGCTGTTCCAGGCCCTGACCCAGGTGCAGGAGATGACCTTGACCTTCGTGCCGAAGATCCTGGCGATCTTCGCCGCGCTGCTGGTCTTCCTGCCCTTCATGATGAGCACGATGATCGCCTTCATGGGCGACATCGCCAATCGCATCGCCTCGCTGCAATGAGCGTCGGCGAGCTGCTGCCGGCCTCGGTCTTCGGCTTCCTGCTCGTCTTCGCCCGCGTCGGCACGCTGTTCATGGTGCTGCCGACGATCGGCGAGAGCTTCGTCAGTCCGCAGATCCGCCTGGTCGTGGCGCTGCTCACCGCCGGCGTGCTGACCCCGGTGCTGGAGCCGTCCCTGCCGCGCCTGCCGAGCCATGTCGGCGCCCTGGTCGTCCTGATCGGCGGCGAGACCCTGATCGGCCTGTTCGTCGGCGGGCTCGCGCGGCTGATCATGTCCGGCCTGCAGGTCGCCGGCACCATCATCGCGACCCAGACCTCGCTCGCCACCGGCCAGCAATTCGATCCGACCCAGGGCGTGCAGGGCACCCTGGTCGCCAACCTGCTCAGCATGACCGGCCTCGCCGTGATCTTCGCCACCGACCTGCATCTCGTGCTGATCGGCGCCGCCGGCGAATCCTACAAGGTCTTTCCGGCCGGCCAGCCGCCGATGCTGGGCGATCTCGCCATGGCGGCGACCGCGACGGTCGCGGCCTCGTTCAAGATGGCGCTACAGATCGGCGCGCCGATCATCGTCTACAGCATGGTGTTCTATCTCGGCCTCGGCGCGGTGAACCGCCTGATGGCGCAGCTGCAGGTCTTCTTCGTCGCCCAGCCGCTGCAGATCCTGACCTCCTTCGTCATCATCGCGCTGACCCTGACGGCGGTATACGGCTGGTTCGCCGATTACTTCGCCCAGGCGATGCTGGCGATCCGCATCCGCTGAAGGCGCGTCATGGCCGACGACAAGGACGCCGCCGACAAAACCGAAGAACCCACCGGGCGACGGCTTTCCGAAGCCACGGAAAAGGGCCAGATCCCGCGCAGCCAGGAAGTCAATCACTGGTTCATGTTGGGCGGCCTCTGCCTGATGCTGATCATGTTCGCGGGCTCCATGGGCCGCACCATGGTGAACGCCATGCTGCCCTTCCTGGAGCGCCCGCACGAATTCGCCGTCGAGGCGGAGGCGATGACCGGCCTGTTGCGGGATGCGGCGATGGCGGCCGCCTGGGTGATGGCGCCGGCCATCCTGATCGCGCTGATCGCCGCGCTCGGCGCCGGCTTCCTGCAGCACCCGCCAGTGATCGCGACCGACAAGCTGAAGCCTGAGCTGCAGAAGATCTCGCCCGTCGCGGGGCTCAAGCGCATCTTCTCGCGCACCGGCTTTGCCGAATTCCTGAAGGGCGTGTTCAAGGTCTCGATCGTCAGCGCGGTCGGCTTCGGCATCCTGTGGCCGGATATCGGCCGGCTCGGTCAGCTGGTCTCGCTCGAGCCGCTCGGCATGCTGACGGTCGCGAAGGACGAGGTCCTGAAGCTGCTGGCCGGCGTGCTCGCCGTGCTGGCGCTGATCGCCATCGCCGACGTGCTGTTCCAGCGCTTCGAGCATCGCCGGCGCCTGCGCATGTCGCGCCAGGAAGTGAAGGACGAGCACAAGCAGACCGAAGGCGACCCGCAGATCAAGGCGCGCATCCGCTCGGTGCGCCAGGAGCGGGCGCGCAAGCGCATGATGGCGGCGGTGCCGACCGCGACCGTGGTGGTGACCAACCCGACCCACTTCGCGATCGCGCTGAAATACGACGGCGACAAGATGGAGGCGCCGGTGGTGGTCGCCAAGGGCGCCGATCACCTGGCGCTGCGCATCCGCGAGCTGGCGACCGAGAGCCTTGTGCCGATCGTCGAGAACCCGCCGCTCGCCCGGGCGCTCTATGCCGCCTGCGACGTCGACGAGGAGATCCCGGTCGAGCAGTACAAGGCGGTGGCCGAGATCATCGGCTTCGTGATGCGCCAGAAGGGCCGTGTCGCGCCGCCGGCCTCGGCGGCAGCGCAATAGGCGGCGACGGTGCTAGACTCCGACACCATGTTGCGGAACCGCCCCCGACGAGACGGGGTGGAGCGGTCGAAGGACGTACAGGTGACCGAGAAGGCTGTTGCGCCCTCCCAGGGCCCAGAGAGGGTCAACGGGCGCATCGATCCAAGGATCTGGTGGGGCGTCGCGGCGGGCTCCGGCATCGCCGTGATCGGCGCCGGCCTGGTGGCCGATGCGCTGGTCCCGGCCCGGCTGCTGCTCGGCCTGCTCGGCGCCGGCGGCCTCGTCTTCGCCGGCTGGCGGCTGTTCCAGCCGCAGGCCGCCGCGGGCAGCAGCGAGCCGGCGCTGGAGCGCTTCCTGCGCGAGGACGCGGTGCCGCGCGCCATGGTCGGCGCGCTCGGCGAGATCGTCGCCGCCAACGGCGCCTATCGCCGCATCTTCGCGCTGGCCGAGGACGCACCGCTCTTGTCGCCGCATCAGCTCCTGGGCCTGGACGAGGGCCAGCGGATGGCGCTGAGCGGGGCCGAGGCTGCCGCCCGCGCCGGCAAGACCGGCCGTGCCGAATGCCGCTTCCGCCTGGCCGACGGCGCGGTGCGCTGGCTGGCGCTCACCGCCGAGCCGCTGGCCGGCGGCGCCGACCGCTTCGTCTGGCAGGTGAGTGACATCACCTCGGTGCGCGGCCGGATCGAGGCCGAGGCCGAGCAGGGCCGCGAGCTCGCCCAGCTGATCGATGCCGCGCCGGTCGGCCTGTTCGTCGCCGATGCCGGCGGGCGGCTCCGCGTCGCCAATGCCGCGTTCGAAGCCATGCTGGGCCGGCCGCGCCACGGCGACGGGACGGCGCTGACGCTGGCCGACTGCCTGGTGCCGCCGCTGCCGCCCGAAGGCGATCCGAGCCTGCCCTTCGCCGCCGAGGTGAAGACGGCGAGCGGCACGCGGATGCCGGTGCGCGTCACCCTGACGCGGGTGCAGACGGCCGACGGGGTCGAGCATCTGCACGGCGTGGTGCGGGCGCTGGACACCGAACTCGCGCTCGAGGATTCGCTCCGCCGCGCCGAGGAGCAGTTCCGCCATTTCTTCGACTACGCCCCGATCGGCATCGTGGTGCTCGACGGCAACGACTGCATGCTCGAGACCAATGTGGCGTTCCGCTCCATCGCCTCCGATCTCGCCGCCGGCGGCGGCCGGCCCTTCGTCAGCCTGGTTCGCGAGGAGGACCGCAGCGAAGTGCGCGAGCGCCTGGCCCAGGTGCGCCGCGGCGGCGGCGGCGGCGCCCCGATCGAGGTGCGCCTGGTCGGCCCGACCGAGCGGGTGGCCCAACTCTTCGCCAGCCGCCTTGGCAACGGCCATGACGGCATCTCGGGCCTGCTGGTGCATGTGATCGACACCACCGAGCAGAAGAGCCTGGAGGTCCAGTTCGCGCAGAGCCAGAAGATGCAGGCGGTGGGCCAGCTCGCCGGCGGCATCGCGCACGATTTCAACAACCTGCTGACCGCGATGATCGGCTTCTGCGACCTGCTGCTGCTGCGCCACCAGGCCGGCGACCAGTCCTTCGCCGACATCATGCAGATCAAGCAGAACGCCAACCGCGCCGCCAACCTGGTGCGCCAGCTGCTCGCCTTCTCGCGCCAGCAGACCTTGCGGCCCAAGGTGATCAACATCACCGACGTGCTGGCGGAGTTGTCGCACCTGCTGCGCCGGCTGATCGGCGCCACCATCCAGCTGCAGATGGTGCATGGCCGCGATCTCGGCCTGATCAAGGTCGACCAGGGCCAGCTCGAACAGGTGATCATCAACCTGGTGGTCAATGCGCGCGACGCCATGCCGGAAGGCGGCACGCTCACCATCCGCACCGCGAACGTGACGGCGGAGGAGAGCACCTCGCTCGGCCACGAGCTGATGCCGGCCGGCGAATATGTGCTGGTCGAGGTGATCGATACCGGCGTCGGCATCGTCAAGGAGCATCTCGGCAAGATCTTCGAGCCGTTCTTCACCACCAAGCCGACCGGGGCAGGGACGGGGCTCGGCCTCTCCACCGTCTACGGCATCGTCAAGCAGACCGGCGGCTTCATCTTCCCGTTCAGCCAGGTCGGCAAGGGGACCACCTTCAAGATCTACCTGCCGCGCCACATGCCGGCCTCCGGCGAGGAGGCGGTGACGACCGACGTCGCCGAGGCGCGCGACACCCGCGACCTGACCGGCAAGGGCACCGTGCTGCTGGTCGAGGACGAGGACGCCGTCCGTGTCTTCGCCGCCCGGGCGCTGCGCAACAAGGGCTATACCGTCGTGGAAGCATCGTCCGGCGACATCGCGCTGACCGAGCTCGAGCGCCTGCAGGGCAAGGTCGACGTGCTGGTCTCCGATGTCGTCATGCCCGGCGTCGACGGCCCGACCTTGGCCAAGCGGGTGCGCGAGACGCATCCCGACATGAAGATCATCTTCATTTCCGGCTATGCCGAGGATGCCTTCCGGCGCAATCTCGACCGCACGGCCGAGATCCATTTCCTGCCCAAGCCGTTCAGCCTGAAACAGCTGGCCGGCAAGGTGAAAGAGGTCCTTACCTCCAACGGGGACTGACGGCCGAGTCGGGCCGAACCGCCGCGGGGCGTTTACCCTCCGCTCACCATACATACAAAATGGCACCCAAATCATACCTGGGTTCCCGATGTTCCTATTGCGTTCTTGGAACAAATTGCGTACAACCATCGCCTCAGGGGCGCCGACACCGTGCCGTGGCAACCGGGGCCCCGATCGGATAAGGAGGCAGGGCGATGTCGCAACCGGCGTTACGGGTGGTCGAGAACAGCATGGACAAGAGCAAGGCGCTGGACGCGGCGCTCGCCCAGATCGAACGGGCCTTCGGCAAGGGCTCGGTGATGAAGCTCGGCCAGCGCGACAGCGCGGTCGAGATCGATTCGATCTCCACCGGCTCGCTCGGCCTCGACATCGCGCTCGGCATCGGCGGCCTGCCGCGCGGCCGCATCATCGAGATCTACGGCCCGGAAAGCTCGGGCAAGACCACGCTTGCCCTGCACGTGGTGGCGGAAGCCCAGAAGAAGGGCGGCACCTGCGCCTTCGTCGATGCCGAGCATGCGATGGATGCGAACTATGCCAAGAAGCTCGGCTGCGACATCGAGAACCTGCTGATCTCCCAGCCGGATACGGGGGAGCAGGCGCTGGAGATCGCCGACACCCTGGTGCGCTCCGGCGCCATCGACGTGCTGGTGATCGACAGCGTCGCCGCCCTGGTGCCGCAGGCCGAGCTCGAAGGCGAGATGGGCGATACCCATGTCGGCCTGCAGGCCCGCCTGATGAGCCAGGCTTTGCGCAAGCTCACCGCGTCGATCTCCAAGTCGCATACCACCGTCATCTTCATCAACCAGATCCGCATGAAGATCGGCGTGATGTTCGGCAATCCGGAAACCACCACCGGCGGCAACGCGCTGAAGTTCTACGCTTCGGTCCGGCTCGATATCCGCCGCATCGGCGCGATCAAGAACCGCGACGACGTGGTCGGCAACCAGACCCGCGTGAAGGTGGTGAAGAACAAGGTGGCGCCGCCCTTCAAGGTAGTGGAGTTCGACATCATGTACGGGGAAGGCGTGTCGAAGACCGGCGAGCTGGTCGATCTCGGCGTCAAGGCCGGCGTGGTCGAGAAATCCGGCTCCTGGTTCTCCTTCGACAGCCAGCGCATCGGCCAGGGCCGCGAGCAGGCCAAGCTTTTCCTCAAGGAGAACCCCGACGTGGCGCAGACGATCGAAGCCAAGATCCGCGCCAATGCCGGCCTGCTGGCGGCCGCGATTTCGGTGACCAAGGAGGAGGGCGAGGCCGGCGACTACTGACGCCGCTCACCCGCCTCACAAGGCGCCTTCAGTGCCGCCCGCGGAGTCCCCTCCGCGGGCGGTGGTCGTTTGGGGCGCTCAGATCATTTCCACCTTTCGGTTTGGGTCGCAGTTGGCGCTAATCTGTGGTGCATGAGCCTTGCGCCCAAGATTGTGTTGCACACGCCGATTTCGAGTTCAGCTCGGCTGGAGGCGTTCGTTGAGGAATGTGTTCGAGACAAAGTGGTGCTGATCGCGGTGGTCGGCACGGGCTGCGAGGCTGTCGAGGACCTGATTGATGAACTGATAATCGGCGACGGAAGCAATCCCGACAGGTTCATAACGACGGCCTCCCATCCTGATCAAGCGCTGGATGAGGTAATGCAGTTCGTTTCGTCTTTCTCGACCGATGGAGGCGATGCAGATCCGCGCGTCGAGCACGTCAGATTGTGACGAGCGCGTCGCGCGGTATGGGCAAGCTTGACGCTGGCTCTCGAAACGCAAGTCCCCTCTGCCCTTAGGGCGGAGGGGATTTAGGGGAGGTGGGCCATCCGCCAGTAAGACGGGGGGGATTCGAAGTCAGCCGACCACGCGCTCGATCTCCTGCATCACGCCCTCCGGATTGGTCAGCACGTCATGGTTCCAGAACCGGATGACCACCCACCCGCGTGCCATCAGTTCCTGGGTCCGTTGCTCGTCGGCGACACGCTGTTCGGCATGCTGGCCGCCGTCAATTTCGATGACGAAGCGCGCACCCGGACAGGCAAGATCGGCGACATAAGGACCGATCGGGTGCTGGCGGCGGAACTTGTGACCGTTGAGCATCTGTCGCCGCAGCAGGTTCCACAACAGTGTTTCCGCCTCCGTGGCATCGCGTCGAAGCTTGCGCGCTCGGCGGGTTCGGTTTGAGAGTTGCGGCATGACGCGATGATACATGCTGCTGAATGCTCAGAGCTCATTCTGTGAAGCCTTCTCCGCGCCTGAGGGGCGGAGAAGGTTGGAAGAGGTGGAACGCGCCGCTTCTCCGTGTCAGAGGTTCTGCTCGCGGATGGCCCACCTCCCCTAAATCCCCTCCGCCCTAAGGGCAGAGGGGACTTTCGGAGTTGCTTTTGGCGCAATTATATTGTATGATACGGCAACTCAGCGACGGATGCCGCCATGCCCCAGACCGAACCGCCCAAGCGCTCCCCCTACGAGTGGTCGTTCCGCATTCGCCGGCGCCACATCCTGCGCACCATCCGTAACCCGAGCCTGTCGCCGGCGGCGAAGCAGATCCTGGTCGCGCTGGCCCTGCGCGACGACGATCCCTTCGTGCTGCCGGAGCGGCCGCCGGTCGCGGCCCTCGCGCGGCACCTCGCGCTGGCCGAGCGCACGGTCAGGCAGGCGATCGCCGAGCTGGCAGTGGAGAACTGCCTGACCTTCCGCGTGACCGGCGCGGGCCGCCCGCCCCGGGCGGCAGAGGAAGTCTGGGACCCGGCGGACCGGCCCGATATCGCGCGCGAGCACGCCTTCATCCGCGCCGCTGCCGCGCTGCCGAGCCGGGCCGAGCATCTGGAGATGATGGGCCGCCTGCGCGACCGGGCGGTGGCGGCGAAGCGCATCGCCACCGCTGTCTCGGCAGAGCGTGCCTTGGGGCGGGCGCTCGGCATCGGCGCGAAGCGGCGCCGCGGAACAAATGCGCCGCCACCGGTGTCCGGACTTGAGGAAACCGAGGTATCGCTCGTCCCGCCGCACGGCGAGCTGGTGGAGGTCAACGCCATCAACATCGACCGCGCGCTCTCGCCCGCCGCGCGCCACGCGGCGATCGAGCTGCTGCTCGACCCCGTGGACGATCCGGCGGACCGCCCCGACGACATCGATTTCTACTGGAGCGTCCGGCTCGCCGGCCGGCTCCGCATCACCGTGCGGGCCGCCCGCAAGGCGCTGGCCGAGCTCGCCGATCTCAACCTGATCGCGCAGGCGCGGATCCGGACCCACGGCCCGGATCGGGTCATGCCGGG
>QOZS01000054.1 GCA_003576705.1 Desertibaculum subflavum
ACCGGCTCGGGAGAGCTGGCAGGTTCGGCGGCCGGCGCTGGCGACGGCGCCGCGGCCGGCGGTTCGGCAGCCGGCGGGTCGGCAGCCGGAGCAGCCGGCGCCTGGGCGATCGGCGCCTGGGCCAGCTCGGAAGGTGCTGCCGGCGCCGACCCGGCGACGACCGCCGGCGCAGCGGTATCGCTCGCCAGCGCGGGCAGTGCGGCCAGTGCGATCGCTTCCTCGGCGGCCGTGGCCGGAGGTTCGGGGGGATGATCGGGCGCCGGCAGTGGCTGCACGGGCGACGCGGCCGGAAGCGAGGCCGCCGGCTCGGCGGGTGCTGGTGCCTCGGCGGCTGCCGTCGCCTCCGGGACTGACGCACCAGGCGGCTCGGCCAGAGCCAGGGTCGGAACCGAATCCACCGCCGCTGCCGTCGCGTCGGCAAGGGGGACCGGATCGACGGGCGGCGCCGGCTCGAGCGCGGGTGGCGCTTCGGCGGCTGCCGGACTTTCGGCGACGGCCGGCGACGGTGGCGGGACCGGTTCGGCAATCGCCACCGGTGCCGGTGTGGCGGCCGGCGGGCCCGCCAGCCTGGCCGGCCCGGTCGCCGGTTCAGCCTCGGCCACGGCGGTCGACGCTGCCGATTCCTCCGCATCCAGGGGCTTCAGCGTCAGCACTGGCGGCGGGATGGCGACCACGCTGCGGCTCGGCACCGCCGGCGGCGCGGCATCGGCGACGCCGACCGCAAGCCGCGCCGATTCCACGGTTCGCCAGGCGAGCCAGCCGGCCGTGCCGGCGACACCCAGCAGCGCGATCGTCAGAAGCGCGGTGCGTGCGGCGTGGCCGGAGGGCGGGTGCTGCGCCGCGGGCGGCGGCACCACGGCGGGAAGCGCAGCGGAAGGCGCCAGAACCAATGCTGTCGTCTCGGGCAGCGGCGGCGCGAACACGGCTTCCGTGGCCCAGGCCGCCTCCAGTTCAGGTGCCGCAAGGCGAATGATATCGGCGGGAACGCCACCGGAGCGGTCGGCGATACGTTGCACGGCGGCATTGGAAAGCGGCCACGTCGCCGTGAAGCCCGAGCGCCACAGGCGATGCGCCAGGAACTCGCCCACCATGAAGGTGTCGAGCGGTTCCAGCGCCGCGCATGCGGTCGCGAGTCCGGCCTTGGCCGCGGCATCCGCCAGGCGCTGCAATCGCGCCGCGATCTCCGGCCGGCCGCTGATCACCGCCCGCAGGCCCGAACGGACGCCCTCGCCCGTAGTCAGCCACTGCTGCAAGGCATCCAGCGCCGGCTCGCCGCAAAGCTCTGCCCCGTCCAGCAGCAGAACCGCGGGCGCGCCGCCGGTGCCGAGTTGCTCGTGCCACGGCGCGGCGACGTCGGCGCAATTGAGAAGCACCGCCTTCAGGCGCATCTGCGCCAGCGTTGCCGCAAGCTCGCGCAGCAGCATGGTCTTGCCGCTGCCGGCCGGCCCGGTCACCACGCAGACCGAGGCCGGGTCGCGCCGCAGCGTGGCGAGCAAGGTTTCGCGGATCTGCTTCAGCTCCGGCGAGGCAAAGAACAGCACGGGATCGGGCTCGGGCCCGCAAGGATCGCGCAGGCAGCCGACGCGCTGCCACGCCGGCAGGTCAAAGCCCACCTCCCCCGCCGGCGCAGGGGATGCGCCGGCAGCCGAAGGCAAGTCGGACCCGGACTCGGCACGCGCAGACATGGCCCCACCCGTGGACAGCGGACGGCTAACACAAGCAGTTGTCAGTTCGGTGCAGGCCAGTCCCCCTTCCCCGGGGAATCCGGGCAGGAGGTTGGTAACATTGTAGAAAGTGGCTATAGGCTCGACAAGCATTGCCGGGCTCGCAAACCCGGCGAATTGTCAGATTCGCACGGATTTGGCAGATAGGCCGCCCCCGGAGCGCATCCCACCGGAACAGATCAACGGTCAGGACCCCGATGACAGGCAGTTCGGCAGAGGAAAAGTCAACTGAGGCCGGCCGCGACTTCATCCGCGACATCGTGCAGGCCGACCTGGCGGCCGGGCGGCACAAGGAGGTGGTCACCCGCTTCCCGCCGGAGCCGAACGGCTACCTGCATATCGGCCACGCCAAGTCGATCTGCCTGAATTTCGGCGTGGCGCAGGAATTCGGCGGCCGTTGCCATCTCCGCTTCGACGACACCAACCCGGTCAAGGAGGAGCAGGAGTTCATCGACGCGATCGAGGCCGATGTGCGCTGGCTCGGCTTCGACTGGGGCACGCATCTGTATCACGCATCGGATTATTTCCAGCAGCTCTACGACTGGGCCGAGCACCTGATCCGGAACGGCAAGGCCTATGTCGACGACACGCCGGTCGAGGAGATGCGCGCCATGCGCGGCACTCTCACCGAGGCCGGCCGTCCGTCGATCTACCGTTCGCGCTCGGCCGACGAGAACCTCGACTTGTTCCGCCGCATGCGCGTCGGCGAGTTCCCGAACGGCGCCCGCGTGCTGCGCGCCAAGATCGACCTGAAAAACGGCAACATGAACCTGCGCGACCCGGTGCTGTACCGCATCCTGCACCAGGCCCATCCGCGCACCGGCACCACGTGGTGCATCTATCCGAACTACGACTTCGCGCATGGTCAGTCGGATGCGATCGAGCATGTCACGCATTCGATCTGCACCTTGGAGTTCGAGGACCATCGGCCGCTCTACGACTGGTTCCTCGACAACCTGCCGGTGCCGTCGCGCCCGCGGCAGTACGAATTCGCCCGGCTCAACATCACCTACACGGTGCTGTCGAAGCGCTTCCTCACCGGCCTGGTGCAACAGGGCCACGTACGCGGCTGGGACGATCCGCGCATGCCGACCATCGCCGGGCTCCGCCGCCGCGGCGTGCCGGCGGCGGCGATCCGCGACTTCGTTGCCCGCATCGGCCTCGCCCGCGCCAACAGCGTGGTCGATATCGGCATGCTGGAATTCTCCATCCGCGAGCATCTGAACCGATCCGCGGAGCGCCGCATGGCCGTGCTGCGCCCGCTGAAGGTCGTGATCGAGAACTACCCGGAAGGCCAGACCGAGCAATTCGATGTCGCCAACCATCCGGACGACCCGAGCCTCGGCACGCGCAAGGTGACGTTCGCCCGCGAGATCTATGTCGAGCAGGACGACTTCATGGAGGACCCGCCGAAGAAGTTCTTCCGCCTGGCGCCGGGCAAGGAGGTGCGCCTGCGCAACGCCTATTTCGTGACCTGCCGCGAGGTAGTGAAGGGCCAGTGCGGCGAGGTGGTGGAACTGCGCTGCACCTACGACCCGGCCAGCCGCGGCGGGGCCTCGCCGGACGGCCGCAAGGTGCAGGCGACCTTGCACTGGGTCTCCGCCGCGCACGCCGTCCCGGCCGAAGTGCGGCTCTACAACCCGCTGTTCAAGCGCCCCGATCCCGGCGCCGAGGGCGACCTCGCCGCCGATCTGGCGCCGGATTCGCTCGACGTGCTTCCGGCCGCGCTGGCCGAGCCGGCGCTGGCGCAGGCGGCGCCCGGCACTACCTTCCAGTTCGAGCGCCTCGGTTATTTCGCCGTCGATCCCGACACGCGTCCAGGCCGCCTCGTGTTCAACCGCACGGTCGGCCTGCGCGACAGCTGGGCCAAGGCGCAGAAGGGATAGGCGGCGGCCGGAACCTTCCGACAGCCACCGTGTTGTTGGCCTCGGCCCTTCGCGAAAGAGGCCGGGCGGGGCACCCCCAGCCAACAGCATCGAGGCGTGAATGTCGGCCAGTACGCAGTTTCCGGAGGCCCAGGATCAAAGGGCGCAGGCGAATCTACCGCTGCAACCGGGTGATGATCTCGCCGTCGAGCCGCCGCCGCCCCCGCATCCCGCCATCCTGCTCGGCCTCGCTTTCGGCGCTTCGGCCGGCCTGCTGACGGCGCTGTATCTTCTCTTCTTCTAGCTCAGCGCCGAGCTTCCTCCGGTACCGGCCGCCGCATGAAATCGCGGCGGTCACCGCATCGTATCCGGCGCGCGGGCGTTTCCTGCGGAGACAGCGAAGGGAGCGCCGCATGGCTGGCCGTCAGCCCCGTACCGACACCGAACTGGCGCAACTGGGTGCGCGCATCGACGAGCTCAAGGCGGACCTCGCCCAGGGCATGGAGCCGGAGGCCATCGACCGGATCATGGAGCTCGGCTCGATCCTGCATCGGCATCGCCAGATCGCCGGCCGCAGCGGCGAGCCCGCAGCCGGACGGCCGAGGCCGGAAACCGAAGCCGAGCTCGCGGCCGATCTCGACGTCGTGGAGGAGATGCTGCGCCGCTGGATCGGCCGCGCCGCTCTCCGCCGCGGCTAGCCGGCGCGGAACAGAGGAGAGATGGCATGTACGAAGTGATGCCGGAAAGCGATGGCGACCTGCTTGCCATCAAGGTGCGGGGCAAGCTCGCCAAGTCGGACTATGCGCGCCTCCGTCCCTGGCTGGATCAGCAGCTGGCCGTGCATCCCCGGCCGTCGCTGCTGGTCCTGATGCAGGATTTCGAAGGCTGGAGCGGCGCCGGCGCGCTGGTCGAGGATCTCCGGCTCGACGCGGCTCACTACCGCGACCTGCGCCGCATCGCCATGGTCGGCGACAGCCGCTGGCAGGAATGGATGACCTGGCTCGCCAAGCCCTTCACCGCCGCCGAAGTGCGCTACTTCGACCGCGCCGACCTGACCTCCGCGCGCGCTTGGGCCCGCGGCAGCCCCGTCCACTAGGCCGGAGCGCGGATACCGGATCCGGCGGTTGCACGGCCCAGGCAGTGCCCTAGATCAGCGGCATCGCGTCGACCAACTTCGGGAAAGGACACGCCTCGTGGCCCAGCCCCGCGATTCCGGCGCCGAAGCCGCCGCCATCTGGCGCAAGACGCTGACCGTCGGCCACCCGCCGTTGACGATCTTGCACAAAGTGTTCCGCTATCTGCCCGGACCGCCGCGCTGCAAGATCTGCCACAACCCGTTCGGCGGTATCGGCGGCCGGCTGTGCCGCATGGTCAATATGGCGCCGTCGCGCAAGAATCCGCAGCTCTGCGCTCTCTGCTGCGAGAGCCTCCCCATCGGCGGCGCGGAGGTCGAGATCGCTGTCCTGTTTGCCGATATCCGTGACTCGACCGGCCTTGCCCAGCGCCTCGGGCCGACCGAATTCGCCGCCCTGCTGAACCGCTTCTACGACACCGCCACTGAGGTGCTGATCCGCCACGAGGCCACCATCGACAAGCTGATCGGCGACGAGGTGATGGCCTTTTTCGTTCCTGGCTTCGCCGGGCCCGGCTATCGCAAGGCGGCGGCCGATGCGGCGCGCGCCCTGATGAAGGCCTTCGGTCATGGCACCGGCCCAGGTCCCTGGCTGCCGGTCGGCATCGGCATCGAAACGGGCACCGCCTTCGTCGGCAATGTCGGATCGGAGGACTACGCGGATTTCACCGCGCTCGGCGATCCGGTGAACGCCGCAGCGCATATCCAGTCGGCGGCCGGTCCGGGAGAGATTCTACTCGGCGAGCACGCCTATGCCGCGCTCGGCACCGAGCTTCCACCATGCCGATCGCGCGCGATTGCCGACAAAAGCGGCCGGGCGCTGCAGGTACGCGCTCTCGCCCTCGACTGACGCCCGCCAGAGTTGTGGACACTCCCCATCCGATCGGCGCTGTCGTCGGTGCTGACGCGAACTCCTGGGGCATGGGGCGCATCGATCCGCGCCTGGATCGCGCGCCGCGCCGCAGATTGCACAGGGCCTGAGCCTGCAGCGGAACCTATCCGCCGCCATGGCGTTGCGCTGCTGCCAAGTGTCCCAAGCGGTGCGGATGAATGCGTGCGGAGTCGTATGAGAAGGCCGGCAAGCTCGCGAGCGCTCGCGGCACGGTCCCCCAGGTCGCCCGCCGGGACGTGGCGCTCGCGCCGTCGCGACGCTCCGAACCTTCCGTGCTGGCGCTGCTCGGTATCGCCGTGGGCGCGTGGCTGGGCCTGATCGCCACGGCAACATTGTTGTTCGGCTGAATTCGCGGCGTTGGCTCGCGCCACCAGCGTGACAAATTCGAAGCAATGCTGGGAACCGGCGGCGCCGTGCTGCGTTGCACCCGCGCGCAGGCGCGCGCGGAGGCACCCACCTTGGACACGCTGTTTCTTCTTACTCTGGCGATCGCCGCTGGCATCGTCAGCGTGGGGTTCGTTTATACAGGCGTGGTTCTCTATCGCGAATACCGGCACATGCGGCGCGGATTGCCGCCGCGGCCGCGCGGGCGCCTGGTGCGCTAACCGCTCGCGGCCCTGCCTGCCCGCCGCCAACTTCGCGGCGCGACCGGAGGCAAGGCGCTACGCGGCCCGCACCTTGGCGATGAAGCGATCGACCTCGCCGCGCAGCGTCTCGGCCTGACGGGCGAGCTCGTCCGAGGCGCCGTTGATCTGGCCGGCAGCATTGCCGACCTCGCCCGAGGCCTGGGTCACGCTGGCGATGTTCTTGTTCACCTCGTGGGTGCCGTGCGCCGCCTGCTGCACGTTGTGGCTGATCTCCTTGGTGGCGGCGCCCTGCTCCTCCATCGCCGCGGCGATGGCGGCGGCGATCTCGCTCACCTGCTCGATGGTACGGCCAATGCCCTGGATGGCGCCCACCGCATCGGTGGTCGCCGCCTGCACGGCGTCGATCTGGCGGGTGATCTCCTCGGTCGCCCTGGCGGTCTGCGTCGCCAGGCTCTTCACCTCGGAGGCGACCACCGCGAAGCCCTTGCCGGCTTCGCCGGCGCGGGCCGCCTCGATCGTCGCGTTCAGCGCCAGCAGGTTGGTCTGGCTCGCGATCGAGGTGATCAGCTGCACCACGTCTCCGATCTTGCGCGCCGCCTCGGCCAGGCCGTCCACCGTGTTGCCGGTCGCCCGCGCCTGAGCCACCGCATCGGCCGCCATGCGCGAGGAATCCGTCACCTGGCGTGTGATCTCGTTGATTGAGGCCGAGAGCTCCTCGGCCGCCGCGGCGACCGTCTGCACATTGGCGGACGCCTGCTCGGAAGCGGCCGCCACGGCGGTCGCCTGCCGGCTGGTCTCCTCGGCCGTGGCCGACATCGCGGTGGCCGAGCTCTGCATCTCGCTCGCCGATGACGAAACGCTGTCGACCACCACCTTGACGCTGGCCTCGAAGCCGTTCGCCAGGGTTGCCATGTCGGACTTGCGCCGCTGCTCGGCCTCGGCGCGCATCGCCTGCTCGGCCTTCTGCTGCTCTTCCGCCTTGCGGCGCATCTCGGCCTCGAGGTCGCGCAGCTTGCGCTCGGTCTCCGCAGCGGCATCGTCGGCGAGGCGGCGCTTCTCCGCCTCCTGCTCGGCCTGATGCTCGCGCGCCAGCTCGGCTTCCTGCTGCAGGCGGCGGTTCTCGATGCCGGCTTCCTTGAAGACCTGCACCGCGCCCGCCATGCGGCCGACTTCGTCGGCACGATCGCGGCCGACGATCTCGACCTCGAGATTGCCCTGCGCCAGATCGGCCATGGCAACGGTCATATCCTGGATCGGCCGGGCGATCAGGCGGGAGAAGTACACGGCCGAGCCGAGCGCCAGCACGATCGCGAACAGCGCAGCGACGCCGATGCGCCAGAGCGCGCCGTTCATGGTCGCGGCGCTGTCGGCCGACGCGGCCTCGCGCATCTCGTTGGTGGCGGCGACCAGCGCGTCGAACAGCTGCTCGGTCTCGCCGAACTTGCCTTCGGCATCGGTCATGAACATGGTCGCCGTGAAGGCATCTTCCTCGACCACGCTGGCGACCTGCTCGGCCGCCACGAGATAGGCCTTGAATGATTCGGAGAGCTTCTGCAGCGCCGCCTGACCTGCCGGCGATTCGATGTTGAGCGAGCCGAGCAGGCTGGTCACCGAGGCGAAGGCGTCGAGCGCGCGCTTCTTCTCCTTGCCGATGATGGCGGCCTCGACGTTCTGGCCCTTCAGATTGGTGCCGCGGTAGAGCGTGGCGTGGCCGCGGGTGAATTCGCGCTGCGCATCCTTGGCCGTCGACATGGCGGCGACCGCGCCGTCGAGTTCGGCCGCATCCCCGCGCACGTCCATGTAGACGGAGAGAAACAGGCCCACGATCAGCACGATGATCGCCGCGCCGATGGCGGGCGAGATCAGCGTCTTGACGGTGATGGACAGGTTCTGGAGCCGGGTCTGCAACTGGTTCATGGCAATAATTCGTCCCAATGCCGGCAGGTCGTCCCGGCCGCGCGCCACGCGCGGCCGGGTGACCGTTTGGAAAATGCGATGCGTTTCGGGAATCAGCCCTTATAGGCGCCGACGCCGATCACCACGTCGCCGACACGCACGACGTAGGAGGTCTTGGGCTCGACAGCCTTGGTCTGCGGGTTCTGCCACTTGTAATCGACCCAGCCGGATTCCTTGATCGCGATCATTTCCTGCACGAACGGCTTGCCGTCGACATCCTTGATGTTCAACAGGCTCTTGCCGATCAGGGCGTGGTTGGTGCCGTGCGAGACGGTGACGCCGGAATTGTCGACCACGAAGACATAGAGGTCGCGATCGCGGAAGTTGGCATTCGCCTTGTCGTTGAACACCGCAAAGGCCTTGTCCTTGCCGTTCGACTTCAGGAACTCGGCCGCCTTCATCGCCATGGCCTTGGCCTCGTCCGGCGAGGCCCCGCCGGCCGCCTGGGCCGGTGCCAGCGCGAAGACCGAGAACGCAAAGACCAAAGCCGCAAACAACGCTTTCATGCTCAAATCCTCCAAATCCGTTGCTCCACGGGTGAGATTTGTGGAGCTGAGCGGGGATAATTGGAGGTCCGCCTTGACAAATGCCTAAGACGTATCCGGTTGTAAATTCTTCGGGAATCTCGGCATCACCCCCGGAAATGCCGCTCATGCACTTCAGCGGCCGCGCCGAGATCGGCCCAGTCACGCCGCGAGCGCGCGAAGACATGGCGGAATTCCTGCGCCCGCGCGGTCAGCCAGCCCGCCTCGTCGAAGGCGCCGGCCGGCAAGGTGCGGATGCCCGGCACCGCCTCCAGGGTGAAGCCGAGATTGCTGCCGCAGCGCGTGCAGAACTCGATATCGAGCCAGCGCCCGCTTTCGTCGGAGCGGTGGCGGTAGCGGCCGACGGTGTCGCCCGCGATCTCGATATCGGCCTCGTCGAACACCGCCTCGACGCCGAAGGCCGAGCCGGTGCGGCGCTGGCACCAGGTGCAGTGGCAGACCGTCACGCGCTTGGGCTTCCCGATCGCCCGGAACCGCACCGCGCCGCAGACGCAGCCGCCCGTATGCATTTCGCCGTCGCTCATCGCGGAGCACCTCCTGTGCCAGCATGCCCCGGGCGGACGGCGACAGCCAGGGTTGCGGCGCGTCGCGCTTTGCGCGTTGATGGGCGCGGGAGGAGACATGCATGATCGAACAGATCCTCGACCTGCCGACGCAGGACGGCGCGATGGAGACCTTCATCTGCCGGCCGGAGCGCGGCGGGCCCTATCCCGCCGTGCTGCTCCTGATGGACGCGCCCGGCATCCGCGAGGAGCTCTACGACATGGCGCGCCGGCTCGGCACCGTCGGCTATGTCGTCCTGCTGCCGAACCTCTACTACCGCGCCGGCCGCGACACCAAGTACGGCCCCGACGTGCTGACCCATGGCAGCGCGGAGCACACCCGCATGCGTGCCGTGCGCACCAGGATGACCATCCCACCGGTGATGGACGACGTCGCCGCCATGCTCGCCTTCCTCGACGCCCAGGCCTATGTGAAGCCGGGCCCGGTCGGCACCCACGGCTACTGCATGAGCGGGCCCTATGCGCTTGCCGCCGCCGCGCGCTATCCCGACCGGATCGCCGCCGCGGCTTCGTTCTACGGCACCTGGCTGGTCAGCGACGCGGTGGAGAGCCCGCATCTCACGCTCGGCAAGGCCAGGGGCGAGCTTTACATCGCCTGCGCCGAGCACGATGAACTCGCGCCGCTGCCGATGGTCGCCGAGCTAAAAGGCCTGTTCGAGACGTCCGGTGCCGCCGGCGAGCTCGAAATCTATCCGGGCGTGCATCACGGCTTCGCCTTTCCTCAGCGCTGGTGCTTCGACAAGCCGGCCGCCGAGCGGCATTGGGAGCGGCTCATCGCGCTCTACCGGCGCCGGCTATCGGCTTAGCGGCCTCCGGCCGGCGGGTTGCCGCCGGTGCCCAGCGACTTCGCCAGCAGCTCGGCAATGTGCAGCGTCCGCCGGCCGGTCCCCTGCTCGATCTGCTCGCGACAGCTGAAGCCATTGGCGAGCACTGTCGCGTCGTAGCGCGCGCTGCGGATCCGCGGCAGCAGCGCGCGTTCGGCGGCCGCCATCGAGACATCGTACTTCTCCGCCTCGAATCCGAACGAGCCCGCCATGCCGCAGCAGCCGGCTGCCAGCACCGCGTGATCGAGGCCGATCTTCCGCAACACGCTCAGCTCCGCCTCCGGCTTGATCACCGCATGGTGGTGGCAATGCAGCTGAACCAGCGCCGGGCCATCGATCTCGAAGCGCCTCAGTTCATCGAGGTCCTGCGCCAGGAACTCCGTGAAGTCCAACGTCTGCCGGGCCAGCCGCCCGGCGCGCTCGTCGCCCGGAAGTAGGCCGGGGAGCTCGTCACGAAAAGCGCTCACGCAGGCAGGCTCCAGCCCGACGATCGGGGTCCCTTCGGCAATCTCGCCTTGCAAACTGTCGAAGGTTTGTCGCCATAGCGCCTTGGCCGATTTCAGCATGCCCCAGTCGTAGAGCGGCCGGCCGCAGCAAAGCGGGCGGGCCGGCACGGCGACCTCATAGCCCAACGCCTCCAGCACCTGTGCCGCCGCCCGGGCGGTGCCGACACGGAAATAATTGTTGAAGGTGTCGGGCCAGAGCATCACGCGGCCCTTGCGCCGGGGCTTGGCGGGCCGGGCGCGATGCCAGTCGACAAAGGTCTGACTGGCAAAGCGAGGCATGCGTCGTTGCCGTGCAATGCCGGCCGACCATTTCACCGCATCGGCGATTACGGGCATCTGCATCACGGCATTGGCCACTCCCGGCATCCGCGCCGCCAGCCGCGACCACTGATGGATCAGCCCCATCGTATAGGCGGCGCGCGGGCGGAGACGCCGGGAATAGTGATGGGCGCGAAACTCGGCCTTGTAGGTCGCCATGTCGACCTGCACCGGGCAATCGCTCTTGCAGCCCTTGCAGGCGAGGCAGAGATCCAGTGCCTCTTCCACCTCCCGGCTGCGCCACCGGTCATTGATCGCGCCGCCATGCAGCATCTCGAACAGAAGCCGGGCGCGGCCGCGCGTGGAGTGCTTCTCCTCGCGCGTCACCATGTAGCTCGGGCACATCACGCCCTTCTCGCTGTCGGTTCGCCGGCAGGCGCCGACCCCCACGCAGCGGCGGGTGGCAGTGGCGAAGCTGCCCCCATCTTCCGCGTAGGCGAAGAAATGCTGGACTGGTTCGGGCTGGTATTGCGGGCCGATGCGCAGGTTGGAGGTGACCGGGAACGGCTCCACCACCTTGCCGGGATTCATCCTGCCCTGCGGGTCCCAGATCGCCTTGAACTCCCGGAACGCCTGCATCAGCTCCGGGCCGTACATGCGCTCGAGCAGCGCGCCGCGCGCCTGGCCGTCGCCGTGCTCGCCCGACAGCGAGCCGCCATAGCGCACCACCAGGTCGGCCGCCTGCTCGAGGAACGCCTGCCAGTTGCGGATGCCCCCTTCGGTGCGAAGGTCGAAGGGAACGCGGCAATGCACCAGCCCGTCGCCGAAATGGCCGTAGACCGATGCCTCGTAGCCGTGCCGCGCGAAGAGCGCCTTCAGGTCGCGCAGATAATCGCCGAGTGCTTCGCGCGGCACGGCGCTGTCCTCCCAGCCCGGCCAGCTTTCGGGCATGTCCGGCACATGCGCCGTGGCGGCCAATGCCGCCTCGCGCACTTCCCACAAACGCTTCTGCTGATCGCGGTCGCGCACCAGGTGACCCGCCCCGCCCCGCGCGCGGTGGCTGTCGATCAATCCCCGGGCGGCGGCCGTGGCCTCCTCGTCACTGGCCGCGCCGAATTCCGCGATCAGCCAACTTCCGCCGTCCGGCAGCATGTCCAGGCTCCCGGTCTCCAGGCCCTTGCGACGGATGAACTCGATGAGCAGCCTATCCATCCCTTCGAGCCCGATCGGCCGATCCTCCAGCACCCGCGGAACCGCATCGCCGGCGGCATAGACGTCATCGAAACCAAGCACGGCCAGGACGCGCCGCCTCGGGCTCGGCACTAGGTTCACAACGGCTTTCAGCACGGTGACGCAGGTGCCCTCGGTGCCCACCAGCGCCCGGGCCACGTTGAAGCCGTGCTCTGGCAGGAGCTGTTCGAGATTCTCGTAGCCGGAGACGCGCCGCGGGATGTCCGGATAGCGCGCGCGGATCAGATCGCCATAGCGGGTGCGAAATTCGTCCAGCGCCCGATAGATCTCCGCCCGGCGCCCGCCGCCGGCCGTGATTGCCTGCCGCTCGGCATCATCGGTGCGCCCCACGGTCATCCGCAGGCCGTCATAGGTCAGAACGTCCAACGCCTCGACATTGTCGGCCGTCCGTCCGGCCATGATGGAATGCACGCCGCAGGAATTGTTGCCGATCATGCCGCCGAGCGTGTTGCGGTCATGCGTCGAAGGGTCCGGGCCGAAGGTCAGATCGTACCGCTCGGCCGCGTCGCGCAGCGTATCGAGGATGCAGCCGGGCTCCACTTCGGCAAACTTTCTCCCCGGATCGAGATCGAGCACGTGGTCGAGATATTTGGAGAAGTCGAGCATGACGGCGACGTTGCAGGCCTCGCCGGCCAGGCTGGTGCCGCCACCCCGCGGCACGATCGGCGCCGCATGGCGCCTGCAGGCATCGATGCAGCCGACCACGTCCTCGGCGGAGCGCGGCAGCACCACGCCGAGCGGCACCTGCCGGTAGTTCGAGGCGTCGGTCGCATAGAGCGCGCGGCTGCCGCTGTCGAAACGGACCTCGCCACCAACCGTCCGGCGAAGCTCCTCCGCCAGCGCGCGGCGCGCCTGTTCGGCCATCGGCTCGAATGCTGCGGACACGCGTCCCCCTGCCGTGCGCTCTATCCGGCGACTGTCCTTACGGTCGCTGCGCGGGGTCGCGGCTGCTTGCTCCGACATGGCTGGATCACCTCTTGCTGGTGGGCGGGCGCTCAGACGGCGTACTGCGCCGCGGCGCCCTCCTTGAACTCGATCCCGAGCCCCGGCCGGGAAAGATCCGGGCTGATCGTTCCGCCCCGCGGTACCGGCGCACCGTCGAACAGCATGTTCTCGATGCGGACGTGATCGTGAAACCACTCGACGTTCTTCAGGCCGGCGGCGGCGCAGGCGACAGGCAGATGCAGCGCGGGCGCGGTATGGGTCGAGAGCGGCGTCGAGTAGGCGTCGGCGAGCGTGGCCGCCTGCAGAAAGCCGGTGATGCCGCCGCAGCGGCTCGCATCCGCCTGGAGTACGTCGACGCTTTCGCTCTCCAGCATGCGCCGGAAGTAGAACAGCTCGTAGCCGTATTCGCCGGCGGCGATGTCCATGCCCCCGGGTCCGCGATCGCGCAACAGGCGGAGGCCTTCCAGATCGTCGCTGGAGACCGGCTCCTCGAACCACCGGACGCCGAGCTCGCCGTAGCGCTCGGCGAAGGCCAGCGCCCGCTTGCGCGAGAGCGCCCCGTTGGCGTCGACGTACAGTTCCGCGCTGCCGATGCGCGAGCGCGCCGACGTGACGCGTTGCAGGTCCGAAGCGGGATCGCTGCCCACCTTCATCTTCACGGCGCCGCAGCCTGCTCCCTCCACCCAGCCGGCGAGCTGGTCCCCCAGGCGCGCGTCGTCGTAGCTGGTGAACCCGCCGCTGCCATAGATGGGCACCACATCCCGGCGCATGCCGAGCAGGCGCGCAAGGGGCGTGCCAAGCAGTTTCGCCTTGGCGTCCCAGAGGGCGGCGTCGACGGCGGAGATGGCGCTGGCTGCAACGCCGCGCCATCCGACGTTCCGCACCGCGCCGACCATCGCCCACCAGGCTCTCGGGGTGTCGAAGCAGTCGAGGCCGGCGACCGCCGGTGCCAATGCCTCGGCGACGAGGTCGCGGGCCCCGACACTGGCATAGGTGTATCCGACACCGTGCACGCCGCCGGCCTGCAGCTCGACGACAATTAGGGTCGTGGCATCCCAAGCCATTGTGCCGTCCGCTTCCGGCGCATCGGTCGGGATGCGGAAGGCGCGGGCGGTAAGCCCTTGTACGGGCGCGTCGGGTCTGGCCATGCGACGCTCGCCTAGACCAGCTCGCGCACCTTGTCGGACGCGATCGTGAGCGCGATCTTGCCGCGCGCCGGCGTACCGCGGACCAGGGATTCGGCAAGCTTCGTCGCCTGCTTCAAGGTGGTCTTGGGTGGCATCGGCGGCTCGTGCGGATCGACCACCGCCTGAACCAGCGCCGGCCCGCGTTCCGCCAGCGCCTCGCGAAGCGTGTCTGCGCAACGGGCCGGATCGTCGATGGTATAGGCCGCGATGCCGAAGCCCCGGGCCACGGTGGCGAAGTCGATCGGCTGCAGGTCGCAGACATATTCCGGATTGCCGAGGAACACCATCTGCTCCCATTTGATCTGCCCCAGCGTGTTGTTCTTGATGACGACGATCTTGATGTTGAGATCGTATTTCACGCAGGTGGCGAGTTCGCCCATCAGCATGGTCAGGCCGCCATCGCCGATGAAGCAGATCACCTGCCGGTGCGGATGCGCGATCGCCGCGGCGATCGCATAGGGCAGGCCGCAGGCCATGGTGGCGAGGTTGCCCGAGCAGGAGAACTTCATGCCGTGGCGCATCACGATATGCCGCGCCGCCCAGGTGGTGATGGTGCCGGAATCGGTCGCGACGATGGCGTCGGGATGCAGCAGCTTGTTGAGCTCGTGGGCAACCACCTGCGGCTTCATCGGCCTGTCCTGCCGCGTGCCGCGCTCGACCATCAGCTCGTTCCAGGACTGCACGCCCGACTGCGCCTTCTCGAGAAAGCTGCGATTGTCGCGCCGCGCCAGCTTCGGCAGCAGCGCATTCAGCACCTTCGTCGTGTCGCCGACGAGCCCCGCCTCCACCGGATAGCGCAGCCCGATCCGCTGCGGATCCAAATCGATCTGCACAGCCTTCGCCGCGCCCGGCTTCGGATAGAATTCGATATAGGGGAAGCTGCTGCCGGCGATCAGCAGGGTATCGCATTCCTCCAGCGCCTCCTGCGAAGGCCTGGTGCCGAGCAGTCCGATCCCGCCGGTCGTGTACGGGCTGTCGTCGGGTACGGCGCCTTTGCCGAGCAAGGCCTTCACGATCGGCGCCCCCAGACGCTCCGCCGCGGCTTCGAGCTGCTCGCGCGCGCCGAGAGCGCCCTGTCCGGCGAGGATCACCGTCTTCCTGCCGCCGTTCAGCAGCTCGGCCGCACGCGTCAGCTGCTCTTCGCTCGGCAGCCGCGCCGAAACGGCCATCAGGTCGGACACGTGCTGCGGCACGTTGCGCGGCGAACGCTTGGCCGACCTGACCTCGTGCGATTGCACGTCGACAGGCATGGTCACATGCGCAACGCCCTTGTAGGCAAGCGCGGTGCGGCAGGCGAGCTCGACCACGTTCTCCACGTGGTTCGGGCCCATGATGCGCGTGTTGTAGACGGCGACGTCCATGAACAGCTTGTCGAGTTCCACATCCTGCTGGGTCAAGGTGTGCAGCAGGTCGTGGTATTGCAGCCCGGTGATCGCCAGAACGGGCGCGCCGTCGAGCTTGGCGTCATAGAGTCCGTTCAGGAGGTGGATACCGCCGGGTCCCGAGGTCGCGAGGCAGACGCCGAGGCGGCCGGTCCACTTGGCGTAAGCGCAGGCCGCGAAGGCCGCCGCCTCCTCATGGCGAACCTGCACGAACCTGATCCGCTCCTGCCGGATCCTGAGGGATTCGATGATCCCGTTGATGCCGTCGCCGGGAATGCCGAAAACGGTGTCGACTCCCCAGTCCAGCAGAGATTCGACCAGAACGTCTGCGGCGGTTTGCGTGGCCATCGCTGTGCTCCGATTGGGTTGGATCGGTTAGCGACGGGTACCCGCCGGCACCTGTTGCCGCCGCTCTCCTGCGGTTAACAGCGCGTCGCCGGAACTGTTCCGACCGAACCGGATTTTGCCGCCGCGCGAGGTGACAACCGTCCAGAGGAGCGTGAACGCGGTCCTTCACGCCCCTCTCACGCTGGGCTGACGCCACCTCGCGCATAAGGGACCCGGCAGCGGCCCGATCGGCGGGCCGGCGCAGCGGTGGAGAGGACTCATGCTGGGATCCATGCAACCGGGGCGGTGCGTCATCGCCTCCCTGATGTCGACGAGCGAAAGGCAGGATGGCGGCCAGCCGGGGCGGCCCTGGGCCGACCGCAGCGGCCTTCTGCACCCGACCGCCCTGCCGCTCGGCTTCGCGCTCGGCTGCTGCCTCGCCGTGGTCACCGCGCTGATCGTGTTCTTCTGACCGCTTAAAGCGCGGCGGACCGCATGGTAAATGTCCGGAAACTTTACAGTCGGGATTCGCCTTAACTGAAATTCTGCCGGCAATCAGCCGACTTATCGGGATGGCCCGGCCGTTGCATTTATGTGGCTGACGCTTGGCTCGGTGTGCGTTGAGTGGTGCGGGCACGGGTGTGAACATGTGGCGGCACGGATGGTTACTGCTGGTTCGCGGCAACGGAGCGCCTGAATACTCGCGCATACGTGACGACCGCCGCCGCCACGACTTCACCCTCCTGAGGCTGCACCACCGCGACGGACAGCCGGGACGAGGTCGACCCCGACCAGCTTCGCTGCCGCCGCACTTGCGGGCGGCGACCCCGCCGTCCCCCGACGGCGCAACAAGGCAGTAGTGTCAGAGGAGAGTGAGATGGACCAGGACAAGGACGCGATCTTCGCCGAGATCATCGACACCGCGCTGCAGCGCCACAGCGTCAGCGTGGAGACCCGGGGCCACAACCCGATCTTCGTCGAGCGCACCTCGGCCAACGTGCTGATCGTGCGCCAGCGCGACAAGACCGGCCTGACCCGCATGTTCCGCGTCGAGGTGACGGCCGAGGTGGCCGATCCCGCCGCCCGCTATCTGCTGGAAGCCGCCGCGGCCTGATCCGCGGCAGACGGTCGGGGGACGGCGCGGCGGGGCCTCGTGCCTGCCGCGCCGCGACCGCCCGCGCTCACGCGTTCCGCCGCCGGCCAATGCCGGCGCGGCGTCGAGCGAGTGACGCAAGCGCGTTGATGGGCGCGCGACTTACCTCACGAAGCTGATCTGAAGTGTTACCGCTCGGCGCTGAGCGGTGCTGCCGCGCGCAGGCCGTGCTCGGCCATCATGTTGGCGCGCTTTCGCATCTTGATCGCGGCGGCGCGCAGGCGCTTGTCGTTGTCGTGCAGCGCCATCAGCGTCGCCACATGGGCCACCACGTGGAACTGCATGGCGCGTTCGAGGGTCTTGTCGAGCGATGGCGTTTCCATGGCGGCATGTTGCTCCAAGGACGAGGCCTGCGGCTGTGATAACCGGGTGATCTCGCGCTGCACCATGACCTCGCGCGGCCCATTGTCTTGGCGCTGCATCGGCGTTTCCCCGTTAACCTTCCGCCCCGCTGCCGGGGCGCGCTTGGCCGGAACAGCACCACGTTCCGCGCGGCCGTGCAAGCGTCCGATGGCCGTCGAATCCGGCAATCGTGCTTAACGCCGCTTCTGGCCGGTGCGCCGATCCACTAGCATGCGCGACCTGACCAGGCTCGCAATTTCAGGGAAGGAAGCGACCCATGAAGCTCGGCATGCTCGTCGGATATTCCGGCGCCGAGGTGAAACTGCCGATCGAGCAGATCCTGGAGGCGGAGCGGCTCGGCTTCGATTCCGTATGGACGGCGGAGGCCTACGGCTCGGACGCGGTGACGCCCGCCGCCTGGATCCTGGCGCAGACCAGGAAGATCAAGGCCGGCACGGCCATCATGCAGATCCCGGCGCGCCAGCCCTCGATGGTGGCGATGACCGCGATGACGCTCGACCAGCTGTCCGGCGGGCGCTTCATGATCGGCGTCGGCCCCTCCGGCCCGCAGGTCGCCGAAGGCTGGTACGGCATGCCGTACCCGAAGCCGGTCACGCGCACCCGCGAATATGTCGAGGTCATCCGCAAGATCCTGGCCCGCGAGGACGCGCTCAACTACCAGGGCGAATGCTTCCACATCCCGAACACCGGCCCGGGCACCACCGGCCTCGGCAAGCCCCTCAAATCGATCCTGCATGGCAACCCGAAGATCCCGATCTACACCGCCGCGATCACCCATGCGGGCGTGCGCCTCGCCGCCGAGGTGGCGGACGGCTTCTTCCCCGTATGGATGAATCCTGAGCGGTTCGACATCTTCAAGCCGGCGATCGAGGAAGGCTTCGCCAAGGCACCCGGCAAGAGCCTGAAGAATTTTGACGTCGCGCCCTTCATCAACTGCGTCATGGGCGACGACCTCGAAGCCTGCCGCAACCAAGTGAAGCAGAACCTGGCGCTTTATATCGGCGGCATGGGCGCGCGCGACAAGAATTTCTACAACGACTACGCGATCCAGCTCGGCTATCCCGACGCGGCCAAGCAGATCCAGGATCTCTTCCTCGGCGGCCAGAAGCGCGAGGCGGTGGCCGCGGTGCCGGACCAGCTGGTCGACGACGTCGCCCTGGTCGGCCCGGCGGCGCGCATCAAGGACCGGCTCGGCGCCTGGAAGGCGGCGCATGGGCAAGGCCATGTCGGCACCATGATCGTCGGCGTGCGCACGCCCGCGGCGGCGCGCCTGCTGGCGGAGGAACTGCTCTAGCCGGATGACCCGCGCGAGGGGGCGCGGATGGATTCGGCGATGTTCATCTTCGGCTCGGTGCTGCTCGGCCTCGGGCTCTGGATCGTCTTCGACGATCTCCGCTTCCGCACCCGCTCGCGCCGGGCCTTCGCCACCGTGCTGTCGACCGAGAAGGTGGTGACGATGATCAACGAGGGCCAGGGCTCGGACGGCCGGTTCCGCCAGCGCGAGCACGTCGCCTGGAAGACACGCTACACTTTCCGCGCCGGCGGCCGCGACTACACCAACGAGGGCGAATTCCCGAGCGAGCCCGGCAAGGTGGTCTCGATCTGGTACGACCGCAAGAACCCGGAATGGGCGCGCACCTTCCGCTCGAAGGTGGAGTTCGGCTGGATTCTGATCGTGACCTCGCTCATCCCTTACGGCTTCTGGCTGATCGAGATCGGCGTCATCCCGCTGCCTTAGGTCTCTGCACCGACGCCAATCGGACGGTCCGCACGAGCGCGTCGAATCCCGTCGCGCGGTGGACAGCTTCTCCCAGTTACACTAACCCAACGCCAGAGTACTCAGGATCGTTGTCCGAACAGGTCCGACTTGATGGCGTGATACGCCGCCTGAACGATACCCGCCATGTTCAGGTCGCTCGGACGCGCCAGGGGAAGGTCGACATCGAACTTGAAGCTACGGCCGGAGACGGACGCATCCAGATGAAGCCTGACGGGCTTTCCCGCCATGGCGTCCCGCAGGCTGCCGTGAACTGTCGCCGCATTCACGACCAGCGAGGCGAGCGTCTTCAAGATGCCCGATTCCGCCTTTAGAGCGGCATCATAGGCGGCCTGATAGGTCGCGATCTCGGCATCCTTGATCAGCGCCTTTTCGGCCTCCGCTACTCGGCTCTTTGCCGTGTTCAGCTCGCTCAACAGCCACTGTTCGAGATCGAGGGCAGTCTGCCCTCCAGGCAGTTTCGCCACCTTCTGGTTGACAGCGTCCAAGGCGTGCTGCGCCGCCGACAGGGAGTTCCGGCGCGCCTCCGCGAGCGCCTTGATGCGATCCACCGCCTGTTTCGCGGCCTCGATATCCGACGCGACATGGGTCAATCCGGGAGACCCTGGGCGCAGTTCAGTGGCGATCTCATTGGCCAGCCAGGGCCCGAAATGCGAGCTGAAGCTGCCGTCGATGGTGAAGTCCGTAAGATGCGCGAGATCCGTCCCGGCCGTCTTCGCGTCCCAGGTCAGCTTTCCCATCTGACCGAGATCCTCCACCTTGTGGAATCGCAGTCCCTGCTTCTCCACGACGATCTCGACGTCCTGGCGCGTGCCCAGCAGCCGAGTATCGGCCAGGATCTTGAAATGCGGGTCAAGCCCGACGGAAGCATCGATGTCGACCTTCGCCCGATCGATCCTCAACGGGCCGATCTGTTTGACGTCAAGGTCGCCAGCCGCCTTCAGGCCGGTAAAGGTCAAGCTGGTATCGACCCGACCGAGATCGAGGCCGCCGAACCACAGCTGCCCGGCCAGCGCGACGCCCGGCTCCAGGTCGAGCTGCGGATCGCCCGATCCGGGCATGACCAGCTTGGCCTTTATGTTCTTGAAGTGGAACGCAGGCAGTTGGTCCACCGGCAGCAGCTGGCTGATGTTCGGCGCGTTCCTGATCTTCTGCTCGTACCATTCGACCGAGCCTGCGGCCTTCCTGTCGCCCAGCTTCCGGAGCGTCGTCTCCAGCAGCTTCGTGAAGAACGGCTGTGCCAACGCGGTCTTCAGATAGACCTCGCCCATCGCCAGGTAGGTGTTCAACCCGAACTCCTGTGCGTCGAAGGCAAACGCGAGCTTGGTCGGCGTCAGCGCCTCGGGAATGGCCGCCACCAGGATGTCGTATCCGATGCGGTCGCCATCGACGACCTCCTGCGCCTTCATTCCGATCTCGACGGCGGAATCCGCGTCGACGCCGAGCTTGAACGTGACCTCCTCCAGGTCGAGGCCGATCATTCCCATGGCATTCGGCCATGTGCCCTTGACGGAGCCCAAGGTCCGTATTCCGACGCCGCCTGAACCGCCGAGTTCGACACCCAGCTGCAGCGTCACCAGCTTCGGCTGACGATTAGCCAGGCCCAGCACCATTTCGGCATCGACCTCGATGCCGAGATCGACGACCGAACCGCCATAGGCCAGATAGAATGCACCGCCGACATCCTTGGCCGGGTTCAGGAATCGCGGCAGGGACTTGGGGATCGGTGTCCGCGGCAATCTCGCCTTCAGGTTCAAGCGCGGCACGCCGCTGAGAATGCCGCCGACGCCGCCGCCCAGCACGACGGGGTCGGTGATGCTCAACCGTGTCAGCGCGGCCTTGAGGTCGCCGCCGAGCGACTTGGGGTCGAGCGGCGCCAATATGCCGACGCCCTGCGCGACTTCCATGCGGTAGCCCGGATCGGTCGAGACCACCGCCATGATGCGGCGAACCTCTTCCGGCACCTGCCCGATATTGGTCTGCGTGATCGCATGCGTGCTGAGCGTCAGCACCAGCTTCGGCAGCTCGATCCGGCCGAACTCGGTCTTCGCCAGCGGCGGTATCAGCTTTCCCAGGCTGAAGCTTTCGAGCGAGTAGAACAGCGTCACCTGATCCCGCTCGGGCCCGCCGAAATAGACCGCCGCCCTCTGCGTGACGTTCTTCGGCTTCCAGGTCAGGTCGCCGGCCAACTCCCTGGTCGAGACGGCAAGATTGGCGAATGCGAATTGATCGACGCCCGGCAGCTTGCCGATATGCGGAAGATCGCTGACATCGATCCGGCTGGGCAGGCGAAACACGATGTCCTCGATCTTGCCGTCTGCGACGATCAGCTCCGCCTCCGTCTTGATCGGCGCCTTTCCGTTGATCGAGGCCTTGGCGTCGATCTTGAAGTCCAGGGCCTTGGATTTCTGACTGCTCTCCTCGAGATCGGCGCTGATCTCGATCTCCTTGAGCGATAGCCATTGCAGCCCCAGCGGATGCTGCCAATCGTGCTTGGCGGATGCGGCGAACTTGAGCGCCTTCGCCGCGCCGCCGATTTCCTTGTCGACTTCGATGCCGCCGGCCAGGTCGAGCGGCGATCCGCGAATGGTCAGAATGAGATCGCCCTTGATGCCGACATCGACGCGGGCATGATCTGGCTGGCTCGGCTCCTTCTCGCCTTTGAGGGAGAAGACGGCGCGCTTGAACTCCATTCCGCTCGGCAGGTGTGCCGGCTTGAACGCCGGCATCGGCGCCGTGATGTCGATCGATTCGATGATCTGGACGGCAATCTGCTTCGCCTGATCCCGCGCCGGACGCAGCACCGCCGGATCGATGGCACCGCTCAGCGGCAGCTTTCCCTGTCCCAGGCCGCCGAAGCCGAGCTTCTCGAACATTGCGTTGGCGCCGCCCGGGCTCTGCAGGTCGAGATGACCGAAGAAATTCAGGCCGGCCTTCAGGTCCACCTTCCCTGTCCCGCCGCCATGCGCAAACGTGAACTTCGGAATGACGGGCTTCGGCAGATCGGCGAACGAAATCGATCGCGCGCCCCCGTCGCCGGCAGTGCCTTCCTTCGGCACGTAAAGGAACATCGCGTTGTCGACATGGCCGAGGTCGTCGATCGGCGTTCCCTTGAGCAGAGGCACATAGTCGGAGAACCTGAACCGGTCGTGGACCACCAGGATGTTCGGCACTTTCCTGCCCTGGGAGGCGAACAGGTAGACGGTGGTGTCCTCGGCCCTGAAGCGTGCGGTCAGCGACAGGAAGTCGTTCCGCAGGCGAGCTTCCGTCACCTTGACGGCATCCAGCCCGGGCAGGTCGACCGACCCGGGGACGAAATCGGCGATCGAGAGGGTGGCACTCGAGATCGCGACCTCGATGAACGGCTTCTTGTCGTCGTCGCGTATGAACCTCCCCTTCAGCGTCACCGGCTTGCGCTTGAAGGCCGCCGCGCCCGCCAGATCGAATCGGGCTTCGGTCTTGTTGTCCGCCAGCCTGGCGATGCCGAAATCGACCGCGAGGCGGCTCACCTCCAGGTTCGGCACCGTCGGCAGCAGATCCGACGGCTTGGGCAGCCGTCCGCCGATCGAAACGAAATCCTCGCCGATGGCGGGCTGGTCCCGGAACGACATGGTGGTGTCGACCGCACCCTGCCGGCCCGCCAGCTGAATGTGCATGACGGTCGTTCCGCTGCCTTCGATCTTGCCGGCCTTGGCCTGGAAGCGCAGCTCGGCCGGTCCGGAATCGACGACCCCCGCCAGCGACGTCGGCGCGAGCCCGGGAAGATTGATCCGGACGCGGATGTCGTTGATATCCTTCGAGGTGGAGGCCGCCTTGCCGTCCGCGAAGTGGCGAACGAAATCGCCGCCCACCGATCCGTCGATCCGGATCGGGCCGGGCTTGATGCCAAAGGCCTGCTCGAACGCCAGAAGGGTTCCGGTGAACCGTTCGACTTCCGCGAAGAAGTTGACGCCCTGTTTGAGGACGATCGCGCCTTCCTTGTTGGCGAATGCCCGCACGGCGGGTTGAAGTGCCTTCGGAAGGCTCGTGATGTGGATGTCGTTGTCGACTTCGGCGACGACGATACCCGACGATTTCAAGTGCACGTCTTCCAGCCCGCCGAACCGGCCTTGGGCCACCTGGGCAAAGGAGAAGCTGCCGCGCGAGAACGCCAGATTCCAGCTCCCGCCCTGTCCGGCCGGTTTGGGCCCGGCGGGGTGCCCTGCATCCGCTGTCGGTGCCTTGCGGCCTGGCTTGGACTCTGGGACGGGCGCCGGATGCGGCTGGAGCGCCGACGGTGCGGGATTCCGCGGATGCAGCGGGCTCACCTCGACAGCGCTGCGGGCGGAATGATCGGTGGCACGCGCCATCGACGGCCCCAGCGCCGTCGCATGTTGTCGGCGCGCCTCGATGGCGCGCAGCGCACGCTCTCGCAGCTCCTCGCGCGTCAACGATGCGGCATCCGGATGCGCCGCGCGGCCCGCTTCGATTGCCCGGTGAGCGCCCGCTGTGAGGTCGCCGGCAATGGAGTTGCCCTGAAGCGGGTGCAGATGGTGCGGATCGGCTGGCTTCAGCGCGCGCTGTCTATCCTTGCGCGCCTCGTGTTTCGCGGCATCGAACGCATCCTCCGCATGTTGCCGGCGCGCTTCGATCGCGCGCCTCGCCCGCTCGCGCAGCGCTTCCTGGCTCAGTGGAGCCGCGTTCTGGCTCGGGTGCCGCTCGGCGGCGATTGCGCGCGGTCCGTCGGGAGCACCCCTTTCGGCCGCAGGCGTCTCCTGTCGCGCGCTCGAAACCGGCCCCTGGGCGCCACTTTTGGCCGGAAAGATCACGACGGCCAGGCCGCTCTCTCCGAGCGACGCGCTGTACCCGTCCGGTCCGCTATGCAGGTTCACGAGCTTCAGTGATTTCAGCGCAGGGATGCGCGCCAGCGCGGATCTGATTTCCGCCAGCTCGTCCGGCTCACCAGCATCCCGCGCAGCGGCCACGCCGCGCCCGCGACTGGGCTCGCGAAGCCCGGACGGTATCGGCGGCGACTGAGCAAACTGCGGCCGTGCGGGCCCGATGCCGGATGTTGCCGCCGGCGCATCGCTTGAAACGACGTGAGGTACCGCCGCCGACGACCGGCTCTCCGCCGCGGCTGACAGCGGCCAGCCGCAGGCCGACACGGCAAGGTAGAGTAGCACCCGGGGCTTCGCGGCAAGCATGACGCCCCCCTGTCGTTAGTTTCCGCACCACCCGTAAAGGTCGCCGGTGGAAGCGCAGAGCGCAGTGCAGATCGTTGCGCTCGAATTCTTCGAGCAATAGTCGCTGCAATCGCTTCCCTCGGGGCTGGACGCACAGGCTTGCGCCGCGCTGCCGCCGCCAGAGCGATCGCTCTTGCCTTTGGAGCGCGACTTTCCGTCGCCGCCGGACGTGTCCGAAACGGTCGCCGCCGGCAGGGTGACCGGTGCGCGCTGTCCCGGTGGCGTGCCCTGCTGGACTTGCGCCGGACCGATACGTTCGATCGTTCTCAGCACTTCGCGGAACAGCCCGGCCTTCTGGTCGTCGGTGAAGTTCGAGTTCATGAACAGCTCGCAGGTCCGATAGAGCAGGTCGCGAACCATCAGCACGTTCGCTGATCGCCCGCCCAGCCCGTCCTGCTCGACATCCTGGTCGTCGTCCCCCTTGTCCTGACCGCCCAGGTTGACGAGGGTAAGAGAGAAATCGACATCCACATCGGCGCTGGTGGCGGCGTCGGGAGGCGGTTCCGTGCAAACGACCGTCCGCCCGCTGCGGTCGGAGATGATGGTGTGACGCTTGCCCGACGTCGTCGAGATGATCCGCTTGCCCTCCCTCGACAGATCGATCTGCTCCGCGCGAAGCACGTCTTCGACGCTGCTGCAGGAGGCCGCCATAAGTCCGCAAAAAAGGACGGCAAGAGCTTCGCGGTACATTCTCATGAACGCCCCCCCAAGTCGGCCGTGAGCCGACGCACGTCCGCTTTTTTGTCAGTCTAACTTTAAAGCTCACCGGTCGCTAGCATTAGCTATGCTAGTCTTTTGGCAATAAGGTCGGTCTGATCCACAATTCGACCGCATGCATCGGCCAATTCATCCGATCGCAGAATGCGATCAAGGGGGAGTGATGCGGCTTCTTACAGCGATCATTTCCGCGATGGTGGCGGTTTCTCTACCGGAATACTGCCTTGCGTTCAGCGAATCTGCCCTTGCCAAGCTGCGCGACACGCGGCACTGCGCGCAATGCGACCTCAAGGGCGCCGACCTTTCGGGGATGGATCTGCGCAACGCCGACCTCAGCGGCGCCGATCTCCGCGGCGCCGATCTCAGCCATGCGAGGCTGGTCGGCACCAATCTCGAGAACGCGAATCTCGAAGGCAGCCGGGTCTACGGCATCTCGGCCTGGCGGCTGCGGCTGAGCGGAGCGCGGCAATCGGGCCTGATCGTGACGCCACCGGGACAGCCGGAAGTGACGACCGACAATCTCGAGATGGCCCCGTTCATCTTCCTGCTGCTGGACAACACCAAGCTGCACGATGCGATCGACAGCCTGACCGAGAAGGTCGTGCTGATCCTCGGCCGGTTCACGCCGCCGCGAAAGCAGATCCTGGATACGATCCGCGCCGAGCTGAAGGCCCGCAACTACACCCCTGTCGTCTTCGACTTCGAGAAGCCAGGGAAGCGCGACATCACGGAGACGGTATCGCTGCTCGCCAACATGTCGCGCTTCGTCATCGCCGATATCACCGAAGCCAAGAGCATCCCGCAGGAGCTGTCGCAGATCGTACCCAACCTGCCCTCCGTGCCGGTACAGCCGATCCTGAAAGCCGGTTCCGACGAGTACAGCATGTTCGAGCATTTCAAGCGCTATCCCTGGGTACTCGAAACCTATCAGTACAAGGACGTCGACGATGTCACCGCCGCGCTCGGGACCCGAATCATCGACCCGGTCGAGCAGAAGGCAAGCGCGCTGCGCCCGAAATGAAATGACCGGCATCGCCTAGACGACGTAAGCCGGCCTCAGCCCGACATGGAGGCGCAGCACATACATTTTGGAAAGCGCCGCGCACGAAGCTCATCCCGATGATCGACGCGACAGCGCCGTGCAGCCAGTTCAGGATCTCGTCGGCAAACAGCGCGATCAAAGATGCGATGGCGAGATTGGCGATCAGCATCGAGCCCAAGGTTCTGTTGTATGGCCCCTACAGGCCCGACTTGCCTGGGGTCGCGATGCGCGGGGCGATGACATTCCTCGCCGCGCTGAAGCTCATCCAGATCGGCGACACGACGCCGCGAAGCAGATCCAGGATCTCTTCCTCGGCGGCCAGAAGCGCGAGGCGGTGGCGGCAGTGCCGGACCAGCTGGTCGACGACGTCGCCCTGGTCGGCCCGGCGGCGCGCATCAAGGACCGGCTCGGCGCCTGGAAGGCGGCGCATGGGCAAGGCCATGTCGGCACCATGATCGTCGGCGTGCGCACGCCCGCGGCGGCGCGCCTGCTGGCGGAGGAACTGCTCTAGCCGGATGACCCGCGCGAGGGGGCGCGGATGGATTCGGCGATGTTCATCTTCGGCTCGGTGCTGCTCGGCCTCGGGCTCTGGATCGTCTTCGACGATCTCCGCTTCCGCACCCGCTCGCGCCGGGCCTTCGCCACCGTGCTGTCGACCGAGAAGGTGGTGACGATGATCAACGAGGGCCAGGGCTCGGACGGCCGGTTCCGCCAGCGCAAGCACGTCGCCTGGAAGACGCGCTACACTTTCCGCGCCGGCGGCCGCGACTACACCAACGAGGGCGAATTCCCGAGCGAGCCCGGCAAGGTGGTCTCGATCTGGTACGACCGCAAGAACCCGGAATGGGCGCGCACCTTCCGCTCGAAGGTGGAGTTCGGCTGGATTCTGATCGTGACCTCGCTCATCCCTTACGGCTTCTGGCTGATCGAAATCGGGGTCATCCCGCTGCCCTGAACCACGGAAATCGTGGCGCGACCGTACCAGCCGTTACTCGCGCAACAGCAGCGCCGCCATCGCCTCGTAGGATTCCGCCATCTGCAGCAGAATCTCGCGCAGCTTCTCATCGGCGAATTCCTCCGCCAGCTTGCGCACCTCGGCCGCCCGGTGCAGGCAATATTCGGGATCGAGCAGCGAGGATTGCGACATAGGCCCAGGTAACCGCCCGGGCGCCGCGAGGTTCCGGATCCCCCTGGGTCAATGTCGTCACTTCATTGTCGTACCGCGGCCGCGATGGTGTCGAGCAGGGCGCGATGGCGAAGCGGCTTGCCGAGATTGGTCACGCCGCGCAGCGCCGCCGCGGCGCCGTCGTCATCGAGCTTGGGATGCGCGCTGGCCAGCACGAAGGGCACCCGCATGGCGCGCAACCGCAGCGCGATCGAGGTCACCGGCTCGCCGCCCAGGTCGAAATCCAGCACCGCGAAATCGGGCCGCGCCGTCAGCAGCAATTCCAGCCCGCGCGCCAAGGTGGGTGCCGGCCCCAGCACGCGATAGCCCGCATCGAGCAGCGTGAATTCGAGGTCGAGCGCCACGACGGCGCTGTCCTCGACGATCATCACGAGCGGCGGCGGCGACGCGCACCCTTCCTCCACAACTCCTCCTGTCCGGCTCGCCGTGCCGCAAGATCAGTGTCGGGAATCAACCTGCCGCGCACCGGCAAGTTGCGCCCCATCTGCAACGGCCACGCTGGGGCGCTGTGAGAAATGTGGTCGAGCTTGGCCGCGCTCAGATGCGCCGCCAGAGCGGAAAGGTCAGCGCGAGCGCCGTCAGTCCGAGGCCGCCGGTGACCGCGACCGCTTCCGGCGCGCCGATCCGGTCCGCCAGCCAGCCGAGCCAGAGGAAGCCGAGCGGCCCGGTGCCGATGCAGACCGAGAGCACGCCCAGCATGCGCGAGCGCAGCTCCACCGGCGCGGCGAGATAGACGATGGTGGTCTGCAAGGTGGCGAAGCCGGCGCCGCCGATCCCGGTGACGATCAGCGCGAGGCCGGCCGGCAGCGGCGCCGGCGACAGCGCGAAGGCGGCCAGCGCCGTGAGATAGAGCGCGACGCCGCCGACATAGCCGGCCCGGTGCCAGCGCGGCGTCAAGGCCCAAGCGAGCGCGAGCGCGCCGATGCAGGCGCCGACGCCGTCGACGCTGGTCAGGATGCCGACGCCCTCCGGCCCGAGCCCGAGCTGGTCGCGCCCGATCACCGGGATCATGCTGGTGAACGGCCAGCCGAACAGATTGAAGATCACCGTCACGCTGAGCGTCGCCGCGATGCGCCGGTCGGCCAGCGCGATCCTGAAGCTCTCGATGGTGCGCGCCAGCACCGCACCCGCCGCCGCGGCCGGTGCGATCCGCGCCTCGATCGAGAGCGTCGCGATGATCGCCGCGACATACATCAGCGCGCCCATGCCGAAGGCGCCCTCGATGCCGGCGCCGGCCAACAGGAAGCCGCCCAGCGCCGGCCCCACCATGCGGCTCGCATTGCTGGCGACGATGTCGAGCGCCATCGCCTGGCCCATGCGCTCGCGGCCGACGCTCTCGCCCATCAGCATGCGCCGCACCGGAATGTCGATCACCCAGCCGATGCCGTTGATCAGGCTCGCCACCGCGAGATGCCAGACCTCGAGCGCGCCGGCGGCGGCGATCGCGGCGAGTACGCCCGAGGTCAGGGCCAGCAGAAGGGTCACGGCGGCGAGCGACCGGCGCCGGTCGAACCGGTCGGCCAAGGTGCCGACGAAGGCGCCGAACAGGCCCATCGGCAGCATGCGCAGCATGGTGATCAGCGCGACGGTGAACGCGGAGCCGGTGCGGTCGTAGACCACCACGCCGACCGCGACCATCTCGACCCAGCGCACCACGCTGGCGATCAGCCCGACCGACCACAGGCGCCAGAAGTCGGGCGGCAGAGTGTTGAGCATGAGGCGGGCGGAGACGGCCGAGGCTGGGCGGAACATGCGCGCTCCGCCGCTGAGGGGCGGATTCGCTCCGCACCATAGCACCTCCGGGCCGCCCGAAGGCCGGCACGGGCGCCGGTCTTCGGGTCCTTCGGCGGGATGTCTAGGCCGCGCGCACGTCCTGCAGGAACTGCTGGATGTGCTGGCGCAGGGTGGAGGACACCTTCTCGAGATCCGCGGCGGAGCCGAGCAGCTCCTTGGCGGCGGCGCCGGATTCACTGGCGGCGGCGGAGACGTCGCCGATGCTGCGCGAGACCTCCTGCGTGCCGCTGGCCGCTTCCTGCACGTTGCGCGCGATCTCCCCCGTCGCGGCGCCCTGCTCCTCCACCGCCGAGGCGATCGAGGTCGAGATCGTGTTGATGTCGCCGATCGTCTTGACGATCCCCTGGATGGCGCCGACCGACACCGTGGTCGCCTCCTGGATCGCGCCGATCTGCTGGCTGATCTCGCCGGTCGCCTTCGCCGTCTGGTTGGCCAGCGCCTTGACCTCGCTCGCCACCACGGCGAAGCCCTTGCCGGCCTCCCCGGCGCGCGCCGCCTCGATCGTGGCGTTGAGCGCGAGCAGGTTGGTCTGGCTCGCGATATTGGCGATCAGCTGCACCACGTCGCCGATGCGGCGCGCGGCTTCGGCGAGCTGGCCGACCGTGCGGTCGGTGTTCTGCGCCGCCGTCGCCGCTTCGCCGGCCACCGTCGAGGACTGGTTCACCTGGCGACTGATCTCGCGGATCGAGCTCGACAGCTCCTCGGCCGCCGCGGCCACGGTCTGCACATTGGCGGTCGCCTGCTCCGCGGCGGCGGCGACCGTGGTCGCCTGCCGGGCGGAGCGGTCGGCATTGCCCACCATGACGTCGGCGGTGGAGCGGAGCTGCGCGGCAGCGGCCACCAGGGTGCCGGTCGCCTGCTCTGCCCCCTCTTCGAACCTCGCGACGACGCTGCCGATGCGATCGGCGCGGGCCTGGCGTGCCTTGGCCTCGTCCAGCACGCGCGCCTGCTCCGCCTGCTCCAGCTCGCGGCGCTTCACCGCGGCGGCGGCGGCCTCCTCGGTGCGCTGCTGCATCGATTGCCGCGCATCGTTGATGATGCCGGCGCCGCGGCGGAAGTCGCCGAGCATGCCGCGCACCAGGAAGGCGCGGTAGAACTTGCCCTGGCTCGCATAGCGGAGCGAGGCACCGGACTCGCGGACGAAGGCGTCGGTCTGGTCGAGCAAGCGGTTGATCGCGATCAGCACCGCGCCCTGCTCGCCGAACTTCTCGGTCTCGACGACGCGCGCCTGCAGGTCGCCCTTGGCGGCCTTGCCGCAGACATCGCCGGCAACGGCAAGAATCTCGCGGTGCAACGCAAGCTCGCTCTCGCACCGTTCCAGCCGCGCGCGCAGGTCTTCGCCCGCGCCGGCGGCAATGCGCTTGAACATGGTAGCCCTCTCTCTGTTTTTCTTGTCGTGCGGCGGGACCCTCGGTCCTCAGGCCGCCTTCAGGGTGGCGAAGATGAAGCGGTCGTATTCTGTGTTCTGCGAGCGCAGGAACTCGGCCAGCATCTGCTCCGCCGCGGCGAGGCCGTCCTTGCGGTTGGCGTGCCGGTTCTCCTCGGCCAGCAATTGCTGATAGACCGGCTCGATCACCGCCAGCGCCGACCGCTCGGGCACCCGCCGGTTCGAGTGGAAGCCAATGATGCGGCCGGAGCCGTCATAGCTCGGCGTCACATGGGCGAGCACCCAGTAGTGGTCGCCGTTCTTCGCCATGTTCTTCACATAGGCGAAGAGCTCCTCGCCCTTCTGGATGGTGTCCCAGAGCAGCTTGAACACCGCGCGCGGCATGTCCGGATGCCGCACGATGCTGTGCGGCTGGCCGATCAGCTCGCTCTCGGTATAGAGGCCGACGCGGCAGAACACGTCGTTCACATAGAGCAGGCGTCCGCTGGTGTCGGTCTTGCTGACGATGATCTCGTCCTCGCCGAAGGTGCGTTCCCGGCCGGTCGGCGCGACCATGTACTTGGTCATGCCGCCCTCCCGTCGACCTGCGCCGCCGCTGGGGGCTGATTTTTGTGCACTCGCAACATTGTTCGCTCCTCGCGCTCCAGAAGTTGTAATGCCGACTTTCTTCGCGATGCTTGGTACAGGCCGCCGGCTGACCTCAACTTGCGCCCCGTACCTAAGAGCGGCTCAAATCCATCGCTAGACCAATCCCGCCACCGTTTGGCCGGCGCTGCCAAAAACCGAACCAATTCGCATCAATTTTTTCGAAGATTGTCTCTGTAGTTGTTCATCATGAATGTTCATAGTAACGCCAATACTTACCCTCATTTACGTCAGATTAACTTACCGCGTGAAGAATTGTATGCAATTGATGTCGAGTGGAGCGCAAGAGCGATGCCGTGGTTCAACAGCCACCTCGCCTTTCAGGCAGGATCGGCGGAGGCGCTGTGCGAGGCGGTGGAGACGCGCCTCGCCGCGCGGGCGGTGGTGTTGCCGGAACGGTCAGCCGAACTGGACGCGCGGGCCAGCCTGCGCGGCCTGCCGCATGGCCAGCTCTGGGGCTGCTCCTACGGTCTGCCCCTCACCTTGCGTTTTCTCGAGAGCGACTATGTGCGCGTTCAGATGCCGCTTAAGGGCACGGCGCGCGTCACCGCCGGTGGCGACCAGATCGTGCTCGACACGTCGCGCGCCTGCCTGTCCCGCGCCGCGGCCACCATCGAGTTCGGCGAAGCCTATGAGCAGTTCGCGCTGCGCCTGCCCCACGACCTGTTGGTGCGCAAGCTCACCGCGCTGACCGGCGAGGCAGCCGCGGGTCGCCTGGAATTCGCGCCGGAGATCGATCTCGAAACGCCGGCCGGGCGCAACCTGCGCAACGTCATGATGTGCATGGCCGCCGCGGCCGGCGACCTGCAAGGCCCCTTGGCCGCCACGGTGCTCGGCGAGATCGAGCAATCCTTTCTCGTCGCCCTGCTCTGCACCGCCAATCACAGTCAGCGCGGGTTGCTGGAACACGACACGCAGGCCGCGGCGCCCTGGCAGGTCCGGCGTGTCGAGAGCTATATCGAGGCGCATTGGCGGGAGCCGCTCAGCATCGAGGACATCGCCGATGCCGCCGGCACCAGCGCCCGCAGCATGTTCCGCAGCTTCCAGCAGCATCGCGGATATTCGCCGAAGGAATTCCTGAAGCGCGTGCGGCTCGGCCATGCGCGGCGCCTGCTCCGCGACGGTGCGCCGGACCGCACCGTCACCGACGTGGCGCTCGATTGCGGGTTCGGCGATCTCAGCCGGTTCAGCAAGGATTATCTCGCCGCCTATGGCGAGACGCCGTCGGCCACCTTGCGCGCGAGCCGCGGCGCCGCGCCGCCGTTGCCGCACGGCACCGCCGTCGCGGCCTGAGGGCGGCGCGCAGCGGTCAGGATCCGGCGACTTCCTTCGCCATCGCCTCGTATTCCTCGGCCAGCGCCACCATGATGTCGCGCAGCTCCGCATCCGCCGCTTCGGCGGCGAGCGCGCGCGCTTCGGCCGAGCGCGTCTCGCAGAGCTCCGGGTCGTGCAGGATCGGTACGGGCATGTGGAACCAACCGCCGCGCCAGCACCAGCGTTCCGCCCCGGCCCGTGACCGAGCCGCGACCATGAGGTGACCCGGCCCGGGCCGCGCTAGCCCGAACCGAACAGGTCGCGCTGCTTCGGGCCCGCGCTGGCGATGCCGTCGCCCGCATCCTCTTTCTTGCCGCGCGCGACGATCTGCAACGCGCCATCCGCCAGCGGGCGCTGCAGCTTCAGCGCCTCAGCCGCCGGCGCCCTCATCCACTGCTCGATCTCCTCGGGCGTGGTCAGGATCACCGGCATCGCCTTCGGATGGATGGCGCCGACCTCCTTGTTGGGCTCGCAGGTGAGGAAGGCGAAGAGGTCGTTCACCGTCTCGCCCTCCTTCACCTTGCGCACTGATTTCCAACCGCCGACCCAGATGCCGGCGAACACCGCGAGCGGCCGGTCCGGCCCGAGCGCGAACCAGGCCGGCGGGCGCGAGCCGTCGGCCTGCGGCTCCGGCTCGCTGAAGCTGGTGAACGGCACCACGCAGCGGCTCTCCACGCCCAGCCAGCGTCGCCAATGCGGCGAGGCGGTGTTGCGCACATTGGTGACGCCGGGATCGGAATTGCGCCCCTTCAGCGCGAAGACCGGCGAGGGCATGCCCCAGCGCGCCATCGCGAGCTCTCGGTCCTCACCGATATTTCGCACGATCGGCGCGGCGTAGTCGGGAAACACGCCGGGCAAGGGCGGCAGGTTGCCGGTCTTGTCGACCACCGCGCGGGTGAAGTCGCGGATCGCCTGCTGGCCCTTGGTGACGGAGTAGAGATTGCACATGCGGGTGATCTCTTGCAGCGCCGCCGGGAGGCGCGCAAGCCCCCGCTCACGGATCTTCCTTGCGCCACGCCCCCAGCAGAAAGGCATCGCGCGGGCGCCGGTTCGGCCCTTGATCGGCGCGGTACTGACCGAGATCGACGCCGCGGCTCTCCATCCACCGCCCGAGCCAGCGCTTCGCCAGCCAGCCGAGCACGAGGAACGGCACGAGATAGATGGCGAGGACCAGCAGCGCGTGCGGCAGCGGGCTCATGGCGATGCTCCCGATGCCGGATTCTAGCACCGAAGCCGGCCGCGCGGCGCGGAACGTTCCCCGCCCCGAGGCGTTGCGCCAGATGCGGCGAAGCGAGGCATCCCGCGCGCGGGCGGCGCCACTCCCCCTTCTGCTCCTGATCCTGGCGGCGCTGCTGGCGGCGGCGCTCAGCACCGCGCGGCCCGCGCGCGCCGCCGACGAGCTCCCCACCGCCCCGGCTGCAGATACGGAAATGCCGGCGCCGCAGCGCCCCGTCGCCGTCACGCCGGTCGCGGCCGATGCGGAGATCGCCGCCCGCCTGCAGCGCATCCTCGAAGCCAGCGGCTGGTTCACGGCCCCGCGCGTCGGCGTGCGCGAGGGCATCGCCTTCCTCGACGGCACCACCACCGCGCCGGAGCATCGCCGCTGGGCGACGAGCCTCGCCGAGAACACCGAGGCGGTGATCGCCGTGGTCAACCGGATCGAGGTCGAGGCCGATGTCCGCTCCACTTTCGAGCGCGCCGGCGGCGAGCTCGCCAAGGTCTGGCGCTGGCTGCTGCAGGCCTGGCCGGTCGCCATCCTCGCGCTCGTCATCATCGCGGCCACCTGGGGCGCCGCGAAGGGCGTGACGCTCGCCGCGCGCCGCCTGCTCGCGCCCCGCATCGCCTCCCCGCTCCTCCTCACCGCGCTGGTGCGCGCCGCCGCCGTGCCGGTCTTCGTGCTCGGCATCTATTTCGTGCTGCAGGTGGCGGGGCTGACCCGGCTCGCCATCACCGTGCTCGGCGGCACCGGCCTGATCGGCATCATCATCGGCTTCGCCTTCCGCGACATCGCGGAGAACCTGCTGGCGAGCCTGCTGCTCAGCATGCGCAACCCGTTCCGCACCGGCGACCTGATCGAGGTGGCCGGCGAAACCGGCGTGGTGCAGAACCTGAACACGCGCAGCACCGTGCTGCTGACGCTCGACGGCAACCACGTGCAGATTCCGAATGCCACCGTGTTCAAGAGCACGATCCGCAACTACAGCAGCATCCCGAGCCGCCGTGCCGAGTTCACCGTCGGCATCGCCTATGATTCGCCCGCGACCCGCGCCCAGGCGCTGATCGCCGAGGTGCTCGCCAACCATCCCGCCGTGCTGGATGCGCCGGAGCCGCTGGTGCTGATCGACGAGCTCGGCGCGGCGACGGTCAATCTCCGCGTCTACTACTGGTTCGACAGCACCACCTATTCGCCGGCCAAGATCAACTCGGCGCTGATGCGGCTGGCCAAGAACGCGCTCATCCAGGGCGGCATCGAGCTGCCGGATTCCGAGCGCGAGGTGATCTTCCCGCGCGGCGTGCCGCTGATCCGGGCGCCGGGCGGCGCGGCCCCCGCGCCGCAGCCGGCGCGACCGGCCGAGGCC
>QOZS01000055.1 GCA_003576705.1 Desertibaculum subflavum
GCCGGCTTGGGCGGCGGCGGGGCCGCGGGCTTGGACGGGGCGGCGGCGGGCTTCGCCGCGGGCTTGGCGGCCCCGGCGGCGCCGTCCTGGAACTGCGCCAGCAGCGCACCGACCGCGACCACATCGCCCTCGGCCGCGACGATCTCGGCCAGCGTGCCGGCGGCCGGCGCGTTCACCTCCAACGTCACCTTGTCGGTTTCGAGCTCGCAGAGCGGCTCATCGGCGGCGACCGCCTCGCCCGGCTGCTTCAGCCATTTGGCGACGGTCGCTTCGGTGACCGATTCCCCCATGGTGGGGACGCGGATCTCGATCGACATGCGGGAAACCCCTTATCTGCGGCTCAGCCGACGAGCGCCTCGTCGACCAGCTGCTTCTGTTGCTTGACGTGCTTGGCATGGAGGCCGGTGGCCGGCGAGGCGGCGGCGGCGCGACCGGCATAGACCGGGCGCTTCGCCTTCTTGAAGCCTGCCTCGTCGAGCGTACGCTCGATCTCGGGCTCGACCGAGAACCAGGCGCCCATGTTCTTCGGCTCTTCCTGGCACCAGATCACGCGATCCACATGGGCGTATGGCTTGAGCTCCTGCACCAGCGCATCGGTCGGGAAGGGATAAAGCTGCTCGATGCGCAGGATCACGGCATCGGTGAGACCGCGCTGCGCCCGCTCCTCGAACAAGTCGTAATAGACCTTGCCGGAGCAGAGGATGACGCGCTTCACCTTCTTCGGATCCTTCGGCGGCGCATCGTCCCACAGCACGCGGTGGAAGGTCGAACCCGGCCCCATCTCGCTGAGCTTCGACACCGCGAGCTTGTGCCGCAGCAGCGATTTCGGCGTCATGATGACGAGCGGCTTGCGGAATTTGCGGTGGATCTGCCGCCGCAGCGCGTGGAAGTAGTTGGCCGGCGTGGTCAGGTTGCAGACCTGCATGTTGTCCTCGGCGCAGAGCTGCAGGAAGCGCTCGAGCCTGGCGGAGGAATGCTCGGGCCCGGCGCCCTCGTAGCCGTGCGGCAGCAGCAGGACGAGGCCCGACATGCGCTGCCACTTGCTCTCGGCCGAGGCGATGAACTGGTCGATGATGACCTGGGCGCCGTTGGCGAAATCGCCGAACTGCGCCTCCCACAGCACGAGCGCGTTCGGCTCGGCCATGGTGTAGCCGTATTCGAAGCCGAGCACGGCGGCTTCCGAGAGCAACGAATCGATCACCTCGATGCTGGCCTGCTTGTCGCTCACATGCTCGAGCGGCAGGTAGCGCGCCTCGGTCTGCTGGTCGACCAGCACGGCATGGCGCTGCGAGAAGGTGCCGCGGCCGGAATCCTGGCCGGAGAGCCTGACCGGCGTGCCTTCGGCGAGCAAGGTGCCGAAGGCCAGTGCCTCGCCGGTCGACCAGTCGATGCCTTCGCCGGTCTCGATCGCCTTGCCCTTCTGGTCCATCAGGCGGCGCAGCGTGCGGTGCAGGTTGAAGTCCTTGGGCACGTCGACCAGCTTGCGACCGACCTCGCGCAGCTTGTCGAGGGAGACCGCGGTATCGCCGGCGCGCTTGCCGCCGGAAGCGACCTCGAAGCCGGACCAGCGGCCTTCCAGCCAGTCGGCCTTGTTCGGCTTGTAGCTCTTGGCCGCGTCGAACTCGGTGTTCAGGACCGCGTTCACCTCGGCCTGCATGGCCTCGACATCGCCCGCCGTCATGACGCCTTCGGCGACCAGCTTCTCGGCATAGATCTCCCGCGTCGGCCGCTGCTTGGCGATCTGGCGGTACATCAAAGGCTGGGTGAAGGACGGCTCGTCGGCCTCGTTGTGGCCGTGGCGGCGGTAGCAGAACATGTCCACCACCACATCCTTCTTGAACATCTGCCGGAACTCGGTGGCGAGCTTGGTGACATGCACCACCGCTTCCGGATCGTCGCCATTGGCGTGGAAGATCGGCGACTGCACCATCTTCGCCGAATCCGACGGATAGGGCGAGGAGCGCGAATATTTCGGCGCCGTGGTAAAGCCAATCTGGTTGTTGACGATGAAGTGCAGGGTGCCGCCAGTGCCGTAGCCGCGCAGGTCGGACAGCGCGAAGCATTCCGCCACCAGGCCCTGGCCGGCGAAGGCGGCATCGCCATGCATCAGCACGGTGATCACCTGCGAGCGCTCGGTATCGCCGATCTGCTGCTGCTTGGCGCGCGCCTTGCCGAGGCAGACGGGGTCGACCGCTTCCAGGTGCGACGGGTTGGCGGTGAGCGAGAGATGCACCTTGTTGCCGTCGAACTCGCGGTCCGACGAGGTGCCGAGATGGTATTTGACGTCGCCGGAGCCTTCGATGTCCTCGGGATGCGCGGCGCCGCCCTGGAACTCCGAGAAGATGGCCCGGAACGGCTTCGACATGAAATTCGCGAGCACGTTGAGCCGGCCGCGATGCGGCATGCCGAGGATGATCTCGCGGATGCCGAGCTGGCCGCCGGTCTTGACGATCGCCTCCAGCGAGGGGATCAGCGCCTCGCCGCCATCGAGACCGAAACGCTTGGTGGCGGTGAATTTCACGCCGCAGAAGCGCTCGAAGGCCTCCGCCTCGATCAGCTTGCGCAGGATCGCGCGCTTGCCTTCGGGCGTGAAGTGGACCTCCTTGTCGCGGCCCTCCATCCGCTCCTGGATCCAGCGGCGCTGCTCGGTGTGGTAGATGTGCATGTACTCGACGCCGATGGTCGAGCAATAGGCGCGGGTCAGCAGCGCCAGCATCTCGCGGATGGTCGCCGTCTCCAGGCCCGGCATGATGTTGCCGATATAGATCGGCCGGTCCATGTCGGCCGCGGTGAAGCCGTAGGCGGCCGGATCGAGCTCCGGATGGTCCATCTTGTCGAAGCCGAGCGGGTCGAGATCGGCCTTGAGATGGCCCCGGATCCGGTAGGTCCGGATCAGCATGTACGCGCGGATGCTGTCCAGCGCCGCCGCCCGGATATCCTCCACGCCGGCCGCCTGGGCGCGTTTCGCCGACTTGTCAGCGAGTCCGCCGGCGCCCGCGAGGCCGTCCTCGGCCAAGGCGTGGTAGCCGTTCTTCAGGCCCCAGGAGGGCCCGCGCGGGGCTTCCTCACGGCCAAGTCCGGCGAAGAACGCCTGCCAGCTCGGATCGACCGAGCCGGGATTGGCTAGAAAACGGGCATATAGTTCTTCGATGAAGCCGCTATTCGGGCCATAGAGGAACTGTGTTCCTTCGAGTGCGCTTGTCATGGTTCGCCACCGCGGCATCGACCGGCCGCGTTCCTAAGGTTGACGGGTACCCCTCCAACAGCGCCCCCGAACGTGTCCTCCTAACCTTTCATTATTTTTAACATGGTGTCGCCGAGTGCGGCCGGCGAGTCCGCGACCTGAATACCGGCACTGCGCATGACCTCGATCTTGTGGTCGGCGGTGTCCTTGCCGCCCGAGATCACCGCGCCGGCATGGCCCATGCGGCGGCCCGGGGGCGCGGTGCGGCCGGCGATGAATCCGACGGTCGGCTTCTTCACCTTGGACTTCTTCAGGAACTCGGCGCCCTGCACCTCGGCATCGCCGCCGATCTCGCCGATCATGATGATGCCCTGGGTCTCCTTGTCGCCCAGGAACATCTCCAGGCACTCCACGAAGTTGGTGCCGTTGACCGGGTCGCCGCCGATGCCGATGCAGGTGGTCTGGCCGAGCCCCGCCGCGGTGGTCTGCGCCACCGCCTCGTAGGTCAGGGTGCCGGAACGCGACACGATGCCGATCTTGCCGCGCTTGTGGATATGGCCCGGCATGATACCGATCTTGCACTCGTCCGGCGTGATCACGCCGGGGCAGTTCGGCCCGATCAGCCGCGACTTGGAGCCAGCCAGCGCCCGCTTCACGCGGACCATGTCGATCACCGGGATGCCTTCGGTGATGCAGACGATCAGCGGCAGCTCGCTGTCGATCGCTTCCAGGATGGCGTCCGCCGCGAAGGGCGGCGGCACGTAGATGACGGTGGCGTCGCAGCCGGTCTTGGCGCGCGCCTCGGCGACGGTGTCGAAGATCGGCAGGTCGAGATGCTTGGCCCCGCCTTTGCCCGGCGTCACGCCGCCGACCATCTTGGTGCCGTAGGCGATCGCCTGTTCGGAATGGAAGGTGCCCTGCGCGCCGGTGAAGCCCTGGCAGATGACCTTGGTTTTGGAGCTGACCAGAACGGCCATTACGCAGCCTCCCGCACGGCCTGGACCACCTTCTCGGCGGCGTCGGCGAGGTTGTCGGCGGAGGTGATCGGCAGGCCGCTCTCCGCCAGGATCTTCTTGCCGAGGGCGACGTTGGTGCCCTCGAGCCGCACCACCAGCGGCACCTGCAGCGCGACCTCGCGCGCCGCCGCGACCACGCCTTCGGCGATCACGTCGCAGCGCATGATGCCGCCGAAGATGTTGACCAGGATCGCCTCCACGTTCGGGTCGGCGAGGATGATCTTGAACGCGGTGGTGACGCGCTCCTTGGTGGCGCCGCCGCCGACATCGAGGAAGTTCGCCGGTGCCGCGCCGTACAGCTTCACGATGTCCATGGTCGCCATAGCGAGGCCCGCGCCATTGACCATGCAGCCGATATTGCCGTCGAGCTTGATGTAGTTGAGGCCGTGCTTGCCGGCTTCGAGCTCGGCCGCGTTCTCCTCGTCAGGGTCGCGCAGCGCCTCGATATCGGGGTGGCGGAACAGGCCGTTGTCGTCGAAGTTGACCTTGGCATCGAGGGCGATCAGGTCGCCCGCGCCGGTGACCACCAGTGGGTTGATCTCCAAGAGCGACATGTCGAGATCGACGAAGGCGGCGTAGAGGCCGGACAGGAACTTGACCGCCGAACCGATCTGCTTGTCCTTCAGGCCGAGGCCGAAGGCGATCTTGCGGGCGTGGAAGGCCTGCAGGCCGGCGACCGGATCGATGGCGACGCGGATGATCTTCTCCGGCGAATGCGCGGCGACTTCCTCGATGTCCATGCCGCCTTCGGTCGAGGCCATGACGGTGATGCGGCTGGACGAGCGATCCACCAGCATGGAGAGGTAGAGCTCGCGCTTGATGTCGCAGCCGTCCTCGACATAGACGCGCTTGACTTCCTTGCCCTCGGGCCCGGTCTGGTGCGTGACCAGGGTCATGCCGAGCATCTTCTGGGCGAGAGCCTTCACCTCGTCGCGCGACTTGGCGAGCTTGACGCCGCCGCCCTTGCCGCGGCCGCCGGCATGGATCTGCGCCTTGACCACCCAGACGGGGCCCGGCAGCTCGCCCGACTTCGCATAGGCCTCATCGGCGGTATAGGCGACATGGCCGCGTGGCACGTTCACGCCGTACTTCGCCAGCAGGGCTTTGCCCTGATACTCGTGGATGTTCATCGGCCTTCCTGGGCTTGCGCAGTCAGAGGCATCCAGGGCCAGGGCCGGCAGGCCGGTCCAGCCAGTTTGCGTGGGGTCAAGGCTATAGCAGCCGCATTGTGCGCTGCAACCTGAGCCGAAAGCATTACTTTGCGATTGAGGGATCGAGCTGGATGCAGGCGTCGATCAGGGTCTTCACCGAGCCGACCGACTTCTCCAGCATCGCCTTCTCGTCGGCATTGAGCTGGATCTCCATCACCTTTTCGACGCCGCCGGCGCCGATCACCACCGGCACGCCGACATAGATGTCCTTGTAGCCGTACTGGCCGGAGAGCCATGCGGCGCAGGGCAACACCCGCTTCTTATCCTTGAGATAGCTCTCGGCCATGGCGATCGCCGAGGCGGCCGGGGCATAGAAGGCGGAGCCGGTCTTGAGCAGCGCCACGATCTCGCCGCCGCCGCCGCGGGTGCGCTTGACCATGGCGTCGAGCTTCTCCTGCGTGGTCCAGCCCATCTTCACCAGGTCGGGCAGCGGCACGCCGGCCACGGTGGAATAGCGGACCAGCGGCACCATGTCGTCGCCATGGCCGCCGAGCACGAAGGCAGTCACGTCCTCGATCGAGACGTTGAACTCCTCGGCCAGGAAATGGCGGAAGCGCGAGCTGTCGAGCACGCCGGCCATGCCGACCACCTTGTGAGCCGGCTGCTTGGTCACCTGGCGCAGCACCCACACCATGGCATCGAGCGGGTTGGTGATGCAGATGACGAAGGCATCGGGGCAGTATTTGGCGATGCCGGCGCCGACCTGCTGCATAACCTTCATGTTGATGCCGAGCAGGTCGTCGCGGCTCATGCCGGGCTTGCGCGGCACGCCGGCGGTGACAATCACCACATCGGCGCCGGCGATGGCCTCGTAGCTGTTGGTGCCAGCGAGCCTGGCATCGAAGCCCTCGACGGCACCTGACTGGGCGAGGTCGAGCGTCTTGCCCTGCGGCAGGCCCTCGACGATGTCGAACATGACGACGTCGCCGAGCTCTTTCAATCCGACCAGATGGGCGAGCGTGCCCCCGATATTGCCACCGCCGATCAGCGCGATCTTCTTACGGGCCATCTCTCAACTCCCCTGGCTGGATGCTGTCGCCCCGCTCTCACCCTACCGGACCGGCGGTCCGGCGCATCAATTGGACTTGCTCTCGGTCGCTTCCGCGTCGCCTTCCGCCTCGGCCTCCGGCGCGGCGCCTTCCTCGAAGAACTGCTCGGCCGCCGGAACGATGCCGGCCGCCTGCTGCTCCGCCTCGGCCTGCGATCGGGCGATATTGACCGTCGCCTCGATCGAGACCTCGGGGTGCAGCGCGATACGCACCTTGTGCATCCCGAGCGTCTTGTACGGCCGGTCCAGCGCGACCTGACTGCGCTCGACGGTGTAGCCCGCCGCGGTCAGCGCGTCCGCCACGTCGCGGCTCGACACCGAACCGTAGAGCGCCGCTGTTTCCGAAGCATTGCGCAGGATGGTGACCGAAACATCGGTCATCTTCGCGGCCACCTTCTCGGCCTCCGCCCGGCGCTGGAGGTTGGTCGCCTCGAGCTGGGCGCGCTCCTTCTCGAAGCGGGCCATGTTGTCCTTGGTGGCGCGCAGCGCCTTGCGCTGCGGCAGCAGATAGTTGCGCGCGTAGCCGTCCTTCACCCGGACGACCTCGCCCATCTGACCGAGCTTCTCGACGCGCTCCAGCAGAACGACTTCCATCTCTCATCCTCCTCGGCCGGCCGCGTCGAGCACGCGGCGGCGGACCTTAAGCCAATGCTCGGCAATGCCGAGCAGGATCACCACCAGCACCAGCGCGCTGAAAATCAGCATCAGCGCATAGAAACATCCGATCACCAGCCCCGCCATCGGCGTGCGGCGTGCCAGCACATGCACCACGGCGCAGCCCTGGAACAGCACCGGCACCATGGCGACCGGCACCAGGCTTGCTGCCCAGGCCCCGACCGGCCCGTCGAGCAGGGAGATCACCAGCGCCGCCGGCAGCGCGGCCAGAAGCCAGATCGGCAGCTGCATGGTGACCAGCGCGGCCACCGGCCGGATTGCCTTGCCGAACCTGAGCGCCAGCCCCTGCGCCAATGCGCCGTTGGCGATCATGACCAGCATCCAGACCGCCGCCGCAGCCCCAGGCAGGATGCGCGCCATCGTGGCGGCGATCGCCGCCGGGTTCTGCTCCAGCCGCAGCTCCGCCAGCACGCCGGCCTCGCGCAGCTGCTCCAGATAGGCGGCAATGGTCTGCTCCAGCGCCCCGGTCAGCCCGCCATCCGCGCCGAGAAACCAGACGTGCAGCGCCGTCAACGCCGCGGCGGCGATGCCGGCGAGCCAGCCGAACAGCCTGCCTACCGGGTACCACTCGGCATTGCCTTGCGGGCCGGTGCGGAACAGCACCGCCTGCCGGGTCAGCAGATAGGGGCCGATCGCCACCTCCACGAGGTAGCCGAGGGCGACCAAGGGGCCCAGCGCCAAGCTTGCCGCCGTCCCCGCCGCGCCGGCGATCAAGGCCGAGCGCGGCCCCAGGGCGAGCCCCGCATAGAAGATCGGCAGCGGCGCCAGCAGCGCGAAGATCAGCGCGCCCGCGCCGCCGAAGGCGATCGCCGCGTGCGCGAGCGCGCTCGCAGCCCCGAAGGCGAGGGCGAGCAGCAGGTCGCGTTGCATGGGCGGCGGCACGGCCGGCCATCAGCCGGCACTCCTCTCAGCTGACGGCGTAGGGCAGCAGGGCCAGCTGCCGCGCCCGCTTGATCGCCTGGGCCAGCGCGCGCTGCTTCTTGGCGCTGACCGCGGTGATGCGGCTCGGCACGATCTTGCCGCGCTCGGAGATGAAGCGCTGCAGCAGCTTCACGTCCTTGTAGTCGATCTTCGGCGCATTGGCGCCGGAGAACGGGCAGGTCTTGCGCCGACGGAAGAACGGGCGGCGGGCAGGACCGGCGGAACGCGGCGCCGCACCGGCGGCCGCTGCAGTGTGTTCGGACATCGATCAGCCCTCCGTCGTTTCGGCAGCGGCCGGGCGCCGGTCGCCCCGAAAGCCATCGCGATCGCCGCGGTAGCCACCGCCGCCACCGTCGCGATCACCGCGGAAGCCGCCACCCTCGCGGCCGCCGCGGAAGCCACCCTCGCGCCGGCCGCCGCCCGGACGGTCGTCCTTCGCGCGGCTGACCAGCACGGCCGAGGGGCCTTCCTCGATCGCGTCGACCTTGACGGTCAGATAGCGGATAACGTCGTCATGCAAGCGCTGGTTGCGCTCCAGCTCCGCCAAGGCCGCCGCCGGCGCATCGATGCCGAGCAGCATGTAATGGCCCTTGCGGTTCTTGCGGATGCGGTAGGCCAAGCTGCGAAGCCCCCAGGGCTCCACCTTCTTCACCTCGCCGCCGTTCTGCTTGACGATCTCGCCGAATTCGTTCGCCAGTGTCTCGACCTGGGTCGCGGACACATCCTGACGGACGATGAACACGTTCTCGTAGAACGCCATCGTAAACGCTCTCCTTCCGGATCTTCACGGCCGGGCGCCGCTGGCCCCCCGATGGGTCCTGTCGGCCGCCCCGGCCTAGCCGGCCTGCAGGGCCGGCAAGGAGCTATGTGAGGGCCGGGAATATACGCAGCGAAAGCGGCCGATCAAGCGCGATCTGGCGTCCGCCGCCGGTCAATTGGTGCGATCCAGGTTCTGCCGGTTGATGCTGACGCCGTATTCCCCCTCCAGGGCGCTGCGGTAGAGGGTCGCAATGTCGTCGGCATAGCCGGCCCCCAGATTCTTGGCCAGCCGCTCGCGTGCTGCCGCATCGCCGGGATCGGCCGGGGAAATCGACGCCAGGCGCGCCACCACATAGCCGCGGCCGTCGCCGGCCGGACCTTCGGCAAGGTCGCCGACCTTGGCGGCAAAGAGCTGCGCGGCGAGCTGGCCCGAGACCACCCGATCGGCCCCGGTACCGTCGCGGGTGAAGGCCCCGCTCGACCGGATCTCGGCGCCCGCTTCCCGCGCGAGCTCGGCGAAGTCCCCGCCGGTCTTCGCCTTCTCGATCAGCGCCTTGGCTGCCGCCTCCGCTTGTTCGCGGTGGGCAACCGACCGCCAGGCTTCCAGCACGGCCGCCTGCACCGCCTCGAAGGGCCTGAGCGCCGACGGTGTCACGCCATCGACCCGCACCACGACATAGGCGCCTTCGGACATCTCCCGCACCTCGGGCTCGCCACCCGGCACCACCTCGTTGACCAAGGGCAGGAACTCGCGGAATTGCGGCAGACCCGGAACCGGCCTGCCCTCGACGTCACGGCCGCGGGCATCCATGGCGGCGACGCGCTTCACCGGCACGTTCAGCTTCGCCGCCAATTGATCGATGCTGGCGCCGCCGGCGATCTCGTCCTGCACCTGCGCGCCGATACGGTACAGCTCATCCGAGGCGCGCTGCAGCTTGAGCTCGCGGGCGAGCTCGTCCTTTGCTTCTTCGAACTTCTTCTCGCGCGCCGGCTGGATCTCGCTCACGCGCAGGATGTGCCAGCCGAACGGGCTCTGCACCGGCTTGGAGATTTCGCCCTGCGCGAGCGCGAAAACCGGCGCGCCGATCTCTTCCGGCAGCTCCGACTGGGTGACGAGGCCGAGCGACAGGTCGGCCGCCTCCTGGCCGAGCGTCTCCTTGGCGACGGCGGCGAAGTTGCCGCCATCCTTCAGCTTGGCGAAGGCCGCATCGGCGGCGGCTTGATCGGGGAACAGCATCTGCTCCACCCGTCGGCGCTCCGGCTCCCGATAGGTCGAAAGCCGGGACTCGTACTCGTCCTGCAATTCCTTGTCGGTGAGCTGGATGGTGTCGGCGACATCCTTCGCCTCGACCGTCAGATAGGCGAAGCTGCGCAGCTCGGGCGCGGTGAAGCGCGCCGCGTTCTCCTGGTGGAACTTGCGCAAGGTCGCCTCGTCCGGCGCCGCCACCTCGCCTTTCGGGTCCAGCACGGCGATCTCGGCCTCGCGGCGCTCGCCCCGATAGGCCTGGATGCGGTCCACCAGCACCTTCGGCGCGCCACCGCGCAAACCGGCCACGACGGAGCCGGCCAGCGCATCGCGCGTCATGTCCTGGCGCAGCAGATATTCGAAGCGCGTCGGCGACCAGCCCTGCGCCATGACCGCGCGCTCGTAGGTCGGCCGGTCGAACTGGTTGGTCGGCCCTTGGAACGCGGCATTGTTGCGGATCTCCGCGGCGACCACGTCGTCGGGCACCACCACGCGCAGCTTCTCCGCTTCCAGGTCGAGCAGGCGGCGGCCGATCATGGTGCGCAGCACCTGCTCGTTGAGGCCGAGGGCGCGGGCCTGGGCGGCGTCGACCGGGCCGCCCAGCTGGCTTTGCAGGCGCTGCAGCTCGCGGCGCAGCTGTTCGCTGTACTCGGTCGGCGAGATCTCCGTGCCGCCGACCTTGGCCACCGATATATCCGTGCTGCCGCGGATGAAATCGCCGATGCCCCAGACCGCGAAGCTGCCGATCAGGATGACGAGGAAGATCCGGACGACCCAGGTGCCGGCGGTCCGGCGCATCGCGTCGAGCATCGGGAATGCGGTCCTTTCGACCTACATGTTCGGGTAGTTGGGCCCGCCGCCGCCTTCCGGCACGACCCAGTTGATGTTCTGCGTCGGGTCCTTGATGTCGCAGGTCTTGCAGTGCACGCAGTTCTGCGCGTTGATTTGCAGCCTGGGATCGGACCCGTCGTCGTTGCGCACGATCTCGTAGACGCCGGCCGGGCAATAGCGCTGCTCCGGCGCATCATAGAGCTCGAGATTGACCTTGATCGGGATCGAGGCGTCCTTGAGCGTGAGATGACACGGCTGGTCCTCCTCGTGATTGGTGTTCGAGATGAACACCGAGGAGAGCCGGTCGAAGGTGATCTTGCCGTCCGGCTTCGGATAGTCGATCGGCTTGAAGTCGCGCTTCGGCTTCAGGCTCTCGTGATCGGCCTTCCTGTGCTTGAGAGTCCAGGGCGTGAGGAAACCGAGGCCCAGATCCTCCATCCACATGTGGAAGCCGCCCAGCGCCGTGCCGAGCCACAGGCCGAAGCGCAGCCCCGGCTTCACGTTGCGCACCTTGTAGAGGTCCTTGTGCGCCCAGGACGTGCGGAACGCCTCCGGATAGCTGCTCAGCTCGTCGCCCGAACGACCGGCCTTGAGCGCCTCGAAGGCGGCCTCGGCCGCCAGCATGCCGGTCTTGATCGCGTTGTGGCTGCCCTTGATGCGCGGCACGTTGACGAAACCGGCGGAGCAGCCGATCAGCGCGCCGCCCGGGAAGACCAGCTTCGGCACCGATTGCAGGCCGCCCTCGTTGATGGCGCGGGCGCCATAGGAGAGCCGCTTGCCGCCCTCGAAGAACGGCTTCACTGCGGGATGCAGCTTGAAGCGCTGGAACTCCTCGAAGGGATAGAGATAGGGGTTCTCGTAGTTCAGGTTGACCACGAAGCCGACCGCCACCTGGTTGTCCTCCAGGTGGTACATGAAGGAGCCGCCGGCGGTCCGGCTGTCGAGCGGCCAGCCTTGCGTGTGGATGACGAGGCCGGGCTTGTGCCTGGCCGGATCGATCTGCCAGAGCTCCTTGATGCCGATGCCGAATTTCTGCGGCTCGACGCCGTCGCGCAGCTTGAAGCGCTCGAACAGGGTCTTGGTCAGCGAGCCGCGCACGCCCTCGGCGAAGAAGGTGTATTTGGCGTGCAGCTCCATGCCGGGCTGATAGCCGGATTTCTTCTCCCCGTTCTTGCCGATGCCCATATCGCCGGTGGCGACGCCCTTGACCGCGCCCTTCTCGTCGTACAGCACCTCGGCCGCGGCGAAGCCCGGGAACAGGTTGACTTCCAGCGCCTCCGCCTGCTCGGCCAGCCAGCGGCAGACATTGCCGAGGCTGACGATGTAGTTGCCGTGATTGTTCATCAGCGGCGGCATGAAGAAGTTCGGGATCGGGATGTGGTTGTGCTCGGTCAGGATGTAGAAGCGATCCTCGGTGACCGGCGTCTTGAGCGGCGCGCCCTTCTCCCTCCAGTCCGGCATCAGCTCGTTCAGGCCGATCGGATCGACCACGGCGCCGGACAGGATATGAGCGCCGACCTCGGACCCCTTTTCGATGACGCAGACGGAGATCTCGGTGCCGGCGGCGATGGCGAGCTGGCGCAGGCGGATCGCCGCGGCGAGCCCGGCCGGCCCGGCGCCAACGATCACCACATCGAACTCCATCGACTCGCGTTCCATCGCTCCCTCCCGCGGCGCGCCTCGACCCCGGCCGAGCCGCCCCGACTACAAGCCTGCCGCCGCAAATGCAAGGCGGGGCGGCCCGGCGAAGAAGACCGGACCACCCCTGCAACACATTGACGTAGCGGAAGGTTCGCCGGCCGCAGCCGGCTTACGCGAAGCCGAGGCCGAGCTGGACGAGACCGACCACGACGGCCGCCGCGCCGACCGCCGCACGAGCCAAGGCGGCGGGCTTTGCCGCCAGCGCACGGGTCGCCGCCATCGCACCGAGAGCAATGAGGTATTGCACCAGGCCGAAGCCGGCGAGATAGGCGACGACCGGCGTTGTCTCGGCCCCCACCACGGTCTCGGCCAGGGCATAGCCATGCAGCAGGCCCGCCAGCGCGAACAGGGCGGCCAGCAGCTGCGCCGGCAGGGCACGGCCCCACAACACGATGCCGCCAAGGACGAGGACGGAAAGCGGCACACCGATCTCCGCCGCGGGCAGGTCGAAGCCGGCGACGTGCCAGAGCGCGGCGGCCAGGCCCGCGACGACAAAGGCCGCCGGCAGCAGGAACCGCCCGGCCAGCGGGGCCGCCAGGACGCCGGCGGCGACCACGAAAGCGAGATGATCGAGGCCGATGACCGGATGGGCCAGCCCCGAAAGCAGGCCCTGAGCCAGCGTGGCCGGCGTTGCACCGCCCATGGGATGGTGCGCCCAGGCGGGCGCCGCGGCCAGCACCGCCATTGCGCTGAGGGCAATACCGGACCGGATCCTTGGCAACGTCATCTTGGCTCCCCTTGAGTTGTCGGCGCGATCCTACCCAGCCTGTTGCGCCGCGTCAGCCGAAACCGTGGCGGTCGTTCCTCTATTGCGCCGCCTGCCGCTCCGCCAGCAGGGCCTTGAGATCCTGCTCGCTCAAGGTCTCGCGCTCCAGCAGCAGCCTGGCGCCGCGCTCGAGAACCTCGCGCCGCTGCGTCAGGATGCCGACGGCGCGGGCGAAGGCGGCGTCGACGATCGCCTTGACCGCGGCGTCGATCCGTTCCGCCGTCGCCTCGCTGTAGTCGCGCTCGTAGGCAGGCGGCATGCCGGGGGCATTGAGGAAGCTGCGCTGCTCGCGCTGATAGACGACGAGGCCGAGCTCGTCCGACATGCCGAATTTGGCGACGATGCTGCGGGCAATGTCGGTGACCTTCTGCAGGTCGTCGGCGGCGCCGGTGGAAATGCGGCCGAACACGATATGCTCGGCGGCGCGGCCGCCGAGCAGCACGGCCATCTTGTTGTCCAGCTCCTCGCGGTCCATCAGGAAGCGATCCTCGGTCGGCCGCTGGATGGTGTAGCCGAGCGCGCCGATGCCGCGCGGGATGATGGAGACCTTGTGCACCGGGTCGCTGCCCGGCAGCGACAGCGCGACCAAGGCATGCCCCATCTCGTGATGGGCGACCACGGTGCGCTCCTTCGGATTGAGCAGGCGGTTCTTCTTCTCCAGACCCGCGACGATGCGTTCCACCGCCTCGGTGAAATCGGCGAGCGTCACCGCATCGCGACCGTGCCGCGTGGCAAGCAGCGCCGCCTCGTTCACCAGGTTGGCGAGGTCGGCGCCGGTGAAGCCCGGAGTCATCGCGGCGATCTGCTCGCGGTCGATATCGGGGCCGAGCGTCACCTTCTTCAGATGCACGTCGAGGATCTGGATGCGGCCCGTCTTGTCGGGCCGGTCGACCAGAACCTGGCGGTCGAACCGTCCCGCCCGCAGCAGCGCGGGATCGAGGATCTCCGGCCGGTTGGTGGCGGCGAGCAGCACCAGGCCGGAGCTGACGTCGAAGCCGTCCAGCTCGACCAGCAGCTGGTTCAGGGTCTGCTCCTTCTCGTCATGGCCGCCGATGCCGGGGAAGGCGCCGCGGGCGCGGCCGAGCGCGTCCAGCTCGTCGATGAAGATGATGGCGGGCGCGCGCTTCCGGCCCTGCTCGAACAGGTCGCGCACGCGGGCGGCGCCGACGCCGACGAACATCTCGACGAATTCCGAGCCGGAGATCGAGAAGAACGGCACGCCGGCCTCGCCGGCCACCGCGCGGGCGAGCAGCGTCTTGCCGGTCCCGGGCGGACCGACCAGCAGCACGCCCTTGGGGATGCGGGCGCCCAGCCGGCCATAGCGCTGCGGGTCCTTCAGGAACTGCACGATCTCCGCCAGTTCCTCCTTCGCCTCATCGACGCCGGCGACATCGGCAAAGGTCACCTTGGTGTCGGTCTCGACATAGACCTTGGCGCGGCTCTTGCCGATCGACATCATCCCGCCGCCGAAACCGGCATTGTCGGCAAAGCGCCGGAACAGGAAGGCCCAGACAACGAAGAACAGAACGATCGGCACGACCCAGGACAGGATATCGCGGATCAGCGTGTTCTCCGCCACGCCGGAATACTTCACCCCGTGCTTGTCGAGCTCGTCGGCAAGGTCGTCCGCCACCTGGCGCGTGACAAAGAGCTTGCGGCCGTCCGGCAGCGGCTGCTTCAGCTCACCCGAGATGCTGTCGCCGGTGATCCGCACCTCCGCCACCTTGCCTTCGCGCACCAGGTTGCGGAACTCGCTGTAGGACAGCGGCTGCACCTGCTGGCCGGCGGCCCAGAAGTACTGGATCAGCAGCACGCCGATGACGACGGCCATCCAGTACCAGGCGTGGTAAGTCGTCTTCTTGTCCATTGCGGACGGCAAGGTGGGCCCGGATCACTTCCGGCGCAAGTCCGGCAGCGCGTTTTTTGCATGCGCCCGCTGAATTCGCTTCGATAGGCTGATCCGATGTCCCTCGATGCCCTGGCCTCCCGTATCCGCCGCGAGCTGGCGATGATCGCGCATCCGAGCCTTGCCTGGCTCGAGCCGCGCCGGGCGCCGGACGGATCGAACGCGCTCGACGTGCTCATCGCCGGCGCCGGCCAGGGCGGCATCGCCACCGCCTTCGCGCTCAAGCGCCAGCGGGTCGACAACGTGCTGGTGGTGGATCGCGCGGCCTATGGGCGCGAAGGGCCGTGGGTCACCTATGCCCGCATGCCGACCTTGCGCAGTCCGAAGGAATATACCGGCCCGGATCTCGACATACCTGCGTTGACCTACCAGGCCTGGCACGAGGCGAAGTACGGCGCCGCACATTGGCAATCGCTCGGCCTGATCGCCCCGGCGGACTGGAACGAGTATCTGCTGTTCGTCCGCGCGGTGACCGACGTGCCGGTACGCAACGAAGCCGAGCTGGTCGAACTCGCGCCCGAGGCGGGGCTGATCCGGGCGACGCTGGCGAGCGCCGCGGGCCGTGAGACCGTCTACGCGCGCAAGGTCGTGCTGGCCACCGGGCAGGACGGCACCGGGCGCTGGTGGATGCCGGATTTCGTCGCCGCCCTGCCCCGCGCGTTCCGCGCGCACACCGCCGACTCCATCGACTTCACCGGCCTGAAAGGCAAGGTGATCGCCGTGCTCGGCGCCGGCGCCTCCGCCTTCGACAACGCGGCGACGGCGCTCGAGGCCGGCGCCGCCGAAGTGCATGTGTTCTGCCGCCGGCCGGCGCCGCAGGTGATCCAGCCCTACCGGCAGATCACCTTCCGCGGCTTCCTGAAGCACCTCTCCGACCTCGACGATGCCTGGCGCTGGCGCTTCATGCGCCACGTACTGGCCTTGCGCGAAGGCTTTCCGCAGGCGACCTGGGACCGCTGCGCCGCGCATGCGAACTTCACCCTGCATACCGGCGCGCCCTGGACCGCGGCGCGCGTCGAGGGCGCCCGCGCCGTGGTCGTCACGCCGCGCGGCGACTTCGTCGCCGATTTCCTGATCTGCTGCACCGGGATCGCCATGGACTACGCGGCGAAGCCCGAGCTCGCGCGCTTCGCCGGCAACATCCGCAACTGGGCCGATGCCTATGCGCCGCCGGCCGACGAGCGCGACCACCGCCTGGCGGCGTTTCCCTATCTGGCCGCCGATTACAGCTTCATGGAGAAGCAGGCCGGCGCGACGCCCTGGATCAAGGACATCCACCTGTTCGCCATCGCCGCGACGATGAGCTTCGGGCCATCCGGCTCGTCGATCAATGCCATGACAACGGCGGTGCCGAAGCTGGTCGACGGGATCACCCGCGGCCTGTTCGCCGGCGATGTCGAGCGGCACTGGGCCGCACTCAAGGCCTATGACGTGCCGCAGGCGATCGTGCCGGGATCCCGCGCCGATTGAGCCTGCCGCCACTCAGCGTGACCGGGCCGGCAGATTCAAAGCCAAGCCTGGGAACGGATCGCGGCGCTTGGCGGTTAACCGCTGATCGGAAGCAAGGAACACGGCATGCTGGAGTTTCTCGGCAAATCTGTCCTGGTCATATTTCTTATCGGCCTTGCCGTGGTGATCGGCGTGCTGATGCTGATCTTCTAGGACCGGGCGATGCCGTTCGTGATCGTATTGCTGCTCGCCTTTCTGGTGATCCAGTTCGGATTCTGGGACACCTTCGCCGGAATTCTCGGCGGTATTGGAATCATCATCCTGGTCATCTTCACCGGCATGGCCATGCTGGCGCTGACCGCGACGCTCGCCATGCGGCGGCGCCTGCGGCGCTGAACCGGGCTCAGCCCCGCCGCGCGGCGACCAGGATGCCGGCAAAGATCAGCGCGATGCCGATGGCATGGAACAGGCGAAAGCTTTCGCCGAGGAAGGCGACCGCCATCAGGCTGCCGAAGACCGGCATCAGGTGCACGAACTGACCGGCCCGGTTGGCGCCGATCAGCTCCACCCCGCGATTGTAGCAAAGGTAGGCCAGCACCGAGGGGAACAGCGCGACATAGGCGATGGCGGCGAAGGTCGTGGGATTGCCCGCGAGCTGCCGCACGGCGACATGCTCCCAGCCGTATAACGGTACCAGCATCAGCGCGCCGAGCCCGAAGGTGACGGCGAGAAAACTGAGCGGATGCATGGTCGGCCGCCGGCGCAGCAGCGCCGTGTAGAGGGCATAGGCGAGGATCGCGAGGACGATCAGCAGGTCGCCGGCATTGACGTCGAGCGCCGCCAGCGTCGCGAGCTCGCCGCGTGCCACGATGGCGACGATGCCGGCGAGCGACAAGGCAAGCCCGATTGCCTGCCAGCGGTTGATCCGCTCGCCGAACAGCATCAGCGAGGCCGCGATGATGGCGAGCGGCATGAACGATTGGATCAACAGGCCGTTGATCGCCGTGGTGCGGCCGAGGCCGAGATAGACCAGGGTGTTGAAGCTGGCGACGCCGAGCGCGGAGAGCAGCAGCACCAACGGCAGGTGGCGGCGGACGACGGCGATATCACGCGCCAGATGCGGCCAGGCGAAGGGCAACACGATCAGGAAGCCGCCGGCCCAGCGCCAGAAGGCGAGCGCCACCGGCGGCACCGCATCGTGCACGGCACGGCCGAGCACGAAATTGCCGGACCAGAACAGCGTGGTCAGGACCAGCAGCAGATAGGGCTGACGCCAGAGAAATCCCAAGACCGGTCCAGAGAACTGCGCGACTCACGCCGCCAGCACGGCCATCGCGGCGTCGAGCCCGCCCTTGCCATGCGGCACCTTGGCCACTTTCAGTGCCATCTCGACCGCGGAGAGCGCGCCGAGCATGGTCGGCTCGTTCAGGTCGCCCATATGGCCGATGCGGAACACGCGGCCGTCAAGCGCGCCGAGGCCGCGGCCCAGCGCCACGTTGAACCGGCCCTCGGCGATGCGGCGGACGTCCTCCGCGTTGTGGCCCTTCGGCATCAGCACGGCGGTGAGCGAATCCGAGGCGGCCGCGGCATCCACCGGATAGACTTCCGGCCCGCCGCCGGCCGACCAGGCGTTGACGCAGGCGCGCGTCGCGTCGGCGAGGCGGCGATGGCGGATGAAGATGTTCTCCAGCCCCTCCTCCTCGATCATCGCAAGCGAGGCTTCAAGGCCGAAGAAGAAATGGATCGGCGCGGTGCCGCAGAAGCGCGCCTGCCTTTTGTTCTCGACCAGGTTGCGCCAGTCCCAGTAGCGGCGCGGATTGCGCGCCGACTGCGAGGCATTCCAGGCCTTCTCGCTGACCCCGGTGAACGACATGCCGGGCGGCAGCATCAGGCCCTTCTGCGAGCCGCCGACCACCACGTCGACCTTCCACTCGTCCATGCGGAAATCGAACGAGACGAGCGAGGAGATGGTGTCGACCATGAACAGCGCGGAATGGCCGGCGCGGTCGATGGCGGCGCGGATCTCGGCCACCGGGTGCTTGGTGCCGGTGGAGGTCTCGTTGTGCACCACCAGTACGGCCTTGATCTCGCGCGCATCGTCCTTGGCGAGCCTGGCCTCGACCGCCTTGGGATCGACGGCCTTGCGGTCCGGCGTCGTGAGCGTCTCGACCTCGGCGCCGAAGGCCTTGGCCATGATCGCCCAGTTCTCGGAGAAATAGCCGGATTGGCAGACCAGCACTTTGTCGCCGGGCGACAGCGTGTTGGCGACCGCCGCCTCCCAGGCGCCATGGCCCGACGAGGCATAGAAGACCACCACCGCTTCCTTCGACTTCAGGATCGCGCGCACCCTGTCGGCGCAGCGGAACCGCATCTCCAGGAAGTCCTTGCCCATGAAGTCCGAGGCCGGCCGGTCCATGGCGCGCAGCACGCGGTCCGGGATGTTGGTCGGCCCCGGATGCATGAAGAACTGCCGCCCGCGCAATACGCTCATCGCTGCCCCTCCAAGGCCGAACGCTTCGGCCGGGCCGGGACATTATTGCCCCGGCCGCTGCCCGCCAATCCCCATCGCCATGACGTGATTTCGGGGCTGGTCAGCGTTTGCCCTCGATCAGCGCCTCGATCAGGTGCGGCTTGCCCGACTTGAACGCCGCCTCGACCGCGCCCCGCAGCGCCTCGCCGCGGGTCACCCGGGTCGCCGCGACGCCCATGCCCTGCGCCATCTCGACGAATCCGAGATCGGGATTGCCAAGATCCATATGGGCATAGGGCTTGTTGGACAGCACGCCGAAGCGCTGGCGGTAGATGTCGAGATTGTGCTTCAGCACCCGATACTCGCGATTGGCCAGGATGACGAAGACGATGGCGAGATCGTGATGCGCCGCGCTCCACAGCGCCTGGATCGAATACATGGCCGAGCCGTCGCCCGAGATCGCCAGCACCGGCCGGTGCGGGTTCGCCACCTTGGCGCCGATCGCGCCGGCGAGGCCCTGGCCGATACCGCCGCCGCGGCCGCTCAGATAGTCGCCGGGCCTGGCGAAGTCGAAGCTGCGGGCGAGATCCTGGTTCGCCGTGATGGTCTCCTCCACCAGCACCGCGTCGCCCGGCGTGGCCGCGCGGATCTCGGCCATGGCGCGCGCCATCGACATCGGCGTGCGGTCCCAGCTCTTCTTGACCCGCGCCGCCTGCGCGGCCGCCTCGGTCTGCTTCAGGTCGTCGAGCGCGGCGAGCCGCGCCGTCGCTCCGGCCGCATAGTCGGCCGAGGCCGTGCCGGCGACCACCTCCTGCAGCGCCTTGAGGGCGGCCAGCGGATCGCCGATCAGCCCGGCATCGAGCGGGAAGTTGTAGCCGAGGCGCGGATAGGCCGCCTCGACCTGCACCACCTTGGCGCCCTCGGGGATGGCGCTGCCCGGCGCGAACCACACCTCCTCGAAGAACGGCCCGCCGGCGAGCAGAACGAGGTCGACGCCGTCCAGCGCCGTTCGGATGGCCGCCGCGTCGAACGGCAGCGCGCCGCGGAAGGCGCGATGCGCCGTCGGGAAGCTCGCGTGATGGCGCAGGCCCTCGACCCAGACCGCGGCGCCGATGCGCTCGGCGAGCTTCACCGCCGCCTCGGCCGCGCCGCCGCGCCCGATGTCGTCGCCCAGCACCATGACCGGCCGCCGCGCCGCCAGGATCAGCCGCGTCGCTTCCGCCACGCCTTCCGGATCGGGCCGCGCCGCGCGGTAGAGCCGGTCGGGCGCAGCCGGCGGCACGTCCGTTTCCTGCTCCATCACGTCGATCGGCAGGGCGACGAAGACCGGGCCGCAAGGCGGATCGTTCGCCACCTTGAAGGCGCGGCGCAGGATGGGGCCGAGCTCGTCGGCCCGCTCCACCTGCACGCTCCATTTGGTCACTGGCGCCGCCATGGCGGCGAGGTCGTGGCCGAGCAGCGGATCGCGCAAGCGCATGCGCGTGTCCTGCTGGCCGGCCGTGACGATCATCGGCGAGTTCGCCTTCAGCGCGCCGTAGAGCATGCCGAGCGCGTTGCCGAGGCCGGGCGCGACATGCAGGTTCACGATAGCGGTCTTGCCGGTCGCCTGCGCGTAGAAGCTGGCGGCGCCGAGCGCCACGCCTTCGTGCAGCGCGACGACGTAGTTGATCTGCGGGTAGTCGGCGAGGCTGTCGATCAGCGGGCTCTCGGTCGTGCCGGGATTGCCGAACATATGCTCGACGCCGTGCGCGACCAGGCTCTGCATGAACACGTTGCGTCCGCGCATGTTTCCTCCGGAACTTTCTGCTTCTGCGTGGCGCGCAGACTGCGCGCGCCACGGCGCGAGGGTCAAGTCAGTGAAACGAATCACCATCAACGTCGTGGCCGGGCTTGACCCGGCCATCCACGGCCATCCGCATCACCGTCGCCGACGCGTGGGTGCCCGGGTCAAGCCCGGGCACGACGAAAAATATAAGGTGCAATGGAGTCGGCGGAGTGCTTCACAGCGCCGGCGCGCGCTTGTGCCAGTCGGTCGCCTTCTGGAAGGCATGGGCGACGCGCAGCACCATGCCGTCCTCGAAGGCGCGGCCGGCGATCTGCAGGTTGAGCGGCAGGCCCTTCGCCGAGAAGCCGCACGGCACCGAGATCGCGGGTCCACCGGTGATGTTGAACGGCGAGGCGATGCCGCGCGGACCGAAGGCCATGGCGGGTCCCTTCGCCATCGCCTCGATCTCCGGCGCCGGGGCGGGATAGACGCAGCAGAGCACGGCATCGACATCGCGCATCGCCTCCGTCATGCGCAGTGTCAGCACGCGGCGGAAGCGCTGCGCGCGCATATATTCCTCCGCCGTCAGCGCCGCGCCGGCGAGCACGCGCATGCGCGTCATCGCCGCGTAGTCCATCGACCGGGTGCGCAGATCCTCGCGGTGCACGGCGAAGGCCTCGGCATGCAGGATGGTGCGGCAGCAGGCATCGATCTCGGCGAGCGGCGGCATGTCGAGCTCGCGCGTCTCGGCGCCGAGCGCCTCGATCGCCCTGACCGCCTCGTCGAACGCCTTGATCTGGGCCGGATCGCCGGTCATGTCGCGCTCGTGCCAGCGGCGCACGACGCCGAGCCTCAGGCCGCGGATGGAGCGATCCAGGGTGGCGGTGAAGTTCTCCGGCTGGCGGTCGGCCGCGGCGGGGTCGCGCGGATCGGCACCCTGCATCGCGGTCAGGAGATAGGCGCAGTCCTCGGCGCTGCGCGCCATCGGGCCGACATGGTCGAGCGATTGGGCCAGCGGCATGACGCCGCCGCGGCTGCACAGGCCGTAGGTCGGCTTGTGGCCGCTGATGCCGCAATAGGCCGCCGGATTGCGGATCGAGCCCGAAGTGTCGGAGCCGAGCGCGGCCGGCACCAGGCGCGCCGCCAGCGCCGCACCCGAGCCCGAGGACGAGCCGCCGGTGAAATGATCGAGGTTCCACGGATTGCGCGCGGGCGGCCAGGGCAGGTCGAAGCAGGGGCCGCCGGTGGCGAATTCATGCGTCGCGAGCTTGCCGAGGGAAATCGCGCCGGCCGCCTTGAGCTTGGCCACTGTGGTGGCGTCCTGCTGGGGCACACGTGCCTTGTAGAGCTTGGAGTGGCCGGTCGTGGCGACGCCCGCCGTGTCGTAGATGTCCTTGATGGCGAAGGGCACGCCGTGCAGCCGCCCCTGGCTGCGGCCTGCGGCGATCGCCTCAGTTGCCATCTTCGCAGCGGCCTGCGCCGCTTCCGCGGTCGGATGGATGAAGGCGTTGATCTTCGGATTGAGCTTGTCGATGCGGACGAGCAACGCCTCGACCAGATCGCTCGGCGAGATTGTCTTCGCGGCGATCGCCTTGGAGGCCTCGGCGACGCCAAGCTCGTGCAACTCGCTCATTGACGCGACACCTTGACCGGCTCGAACACGACCGCCGGTTCGTCGGCGAGGGAGGCGGCAGCCGGCACCAGCGCCGCCTGCGCCTTCATCACCGCGGCGGCCTGGGCGAATCGGGTCACCTCGTCGTCGGGGAGCGAGATTCCGGCGCGGGCCAGGATGGCGCGGGTCTCGTCGAGCGAGAGCGGAGCCGGATCGCCGCTCATCGCCGTGCCTTGATGGCGCGCCACACCACCAGCAGCACGACCGAGCCGCCGATGGCGATGAGCAGGCTGCGGATATTGAAGCCGGTCACGTCGCCGAGGCCGAGCGTGGTGGCGATGAAGCCGCCGAGAACGGCGCCGACGATGCCGATGATGATCGTGATGATGAACCCGCCGGGATCGTTGCCCGGCATCAGGAACTTGGCGATCGCGCCGGCGATCAGCCCCATCACGATCCAGGAGAGTATGCCCATCTCGACCTCCTCAGCTCAGCTTGAGTGCGCCGCCGGCGAAAGGATGCGTGGAAGAAAGCCCGCCGTCCACCGCATAGGCCTGGCCGTTGACATAAGATGCGTCGTCGGAGGCGAGGAACAGCGCCATGGCGGCGATCTCCTCCGGCCGGCCGGCGCGCCGCATCGGATTGAGCTGCCCGATCTTGCCCTCGCTGCCGCGGGCGCGTGCCCCGTCGAAGATCGGCTTGGTCATGCCGGTCTCGATCAGTCCCGGGCAAACCGCATTGACGCGTACGCCGGTGCCGTAGAGCGCGTTGGCCGCGGTCTGCGCCAGGCTGATCACGCCGGCCTTGCTCGAAGCATAGGCGCTCATGCCGGCATTGGCGCGGAGCCCCGCGACCGAAGCCGTCATCACGATCGAGCCCCCGCCCTGCTTCACCATCAGCGGCGCGGCATGGCGGATGGCAAGGAACGGCCCGATCAGGTTGATGCGCAGGATCTCGTTCCAGTACGCCACGGTCTGCTCAAGCAGCGGCGTGCCGCCGCCGGAGACCCCGGCATTGGCATAGACCACGTCGATGCCGCCGAACTCGGCCACGCAGCGCTCGACATAGGCCTTCACCGCTGCCTCGTCGCCGGCATCGGCGGCCTGCGCGACCGCGGTGCCGCCCGCCTGCCGGATAGCGGCGAGCGTGCCTTCCAGCGCCTCGGCGACCCGGTCGACGCAGACCACCTTCGCCCCCTCCTTGGCGAACAGCACGGCGCTGGCGCGCCCGATTCCGCTGGCGGCGCCGGTCACCACCGCCCGCTTCCCCTGCAATCGGCCCATCGTCTCCTCCTGTGATCCGATTCCGCACTCTAGCCCGGCCCCGCTGGTGTGGCAGATCGGTCAACTTTCGCCCTCATGCCGCGTTTCTGACCAGCGTGTCTCTTGCGTCGGCGCCGACCGCTCCATACTCTACCTATATGGCGCGTCGCGTCGGCAAACACGAGATATAGCCATACAGGTATCAAAGGGATCGGACCGATGAGCCTTCGCCGCCACATCGAATCGAGCCGCGAAGACGACAATGCCCTCGACCTCGTCGAGCGTCTGGTCAGCCAGAACGAATGGCCGTTCGAGCGCCAGGGCGATGACGAACTGGTCTGCGGGGTGGGCGGCCATTGGGCCGAGTACCAGCTCTGGTTCTCCCGCCGGGCCGAGGGCAATGCCCTGCAATTTTCCTGCGCCTTCGATCTGCGCACGCCCACGGCGCGCCGGCGCGACCTGCACAGCCTGCTGGTGCTGGTCAACGAGAAGCTGTGGCTCGGCCATTTCGACATGTGGGAGGATGACGGGCTGATCGTGTACCGTCACACCATGCTGTTGCCGGAGGGGCCGCCGCCGATGCGCGCGCTGGAGCAGGTGGTGGAGAATGCGCTCAGCGAGTGCGAGCGCTTCTACCCGGCCTTCCAGTTCGCCATCTGGGGCGGCAAGGGCCCGAAGGAAGCGATCGCCGCCGCCATGATCGAGACGGCCGGCGAGGCATAGGCGGCTCGGCATCGGCGGCGAAGCCTGGGAAGCATGGGCGGAGAGGAAACATGAGCAGTGCGGCACAGGCCGGCACGCGCATCCTGCTGGTGGGTTGCGGCAAGATGGGCGGCGCCATGCTGGACGGCTGGCTGGCCCGCGGGATGAAGCCGGAAGACGCCGTCGTGGTCGAGCCGTCCCAGGGGGCCGCCGCGATCGCCCGCGCCAAGGGCATCGCCGTGTTCGCCCGGTCGGACGAGGTGCCGGCGAGCTTCATGCCGGACATCGTGCTGATCGCCGTGAAGCCGCAGAGCATGGCGGAGGCGGCACCGCCGCTCCGCCGCTTCGCCGGCACCGGTGCGACCTATCTCTCCATTGCCGCCGGCAAGACCATCGCCGGATTCGAGGCGGCGCTCGGCCCGGGCACGGCCATCGTGCGCGCCATGCCGAACACGCCGGCGGCAGTCGGCCGCGGCATCACCGTGCTCTGTGCCAATGCCAACGTGACGGCGGCGGCGCGCGAGACCTGCGGCGAGCTGTTGCGCGCCGTCGGCGAAGTCGCCTGGGTGGAGGACGAGGCGCTGATGGACCCGGTGACGGCGGTCTCCGGCTCGGGCCCCGCCTATGTGTTCCTGCTGATCGAGGAGCTGGCGGCGGCCGGCGTGGCGGCCGGCCTGAAGCCGGATCTCGCCATGCAGCTGGCCCGCGCCACCGTCAGCGGGGCCGGCGAACTGGCCCGCCAGGCGGCCGAGAGCCCGACCGAGCTGCGCAAGAACGTCACTAGCCCGGGCGGCACGACGCAGGCGGCGCTGGAGGTACTGATGGCGCCGGACGGCCTCAAGCCCTTGATGACGCGCGCGGTCGCGGCGGCGACCCGGCGCAGCCGCGAGCTTGCCGGCTAGCGGGCTGGCCCCTACCTTCGCCGCATGGCGGCAAACAAGACCAGGCGCAAGAAGACGGCCGACGCACCGCGCGACGCGGTGGAAGTCGCGCTCGGCCTGTTCGAGGCGCGCGGCTATGCCGCCGTCGCGCTGGCCGACATCGCGGAATCGGCCGGGCTCTCGCTCGCCGCGCTGCTCCGCCAGCATCCCGGCAAAAGCGCGCTGATCGCCACGTGGCTCGGCCGGATCGATGCCGGCATGCTCGATGCCGCCAAGACCGCCGAGGACGAGACGCCGCGCGATCGCCTGTTCGAGGTAATCATGGCCCGGCTCGACCTGCTGGCGCCGAGGAAGCCCTTGATCCGCGCATTGGGCCGGAGCGCGTTGTGCGATCCCGACCTTGCCTGCACCTTGGCGCTGGCGCTGCGCCGGTCGCTGCGCTGGATGCTGGCCGCGGCACGGATCGAGACGGAAGGCCTGCGCGGCTTCGTCGTTCGCCGCGGTCTGTCGGCGATCTATGCCGACACGATCCGGGTCTGGCTCGCCGATCCGTCGGAGGATGCCGCGCGAACGATGGCGCATCTCGACAAGCGATTGCGCCAAGCGGCAGGCCTGCTCGGCCGGTTGCCCCGACGCGGCGGCACGACCGCCGAAACCGTCACCGATACGCATTAAATCATAAACATTTGCGTCGCTTGACGCATCCGGTCACGCGGCGGACAATGCCTGTGCTCTTCTTCGACCTCGCGAGCGGTCGATCAGGACCAGATCCCGCTTCCCATTCACGCCCGGCACGGGGGACGACCATGGCAGCCAACGGTTCCGCATTCCCCAATTTCGATCCGACCAAGATGTTCAAGGATCTGCCGATGAGCGGCGGATTCGACATGGAAAAGCTGAGCCAGATGCATGCCCGCAATGTTGAGGCCATGCAGACGGCGAATCAGCTGGCGACCGACGGCTTTCAGACCGTGGCGCGCCGCCAGGCCGAGATCATGAAGGACGCGATGGAGCAGTTCTCCGGCGCGATGAAGGACATGATGAGCGCCAACGGCACCGACAAGAGCGGCACCAAGCAGGCCGAGATCGCCAAGCAGATGATGGAGAAGGCGGTCGGCAACGTGCGCGAGCTGACCGAGCTCGCCACCAAGGCGCAGTCGGAGGCTTTCGACGTGCTCACCAAGCGCTGGATGGCGAGCCTGGAAGAAGCCCGCGACGTCTTCGCCAAGCGGGGTTAGGCCGCGACCGATCAGAAGAATTCGCCGCGCCGGAGCGCGGCGAGGCTGCGCATGGCGAGGAAGGCGATCAGCGCCGTCGCCAGCGCGAGCAGGCTGATGGCCAGCCAGGCGATCCCCGCCGACGGATAGATCTCGGCATAGCGCAGCGCCGCGGCGGCGAGCGCCGCCGATGGGAAACTCATCGCCCACCAGGGCACGCCGAACGGCGCCTGCGCGATCCGCGGCGCCATGCTGAGCGCGAGCGCGGCGAAGAAGACGGCACCGCCGAACAGGATATGCGCCGGGGCGCCGGCATTGCCGCCGGCCAGTATGTCGAGCGCGGTGAAGCCGACCGCGGGCGGCGCGATCAGGATGCAGATCGTCGGCGTGGCCGGCGCCGGCACCACCGCCTCGAAGACCAGGCGCTGCACCACCATCGGCATCAGGAACAGCCAGGCCACGATGCCGGTGCCGAACAGGATCCACGAGGCACCGGCGAAGCCGAGCGGCGCGCCGGCGATCGGCGCCACGATGCAGCCCACCACGGGCACGAACCAAGCCGGGTTGGCCGCCTCGCGCGGCGTCGCCCGCACGATCCAGCCGCGCACCGCGGCGATCGCCGCCAGGTATTCGCCGGCGGCGCCGACGATCCAGAGCGCCCGCGCCGCGTCCGGCGCATGTGGCGTCAAGCCGGCGGCCAGCAGCAAAGCGGAGATGGCGATCGCAGCGAAGAAGCTGCCGGCCAGCGGATGCACGAACTCCGCCGCCACCGCCGTGCGATGACGCAGCAGCTTGGCGGCATAGGCGAGCAGAACGACGGCAAAAACCAGGGCAGCCAACAGCAGGAGCGTCTCGCCGACCGCCGGCGGGGCGCCGATCGCGGCGGCAGCGCGACGCCAGGCGAGGCCGAGCCCAGCGAGGCCCATCACGGCCCCGAACAGCGCCACGGGCAGGCGCTGCAGCAGCAGCGGGCGCGGCGCGCTCATCCCGGCACGAGAGAGAACGCCTCGGCCAGCAGCTCGTAGGAACGGCGGCGCGCGGCGGGATCATGCGTGATGGTGACAATGACAAGCTCGTCGACGCCGTATTCGCCCGCCATCGCCTCGAGCCGCGTCTTCACCTGCCCGATCGCGCCGATGATCGAGCGGCCGGATTGCTGGCGGATATAGTCGAGTTCCGCGGCAGAGTAGCTCTGCGCCAGCGCCTCGTCGGGCGAGGGATAGGCGCCGACATGGCCGCGCGCATGGCGCAGCAGCCAGAGGCGCCGGCTGGCGCCCAGATATTCCGCCTCCGCCTCGGTTTCTGCCGCGATCACGAAGATCGCCGCCGAGGCGCGCGGCGATGGATAGCGCTCGGACGGCTTGTAGTAGCGCCGATAGGCCTTCACCACCTCGGCGCCGGAGGCGCCGGCGATGAACTGCGCGAAGCAGAACGGCAGGCCGAAATGCGCCGCATAGGCCGCACCGCCATCGGACGAGCCGAGCATCCAGATCTCCGGGACGGACGGTCCAGCCGGCTGCGCCACCACACGCTCGAACGGATGGCCCTGCGGCATCCGGCCGGCGAGCCAGCCCTGCAGATCCGCGAGCTGCTGCGGAAATTCGTCGCCGCCGAAATTGCGCGCCTCAGGCCTGAGCGCCAGCGCGGTGATGTGATCCGAGCCGGGCGCGCGGCCGAGCCCGAGATCGATGCGGCCGGGATAGAGCGTCTCCAGCACCCGGAAGGCCTCGGCCACCTTGTAGGCGCTGTAATGCGGCAGCATCACGCCGCCGGAGCCGACGCGGATGGTCGAGGTATGCGCCGCCACCGCGGCGATCAGCACTTCCGGCGCGCTGCCGGCCAGCCCCGCCGAGGAATGATGCTCGGCCAGCCAGTAGCGGCGATAGCCGAGCCGCTCGCAGGCTTGCGCCAGTTCGATCGTCTCGCGGATCGCCGCCGCCGCGGTGGAGCCGGAGCGGATCGGCGACTGATCCAGCACGGAGAGAGCGAACGTCACGGGGCGAACGTCACCTCGGCGCGATCAGCCAGCGCCAGCTCGCATTCGCGCCGTCGGCCAGCGCGAGCTTGTCCTTCAGCCAGGGCAGCATGGCGAACAGGTCGTCGTTCAACCCGCGCGGCGGACGCAGGATCAAGAGGCCGCAGGCCGTCAGCCGCTCGCCCTTCACGGGCGGCGCCACGGCAAGCTCGGCCACCAACAGCGCGTCGGTGGTCGAGCGCTTGACCTTGTCGCGGAAGGCCGCGACAGGCTTCTCGTCCTTGATCGGATGCCAGACGATGGCGGTCGCCGCCGGCGAACGCGTGCGCACGGCGGCGAGCGCATCGAGCGAGCGGTCGAAATCGGCGTCGCTCTCGAAGGGCGGATCGATCAGCACCAGCGGGCGGACATCGGCGGGCTTGAGCTCGGCGCCGAGCGACTTCCAGCCGTCGGCGCGGCGCGCCCGTACCCGCTTGTCGGCCTTGCAGAGCGCGGCCAGAGCCTGCTCGTCCTCCGGCCGGAGCTCGTAGAGCGAGATCTTGTCCTGCGGACGCAGGGTCTCGCGCAGGATCAGGGGCGAGCCGGGATAGTGGCGGAGCTCGCCCTTCTCGTTCACGCCCCGCACGATGTCGAGATAGGGCTTCAGCACGTCCGGCGCCTGGCCCTGTGCCAGCACGCGGCCGATGCCGTCGCGCCACTCGCCGGTCTTCAGCGCGTTCGGCGCCTGCAAGTCGTAGAGGCCGGCGCCGGCATGCAGGTCGATCGCGTGCACCGGCTTGGCCGCGCGCGCGAGGCGCAGAGCCGCGCAGGCGAGCACCGCATGCTTCAGCACGTCGGCAAAGTTGCCGGCGTGGTATCCGTGGCGATAGTTCAAAGCTGGTTCAGTCCTCGGTCTGCAGCAGCAACCGCGCCTGGTCGGCGCAGCCCTGTTCGTTCATCCACAGCGCCTTGTGCCCGACGCTCGGCAGGTTCCCCGGCAGCAGCTTCAGCTCGATCTCGGTCGGCTGCGGCCGGTCCCGCAGACGGATGACATAGCGCGCCCCGCCGATCGCCGCCACGCCTTGCGGCCAATCGGTGCTGTGATTCCCCGTGGCCCAGCGGATCGCACCCTGCTGGTCGGTGCCGGATCGCACCAGGGTTCCCGTGGCGGGACGCGAGCTCCCCACCCGCCACAGGACCGGCAACTTGCCGGCGGCGACGCATTGCGGGCCCGGCCGCGTCACGTCGATCGCCAGGGGATCGCGGCCCGGCACCTGCAACAGGTCGGCGTTGCGGGTGGCGCCGAGGGCGGCCGTCTCGGTCCGCTCGCGCGCCACCAGCCGGGCCAGCTGTTGCAGCATCTCGCCGCCGCCGGCGGCGGCGCCGGCCGCGCCGGTAATCACGGCCGGCGTGCCGCGATAGGGACCGCGGATATGGATCTGGCTGCCATCGGCACCGACCAGCGTCACCTTGCCGCCGGCCGGCAGGTCGAACGTGGTCCCTGCCGGTACGATCTGGCCGGGCTTCCAGGCCGCCTCGGTCGAGGCGACCACGACGAACTGGTTGGCCGCGGCCGCGCTGGCGCCGAACGCAAGGCCGATCGCCAGCAGCATCCCCATCCACCGTCCGACCATCATCCGCCCTTTTCCTTAGCGGACCTGTGGCGGCCCGCCGGACGAGCCTATCCCCCGCCCCACCCTCTGAACAAGCGAGCGCCATCACGCTCCGGCCGGTGCTAGGCTCGCCTGTCGCTAACCTTAAGGGCCGGCAGGGCAAAGACGGTGGAGGCGTGGACCGAGGCCAGGGCACGGGAGCTGATCGCCGGCGCGCGCGAGCGGCCCGGGGCGACACTCCTCATGCTGCAGGCTCTCAACGATGCGTTCGGCCACCTACCCGATGCCGCCGTGCCGCTGGTGGCCGAGGCACTGAACCTCACCCGGGCGGAGGTGCACGGTGTCCTTACCTTCTATCACGACCTGCGCCGCCGCCCGCCCGGGCGGCACGTGGTCAAGCTCTGCCGCGCCGAGGCCTGCCAGGCGGTCGGCGCCCGCGAGCTGGAAGCGGCACTGACGACGCAGCTGGGGATCGGCCTGGGCGAGACGACCGCCGACGGCCAGGTCACGCTGGAACCGGTCTATTGCCTCGGCAACTGCGCGGCCGGCCCCTCCGCCCTGGTCGATGGCCGGCTCTGCGCCCAGGCCGATATCGCCGCGATCGAGGCCGCACGGGACGCGAGGCCGGAGCTCTTGCCTCGCGTGGCCGGCGGGCCACGCATCTTCGTCCCCGGCGAGGCCACCGCAGTCGCGCTCGGCGCCGACGAGGTGGCGCGGGCGATCGCGGCGGAGGCGGCGCGGCTTGGCATCGCCGTCGGCATCGTGCGCACCGGATCGCGCGGCGCCGCCTTCCTGGAGCCCCTGATCGAAATCGAAACCGCCGAAGGGCGCGTCGGGTATGGCCCGATCTCGGCGGAGGACGTGCCGAGCCTGTTCGCGGCCGGATTTCTCTCCGACGGCGCACATGCCAAGCGGATCGGCAAGATCGACACGCATCCCTGGTTCGCCGGCCAGGAGCGGCTGACCTTCGCGCGGTGCGGCGTCGTCGATCCGCGCTCGCTCGACGACTGTCGCGCGGCCGGCGGGCTGGCCGGCCTCACCCGCGCGCGGACGATGGCGCCGGCCGACATCGTCGCCGAGATCGAGGCATCCGGCCTGCGCGGGCGCGGCGGCGCCGGCTTCCCGGCGGGACGCAAATGGCGCACCGTGCTGGAGACGGCCGGAGCCCAGAAATACATCGTCTGCAATGCCGACGAAGGCGACAGCGGGACCTTCGCCGACCGCCTGCTGATGGAAGGCGATCCCTTCCTGCTGATCGAAGGCATGATGATCGCTGGCCTCGCCACCGGTGCGCGACAGGGCATCGTCTATCTGCGCTCCGAATATCCCGATGCCGCGCGCACATTCGCCGCCGCGCTGGACGCGGCGCGGGCCGGCGGCCTGCTGGGCGATGGCTTCGATATCGAGCTTCGTCTCGGCGCCGGCGCCTATATCTGCGGCGAGGAGACGTCGCTGCTGGAGAGTCTGGAAGGCAAGCGCGGCACCGTCCGGCCGAAGCCGCCGGTGCCGGCGATCGCCGGCCTGTGGGGCAAGCCGACGCTGGTGCACAACGTGCTGAGCCTTGCCGCCGTGCCGGCCATCCTCGAACGTGGCGCCGGGTTCTATCGCGACTTCGGCGCCGGCCGGTCGCGCGGCACCATGCCGGTGCAGCTCGCCGGCAATGTGCGGTATGGCGGCCTCTACGAGGTCGCCTTCGGCATCACGCTGCGCCGGCTGGTAATGGAGATCGGCGGCGGCACCAGGAGCGGCCGGCCGGTGCGCGCCGTGCAGGTGGGCGGGCCGCTCGGCGCCTATTTCCCGGCCGCGATGCTGGACCTGCCGTTCGATTACGAGGCGCTGGCCGAGGCGGGCGGCCTGCTCGGCCATGGCGGCATCGTGGTGTTCGACGACACCGTGGACATGGCGGCGCAGGCGCGCTTCGCCTTCGAGTTCTGCGCCATCGAGAGCTGCGGCAAGTGCACGCCCTGCCGCATCGGCTCGACCCGCGGTGTCGAGGTGATCGACCGCATCCTCGCCGGCATCGAGCGCGAGAAGAACCTCGCCCTGGTCGAGGATCTCTGCACCACCTTGCGCGACGGCTCGCTCTGCGCCCTCGGCGGCCTCACGCCGCTGCCGGTGGAGAGTGCGCTGCGTCACTTTCCGGAGGACTTTGCGCGCTGAGCGCCCGGCGCCAGTCGAGCCAGCCTTTCACCGCCAGCGCGAGGAAGACGAGATGGAAGACGACGGCGGCCCAGGCGCCGTAGCCGGCGAACACGCCGAGCGCGACCAGATCCACGATGACGCGGATGATCCAGGTCTCGACCCGGCGGAAGTTCAGCGCCAGCTGCGCCGCCACGCCGCCCGTCAGCAGCAGCGCGCTGCCGGCGCCGAGGCCGAACCCGCTCCGCATATAGACGAGCGCGACCGGCACGGCGAGCAGCAGCGTCGCCACGGGATAGACGATCAGCTCCACCTGACCCATGCGGGCGACGGCAACGCGGCCGTCGCTGCCGCGATGGCGGGACCAGATCCACCAGCCATGCCCCGCCAGCGCGATGAAGCCGAGCTGCAGCGCGACCTGGCCGAAGCCGCCATAGCCGACCATCAGCAGCATCGTCACGACATGCGCCGCCATGCCGACCGGAAAGGTCAGCAGATCGCGGCGCACGGCGAGGCCGAGCGAGGCCAGCGCCACGATGAAGCCGATCGCTTCGGCCCGCGTGAGCGGAATGCCGGCGATCTCGATCAGTGGCGCCGTCAGAATGTCCATGCTGCAATCCCCCGAAGGCCATCATGCCGCGACAGCCGGCCGCAGGCGAGGCCGGCCCCGGCGGACCGCATGGCCGGATACGCATGGGCGGGAACGCATCGGCGCGGCGCGGCGTTACGTCCGATTGTGCGACAGAGCGGATGGCAGGGATGGGATTGCGCATCGAGGACTATGCCCTGATCGGCGACACGCAGACCGCCGCGCTGGTCGGCCGCAACGGCTCGATCGATTGGCTCTGCCTGCCGCGTTTCGATTCGCCGGCCTGCTTCGCGGCGCTGCTCGGCACGGCCGAGAACGGCCGCTGGCAGATCGCGCCGAAGGACCCGAAGGCGAAGGTGACCCGTCGCTACCGTCCCGACACGATGATCCTGGAGACCGAGTTCCGCGTGGCCGAGGGCCGCGTCCTCGTCATCGACTTTCTCGATCCGCCGACGGCCGAGCTTCGCATCGACGTGTTCCGCATCGTGATCGGGCTGGAGGGCACCGTCGCGATGCAGATGGACCTCACCTTCCGCTTCGACTTCGGCGTCACCATGCCGTGGCTGCGCCGGACCGCCACCGGCTTGCAGGCGATCGCTGGCCCGAACGCGGTCGAGCTGGTCGCGCCCTTCCCGCTCGCGAACAAGGATTTCCATACCCGCGCCGAGTTCGAGATCGACTCGAACGACTGGGCCGAGTTCAGTCTGACCTGGTTTCCCTCGCACACGCCGCCGCCGCTGGCGCAGAACGCGCGCCAGGCGCTCGCCCGTACCGAGACCTGGTGGCGCGCCTTCGCCGGCCGCTGCAGCTATCAGGGCCCCTGGCGCGAGGCGGTGATCGGCTCGCTCAATGCGCTGAAGGCGCTGACCTTCAGCCCGACCGGCGGCATCGTCGCAGCGCCGACCACGTCGCTGCCGGAGCGCATCGGCGGCGTGCGCAACTGGGATTATCGCTTCTGCTGGCTGCGCGACGCCACCTTCACGCTGTACGCCCTCCTGGTCTCGGGGCATACGGAGGAAGCCAAGGCCTGGCGCGACTGGCTGCTGCGCACCGTTGCCGGCCGGCCGTCACAGCTGCAGATCATGTACGGCATCATGGGCGAGCGGCGCCTGACCGAAATCGAGCTCGACGGGCTGGCGGGCTACGAGGGCAGCCAGCCCGTGCGCATCGGCAACCACGCCTATACGCAGTCGCAGCTCGACGTCTATGGCGAGGTGGTGGACTGTCTGCACGCGGCGCGCAAGCACAAGGTCGAGGCGCTGGACGACGCCTGGGAGGTGCAGAAGGTGCTGGCCGACTTCCTGGAATCGAACTGGGACGAGCCTGACAACGGCATCTGGGAGGTGCGCGGGCCGAAGCGCCATTTCACCCATTCGAAGATGATGGCCTGGGTCGCCTTCGACCGTTCGATCAAGGGCATCGAGGATTTCGGCCATTCGGGCCCGGTGGACCGTTGGAAGGCCGCCTGCCGCACCATCCACGAAGACGTCTGCCGCAACGGCTTCGACACCGAAAAGAATGCCTTCGTGCAGTATTACGGCGGCAAGCGGTTGGATGCCTCGCTGCTGATGATGCCGCTGGTCGGCTTCCTTCCCGCCACCGATCCGCGCGTCAAAGGCACCGTCGCCGCTATCGAACGCGAGCTGATTTCCGATGGCCTGGTGCATCGCTACCACACGGAAGACGACGTGGACGGCCTGCCGCCCGGCGAGGGCACCTTCCTCGCCTGCTCGTTCTGGCTCGCCGACAACTATGCGATGATGGGCCGCCATGCCGAGGCGCGGGCGCTGTTCGAGCGTCTGCTGGCGCTGCGCAACGATGTCGGCCTGCTGGCGGAGGAATACGACCCGCGGGCGCGGCGCCAGCTCGGCAACTTTCCGCAGGCCTTCTCCCACGTGGCGCTGGTCAACACGGCCCACAATCTCGCCACGGTGCCGGCGCCGAAGCTGCGCGGCGAGCCGGAAAGCGAGGCGGAGAACCAGCCGCCCGAGCACCTGCGCAAGGAATAGCGCCTAGGTTCTGTACCCATAAAGGGATTCCCTTGAGGGCGTGATTGTGATTCAAGCTTCCAAACGGATGGGAGCTTGGCGATGGCCCGGTTTGATCTGAGCGATGCGGAGTGGAGC
>QOZS01000056.1 GCA_003576705.1 Desertibaculum subflavum
CTTCTCGTCCATCTCATTCGTCTCTTTCCATGGCATCGGCAAACCCCTCCCGCCGACCCACAAAAACTGTCAGGCATCTATCCGGTCTACTCTGTCCGACATCTAACCAGTTCGGACCAACACAAAAGCCCCCACCCAACCCTCCCCCGGCTTCGTCGAGGGAGGGCTTATGGCGGTGCGGCTTCCTCGGCGCGGATCTGCTTGAGCACGTCGAGCATGACGCGGCCGGCGTCGGGATCGATGTCGAGGATGTTGCGGATCACCGGGAGGAACTGCGCATGGACCGCGGGCGGCGCGATGGGCCGCGGGGCCGGCTTCGGCTCTGGCGCGGCGCGCGTGTTCCGCTTCGCGCCGCCGATCCCGAGCACGCGGCCGATGGCCTTGTGGGCGGAAAGCGCGGTGGAGACGAGGCCCTGTTCCAGGGCGAGGTCGCGCAGCCGCTCCATCCGGTGGCGGTGTGCCTGCAGCGGATCGAGGCCCTCGCATAAGGGAAGCCGGGACGGCGCGTCCGTTCCGCGGCGCATTCGTTCCTCGATCCGGCTCTCATAGACGCAGACATCGCCCTGCGCCTGCGCGATCAGGCGGAGGTCTTCCAGCTCGGCCAGCGCCTTGCGGGCGCCGCGCACAGTGATGCCGTGGCGGCGGGAAATGCGGAAGGCCCAGCTCTTGTCGCGGTCGTCCTCGGGGAAGTCGACCGGGTCCTTGGCGCGGTCGAGCATGACCTCGATCAGGGCATGCCGGGCGGCGGGGGCCAGCGCCCGGTCGGCATTGACCTTGGAGACCAGCACGAGGTTGGCCGCCTCGGGCGCGCCGAGGGGGGCCTCTTCCTCAGGCGGCTCGGCCGGCGCCGCGTCCGGGTGGCGCATCTGTTCCCCTGCCAGGAGCGCCCGGCCGAGGGCGCGCTCGGCCGAGACGGCGGTCGCGATCCGCTTCGCCGCCACCGCGCGGTCGCGCAGGCTCGCCAGCGTGTCGAGATATTCCGCCGGGCTCGGCTCGGCCCGGGCCTCGCTCAGGAAGGCCCATTCGCGGGCCAGCTCGGGCTGTTCGGCGGGATCGGCCGGCGGCCCCTCGCCGGGGCGGAAGAAATGCCCGTTCGGCCGCAAGGTCAGGCAGAGCTGCTCGACCAGTTCGGCGATCGCCTGCCGCACCGTCCGCTCGGCCAAGGCCAGATGCCGGGCGAGCGCCCGGACCGGCGGCCGTTCCGGCAGAATGAAAGGGTCGTCCACCGCGACGCTGAGCGCGACCAGCACCTGCTTGGCCGCCGGGGTCAGCGCCGGATGGCGCACGGCGCGCAGCACGTGCTCCCGGCGGTACAGGTAGGACCACTCGGCCAGCGAGCGCCTCCGGGGAATATGGGCTTCGGACATGGCAGCATCCATCATAGAGTGCCGTATGATACAAGATGTTCACCGCAAATACAAGATCGGCGTCGTGCGTGGGCACGATGGGAAGCGGGTCAGACGTTGCCGTCCGTGCTAGCTTCGCCAAAAGCGTGGGAGGAACCGTCAGTGCTGCAACTGCACCAGATCCGGACGCGGTCCGGGCTGACCTTCGATGCCTGGAAAGAGGGGCCGGCGGATGGGCCGCTGGTCCTGCTGCTGCACGGCTATCCGCAATCGCGCCATACCTGGCGGGCGCAGGTGCCGGCATTGGCCGCGGCCGGCTACCTGGCGGTGGCGCCGGACCAGCGCGGCTATTCGCCGGGCGCGCGGCCCGACCCGGCCGATCTCGCCAATTATCACTACGACCGCCTGGTCGGCGACGTGCTCGATATCGCGGAGGCGCTGGGCGCGGGCGAGCGGCGCTTCCATCTCATCGGGCACGATTGGGGCGGGCAGGTCGCCTGGGGCGTGGCGGCGCGGCATGCCGATCGCCTCGCCAGCCTCGCCATCCTGTCGCGGCCGCATCCGACCGCCTTCGTCGCTGCGCTGCAGGCGGCCGACGGCGACCAGAAGCACCGGTCGCGCCATCACCGCGCGTTCCTCAATCCGGATACCGGCCGGCTGCTGCTGGAGGAGGGCGCGCGGCGGCTGCGGCGGAATCTATCCGAGGCCGGCGTGCCTTCCGCGGCGGTCGAGGATTATGTCGGCGTGCTGGGCAACGCGGCAGCGATGGAGGCGGCGCTGGCCTGGTACCGCGCCCAGGAGGGCCTGCGCGTCAGCCTCGGCCCGATCGACGTGCCGGTGCTTTATCTCTGGGGCGATGCCGACGCGACGGTCGGCCGCGCCGCCGCCGAGGGGACGGCGGCGCAGATCCAGGCGCCGTTCCGCTTCGTCGAACTGCCCGGCATCGGCCATTTCATCACCGACCAGGTGCCGGCCGAGGTCGATGCGCTGCTGCTGGAGCATTTGCGCGCGCATCCGGCGTAGTCCGGTGAGGGCCGCGATCCGCGCGCCCATCCGACACGCATACGCCCATGGGACAAGCCACGCAGGCGTGACATCTGCCGCTGTGACATTCCGGCGCGCGAGCTTTGCCGTGGTCCCTCACTGACCCATATCGCCCTCGCTACGCGACGCGGTTTTCGAGTCAGGAGGTTCCCCCGTGCAGAAGACATTTGCTCTTGCGACTTTGGCCGTTGGTACATTGATCGCCGTGGCGGCCGAGGCGGCCGTGCTTCCCGGCGCCGCGCCGGTCGCCCCGGATGCGACGCCGCAGCAGGCGCGCCGCGCTCTGGAATCCGTCGGCTTCAGCCAGATCACGGCGCTCCGCCAGTCCGGCAATATCGTGCGCGCCGTGGCGCTGTATCAGGGCGAGCCGGTGCGCCTCGTGCTCGATACCCGCACCGGCCGGATCAGCGACGATACGGGCGCACCGGCGATCGCAGTCACGCCGGCGACCGGCGATGCGGCGGTCCGGGCGCAGCTCGCAAGCCTCGGCTATACCGGGCTCGGTGCCGTGGACCGGCGCGGCAATATCTGGACCGTGCCGGCGCAGCGCGGCCCCAATCCGGTCACCGTCCGCGTCAATGCCCTGACCGGCCGGGTGACCGACGGCTCGGTGCCGCTGGTGCAGCACATCGCCGCGCGCGACGACATGGATACCGGTTATGTGGCGCAGCAGCTTCGCCTGCTGGGTTACGACCGTGTCGGCGTGGTGACCCGGTCCGGCAATGTCTACCGGGCCGATGTCAGCCGCGCCGGTGTGCCAGCGAGGGTGCGCATCGACGGGATGACCGGCGCGGTCACGCGATAGGAAAAGGCGGAGCGGCGCCGTTGCGGCGCCGCTCCTGCCTCTCAACGTAACTACGTCGGTCGTTACGGGGCGCGGATCTGGCCGAGGAAGCGGCCGACTTCCTCGCGCAGCGTGCCGGCCTGACGCGACAGGCCGGAGGCGGCGCCGAGGATCTGGGTCGAGGCCCTGCCGGTCTCGCCGGCGGCCGAGGTGACGCCGTCGATGTTCTGCGACACTTCCTGGGTGCCGACCGCGGCCTGCTGCACGTTGCGGGCGATCTCGGCGGTGGAGGCCGACTGCTCCTCGACCGCGCTGGCGATCGAGGTGGCGATCTGACTGAACTCGCCGATCATGCGGCCGACCTCGGCGATGGCGCCCGCGGCATCGCCGGTGGCGCCCTGGATGGCGGCGATCTGCTGGCCGATCTCGTCGGTCGCCTTGGCGGTCTGATTGGCCAGGTTCTTCACTTCCGACGCGACCACGGCGAAGCCCTTGCCGGCCTCGCCGGCGCGTGCCGCTTCGATCGTGGCGTTGAGCGCGAGCAGGTTGGTCTGGCTCGCGATGTCGCTGATCAGCTTGATGACATGGCCGATCTTCTGCGCCGCTTCGGTCAGGCCCTGGACCTGCTGGTTGGTCTGCTCGGCGCGGTTGACCGCGCGACCGGCCATCGAGCTGGCGCTCTGCACCTGGCGGCTGATCTCGGCGATCGAGGCATTGAGCTCCTCGGCCGCGGCGGCCACCGTCTGCACGTTGGCGGAGGCCTGCTGCGAGGCCGAGGCGCCGGCAGCGGCCTGGCGCGAGGTCTCGTCGGCAGTGGAGGAGAGCATGCCGGCGCCCTGCTCCATCTCGTTGGCGGCATGGGCGACCTGGCCGACGATGCCGCCGACCGAGCTCTCGAAGGCATCGGCGAGCTTCAGCATCGACGACTTGCGCTGCTGCTCGGCCTCGGCCTGGACGCGCTGCGCTTCGGCGGCGCGCGTCGCCTCGGCCTTGCGCATGGCGTCCTCGGCCTCGCGCAGGCGGCGCTCCAAGGTCGCCTGGGCCTCGGCGCGCTGCGCCTCCTGGTCGGCGCGGGCGGCTTCGCGCTCGGCCTCCTGGTGCTGGCGCGTCGCCTCGGCCTCGGCGCGCAGGCGCTCGGCCTCGATGCCGCTCTCCTTGAACACGGCGAGCGCCCGGGCGAGCTGACCGATCTCGTCCTGCCGCTGGCTGTCCGGGATCTCGACGGTGAAGTCGCCGCGGGCGACTTCGCCCATCACGCCGGCGATGCGGTCCAGCGCCAGCATAACCTTGCGCTGGAACATCAGGGTGGCGACGCCGAGGCCGGCGAAGACCACCAGCAGGGCGCCCGCCTCGAGCAGCAGGGCCAGGCGCGCTTCGCTTACCTGTGCCGCGCTGAGATCGTTCAGCGACTGGATGGCGGCGTCGCGGATGGCGAACATGGTGGCGAGTTGGTCGATGACCTGGCTGTCCCAGCCGGCCTGATTCAGCGTGTAGGGCTTCGCCGCGCGCGACTCTTCCATGGTGGAGAAGATCTTGCCGCGCACCGGCTGCATCATCTTGGCGTCGATGTCGGCGAAGGTACGCCGCACCGGCGAGCTCTCGTCGAGCTGCTGCACCAGCAACGTCAGGCGGGCGCGGATGGCATCGAGGGCGCCGAGGCCGCGATCGGCGCGGCCCAGCTCCTCCGGCGTCATCGGCCGGCCCTGACGGACGCCGGCGCCGATCGGGATCACCGTCGCCGAACCGGATTCGCGCAGGTCGAGCACGGTGCGGCCGATGGTGGCGAGCTCGCCGACCGCCGCATCGGCGAGGGTGATCCGGCGCTCCATCGTGTCGATGATCGGGTTCAGCTTGCTCTGGATCTTGAACTGCGCCGTGGTGATCTCGGGCTGCACCTTCATGCGCTCCGGGCGTTCCTGCTTGAGAATCTCGTCCGCGCGGTTGCGGATCGCCGCGTTCTCCTTGCGCGCGGTTTGCAAGGTGGCCAGCAGGTCGGCCGGCACGTCGCCCTGGATGCGGCCGAAGGCGCCGATCGTCGCGTCGAAGGATGCGTCCAGCTCCTTGCGGCTCTTCGCCAGCGCTTCGCGCTGCGCCTTGCCGTCATCGGTCGCGCTCATGGCGCGCGTCATCATCGAGCGTTCGAGCAGCATGCGCTGCGGCACGACCAGCAGGTGGCCATAGGCGGCTGAGAGACGCGTCGCCGTCTCAGCCCGGGACATCTCCGACCACGACACCGCCACCAGATAGCCGCCGACAGCCACGGCGAGCGCGCCGACGGCGGCGGCCGCGGCGTTGAACATGACCCGGATCTTCATCGGAGACGACCTTCTTTTCCACGCTGACCGGCGGACGCAAGCCTCGCGCGGCCGGCATGTAATGGGCCCCCGGCATTGAAAGGATTGTTAAGGACGCTGACCAAAATTCCGGCAGAACGTAAGTTGTGATCTGGGGTTCGTGAGGAAACCCGGTGTTCCGCAACTCACGGTCGGCGCGGCTGCTTTTAGCCGGCCATATATTGGCGCCGCGCTAACCTTGGTCGGCCAGGAAGCGGAGCATCGCGGCGTTGCTGGCCGCCGCCGCCGTCACCGTGATGCCGTGGCCGCCATGCTCGAACAATTCGAAGCGGCAGCGCGGCAGGCCGGCGGCGAGGCGTTCCGAGCAGGTATAGGGCACCAGCGCGTCGTCCTTCGACGCGACGACGAGCGCGGGTGCCGCGATCGCGCCGAGCCGGGCTGCGATGTCGAAGGCGAGCAGGGCGTCGATCCGCTTCAGCAAGGTGTCGGTGCCCTGGAAATGCGCGATGCCGTGCGCGACCTCGGCCTCGACCTGCGCCGCATGCGCCGAGAGCCACCAGGACGGATAGAGGAAGATCGGCTGCGCCTCGACATAGGCGGCGATGCCGCTGTTCTGCAGCAACCGGCGCCGCGCGGCGAAGCAGCGCGCGGTGTGCGGATCCGGCGCGGCCCAGGCGTTGATCAGGACGAGCTTGCCGATCGCCCCGGGCCGGCGGAGCGCCAGCGCAAGGCCGATCAGGCCGCCGAGAGCGTGGCCGACGAGGTGCACGCGCGCGACGCCCGCCGCGCGCATGACGTCGAGAACGTCCTCCGCCATTGCGTCGATGCTGTAATTCTCCGGCAGGTCGGCCTTGCTGCGGCCGGTGCCGCGCTGGTCGTAGGTGATGACCTGGAACCGCCGGCCGAGCGCCTCGATCTGCGGTGCCCAGAAGCCGCCGGCGCCGCCGAGGCCGGCGGAGAGCAGCACCGTCTCGACCGCGTCGGTCCGGCCGTGCCGTTCGAAATGGAGGGTCACCGCTTGCCGATATGGGCGATGGAGGCGATCTCGACCACGGCGCCCGGCTTCACCAGGCCGCATTGGATGCAGTAGCGGGCCGGCTTGTCGCCCGGGAAGTACTCGGCATAGACCTTGTTGAGCGCGCCGTAATGCGCCCAGTCGGTGACGAAGATGTGGTTGAAGGTGACGTCGTCCATCGTGCCGCCGGCGGTCTCGATGACGCTCTTGATGGTCTCCAGGATGTGCCGGGTCTGCGCCGCGGCATCGCCCGGGAACAGCACGTTGTTGTCCTTGTCGAAGGCGAGCGTGCCGGCGACATAGACCACGCCGTCGGCCAAGGTGCCGGGCGAGTAGGGGGGGAGCGGCTTGCCCGAACCGGGCGGGATGATGGCGGTCTTCGGCATCGCTTGATCCTTTCAGGCGGCGAGGGTGGCGGCGGCTTTGCGGCTCTGCATCAGGGGCTGGATGCGCTCGCCGAAATCGGTCACGCCCTGCACGAACTCGTCGAAGGTGAGGAGGACGCCGCCGACGCCGGGCATGGCGGCGATCCGGTCCAGCATGGCGGCAACCGAGGCATAGGAGCCGACCAGCGTGCCCATGTTCAGGTTCACCGCGCCTTCGGGCGCGGCGATCTGGCCGACATTGGTGTTGGCGGCGGGGCGGGTGTCGGCGGCGATCTGCTGCGTCATCCAGCCGAGCGCCTCGCGGTCGGCGCCGGCCTTGTAGAGCTCCCATTTCGCCAGCGCCGCTTCATCGGTCTCGTCCGCGATCACCATCAGCAGGACATAGACGGGGACCTCGCGGCCGGCCGCCGCGGCGGCCTCGCGCATGCGCTCCACGACGGGGGCGAAGGCGGTCGGCGTGTTGATGCCCTTGCCGAGGCAGAAATTGTAGTCGGCGTATTTCGCCGAGAAGGCGAGGCCGCCATCGCTCTGCCCGGCGCAGATAATCTTCATCGGGGCCTGCGGCCGGGGCGACAGGCGGCAGTCGCTCATGGTCAGGAACTCGCCCTTGAGGTCGGAGCGTCCGGTCTCCCACAGGTCGCGCAACACCTGGACGTATTCGCCGAGATAGTCGTAGCGGCGGTGGAAATAGTGGTCGCCCGGCCAGATCCCCATCTGGGAATATTCCGGCCGCTGCCAGCCGGTGATCACGTTGAGGCCGAACCGGCCGTGCGAGATGCTGTCGATGGTGGAGGCCATGCGGGCGACGATGGCGGGCGGCATGGCAAGCGTCGCCGCGGTGGCGTAGAGCCTGATCCGGCTGGTAACCGCGGCGAGGCCGGCCATCAGGGTGAAGCTCTCCAGGTTGTGGTCCCAGAACTGGCTCGGCCCGCCGAAGCCGCGCAGCTTGATCATCGAGAGGGCGAAATCGAACCCGTAGCGCTCGGCCCGGGCCACGATCTCGCGGTTGAGGTCGAAGCTCGGCATGTATTGCGGCGAGGTGGTGGAGATCAGCCAGCCGTTGTTGCCGATCGGGATGAAGACGCCGATATCCATGTCGCTCTCCTGCGGTGGCGCGGTCGCGGATCGCAACGCAAGGCGGATGCCAGATCCGGATGCCGCCGTCGCGGCATGTCCGCGGGCGCCGGCATGCCGCCGGAAGCGGCAGCGGGGCGTGCCGATTGCCCAAGCTTGTGGCGCGCCGGGCCGGCGAAATGCCTTGCCTTGGCAAAACCGCGGCTCCTAAACCGGTGCGGATCGGGGACAGATGATTCGCGCGGGCCAGTGATTCAGCCGGGGGGCGCTGCGATGGGCGGGACGACGCGACCCGGATGGTATGCCCGCCTCGGCCTTCTTGCCGCCGCCTTCGGCATCGTCCTCGGCGCCTACCTCCCGGTCGCGACCGCCGATTTCAAGGTGCATGACGACTACTGGCTCGAACGCTTCGAGCCGGCCGCCGATTGCCGCGACACCCACGAGTACATCGCCCTGGTCGGGATCGGCCGGCCGCTCTCGGCCGAGACCACGCGCTGCGTCCTCAGGCCGCTCTACGAGAGCGGGACGATCCGGCCGGATTGGTTCTGGCCGGCGGCCCGTCTGGTTTCGGTGCTGGCGATCGGCGTCGCGGCGGCGATCGCGACGGCGCTGATGCTGGAGCTCGGCCTCGCGCCGATCGTGGCGCTCTGGGCCGGGGTCGCCATGTTCCTGGCGCCCGGCTTCGGCGTCTTCGCCTCGACCGGGATCTCGGTGACGCAGACGGTCGCGGCGCCGCTGGTGCCGCTCGCGCTCCACATGCTCGCCAGCGCCACGGGGGCGCGGGCGGCGGCGGCGATCTTCGTCGGTGCCGGTGCATTCCTGCTGCTGCTCGGCTCGCTGTTCTTCTACCAGGTCTATGTGATCGGCGGCTTCGCCTTCGTGGTCGGTGCGCTGTTCCTGGCGCCGCCCGGGCCGCGCACGCGCCGGTTCTGCCTGGTGGCGCTGGTGCTGATGCTGGCAGCGATGGCGGCCTATTTCCTGCTGCACAAATACCTGGTGAAGGACGCGATCATCGCGGCGGTCCGGCACGCCTCGCCGCTCGCCGCCGACAGCCGGCAGGTCGAGATCGCGTCGCCGGCCCGGTTCGTCGAGAACTTCCGCGCGCTGTACGGCGTCATCTATCACCGCGCGGTCGATCTCTGGCTGCTCGACCTCGAAAGCCATGTGGCCCGGCGCCACTACATCCTGGCGCTCGGCGCCCTGATCGGGCTCGCCGGCCTCGTCACCCTGCTGCGCCAGGGCCGCGCGACGCGCTGGTGGACCGAGCCGGGCACCCGACGTGCCGGGCTCGGCCAGCTGGCGCTGCTCGGCCTGGCGGCGGCCGGGCTTGGGTCGTTCTTCATCGTCTATGGGCCGGGGCCGTGGAACCGGGTGCTGTCGGGCCTGGTGACGGCGTTCCAGTTCCTGCTCGGCTGGAGCGCCATCGCGGTGCTGTCGCTGGTGCTGCCGCGCCGGCTCGCGGCCGCGGCGGTGTCGCTGGCGCTGCTGGCGGCCGGCACCGCCTTCGCCCAGCTCAACACCGTGCGCTACTACGCCCAGACCGCGACCGCCGAGCTCGCCTTCCTGCGCGGGGCGCTGCAGCCCTGGCTGGACGGCAGCTTCGCGGCGGTGAAGTTCTTTCCGCCGACCGGCAACACCCTGGTGCCGGGCGACGAGTACAGCATCCTGACCACCTCGCGCGGCACCGAATACGGGCTGCGCGGCATGACCGAGCGGATCCTGGCCGAACGCGGCCTGCCGGCGAGCCGTCTCGACCTGAACCGCGCGGCCGATGGCAGCTACGGGATCGGCTGGGCCGGGGCGCCGGCCGTGCCGCCGGACCAGCGCCTGCCGGTCTGGGGCGATGCCATGCGGGGCCTCGCCAATATCGGCATTGTGGCGGTGGCCTCGTCGAGCCATGGGGCGGTGCCGCTCGCGCTTGCCCATTTCGGCCGCGGCCATCTTGGGCCCCCCTGGCATGCCGAGGCGCCGCCGCGCTACCCGGTGACCCTGGACGTCACCTATTGGCGGCCACGGCCGCTCCGCGAGGCCGTTGTGGTGGCGCAGCGCTATGGCCGGGCGGTCTTCGTCGAGCGGATGCCGCGGAATATCGAGATCCGCTGGCGGGTCGGGGAGGCCGGGCCGGAGGGGTCGGCGGCCCTCTCGACCGGCTGCCGGCTGGGGCCGGACGGCGCCGCCGCCATGGCCCTGCCGGCCGGGGTGGAGGCGGACCGGGTGCGGATCGTCATCCGGGACAATTGCGGCGACCCCCAGCTCCTGACCTTCGAGGCGATCGAGCTGCGCTGAGTGCGGCGTCGGCTTGCCGGCCGGCGCGCAGCGTGTAGCATCGTCGCAAAGGCTTCTTCGGCGCCGAGGTGCGATGCCACGACGGTTTCCCTGGTCCAAGCTGCCCGATGAGGAACTGCTCGAGCTCCGGCTCAAGGACTTGAAGGTCACCATCGAAGGCACCTGGCTCGAAGGCTGCCTGCACGATCTCTATGGCGAGCTGGACGGCCGAGGCCTGCGCGTCCGCCCGCATGCCTGGATCTCCGACGAGTGGTTCAGCCCGGACAGCACGCCCGGCATCGCCGTGCCGTTCTATCTCGCGCATCCCCGGCTGATGCGGCTCGAGCGCAAGAAGATCATCGATGTCGAGGGCGGCACGGTGCCGGAATGCATGCGCATCCTGCGCCACGAGGCCGGGCACGTGGTGCAGCACGCCTTCCAGCTGCATCGGCGGCGGCGCTGGCAGGAGCTGTTCGGCCGGTCGTCGACGCGCTATCCGAGCTATTACCGGCCGAACCCGGCGAGCAAGAACTACGTGCAGCACTTGCGGCTGTGGTACGCGCAGAGCCACCCCGACGAGGATTTCGCCGAGACCTTCGCGGTCTGGCTCCGGCCGCGCTCCGACTGGCGCAAGCGCTATGCCGAGTGGCCGGCGCTGAGGAAGCTCGAATATGTCGACGAGCTGATGGCAGAGATCGCCGGCGCGAAGCCGCTGCTGACCCGGCGGATCAAGGTCGACCCGCTGAACCGCCTCGGCCGCACACTTGCCGAGCACTACAAGAAGAAGCAGGCTTTGTATGCGGTCGATTCGCCGACCGCCTATGACCGCGACCTGCTGCGCATCTTCTCCGACGATCCGAAGCACCGATCATGGCCTGCCGCCTCCACCTTCCTCCGGCATAACCGCGCGAAGATCCGCCAGATGGTCTCGAAGTGGACGGGAGAATATCAGCTGACCCTGGACGCCGTGCTGGACGACATGATCGTGCGCTGCCGTGAGCTGAAGCTGCGCGCGGCGGGCAACGAGCGGCAGCTGAAGACGGATTTCACCGTGCTGCTGACGGCGAAGACGGTGCATTCACTCTATAGCCCGTCGCGGCGGAGATGGTTCGCCCTATGAGGCGCTTGCGCGTCCTCGTTCTCCTCCACCCGGACCTGATGCCGCCGGATTCGCTGAAAGGCTTCAGCGAGAAGGAGATCCACGTCTGGAAGACCGAGTACGACGTGATCTCGACCTTGCGCGCGGCCGGCCACGACGTGAAGCCGCTCGCCGTGCAGCACGAGCTGAAGCCGATTCGCGACACGATCGACGAGTGGAAGCCGCATGTCGTGTTCAACCTGCTGGAGCAGTTCCACGGCGAGACGGCCTATGACCAGAACGTGGCGAGCTTTCTCGAGCTGATGCGGGTGCCCTATACCGGGTGCAATCCGCGCGGGCTGATGCTGGCGCGCGGCAAGGATCTCTCCAAGAAGCTGCTTTCCTATCACCGCATCCCGGTGCCGGCCTTCGCCGTGTTCCCGATGCGGCGCAAGGTGCAGCGGCCGTCGCGCCTCGCCCTGCCGCTGATCGTCAAGAGCCTGAGCGAGGATGCTTCGGTCGGCATCGCCCAGGCCTCGCTGGTCGATTCAGACGAGAAGCTCGCCGAGCGCGTCGCTTTCATCCACGAGCGGATCGGCACGCATGCCATCGCCGAGCAGTTCATCGAGGGGCGGGAGCTGTATGTCGGCGTGCTCGGCAACGAGCGGCTGCGCGTGCTGCCGATCTGGGAGCTGGATTTCGGCGACATGCGACAGAACATCGCGACCGAGCGGGCGAAGCACGATCCCGATTATCAGGAGCGCCGCGGCATTCTGCAGGGCCCGGCCGAAGGCCTGGCGCCGGAGCTGGTGGCGCGCATCCAGCGGCTGGCCAAGCGCATCTTCCGCACGCTGTCGCTGGAAGGCTATGCCCGCATCGATTTCCGCCTGACCGCCGAGGGCGTGCCGTATTTCCTGGAGGCCAACCCGAATCCCGAGATCGCCCAGCGCGAGGAATTCGCCGAGGCGGCGGCGCATGACGGCCTGAAATACCGCCACCTGCTGAACCGCATTCTGACGCTTGGGATCAGTCGCGCGCGCGCGACCTGATACGCGCGCCGGCGCGCCGGATGGACTATCCTGCTCTCTTGTTTCTCACCAGGGAGGAGGCGGCATGAATCGGCGCGAGTTGCTGAAACTGTCCGCGCTGGCCCTTGGGGCGGCCGGCGCGAGCCGCGCGGCCCAGGCGCAGGCCCAGGCCCAGTCTCAGGGCGGCGCGTCGCTCACCACGCTCACGCTGGTCAACGCGGCACGCGCGGCGCAGCCCGCCAATTTCTGCACGCGCTTCATCGGCCACGCCTTCGCGCCCGGCGACCTGCCGGGCGGCGCCTATCCGCGCTTCCGCCTCGCCGACGGCAAGCCGGTGCCGGCGCTGATGCACAGCCAGGCGCTGCACCCGGACGGATCGACCAGCTTTCTCGGCCTGGTGCTGCGCGTGCCGGCCGGCATTGCGCCGGGCGGCTCGCTGCCGGTGATCGTGGAGCGCGGCGGCGCTGTGCCGCCGCCCTGTGCGCTCGGCCTCGCCGACATCACCTCGAAGACCGATTTCAAGCTGGTGGGCGATGGCCTCGGCAACATGCCCGCCGGCCAATGGACGGCATCGCTGAATGCCGGCGTGAAGGCGGGTCGCCACGCGCTGGTCGGCTCCGGCGGACCATGCGCCTACTACGAAGTGTGGGCGCCGTTCAACAATGGGCGCGCCGATCATGCGCAATGCGGCGTCTGCTTCTACGTCGCCGTCCTGCAGGACGAGAAGGGCGGCGTGTTCGGCTATCGCATTCTGCCCCGGCTCTACAACGGCTGGGTCGATGTCAGCTCGCGCACGCATCCGATCGACACCGTCGTGTTCCGCGACCTGACGCTGCTGAACGGCACGACGCCGCTTCGCACGATCAAGCCCAAAATCGGTCCGCAGAAATTGACGCGCGCCGCAGGCGGGAGCTTTGCCGTCGACAGCACCGCCGATTGCACGCCGCCATTCGGCGCGGGGGTCTATGCCGCCCATATCGGAACCGATGGCGGCGCGCCCTGGCCCGGCCTCGCCGCCGATACCGCATATTTCGTGCGTGCGATCGACCGGAACAAAGTGTCGCTGCATCGAAGCTTTCCCGACGCTGTCGGCAATGCCAAACCGATCTCCGCCGGCGCGGGCAGCGGCACGACGACGCTCTATCCCGCGCTGTATGTCGACTGGTATGCCGGCGGGCCGTTCGGCGCCGACGAGGCGGGCGAATATCTCTTCGTGCCCGGCAGCGGCACGGAGACGACCTGCCGCCACGTCTATGACAATGCCTATCGGGTCAAGACGCGGCTGTTCGGCCCGCGCGACCTGAAGATCGTTGCGGCGCCGGTGCCGGCGCGCAGCTACTACCCGCATGCCTTCGCCGACTACATCGGCTCGGAGGATTCCGGGGGCGAGCGGCACGAGATCGGCTATATCGACGGCTGGCAGGCGTCCGATTTCGCCCGGCAGGATGCCACGAGCTTCCGCACCGTCATCGTGCACGGTTTGATGTATGCCGATGTGCGGCATTGGTCGCTGCGCCGATCCGACACGCGAAACGTGCCGAACTTCACCGGCTCGAATCATCCCGGCCTCGGCCCGACCGCCGAATGGCGCTTCCGCCCGTCCGGGCCATATTTCGACGGCCGCGGCGTAAATCCGCCGGCGCATTCCACGCGGGCGCAGGGGGCCTGGGCGTGGGAGCACAAGCCGCCGAACGCCTATCCCTACATGATCACCGGAAGGCGCGAATTCCTCGACCTGATCCACGAGCAGGCGGCGGGCGCCTGCGCGATCCAGGAGCGCGTCAATGCCTATGGCCTGCGCCAGTCGCTGCTGCGCGATACCGAGGCCGGCAATCTGCGCAGCTTCGCTTGGCGGTTGCGCGACACCGCCTTCGCGTTCGGCCTGTCGCCGGCCCGCGTGCGCGGCGCCGATGTCAGGCGGATGTTCGCCGAGGTGAACGCCGTGTCCTGGGACTGGCTGAAGGCGGCCAAGGCGGATCCCGCGCTGCTCTCGCCATTCGCGCGGGCGAACGGCTTCTGGCCGTCCCAGCCGACGGTTTCGAGCTGGCAGGCGGCCTATATGATGACCGCGGCAGCGCTCGACTTCACCTTCAGCGGCGATCGCGATGCCGCAGCCTGCATCGAGGACTGGCTCAAGTTCTTCGACCAGGCCAGGGTCAGCATCGCACAGGCGCCGAAGGGCTATCTCGCCGGCACGGCGATCTGGGGCAACTATTTTCCGGAATACCGGTCGCCGATCTCGAAGATCCGCTCCTGGGATGAGATCAAGTTCCCAGGCGACAATATCGGTACGGGCCAGAAGGCATATACGGGGATGATGCGGGGCGCCATCAAGTGGTCGGTTGCGCTCGGGCTGAAGGCGCCGGCCGGCATGGAAGCCGCGATGGATGCGTTCTGGGCGCAGAATCGCGGGTCGCCGGGGGTGTTTACCGACCAGGCCACCTATGCGCTGGCCAACAGCTTTGACTAGGCTCTCCCGCCGGCGGCCACAATTCTGCCAAACGGGCGAGATCGGCTGAAGCCGATGGAGACGACATGTTCGGATTGATCGACCGCGTGCTGGATTTCGTCACCGGGGCCGAGGCGCCGGCAACGTCGAGCTTCGACGAGAAGCTCGAGCTCTCGGTCGCGGCGCTGATGGTCGAGGCGGCGCGCATGGACGACACCTTCGACCCGGCCGAGCGCGCGGTAATCGAGCGCATGCTGGCGGCCAAATTCGATCTCGGCGCGGAGGAGGCGCATCAACTGGTGGTCCGGGCCGAGGCGGCGGTGAAGAACTCGACGCAGTACTTCCCGTTCACCCACCGCGTGGTCGAGAGCATGAGCGCGGAAGAGCGCGTGCAGGTGATCGAGATGCTGTGGAAGGTCGCCTATGCCGACGGCGTGCTGGACCCGCACGAGGACATGCTGGTGCGCCGCATCGCCGGCCTGATCTACGTGCCGGACCGCGACCGCGGCCTGGCCCGCCGGCGGGCGCTGGAGAAGCTCGCCGCCGCCGGGATCTCGGTGCCGAAGGGCTGAGCGGCGCCTAATCCGCCAGCGCCTCGAGCCGCGCGAGCGTTGCTTCGTCCGGCTCGCCGGTCACCGGCAGGCCCTGTGCCTTCTGGAAGGCGCGGAGTGCGCCCCTCGTGCCGTTGCCGAGCACGCCGTCGACGCCCCTCGGATCAACGGCGAGATAGGTCAGGCGGGCCTGGGCGGCGCGGATCGCGAGGTCGGGTGCGGCGCCGGCGGCATAGCGATCGTGGCTGTCGCGCAGCTTGATGTCGTATTTGTTCTTTGCGAAATCCTTGCCGTTGTAGTGCCGCGCCACCGTTGCCCAGTCATGCGCGCGGAATGCCTTGGCGAGCGCGGTATTGGCGGTGAGGAAGCGCACCGCACCGTCGAGCTGCGCGTCCTCGCTGTCGAGGAAGGCCTGGACCATCGCCTCCGCCGAGGCATAGCCGATGCTCTCGGCGTTGAAGCCCATGATCTGCGGCAGGCCCCAGGAGGCGCTTTCCAGCGCTGCCTTCCGGTCGAGCCGGATGGCGCGGGCCAGGCGGTCGTATTCCGCCGCGTCGCCGCTGTAGCCGCCGGCATCCGGCGAGCTGAGATCCGGCGCGGTGGCGTCGAACCGGCCGCCGGTGCGCCGGTGGAAGATATGGCGCTCGAACAGGATCTTTGGCCGGCGGTCCGGCAGATAGCCGAAGCCGCGCGTCTCCACCGTGATCAATGCCCAGAGAGCCGCCGGCGTGACGTCGAGCGCCGCGGTCGCGGCGTGGAAGCCGCTCTGCGTCAGCGGCCGGCCCCTGCCTTGAAATTCGATCGGCATGCCCGCCCCGATTAGAGGGCCGGCAGCGTAGCATAGTGGGGCCCGGTTTGCACTTGCGGGGCCCGGATGCCGAGGCCTTCCTTCGCGGGCGGGCGTCTCAGCCGCGGCCGGCTTCCGCCGCCTGTTCGTGCTCCGGCGCGGTGGCGTAGAGTGCCGCGGCTGCCGACTGGACCTGCGCCTGATACCGCTCGAACTGGATCAGCACGTCGTGGATCAGCTGGTCGCGCGAGAAGCCCATGACGTCGTAGCCGCGGCTGCCGTCGCTGAAGAAGGTGCGGGCTTCGTGGCGGGTTTCGCCGACGGTCGCGTCGAGGGCGGAGAAGGTCGGCAGCCGATGCTCTGCCGCCCGGACGCCATAGACGAAGTTGCGCATGCCCTCCGCCGGCACGACGAGACTGATGGAAAGCGCCGCGCCGTCGTGCTCGATCGAGCCGGCCCGCCCGCGCGCTGCCAGCTCGTGCGCGACCGATGCCAGGGCGGGCTCCACGGTTTGCTCGATGAAGCGCGCGATGTCCGGCCGGGCCGGCGTGTGCAGGATGAGGCCGAGCCGCCGCTGCCAGGAGAGCTCAGCGGTCGGATGGGCGATCGCGACGGGCGCCGCGCGTCGCGCCAGGTCGCTGTTCATGCCGCGGAACAGCCCCCAGCACAGGATCAGCATCACCACGGCGAAGGGCAGCGCGCTGGCGATGGTGGCCGTCTGCAAGGCGGCGAGACCGCCGGCGAGCAACAGGACGGCCGCCACCACGCCTTCCAGGGCGCACCAGTAGACCCGCTGGATGGCCGGCGTGTCCGTCTCGCCGCCCGCGGCGATGGTGTCGACCACCAGCGATCCCGAATCCGAGGAGGTGACGAAGAAGACGGCAACGAGCGCGACGGCGATGCTGGAGGTGACGGCGCCGAGCGGCAGGTAGTCGAGGAAGTGGAACAGCGCCACGGCCACATCGGCGGAGACCGCTTCGGCAAGGGCGCCGCCGGCGATGGTCGTGTCGACGAAGATCGCCGAATTGCCGAACGTGGTCATCCACAGGAAGGTGAAGCCGACCGGCACGAACAGAACCGCGGTGACGAACTCCCGCACCGTCCGTCCGCGCGAGATGCGGGCGATGAACATGCCGACGAAAGGCGACCAGGAGATCCACCAGGCCCAGTAGAACAGCGTCCAGGAATCGATCCAGGGGCGCGGTTCGTAGGCGTAGATGTTGAAGGTCTTCAACACGATGTTGTCGAGGTAGAGCCCGATATTCTGCACGAGGTCCTTCAGCAGCTGGCCGGTCGGCCCGACCAGAAGGACGAAGAGCATCAGCGCGACGGCGAGGAGCATGTTGAGCTCGCTCAGGCGCCGCACGCCGCGATCGACGCCGGTAATGACCGACAGCGTGGCGACGGCGGTGATTGCGGCGATCAGCGTGACTTGCGTGGTCGCCGAGATCGGCAGGCCGACCAGATAATCCAGCCCCGCATTGATCTGCAGCACGCCGAAGCCGAGCGAGGTCGCGAGCCCGAAGATGGTGCCGACGATGGCGAAGATGTCGACCGCGTGGCCGATCCAGCCGTTGATGCGCTCCTTCAGGAAGGGATAAAGGCCGGAGCGCAGGGTGAGGGGAAGGTTGTAGCGATAGCCGAAATAGGCGAGCGAGAGACCGACCACCGCATAGATGCCCCAGGCATGGATGCCCCAATGGAAGAAGGTGACCAGCATGGCCTCGCGCTGGGCCGGAATGCTGCGCGGCGCGGCTTCCGGCGGCGCGCTGAAATGCATCATCGGCTCGCCGACCGCGAAGAACATCAGGCCGATGCCCATGCCGGCGGCGAACAGCATGGCGATCCAGGTGAGATAGGGAAAATCCGGCTCGGCATCGTCGGGGCCGAGCTTCAAGGTGCCGAAGCGGCTGAAGCCCAGCAGCAGCGACACCACCAGGAAGATCGCCACTGCCAGGATATAGAACCATCCGAACCGGTCGAGCACCGCGGATTGCAGGTCGCGGAAGGCGTTCTCGGCCGCTCCCGGCGCGAGCGCGGCCAGCGCGACGAAGGCGACGATGATGATCGAGGCGCCGATGAATACGGGCGGGTTGATCTTGAGCCTCTGCATGGGCGAAATCCTCCGATGCCGCGGGCAGAAAGAAGTAAGCGCGGCAGGACGGGAAATGGTTCCCGTCAGGGGCTGGAAAACCGAGCGTAGCGCAGGGCCGAGAGGTCGATGGCAGGGCGTCTCCCTGTGACGATCTCCGCCATCGCGTGGCCGGCGCCGGGCCCGATGCCGAAGCCGTGGCCGGAGAAGCCGGTGGCGAGGAAGAGGCCGGGCAGGGTGGCGACCGCGTCGAGCACCGGCAGCTCGTCCGGCGTCACGTCGATGATGCCGGCCCATTGCTGCGCCGCCTTTGCCTCGGCGAGGGCGGGGTAGAGGTCGCGGGCCGCGCGCAGCACGTCGTCCAGCAGATGCGTGTCGGGATCCGGATGCAGTACGCGGATCGCCTCGAACGGGCTCGCCTGGTCCGGCTGCCAGCGGCGGCTCTGCAGCGCATCGAAGAACGGCTTGCCGAAGCGGAGGCGCATGATGCGCCAGTTGCGCCGCAGGATCGGCGTGAAGGCACCGAGGTGCCGGAACGCCGCGGGGATGATGTCGAAGGTCGCCGCGCCGCTGCGGGCGATGGTGTAGCCGCCATCGGCGCGTGGCCGGATCGAGGCGCCCTTGGCGCCGAAGGCGCTTTCGGAGAAGCGCGGCGCCGCCGTGGTGCGCAGCACCGAGGATTTGACGCCGAGCTGCGGCAGCGCGAGCCCGGCATTCTCCAGGAAAGCGCGCGACCAGACGCCGCCGGCCAGCACCACCGAGGCGCAGCGGATGGTGCCGCGCTCGGTCACCACGCCACTGATGCGGCCGGCTTGACGGTCGAGCGCGCGTACCGCCGTGGCCTCGTGGATCTCGGCGCCGAGCGCGCGCGCCGCGCGGGCGATGGCCGGTACCGCCTTCCAGGGCTCGGCCCGGGCGTCGCTCGGCGTGGTGAGCGCGGCGCGCACCCGCCGGTCGGAGCGGCCGAGCATGGCGGCGGCTTCTTCGGGCCCAAGCAGGCGGGTGTCGAGCTGGTAGGCGCGGGCATGTTCGAGCCAGGCCTCGCGCTCGGCGAGCTCGGCCTCGGTCTCGGCGAGCGAAGTGACCCCGCCGACCGTGAAGCCGATATCCTCGTCCAAGGTCGGCACGATCTCGTGCCAGCGGCGCAGGCTTTCGATCATCAGCGCGAGCTCGCCCGGATCGCGGTTCTGCTTGCGGATCCAGCCCCAGTTGCGCGACGACTGCTCGCCGGCGACGCGGCCCTTCTCGCAGACCACGACGCGCACGCCGCGCGTTGCCAGGTAGTAGGCGGTCGAGATGCCGGCGATGCCGCCGCCGATCACCACCACATCCGCCGCTTCCGGCAGCAGCCGGTCGCCGGCCTGGCCGCGATCGGCGGCGGTGGTGAGGGGAGGGGGCAGCATGGCGAGGCCCTTCTTCGGCCGGTGCGCGACGGGAGACGTGGCGCCGACGGGGCCCGATGGCCGGGCCCGCCCAGGAATCGAACGCCGCTCGCCCGATGCTACGCCATCCGGGCCGGCGCCGTCGCGTCCTGCGCCGATCCCAGCATGGCCAGTGTCCCCTCAGGCGATCGCGAAAATCAGACGAAGGCGAAGCCCATGGTGCGGCCGTGGTAGTAGAACCCGCCGTCCTGCACGATCAGCGCCAGGGCGATTTCCTCGTCGCCGACTTCGTCCGCGGCCGGCCGGTCGTTGCTGTGGCCGTGCTCGGCGCCGGCCGGCGTCAGCAGGGTGACGTTCGGCGTCCATGCAAAGCTGTGGCCGCCGATGGTCGAGGCGCAGCCGGCCTCGCGCAGCGCGAGCACGATGGCGGCGGCGTTGTGGCGATGCGGCCGCTGTGCCTCGCCCGGCCGGACGGCGTTGAGGGTCAAGGTCATGGCGGGCAGGCAGGTGCCGAGCGTCTCGGTCCGCTCGGTCGCCATGAAGAGCGCGCGGCCCGGCGTGTCCGGCGCCATCGGGCGGTCGTAGAGCAGGCGCAGCTCGCGCGCGATATCCGCCGCGCGGTAATGCGTGATGTCGATCGGCGATTGCGCGGGCGGCGCCGGGCGGACGCCGGCGAAGGCGAGGGCCGGCTCGTCCGTCGTCACCCAGAGCACGGCGTCGGTCGCGGCACGGAAGGTCGAGGCCACGCCGCCGGGCAGCGCCAGGACGTCGCCTGCGGCCCATTCGATCGCGTCAGCGCCGCGGCGCAGCTCACCGCTGCCGCGCAGCACGACCCAGATCTCGCCGCTGGCGGCGAGCGTGCAGGCGAGCTCGTCGCCGGCGCGGATCCGGGCATAGCGTGTCAGCATGAAGGGCGTGGTCGCCGGATAGGGTGTGCCGAGCGGGCCGGAGAGGTCGAGCGGCACGAAACCGGTCGGCGTCTCTTCGGCGAAGGCGAGCTGCATCTCGGCGGTGAAGGCTTGCGGCCGGATCTCGGGCCGCTTGATGTTGAAACCCCGCTCGACGGGCACAAAGCGGGCGCGCTCGGCATAGATCGACATGATTTTCCTCCCCTGGCGCCGGTCAGAGGGCCATGAAGCCGCCATCGGTGCAGAGCACATGGCCGACCACGAAGGAAGCGGCGTCGGAGGCGAGCCAGACCACCGCCTCGGCGACTTCCTCCGGCTGGCCCATGCGGCGCAGCGGCAATCCCGCGGCGACGGCGCTCATGTCCATGATCTTCGATGCCAGCATCATGTCGGTGACGACGCGGCCCGGCGCCACCGCGTTGATGCGGATGCCCTGCTCGGCATATTCCATCGCCGCCGAGCGGGTGAGCGAGATCAGCGCCGCCTTCGACGCCGAATAGAGCGCGAGGCCGGGATTGGGATTGCGCAGGCCGCTCACCGACGTGTTGACGACGATGGCGCCCTTGCCCTGCCGCGCCATCAGGCGGATCTGGTGCTGCAGCGAGAGGTAGACCGACTTCACGTTGGTGTCGAAGACACGGTCGTAGAGCGCGGAATCCTGCTCGGCGATCGGCGCGCGCGGCTCCTGATAGCCCGCATTGTTGAAGGCGATGTCGAGGCGGCCATGAGTGTCGCCGATCGTGCCGTGCAGACGGTCGATGGCGGCGGGCAGGGTGAGGTCGGCGGAGATGAACTCGGCGCGGGCGCCGATGGCGGCGAGGTCGGCGACCGCCTTCGCGCCCTCCGCCTGGCGCCGGCCGGCGATGACCACCGTCGCGCCGCGCCGGCCGAAGGCGAGCGCCGCGGCACGGCCGATGCCGGTGGCGCCGCCGGTGACGAGAACGACCTTGCCGCTGAAATCCTGCCTGAAATCTTGCCTGGGATCCTGCATGGCCGTCGCGCCTCAGCCGTCGATCCGCGCGCGCTCGACGATGGCGCGCTGGCCGATGCCGGCCGGCAGGCTGCCGAAGCAGGCGCCGCCATCCGGGTCGAGCCGGGTGGCGCAGAAGGCATCGGCGATCGCGGGCGGCGAATGGCGGATCAGCAGGCTGGCCTGGAGGGCGGTTGCCATCCGCTCGACGATGCGGCGGGCGCGGCCTTCGCGCTCTTCCGGCCGGGCGAGCTCGGCGGCGAGACGCTCGACCGCGCGGTCGAGGCGGCGGTCGCCGCCCTTGGCCAGCGCGATCTCGTCGAGGAAGGCGGGGACGGTTTCGGGGGATCTGTCGGCGGCGCGCAGCACGTCGAGCGCGATGATGTTGCCGCTGCCCTCCCAGATGCCGTTGAGCGGCGCCTCGCGGTAGAGCCTGGCCATCGGGCCCTCCTCGATGAAGCCGTTGCCGCCGTGGCATTCCAGCGCCTCGTGCACCACGCCGACGACGCGCTTGCAGTTCCAGTACTTGGCAACGGGGGTGCCGATGCGGACCAGCAGCGCGGCGCGCTTATCGCCGGCTTCCTCGTCATCGACCGCCCGCGCCAGGCGGAAGGCGAGCAGCGTGGCGGCCTCGACCTCGATCGCGAGGTCGGCCAGCACGTTCTGCATCAGCGGCTGGTCGATCAGCGCGCGCTGGAAGGCGCGGCGCTCCGCGGTGTGGTGCAAGGCTTCCGCCAGCGCGCGGCGCATCAGCCCGGCCGAGCCGACGGCGAAGTCGAGCCGGGTGAGATGCGTCATCGCCAGCGCCGCCTTGACGCCCTGGCCTTCCTCGCCGACCAGCCAGGCGAGGGCGCCGCGATATTCGATCTCGCTCGAGGCGTTCGACTTGTTGCCGCACTTGTCCTTCAGCCGCTGGATCAGCAGGCGGTTGCGCGATCCGTCGGGCAGCCAGCCCGGCAGCAGGAAGCAGGAGAGGCCGCGATCGGTCTGGCCCAAGGTGACGAAGACGTCGCTGTGCGGCACCGAGAAGAACCATTTGTGGCCGTCGACCAGATAGGCCTCGCCGGGGCCGCGGCGCGGGCCGGCCGGGCGGGCCGTGGTCTGCGTGGCGCGGAGATCGGAGCCGGCCTGCTTCTCGGTCAGGGTCATGCCGACGGTGCCGCCGGTCTTGGCCTGCATCGGCGCCGGTCGGGGGTCGTAGCGCGAGGACAGGATGAAGGGCTCCCACACCGCCGCGAGATCCGGCTGCAGCCGGAGCGCCGGGATCGCCGAATAGGTCATGCCGAGCGGGCAGCAGATGCCGTTCTCGCCCTGGTTCCAGAGATAGGAGAGCGCGGCGCGCGCGACATGCGCGCCGGGCTCGCGCGCTGTCCAGGCCAGCGCATGCGTTTGCTGCCCGATGGCGAGCGACATCAGCTCGTGCCAGGCGGGATGGAACTCGATCTCGTCGACGCGGTGGCCGAAGCGGTCATGCGCACGCAGCTCCGGAATGTGCCGGTTGGCGTCCCGGGCGAGCCCGGCCACCTCGGCGCTGGCGACGGTGGCGCCGGCTTCGGCCAGCAGCGGTTCGGCCCAGGCGATCTTCTCGCGCGCGGCGATCTCGCGCAGCAGACGGTCGCCGGTGAAGGCGTTGTGGCCGGCGAGCGGGCTCGCCTGGTTCATCACCTCGTGCGTCGCATAGCCGTCCGCCGGCAGGGCGGGCAGGCGGGCGAACAGGCGCGCTGGCGCGTCGTTGGCGGCGCTCATGCCTCGGTCTCCGAATTGTTCAGACTGGCGCGCAGGCAGAACCGCGCGACCTGGTCGATCAGATGGCGGTCGGCGCGGGCGCCGCTGCCGCGCGACGGCGCGAGCGGCCCGACCAGCGCCTCCATGAAGGCGCCAACGATGCAGGCGGCGGCGACGGCGGGATCGAGCCGGGGGAAGGCGCCGCGCATGATGCCCTCGCGCAGGATGCGCTCGAAGCAATGCGCGAGCTGGGCCCGGTAGTCGAGGCGGACGGTCTCGACCTCCGGGTCGACCGGCTCGGCGATCAGGGCATAGGCGAGGCGGCGGCCCTGCAGCGCGCGGCTCGCGAAGGTGCGGATGGCGGCGGACAGCTTTTCCGGCGGCGCGCCGGCCGCGTCGGCGACCGCCCGCACGATGCCGACCTCGCGGGCCGAGACCGTGGCGACGAGCTCGGCGCAGAGCGCGGCCTTGGACGGCCAGTAGCGGTAGACCGTGCCGGTGGCGATGCCGGAAGCGGCGGCGACGTTGTCGATCTGCGCGGCCGGCCAGCCGCCCTCGGCGACCAGGCCGCGTGCCGCCTTCAGGATGCGGGCCCGCTTGTCGGCGAGACGCTGGGCCGCTTCGTCGGTGCGCCGGTATGCCATCGCCGCGATCGATCCCGGGAAAGAAGTGAACTCAGGTTCAGCAGGAGAAATGAACCTCGGTTCATTGTCAAGCGGCGGAGCGGGGCGGCGCGCGCCTTACCTGGAGGGTGCGAAATCTGGCCGGCCGCGCCGAGCGGCGCCTATAGATCCCGCTCTGAGAAGCTCAGAAGGCCGAGCTCACGGATTGCCGTGCTCGGATAGGAGGTCTCGCGCAATGATTCGAGCGAGAACGACGGTTCAAGGCGGCGAAGCTGCTCGTAGACATTGCGTGCCTTGTCGCGCTCACCACTTCGCAGGTAGAGCGGCACGAGGTAGCGCATCGGGGGGCGGTACGCTGGCGCCATAACGTGTGCGATCTCGGTCGCCCGGACGGCTTCCTCCAGATGTCCCGCAAGCATCGCCGTCACACCGCACAGGAAGTGCAGCTTGTAGTGATAGGGTGCCTGCGCCGACAATTCGCGCCCCTGACAGGTCAACAGATAGCCGTCGTCGTGCTTACCCAGATAGGACTTCGTGCGTCCGAGGAAGGCCCGGCCAAGCGGCTGCGAGGCCTCGAACCTGATGCTCTGCTCGGCAAGGTCATGACCGACCGCATACTTGCGGAAGGCGAAGCTGTAGACATACGAAACAAGCGCCAGAACGGTTGCGTTTTGCGGCGCCAGCTCGAGAGCATGGCGCGCCAGCTCCTCCGCCTCCTCGATCCGAGCGCGTCGATCCTTGCTCACATGTTCGCCGACATAGAAGGTGCGCGCATAGGCTCGCCACGCCAGATAAACCGCCTTGGGTTCAATGTCGTAGGCTTGCGCCAGCAGGATGTCGGCATGGTCAACCTGCTCGATGTCGACGCGATACATCCGCTTTACGGCGTCGAAGGCGAGCGTGAACGCCTGTGCGGTCTCGTTCGAATCGTTCATCTGTCGCAATTGATGGCCGGCAACCTGGATCGTACGGTTGGCAAGCGTCTGCAACCTCGGCGAATCGGCGACAAAGCCATCACCCAACGGGATCGTTTCTCCTGCGGTCCACAATTGCGTCGTTCCGTCAGCGGCAAGCAGCGTGACGATGACCGACACGCTTTGGGCCAGCGCCAGGCTGTCCACCCGCAACTGCATCCCGGGGCTCTGCTTCGGCATGTCGCAGATGTCCACGCCCCATTGATCGGCCAGTCCCTGGCCGATACGGCCGCCGATCAATCGCGACAGGAACTGGCCGCTCTCGCCGGTCGCTGAAGCCGGCGGCAGCAGACATATCCAGGACCGGGCCGATGGGCGATCGCGCCGCACGACGGGCGCTTGCGGCGTCGGCGCCGAGCGCATCGCGAGCAAACGCTGTTCAAACGCCGCGCGCTGATTGCGCACCCAGTGCTCGAACTCCCTTTCATCGATCTCGATGTCTTCGAGCAGTGTCGGCAACTCGGTGCCGCTCGCCAGGTGAGCCAGATCGGCGACCTCGACGTCGACGGTCACGCGCGACGTATTCAGCGCGACGCTCCGCAGGTCGGTGACCAGACAATCCCGGAATTTCGGTCCGAAGGCGCGGCGGATCTCCGACAGCGCCTGCCGCAGGCTGCCGGCGCCTTGCTCGGGTGCACGGGTGCTCCACAACTTGTCCTGCAGGGCCGCACGCGAGCGGCGACAGGCCGGCGCCAGCGCCAACAATGCGAGCAGCGCGCGCGCCTTGCTGCCGCGCGGCGCCAGATCGATGCCGCCGCTGCATCGAACCCGGAACGCGCCAATCACTGAGATACGGAGGCCCGCCTCCGTATTGGATTTGGACATGGCCGAGCATCCCCCCGGATGCAACGCAGTATACTAATGATGACATTTCTAACACACAACCCAAAGGCTCCCGGCGCCTGGGGCAATTGCCGTGAAAGCGCCGTGAATTCGACACCGCCTACTATTGCGACACGTATGGGCAGCCCGCATCCTCCGACCACACCGGCATGCACGTTTCGCCGACGCGGCGACGGCGTTGCCGCGACGAGGCAAGGGGGGACCGATGGCGCAGAGCTTCTTCAACGCGGACAACGCGGACAACGCGGACAACGCCGACAACGCCGACAACGCCGATAATGCGGACAATGCCGGACTGATGCCGGGCAGCGGTTTCGTCGGCCGGCTGGCTTCGCCCTATACATCCGGCGCGCTGATCGGCACCCGCGACGGCATTGTCGGACCGTGGATCCAGCCGCTCAAGGCGCCGGCCATCGCCGAGCCCGACCTGAACAGCGCAATGCAGCGCTGGTCGCCGCGCATCCGGGCGCATGTCGTGGACTTCGAGCTGACGTCATCGCTGCAATACTTCGGCAACTGGGGTACCGACGGCAGCGCCAAGATCCAGGCCCGCGACGCCAAGCCGCTGGGCAGCGACCCGGAGCAGGGCGACGGGCAGATCGTCAAACTGCTGCGCATGGCCCCCAAAAAGGTACTAGAGTACCAGCTTCAGTACGTGCGGATCTATGCCGACCTGCGCCGCGATCGCGCCAACGAGATCCTGTCCCAGCTCAGCGGCATCGAGTCCTTCTTTGCGTCGGTGGCCTATCTGCACCGCGAGCGGACGCGGTTCACGCTCGAGCTGCTCGCCGCGTTCATGCGCGCCCTGGTGCCGGCGGAGATGCGGGTCAAACACGCATTGGTCGCGCCGCGGCCGTCCGAGTACAGCCCGCAGATCCAGCCGGTGATCCTGGTGCCGGGACACAGCTCCCTGCCCAGCGGCCATGCGGTGGAAGCCTTCATGATGGCGACGGTCCTTTCCGTCCTGCTGGAAAGACAGAGCGAGCCGTTGCCGTGGCCGTGGCCGCCGAGGTGCTATGTCGGGGGCGGCTGGCGGGAGCAGTTCATGCGCCTGGCGGCGCGCATCTCGGTCAACCGAGTCATCGCCGGCGTCCATTTTCCGGTCGACAATGCCGCCGGCATGGTGATGGGCGTGTTGCTCGGTGCCTATTTCGTCATGCTGGCGCAAGGCGGCGAAAGAGTGTTCACCGGGTGGCGCTTCATCGGCGACGGCTACGAGGATCGCGACTTCGAATGGCGCGACATCCTGACCGCCTTGCATACCGGCAAGGAGCTGCCGTTCCTGCGCACCCGCGCCAACAAGTTCAAGCTGCCGAAGGTCTATGCCGACCGGTCGCCGCTGCGCTGGCTCTGGGACCGCGCAGTGGAGGAATGGCGCTAGCGCCGTCGGGGGAGAACGACATGGCTGGGACCTGGGTGGCGCTCAATCTGGCCGGCGTGCCGCACGCCGTCCGCCCTGAAACACACTGGCTGCGCGAGGTGTTCGAAAAGCTCGGACCGCTCTGGTTCTCGGTGCAAGCGAGCCGTCCCAAGGCGCGCGAGCTGCACGACGCCTTCGCTGGCGCGTTGGGGCGGTTCGACGACCTGATCCGCAACGGGGCGCGCATGGCACCGGCGAGCCGCGCGGCGTTGCAGCTGACGCTGGAGGTCTACGAGAAGCTCGACATCGACGATACCATCGGGACCGAGCTGCTGGTGCCATACCGGGCATTCCCCGCGTTGCAGGCCTTGGTCGGCGATGGCTTCGCCATCAGCGATGCCGGATTGGCGATCGAGGCGCAAACCGACGATGCGACAGCGATCAAATGGAAAGCTGGCGGCGCCGCCGTCGCGGCACCGGGTGCGATCGTGGCGATCATCGACGACGGCGTCGGCGTGGCGCATCAGCGCTTCCGCTCGGCGCCGGACCGCACGCGGATCGCTCATTTCCTCGATATGACAACCAACGGCCTGGACACCAGCGGCCCGAAGCCGACGGAGGAGCTGCTGGCGCGGTCCTGGACGGCGGAGCAGATCAACCAGCTGCTCGCGGCGCATGTCGAAGACACCGACGTCTACCGCGCCATGGGTCTGATCGACTTCAAGCAGGAGCGGCGCCAGCCGTTGCGCGCCGCGACCAGCCACGGCACGCACACGCTGGACACCGCCGCCGGCGAAGCGAGCGGCGCCGGCGGCTATCCGATCATTGCCGTGCAGCAGCCGGCGCAGGTTGCCGAAGACCGCTCGGATGCGTGGATGCCGCAAACGCTGAAGCGCGCGCTCGACTGGATTCTGGTCAAGGCGGTCGACTTGTCGTGGGAATACGGCCGCGAGCGCATCCCGCTGGTGCTGAACTGCAGCGTCGGCAGCATGGCCGGACCGCTCGACGGCCAGAGCGACATGGAGCGCCGCTTCACCCAGTTCCTGCGCGTCTACCGCGCTGGCGACGATCGGCTGGCCCATGTCGTGCTGTCGGCCGGCAACAACCTGCAGGCACGGGCCGCCGCCCGCCACAAGGCGGGCGACAAATGCCCGATCAGGTGGCGCGTGCAGCCCGACGACCGCACGCCGAGCTACGTGCAGATCTGGCTGCCTCTGGTCGATGCCGGCGCGCCGCAGCAGGTCGCGGTCAGGCTGTGCCCGCCGCGTGGCGGACCGGCGACGGCGGCACCTTCGGAACGCGAGAAGGTGGTGCAGTGGCAGGTCGACAGCAAAGTTCTGGCCAGCATCTACCATCAGATACACCGGCGGCCCGGCAACAAGATGCGCGAGTGCATCACCATTGCGATCCGCGCCACCGCCGATGACGGCGACCCGGTGCCGGTGGTGCCGGCCGGAACATGGATGATCCACATCGACAATCTGCATCTGGATGCCGACGCAATGATCGACCTGCGCGTTCATCGCGACGATCCCGGGCTCTTCGTCCGGCGCAAGGCACGGCAGTCGCGCTTCGAGCACCCGGACTATGTCGAGTTCGATCCGGTAAGCGGCCGCCCGCACAATGACGAGACGCGGGAGGTCTCGCCGGTGCGTCGGCAGCGCACCCTCAGCGCCTATGCCGGCGGGACCGACACCATCGTCGTCGGCGGCTACCGGCGCAGCGACGGCGAGCCGGCGATCTACTCGTCGTCGGGGCCGACCGATGGCGGCCGCGTCGGACCCGACCTCGCGGCCGTCAGCGAGGAGAGCGCCGCCTTCCGCGGCCTGATCGGCGCCGGCACGCAGTCCGGCTCGGTGGCGCTGCTGAACGGCACCAGCGTCGCGGCGCCGCAAGTGACGCGGCGACTGGCCGACCTTCTGGCCGCCGGCGACGGCGTGGCCGAGCTGATCGCCGAGGTCGAGGGTTTCGAGAAGGCTCCGCATGGGCCGCATGGCAGCTACAAGGCCGCGCGCCCGCTGCGTGCCGGGCGCGGGCGGCTGCCACGACAGTCGCCGCGCTTCCGCATCCGCATCGACGATTAGGAGGCGGCGCGGCGGCGGTGGCTTGACGCAGGACAGGGGCAGCAGCAGGTCGTGTCCGACCCGTTCCGAGTCCACGACTACCACGACCAGGTCCGCGCCCGGATTGCGGCCGCCGAACCGGGCTACGCGCAGAGCGTGATCGACGACGTCATGGTGTCGTTCGAGGCGGCCTCGTTCCGCGGTCCGGTCTATGCCTATGACCCGCTTGCCTTCGGCATGACGCCCCGACTGAGCGCCATGCTCGACCAGATGATCGTCGACGTTGCCCACGGCGAGGCCATCGCCTCGCCGCAGACGTTCAGCCGCGCCCGCATCGAACGCCTTGTCGCCGACCTGCGCAGTTTCCCGGCGACCTACCTGAAGCAGCACCGTCGCGCCGCATTGCTGCACGACTTCTATCTCGCCGACGCGGCGCCCGGCGCCAGCCTGACCTTCTGACATCGCTTTTCACGCGGAATTAACGCCCGGCGTCCGTCCGGTTCACGCCCGACGAACGGCCGCGGGCGATGGTGCAGGTATTCAGCGCGCACCGATGACGAGTTCAAGGGGATCTCGCGAGGCGCGCCGGCGGACCTGTCGTCTCCTCCCGCGGCGGGTCCGCCGCTCTCGCACCCGGAGGAAGGGAAACGGCCATGCACGGCTCGAAGGCAGGGGAACTGGGGACACCGTCACGTATCGCCGGCACCGCGAAGCGGCGAACCTGCGCGGCTACGCTGATCGGTGCCTTGACGCTCTCGGGATGCGGCCATGCGATCATCGAGCCGTACATCGCCCAGCCGGGGCCGAAGGCGACGCAGATCGATTACGAACGGGCCCGGTCCGACTACGCCGAGGCCCGCAAGGTCGCGCGCGAGGCGTCGGATAAGTTCCAGGGCAAGCTGCAGGACCTGGAATACTACGATGTCGCCACCGGCACGCTGCTGGTGGGCTCGGGCCTCGCCGGCCTCGCCTTCGGCATTTTCGGGGCGGGTCGCGACGCGGTCACCGGCGCGGCCCTCGTCGGGGGCACCGCAGTCGCTGGCCGCGCCTTCCTTCCCGTCCAGACGCGCAAGGAGATCTACCAGAACGGCGTCAGCGCCATCACCTGCGCCATCGCCAACATCGACCTGTCTGCACCCGATGACGCGCCGCCGGCGAACGCCCGCGCAGCGGCCGGTCCAGGGCCACATGCTGTTCCAGGGCCACTTGCCGTCCGCTCCGAGCCACGTGGGCCGCTCGGTCGGATCGCGCGCGAACTGGCGGGACCGGCGGCTAGCCCCACGCCACGCGGCGTCGCCGCCGCGCCGGGTCCAGTGGCGGATCTCAGGGCCAGGGCGCGTCAAGTGAGGGCGGCGGCCAGGGCGACGGAGGGCACTCGCATCGTGGCCCGGCGGCTCGAGAAGGTCGCTGACCGGGCCGCCGAGCTGCGCAAGAGCGCAGTCGACCTGGGAAACACGATCGATGCCCAGATCGACAGCCGCGCCACGAGGCTGGTGACGGCAACCATCGAAATCGTCAACGCAGTCAACGCGCAGCTCGTGGCCGCGCGCATCACGCCCGAGGACGCGCTGTCAACGGCACTCAGCAAGATCAAGGAGACGCAGCAGGTGATCATCGAGAACGCTCTGGAGGTGCGCAAGCAGTCCAAGCGTCTTCTGGAGCAGGCAGAGGACGTCGACGAAGCGGCAGCCGAGGCGGCGGAAGACGTCACCGGCGTCAAGCCGGCCGTGGAGGCGGTGACGACGGAGGCGAACGAGACACTTTCCCGGGCTGAAACGGTGCTGGCGCTCACCCGGGTGTCGGCCGCTTGCCTGGACGGCTTGAAATAGCGGTGCGCGGGGAACCCATGATGAAGACCGTTATCGGTCAATCCGCATGCACCTCGGAGAAAACCGCCATTCGGGCCTCGTGGACACGCCGGGCCGGCCGCGCGCTCTACTTCCTCGCCCTGCCGGCCGTGGCGCTGACTGCCAGCGCTGGTGCCTGGGCCGAGGTGGCCAACTACTCGCTGTCGACCAAGACGATCTACATCCAGCCGGGCGCACGATCGGGAAGCGTCACGGTGCTGCTGCATGCCACCAACGTGAACCCCGAGGCCATGGACAAACCGCTGTCCACGCCGGTCGACCTCGGCAAACCGGACGGCGACACGAAGGTCGGCTTCGAAGCCGCGGAGATGCCGCGGGGCAAATCCAGCCGCACCTGGCTTCTGACGGTCGACGCCACCAGGCTGCCGCTCAACGCGTCGCAGCAGCGCTACATCCAGGTCGAGCTCGCCGGCGAAACCAGAACTCTCGACTACACCCTGAGCAACCTGCCCACGGCGGCATTCGAGTGGACGGTCGTGCCGTTGCCCGCCGAGTTCAGCCAGGAAGCGGGCAAACCCATTGCGATCGGTGTCACCGTTGGGCCGGTACCGGCGACGAATGTCAGCCTGTCGGGCACCACGCTGGTCGAAGCGCGCACCAAGCATCGGCTGGCCGGGGAGCGGCTCACGCTCTGCCGCGCGCCGAGCGGCTGCGACGGCACTCCGCTCACGCTCGAACCGAACCGGTCGCACCGGCTCTGGCTGCTGCCGACCGGGGACGATGCCCTGATCGGCAAGTTCAGCGGCACCATCACCCTCACCGCGGCCGAGAAGCCGATCGGCGGCACCGCCAGCGCGACGATCTTCGCGACCACGAGCGCGCGCCGGTGGCTCGGGGTCGCCGTGATCTTGCTTGGCGTCGCCGTGGGGTGGGGCCTGACCGGGCCGCTGCGGAGCTGGATGCGACGTCTGCAGCTGCTGCGTCCCGCCGCGGTGCTTGTCGACAAGCTCGCAGCCTTGCGCCCGCGACTGGACGGTTCGCCCGGCGAAACTGCGGAGCTGCGGAAAGCCTTGAACGGCATCGAGGCAGAGCTGAGCGAGGCCGTCCTGGAGCAGGAGGGCCACCTGCCGGCGCACATCCCCTGGCCCTGGAGCAGCGACGGGCCGAACCCGACGGCCTATCGCGACTACCTGCAGGCGCGGAGCCAGCAGGTCGCATGCCTGGACATGTTGATCGAAGCCGTGAGCGACCTGCGCAGGCTGTGGGCGGCCGCCGCGCCGCCAGATCAGCCGCGTTATGAAGCGGCGATCAACGAGATCGATGAGCTGGCATCGGCGCGCCGGACCGACGCGGCCGCGTTGGCGCAAGCCATCGCCGCGATCATGGCCCGCGCACAGCCCGCTGCGAAGGGCCTCCGCGCACCGAGCGCCCCGGCGCCGACACGATACGAGCAGCTCACCGTCGCGACGCGCCGGCTGAGCCTCGCGGTGTGGGCCGGCTACGCGGCGCTCACGGTCGCGCTCGGCGCCTACGTCCTGGTCTGGACCAACAACGGCTTCGGCGTCGGCCTGGATTATCTCGATTGCCTGTTCTGGGGCGCCGGTCTGCCGGCGGCAACGCAACTCGCACAAGCGACGCCGGCCACGGTGGCGACGGCGCTGGGCGTGTCGAACGCGAAGTAGTGCGTACCTGTCAACCAACCCTGCGAAGGAGACATGACGATGGCGAAGAAAGCGATTTGCGTCGGCATCAACGACTATCCCGGCAGCGGGAACGACCTGAACGGCTGCCTGAACGATTGCGACGATTGGGCGGCGCTGCTGCGCGACGGCTTCAGCTTCGATGCCGTCGACCAGATCAAGGACCGCGCGGCAACCATGGCGGCCATGACCGGCGCGCTGGAACGGCTGGTGACCAAGGCGAGGCCGGACGACGTGCTGGTCTTCACCTATTCCGGGCACGGCACCTGGGTGCCGGACGATCCGGACAACCCGGACGAGGCGGACAACCGCGACGAGGCGCTGTGCGCGCACGACGGCATCATCCTCGACGATCAGATCCGCGAGATCATCAGCAGGCTCACGCCCGGCGCGCGGCTCACGGTGATCAGCGATTCCTGCCATTCCGGCTCGGTGACGCGGGCGTTGCTGCGGCATGCCGCGAACTCGGCGCGCAGCGGCATGGAGGCCCAACGCCAGGCGAGGCCGCGCTTCATGCCACCGTCGGACGACATGCTGGCCCGGCGGGCCCGAGGTCTGCCGGTGCGCCGTCGCGCCTTCTATCCGGAGACCGGCATGAGTGAGCTGCTGATCACGGGCTGCAACTCTCTGGAGTACTCTTACGACGCCCACCTCAACGGCCGCTTCAATGGAGCGATGACGGCCAATGCGATCCAGATCATCAAGTCGGATCCGACCCTCACCTATGCCAACTTCCACAAGCAGCTGCGGCAGTTGCTACCGAGCAATCAGTTCCCGCAGAGCCCGCAGCTCGAAGGCCCGGACAGCATGAAGTCCCGTCGGTTGTTCACCTAGGCAACGGCGTGTTCCGCCGCCCCGCGTCGCCTCGACCCGGCGGTGCGGGGCGGCGCCCCGATCCGTAAAGGGCGAGCCCGCGCATGCGGATCGGTCCCGCCCATTGCTGCTGAAGGAGATCGCAACCAGCACCACGAATAAGGGGCGCGGCCCGGCGACTATCCTGTTCTTCTGAAGAAAACGGATTGTTTCCAAGTAAACTGGCGGAGGGAGTGGGATTCGAACCCACGATACCCTTTAGGGGTATACACACTTTCCAGGCGTGCGCCTTCGACCACTCGGCCATCCCTCCGGCGCTTGGGAGGCGCGCAATATATCGGCGGCCGGGCCGGGCGCAACCCGGCCGGATCGGCCGGTCGCCGCGCGGTGGCGGGCGGCGTTGCAGGCGCGCCATGTCGCGTGACATGTTCGCACCATGCCCAATGGAAGACCCAACCGCCTCGTCGTGTTCGATTGCGACGGCACGCTGGTGGACAGCCAGCACCACATCACCGATTGCATGGCCGCCGCCTTCGGCGAGCAGGGGCTGGCGCCGCCGCCGGCCGCGGCCGTGCGGGCCGTGGTCGGCCTCGCGCTGGCGGAGGCGATCGCCCGGCTGGTGCCGGCCGGC
>QOZS01000057.1 GCA_003576705.1 Desertibaculum subflavum
GACGGTGCAGCGTCAGATGGGGTGTCTGGCCGATCCGCTCCACGATAAAGGCCCGGTGCGGCGCCAGGATCGGCTTGCGGTGGCCACCCATCTTGCCAGGCGCGACCGAGCCGGTCGCACGATGGCGCTGCAACCACTTCACCACCGACGAAACGGCAACGCCGAACCGCGCCGCCACCGACCGGCAGCTCTCCCCGGACAGGGCCGCCGCTATAACTCGCTCGCGCAGATCATTGGATAGAGGTCGCGCCATCGATGCTGGCCTCCAGCTCCAGCCAGCATCTTGAATCACAAATCGACCAAAACCGGAATCCCCGCCGATTCAACAAAGCCGTGAACCGCTCTAGCCTCGGCCGCGGTAAGGCGCTACGCCCTGGTCGGGCAGCCAGAGCCCGGCCGGCGGCGGGCCGGACTGGTAGAACACGTCGATCGGCATGCCGCCGCGCGGATACCAGTAGCCGCCGATGCGGAGCCATTGCGGCGCCATCGCGTCGATCAGGCGCTTGGCGATGCCGACCGTGCACGCCTCGTGGAAGGCGGCGTGGTTGCGGAACGAGGCAAGGAACAGCTTGAGCGACTTGCTCTCGACCAGACGCGCCTCGGGGACGTAGTCGATCACCAGATGCGCGAAGTCCGGCTGTCCGGTGACCGGACAGAGGCTGGTGAATTCCGGCGCGGCAAAGCGCACGAGATACAGCGTGCCGGGATGCGGATTGGCCACGGTCTCGAGCTTCGCCTCCTGCGGCGAGGCCGGGATCGCGGCCGGGCGGCCGAGTTGAGTGAGATCATTCGCCATGGCTCAACGCTCCGTCACGGGATCCGTCCGCACCACGACGGTGCCGCACAGGAAGTCCTGCACCAAGCGGCCGCGGCGGTTGAACAGTGCCACCAGCAGCAGCAACCAGCTCGTGGCGACGTGCAGCACGTAGAACAGCACCACCGACACCCCGGCGAGCAGATAATCCGGCCGGCGACCGTCGAGGCGACGCACCTCGATGCCGACCAGGCGCATGCCGAACGTGGCCGATTGCGGACCGCCGACCAGCAGCGTCGTATAGCCGACCAGAATGACGGCGAAGCTGACCAGGCCCAGGAGCGGTCCGGCCAGACCCAGCGTCAGCACGGTCAGCACCATGCCGGCGAACATGGCAAGGGCGAGCAGGACGCCGACAAGAGCGACATCGATCGCGTAGGCGAGGATGCGACGGACCGTGATGCCCTCGAACCGCCAGCCTGCGAAGGGGCCGTCGCCGCCGGGTTGAGCGAGCGCGACGCTGGACGCCGAAGGATAGGATTCCGGCATGCCGGGGCTCCGCGGGGTCATCGGCTTCCGAATGTGGGGAGGCGAGCCGGCGAAAGCAACCCGGCGGATGGCTCCGGCCCGCTCAGCGCTGCAGCGAGGGCGGGATGACAGGCGCTTCCACGGCGGGCGCAGGCGGGGCGGCGGCCTGCTTCTCGCGCAGCAGCACGATGGAGATGCGGCGGTTGGCCGGATTGGTCGGATCGCTCGAGATCAGGGGGTCGCTGTCCGCCTTGCCGATCACGTTGTCGATGCGGCCGGCCGGGATGCCGGAATCGACGATCACCCGCCGGCTCGCATTGGCCCGGTCGGTGGAGAGCTCCCAGTTGCCATAGCCGTTGTCGCCGCCGCGGAACGGCGTCGCGTCGGTATGCCCGCTGATCGAGATGCGGTTCGGCAGGCGGCTGACGATCTGCGACACCTTCTGCAGCAGGAGCCGCGTACGGTCGTGCATGTCGGCCGTGCCGGAAGGGAACATCGACTGGCGGTCCTGGTCGACCAGCTGGATCCGCAGGCCCTCCGGCGTCATGTCGATGATCAGGTTGCGCTTCAGGTCGGAAAGCTCGGGCACATCCTGGATCGCCTGGCGGATCTGGTCGCGCGCATCTTCGAAGGCTTTCTGTTCGCGCTCGGCGAGCTGGCGCTTCAGCTCCTCCTCGTCGAGCGAGCCGTCCTTGTCCTTGTCTTTGGTGAAGTCCTTGTCGTTGTCCTTGTATTTCATGCCCGGCGTGTCCTGCGCCGGCGGGGCCAGGGCGACGGTGACGTTGACATGGCCGCGATCGGAAATCTTGGCGCCGTCGACGATGACGGTCTGCCCGCCCATCACGCCGCCGGCGCCGTTCTCCGACTTGCTGGCGGCGGTCGGCGCGAAATAGTCGGCAAGGCCCGCCTTCTGCTCCGCCGTGGTGACGTTGAGCAGCCAGAGCAGCAGGAAGAACGCCATCATCGCGGTGACGAAGTCGGCATAGGCAACCTTCCAGGCGCCGCCGTGGTGCCCGCCACCGCCCTTCTTGACCTTCTTGATGATGATGACCGGCTGGTTGCCGTCCGCCATGGCGATGATCCGTTACACCGGCAGCAGCTTGCCGGTCGCCTCTTCGACTTCCATGAAGGTCGGCCGCACATCGGATTGCAGCACCTTGCGGGCGAACTCGATGGAGACCGCCGGCGCATAGCCCTGCAGATGGGCGACAAGACCGGCCTTGATCGCCTGCAGATATTTCCCGTCGGCCTCGTGGATCTCCTTCACCCGGTTGGCGATCGGGCCGAACACGCCATAGGCGATCAGAATGCCGAGGAAGGTGCCGACCAGCGCCGCGCCGATCAGGCCGCCGAGGATCGCCGGCGGCTCGTTGATCGATGCCATGGTCTTGATGACGCCGAGCACCGCCGCGACGATGCCGAGCGCCGGGCAGGCGTCGGCCATGGTCTGGATCGCATGCGAGATCGCATGGTTCTCCTCGTGGTGCGTCTCCAGCTCCTCGTCGAGCAGCGCCTCCAGCTCGTGCGGATTCTCGCTGCCCATGGTGAGCAGGCGCAGGTAGTCGCACAGGAACTCGACCGCGTGATGGTCACCGGAGAATTTCGGGAACTGGGTGAAGAGCGAGCTTTCGTGCGGGTTCTCGACATGCTGCTCCAGCGCCAGCATGCCCTTGGTCTTGGCCAGCTTGAACACGCTGTAGAGCATGCTGAGGAGTTCGAGGAAGTCGTCCTTCTTGTACTTGGACCCCTTGAAGGCGAGCCCGAAGCCGGCGCTCGCCCCCTTCACCACCTTCATCGAATTGCCGAGCACGAAAGTGCCGACCGCCGCGCCGCCGATAATGACGAGCTCGAACGGCTGCATCAGCACGCCGAGCTTGCCGCCCATGGCCATGTAGCCGCCGATGACGCAGCCGAAGACGATGACGAGGCCGATGATGCCGAGCATGGTGGCGCGAGAGACCCTTACGCGAGCTTACGCAGCGCAGTTTCGGGGTCGCTGGTTAAAACAGCGTTAGGCCAGAAATACTAGTCTTCGTCGTAGCTTAAGACTCGGTAACGAAGTCGTTCCGCAGCCAGGGCGGTGCGGATGCGATCGACGTGGTCAGTGCCCATGGTTTCGACCAGAAGGTCGAGATCGGCCGATTTCGCCGGCACGCCGCCGAACCAGCGCTGGTGCTGCACTTCGACAATGTTGCCGCCCTGGGCGCCGATGATGCCGGCGATGCGCGACAACGCGCCGGGCTGGTCCTGCACCTCAACGCGAAGCCGCACCATGCGGTCCTGCCGCACCAGGTCGCGCATGAAGATCGAGGCGAGCAGCCGCGTGTCGATATTGCCGCCCGACAGGACGAGCCCCACCTTGCGGCCCCGGAAGCGCTCGGGGTCGCTCAGCACCACCGCCAGGCCGACGGCGCCGGCCCCTTCCACCACCGTCTTCTCGACCTCCGCCAGCAGCACCACCGCGCGCTCGATCGTGGTCTCGTCGACCAGCAGCACACCGTCGAGCCGCGGCCGGATCAGCGCGAGCGGCAGCGCGCCGACCTGCTTGACCGCGATGCCCTCGGCGATGGTCGAGCCGCCATCGGGCGGCGCGCGGCCCTCCAGCGCGGCGGCGAGCGAGGGATAGGCCTGGGTCTGCGCGGCGAGGACGGCGAGATCGGGCCGGATCGCCTTGGCCGCCACCGCCATGCCGGAGATGAGCCCGCCGCCCCCCACCGGCACGACCAGCATGTCGAGGTCCGGGAAATCCTCCAGCAGCTCCAGCGCCACGGTGCCTTGGCCGGCGATCACCGTCGCGTCGTCGTAGGGGTGCACCATGACCAGGCCGCGCTCGGCCGCATGGGAAGCGGCGAAAGCGGCAGCCTCGGCGAAGGTCGCGCCTTCGAGCCGCACGCTCGCGCCATGCGCCTCGGTGCGCTGGATCTTCTGGAACGGGCTGCCCCTCGGCATCACGATGGTGACCGGCACGCCGAGCCGGCGGCCGTGATAGGCCAATGCCTGGGCATGATTGCCGGCCGAGGCCGCCAGCACGCCGCGCGCGCGCTCCTCCGGCGTCAGGCCGAGCAGGCGGTTGAGCGCGCCGCGCTCCTTGAACGAGCCGGTGAACTGCAGGTTCTCGAACTTCACCACCAGATCGCAGCCGACCAGCGCGGAGAGCGAGCGCGACAACGCCGCCGGCGTTCGCTCGATCGCGCCCTTGAGCCGCGCCGCGGCGGCGCGGATATCGGCGATGTCGACGGTGCTCATCGCGGCGCCGGCTGCAGGATCAGCCGGCCGGCATTGCCGGGCTCGTAATCGGCGCGGCGCGTCGTCATCGGCAGGTACTCGGTGCGTGCCCAGGGCGTAGCGAAGTCGGCGTAATGCGGTGACATCCAGTTGCCGGATTGCCCGGTGGACTGGATGAAGATCGAGCGGTCGAGATCGGCGAGATCGTAGATCGCCCGGAAGCTCGCCGCGTGGCGGTTCGCGAACGGCGCCGCGTCGTTGCGGATATCGTGCTGGCCGACATTCACCGTGAAGCCGTCGCCCGGCGTCGGCACCACGATGTCGAACAGGTCGCCGAGCAGGAACAACCCGCTGAACGGACGGTGCGGCGAGACGGCGGCATGCGCCTCGCCCCAGCGCCACCGCCGCGCATCGCTGCCATAGCGCTGCACCAGATCCTCCAGCGCCTCCTCCAACGACTGGCCGAGCAGCTGCTGGCAGGTCTCGCGGATCGGCGTGGTGATGTCGTCGCACCAGCGCGACTGGCCGTTGACGTCGCCCAGCACGTTGCCGAGAAACTCGATCCGCAGGCGCCAGGCCTCGCGAAACACCGCGCCCAGCTCGTCGGCGAAGATCAGCCGGCTGAGCTGGCGCAGCCAGGCGGTGACGATCAGCGGCTCGGGCCGACCCGCCTCCATGCGTCCGTCCCATTGCCGCACCAGCTCGAGCGCCGCCGCCGTCCGCGCCGACACGGTCGGCGATGTCAGCAGGAAGGGCAGCAGGTCGCGCACCGCAAGCGAGGTCACATCGGCCTGGATGGCCTTGAAGCTGTCGATCGAATGCGCGTCGCGCCCGGCAATCAGGGATTCGATCCGTCGTGCCCGGTAGGGCGGCTGCCAATCCGCGGTGATGTGGTAGCGGTAGCGGTCGGACACGATCTTGTTGTTCGCCGTCACGATCGAGCCGCCGGGCGGATTCAGGCTGCGCGGCAGATCGCCATAGGGAATGAAGCCCTGCCAGTCATACCGCGCGTCCCAGCCGGGCGACGGGGCGAGGCCTCGGATGTCGTTCTCGGGCCTGCGGATCGGCACCCGGCCCGGCGCCAGGAACCCGATATTGCCCTCGACATCGGCGTAGACGATGTTCTGCTGGGGCGCCACGTAGTCGGCGAACGCGTCGACGAAGGCCGTCCAGTGCCGGGCCCGCACGGCGCGCAGGCCCGCCTCGATGGTGCGATCGTCGTCGGCCAGCGCGGTCCAGGCGAGCGCGATGACATGATCCTTGTCGATCAGCGGCGCGAGGCGGTCCATCGTGTCGGAAATCACCGGCCCATGCCGCGTGCGGCGCACGGTGATGCGCAGATCCGCCTCGCCGCGGACCCGGATCACCTCCTCGCGCGTCTCGAAGGGCATCGGGCCCGCCGGCGTGAGGTAGCGCCTGGGATCGGTGTCGAGCCGCTCGATGTAGAGGTCCTGGACATCCGGGCCGGTATTGGTGAAGCCCCAGGCGGCATGGTCGGTGCGGCCCAGCACCATCACCGGCACGCCCGGCAGGGTGGCGCCGATGGCGTTCCCCTCCGGCGTGCGCCAATGCGCGAGGTAGAAAACCGCCGGCGCCGACAGGCCGAGATGCGGATCGTTGGCGAGCAACGGCCGGCCGGTCGCGGAGCGCGCACCGGCAACCACCCAATTGTTCGATCCGATGCCGGTCGCCGGCGCGCCGGGCATCGCCGCCGCCAGGCGGACGGCGTCGACGCCGACATCACGGTAGAGCGCGGCGAGGTCGGGCAGCGCCACCGGCGCGTCGCCGGGATAGGGCGGCAGGAACTCGCCGATCTGGCGATTGCTCAAGCCTTGCTTGGCCAGGGCCATGCGCAGCAGCTCGGCGCGGAACGAGCCGCCGAGATCCCAGGCCATGATCTTGAGCCAGCCGATGCTGTCGGCCGGAGTCCACGGCTCGGGCGTAACGCCGAGCGCCAGGAACTCGAGCGGCAGCAGCCGGGTGGCCCCGCCCAGGAAGGCGTTGACCCCGGCGGCATAGGCTTCGAGCGAAGCGCGCCCCTCGGACGACAGATGCGCGACGGCGGCCTCCGCATGCCGGCGCAGGCCGAGCGTGCGCATCACCCTGTCGATCTCGACCGCGCGGCTACCGAATATCTCGGCGAGACGTCCGGCGGCGATACGCCGCTGCGTCTCCATCTGCCACAGCCGATCCTGGGCATGCAGAAAGCCGAGGGCGAAATAGGCGTCGTCCTGCGTCGCCGCCTCGATATGCGGGATGCCATGGCGGTCGCGCAGGATTTCGACCTTGCCGCCGAGGCCGGCGACGGTGGCCGTGCCCGACGTCCGGGGCAGAGTCTGATGCAGCCAGAGATAGGCACCGCCCGCCGCGACGATCAGGACGGCGGCCAGCCAGAACACGATACGCCTTGCCCATAGCATCGTCGCACCTTAGCGGGGTGATCGGCCGATTCGAAGATGGCGCTTGTTTGCAGGGCCTTACGAGGCCCGCCGCCGGTGTGAAATTGCGCCCCAGGTGGTGTATATCGGCACCCGGGCTCGCCGCGAGGAGAAACACGAGATGGGAGAGAAAGTGGCCTTCATCGGCCTCGGTGTCATGGGCTTTCCGATGGCCGGGCATCTGGTCAAGGCCGGGCACGAGGTGACGGTCTATAACCGCAACGCCGCCAAGGCTGAGGCCTGGGTGCAGAAATTCGGCGGCAGGAAGGCCGATACGCCGGCCGCCGCCGCCAAGGGCAACAAGTTCGTGATGAGCTGCGTCGGCAACGACGACGACCTGCGCAGCGTGATCCTGGGGGCGGCCGGCGCCTTCGCCGGCATGGACAAGGGCGCGACCCTGGTCGACCACACGACGGCGTCGGCCGATGTGGCGCGCGAGCTTGCCGCGGACGCGGAGAAGAAGGGCCTGGGCTTCCTCGACGCGCCGGTGTCCGGCGGCCAGGCTGGCGCCGAGAACGGCGTGCTGACGGTGATGGTCGGCGGCAAGGAGACGACCTATGGCCCGGCGGAGCCGGTCATCAAGGCCTATGCGCGAATGTGCAAGCTGCTCGGGCCCGCGGGTTCGGGCCAGCTGACCAAGATGGTGAACCAGATCTGCATCGCCGGCACCGTGCAGGGGCTCTCCGAAGGTCTTGCGCTCGCCCGCGCCACCGGCCTCGACATCGCTTCCGTGGTCGAGGTGATCTCCAAGGGCGCCGCGCAATCCTGGCAGATGGAGAACCGCTACAAGACCATGCTGGAATCGAAGTTCGATTTCGGCTTCGCGGTCGACTGGATGCGCAAGGATCTCGGCATCTGCCTGAACGAGGCGCGCCGCGCCGGCGTCACCCTGCCGGTCACCGCCCTGGTCGACCAGTTCTATGCCGAGGTGCAGCAGATGGGCGGCAGCCGCTGGGACACGTCCTCGCTGATCGCGCGCCTGGAAGCGAAGAAGACGAAGCAGTAGGTAGCCATACGTCGTGCCCGGGCTTGACCCGGGCACCCACGGCTCGCCGCAGCGCTGTCGCGACCGCGTGGACGGCCGGGTCAAGCCCGGCCACGACGATCAGAAGCCCTATGCGTTCCCCCACACCGCTTCTGCCGTCTCGACGATCAGCCGGAGCTTCGCCCGCTCCTCCTCTTCCTCCAGGTCGTTGCCGCCGGCGACCGAGGCGAAGCCGCATTGCGGGCTGAGCGCGACGCGCTCGAGCGGCACCAGCTTGGAGGCCTCGTCGAGGCGGCGGCGCAGCTCGTCCTTCGTCTCCATGCGCTTCGACTTGGAGGAGACGAGGCCGAGCACGACGCTCTTCTCCTTGGGCAGAAAGCGCAGCGGCTGGAAGTCGCCGGCGCGGGCGCTGTCGTATTCGAGGAAGAAGCAATCGACCGGCATGCGGTTGAACAGCTTTTCCGCTATCGGCTCGTAGCCGCCGGCCGCCATCCAGCGGCCGCGGAAATTGCCGCGGCAGAGATGCATGCCGATGGTCATGCCGGCGGGCCGGTCGGCCAGGATGCGGCGCATCACGTCGACATAGGTATCGACCAGCGCTTCCGGATCGGCGCCGCGCGCCTGCACCTGGGCCCGCACATCGGGATCGCACAGCATGGCGAGCGGTACCTCGTCGAACTGCAGATATTCGCAGCCGAGCGAGGCGAGCTCGGCAAGCTCCGCGCGATAGACCGCGACGAGATCGTCCCAATAGGCGGCGATATCGGGATAGGCGCCCGGATCGGCCGGATGGTCGAAGCGGAAGAAATGGAAGGCGCTCGGCGTCGGCATCGTCACCTTGGGCGTGCGGTCGGTCAGGGTCCGCACGGCGATGAACTCGCGCGTGGTGATGCCGCGATGACGATGGATGCGGCCGCAGGCCACGCAGGTCGGCCAGGCGAATTCGTGGCCTTCGCCGTCCTTGAACTTGAACGCCGCCGTATCGAGACGGAAGCCCTCCATCGCCTCGAAGAAGAAGCCGAACCAGGAGGAGCGGCCGAACTCGCCGTCGGTGATGGTCCGGAGGCCCACCTCTTCCTGCAGGCGGACGGCGTGGCGCACCGCCGCGGCCAGCTCGCGCGCATAGGCGACGGGCGCGACCTCGCCCTTCTGGTGCCCGAGGAAGGCATGCTTCAATCCGCGCGGCCGCAGCAGGCTGCCCACATGCTCGGCGCGGTGCGGCAGCCCGGCTCCGTTGGCCATGATCCCCTCCTCCCCGATCTCGTTGGGAGCGATCATCGCCGAAGCGCGGGGACAGTGGAAGCGCAGTGGCAGTGGAATGGCGGACCGCTTCTCCGGGGCCCGGAAAGCCCCCGGAGAAGCCGGTCCCAACCCCTCCCCCGCCCGCAACGGCCAATGGGGAGGGGAATGCCTCAGGCGGCGCGCGCCGCCGGCGGCGCCGAATTGCGCAGGGTCACCAGCGCGGTGGCGCAGAGCGTCTCTACTCCGTCCGCCACCGCGAACACGTCGCTGCGCGCGACGCTGATCGTCTTGCCGGTCTGCAGCGCCTGGCCGCGGGCGATCAGCCGCTCGCCCACCGCCGGCGCCAGCAGCTTCACCGTCATATCGGCGGTGGTGACGCGCCAATCCGGCGGCAAGAGGCTCGCGACCGCGGCGCCGCCGGCGAAATCGGCGATGGTGGCGACCGCGCCGGCCTGCACCGCGACGCCGTCGAAGGTGATCGCTTCGGTGACCGGCTGAACCAGCTCGCTCATACCTCCGCCGCGGCGGGTGAAGTGGAAGCCGAGCGTGCGGGCGATCGGCATCTGCGGATTGCCCGACGCCATGTCGCCGCTTCTCGCCTGCTCGCTCATCGCCGGCCTCCGAATCTGTGCGCCGAGGCTAGTGGCGGCGCGTGGGGCCGGACAAACGCGAATACGGCGGTTTCGGTTGCCTAGGGCGCAACCGAGGAGCGCGCCATTTCCTGCTGCAGCCAGTGGCGGAAGGCGCGGATCTGCGGCCGTTCGATATCGCGCCGGCGGTAGACAAGGTGAAAGCTCTTGGCGATCGGATGCACCAGCCGCAAGGGCCGCACAAGTCGCCGCGCCGCGAGATCGAGCCCGACCAGGACGTCGGTGGCGATGGCGATGCCGAGGCCATTGATCGCCGCCTGGTAGAGCAGCTGGGTGTTGTCGTAGCGCCGCTGGCCGGCGGGGACGAGATCGGGCACGCCGGCCGCCGCGAGCCAATCGGGCCACAGCTCAGGGACGTGGCGGGCATGCAGCCATGTATGGCCGCCGAGATCGGCGGGCTTCCGCACCGGGCGGGCCTTGAGCAGCGCGGGTGAGGCGACCGGAAAGCTGCTGCATGCGGCCAGACGATCGGCCTCGAAGCCCCGCCAGGGCCCGGTGCCGAAGCGCACGGCGAGCTCGCCCTCGCCCGGCCCTTCTTCGGCATAGGTGGCCGTGTCGATCTCCACCTCGATGCCGGGATGGGCGGCGTAGAAGCCGGGCAGCCGCGGCAGCAGCCAGGTCGCGGCGAAGGATTGCATGGTGCGCAGCCTTACGCGGCGGGCGCTCTGGCCACGCCGGCGCAGTCGCGCCGAGGCCTTGCGCAGCTCGTCGATCGCGGGCGCCGCGCTGGTCAGGTAGCCGCGTCCCGCCGAAGTCAGCTCGATCCGACGGTTGAAGCGATGGAACAGCGACTGCCCGAGATCGGCTTCGAGCTGCGCGACGCGCCGGCTGATTCCCGAGGTCGTGAGGCCGAGCCTACCGGCCGCCCCCTTGAAGCTGCCGCATCGCGCCGCCTCGACAAAGGCGACGACGCAGTCGAGCGGCGGAAGTCGGTCGGTCATTCGGGCAGGCGGCGGGAATCGTGATTGCGACGGCGACGCGGCAAGGTAACAGGGAAGTCGGCACGACCGCGATTCCGATGCGGCCATTCGTCGGATGCCGGCCGATCGGGCCAAGGGAACCGATCGGCAACTGGATCGTTGATGAAAGCACGGCGCGGCTTGATCGCCTGCGGCGCAAATCAGGCGTCATCGGGTTGAAATGCGAGTCGGACCGAATAAGGTCCGGTCGGGATCTCCGGGATCCCCGCGCATCGCGAGTTCGCTTTCCCGTCAAGAGGAAGAAAAATGACGCATCCAACTGTCGCTGCCAGCAGCGAAACCTATCCCTTCAAACTGCCGCCCCTGCCCTATGCGCCCGAAGCCCTGGCGCCGGTCATTTCGGCCAATACGCTCGGCTTCCACCACGGCAAGCATCATCAGGCCTATGTAACCAACCTGAACGGCCTGCTGGAGAACAATGCCGAGCTGAAGTCGAAGCCGATGGTCGAGATCATCAAGGCGACGGCCGGGGATGCGGCCAAGGCGGGCATCTTCAACAACGCCGCGCAGGTCTGGAACCACACCTTCTTCTGGAACTCTCTCGCCCCCAAGGGCGGCGGCCAGCCGAAGGGCAAGATGGCCGACCTGATCGGCGAGAGCTTCGGCTCCTACGACGAATTCAAGAAGCAGCTCGCCCAGGCCGGCGCGACGCAGTTCGGCTCCGGCTGGGCATGGCTCTGCCTCGAGGGCAAGAAGCTCAGCTTGCGCAAGACCGGCAATGCCGAGAACCCGCTGACCGCGGGCGCCAAGCCGCTGCTCACCATCGACGTGTGGGAGCACGCCTATTATCTGGACTACCAGAACCGGCGCCCGGACTTCCTCAACGCCGTGATCGACAAGCTCCTGAACTGGGAGTTCGCCGAGTCCAATCTCAGCGTCTGACGCGGCCCTGCCGGGGCCCGACCGGGCCCCGGCAACCGCGCTACGTCAGACCGGGAAGTTCTGCTGCGCCACCATGCAGAACAGCATGGGGATCGACAGCATCGTGTTGGTGCGCGACGCCAGCAGCGCTGTCCTTGCCGCCTTCGCCTTGGCGGCATCGTCCGCCGGCACCAGGCCCAGCACCTTCTGCTGGTTCGGCCAGATCAGGAACCAGACGTTGAAGGCCATGATCAGGCCGAGCCACATGCCGATGCCGATCATGGTGACCCCGGAGCGGAACATCAGCGCTTCCAGGATGTACATGTTCATCGCCGCCAGGATCAGGCCGGTGATGACGGTGAGCAGCGCCGCGTAGCGAAAGAAGAACAGCACCGCCGGGGCGATGACCTTGGTGATGGCCGGCCGCTGCTCCGCCGGGATCTTCGGCATGTTCGGCACCTGCACGAAGTTCAGGTAGTAGAGCAAGCCGATCCACAGGACGCCGAAGAAGACATGCAGCCAGCGGAACACGAAGGCCCAATAGGCATGCGAGGCGATGCTGCCGAGATGGAACACCAGCGCGAGGATGATCGCGAGTCCCAGACCGATCGCCAGCGTCTGGTGCAGATTCTCCAGTACTTTACCCATATCCCTACGACCCCCTGAGTAACGTTTCCTGCAAATCAAAATATAGCGCCTGCGACAAAAGGTGACACTAGGAAATCGTCGAGGTTTGTGTGAGCGAGCAGCACGCGTCGGATGACCAGTATTGCGAGACGGCGGCCCGGCGCGACGATCCTGACCGCTGGCTCGTCTCGCTGTTCGCGCCCGACGCCCTGCGTCCCCGCCTCGCCGCCCTGCTGGCCTTTAGCGGCGAACTCGCCCGCACGCGCGAACAGGTCAGCCAGCCGATGCTGGGCGAGATCCGACTGCAATGGTGGCGCGAAGCGCTCGATGGCATCTATGCCGGCACACCGCGAGCGCACCCGATCGTACGGGCTCTGGCGGCGGCCATAGCCGCCGGCCGTCTTCCCCGCGAGCCGTTCGACCGCCTGATCGACGCCCGTACCGACGACCTCTACGAGACGCCGCCGGCCGATATCGCGGCGCTGGAAGCCTATGCCGGCGCCACCTCGGCGGGCCTCAACCGGCTTCTGCTCGCCGCGCTTGGTGTCGACGAGGCTCGGCTGGTGGCGGCCGGCGAAGCGATCGGCATGGCCTGGAGCCTCACCGGCCTGGCACGCGCCGCGGCGGCGCATGCCGCACTGCGCCGGATCCACCTGCCGGCGGATTGGATGGCCGAGGCCGGCACCGACCGGGACCGGGCTTTGCTGGCGCCGCAGGCGGCCGAGACGCGCGCGGTGCTGCGCCGGCTGGCCGAACGCGCCGCGGCGCATCTGGACGCGGCGCGGACCCTGGTGCCGCGCCTGCCGCGCGAGGCGCGCGCCGTGCTGCTGCTCGGTCGGCTGGTCCGGCTTTATCTCGCCCGGCTGCACCAGGTGGATTTCGACCTGGCCGATCCCCGCCTGGAAATCGCGACGCCGCGCAAGCAGATCGCGCTCATGATCGCCGCCTGGCGCGGCCGCCTCTAATCCTCAGCGAAGGGCGCGAAGGGGTCCTTGTGATCGGCCTCGCGGAATTCCAGCAGGCGGAAGGTTTCCTTCATGTGGCGCGGCAGCGGCGCCGTCACCCGCACCATGCCGCCGCCGGGCTTTGGCAGGGCGATGGCACGCGCATGCAGATGCAGCTTGCGGCTGACCGATCCGGTGAGGAAGGCTTCGGCACCGCCATACTTGCCGTCGCCGACGATCGGCGTGCCGAGCGCCGCGCAATGCGCGCGCAGCTGGTGCGTCCGCCCGGTCACCGGCTGCAGCGCCACCCAGGCCGAGCGGCGCCCCGCCGTTTCCAGCACGACATAGTCGGTGATGGCGCGCTTGCCTTCGTCGGGATCCGGCTGCATGCGCTCGCCGCCGCGGCCGGGCTCCTTCGACAGCGCGAGATCGATGCGGCCGTCGCGCGGGCTCGGCACGCCGACCGTCAGCGCCCAGTAGACCTTCAGGGTCGCCTTCTGCCGAAACGCCTCGGCCAGGGCCTGCGCCGCCTTGGCGTTGCGCGCCAGCACCAGGACGCCGGACGTGTCCTTGTCCAGGCGATGCACCAGCTTCGGCCGTTCCTTGGCGTCGAAGCGGAGCGCGTCCAGCATCATATCGATATGCACGTCGATGCCGGTGCCGCCCTGGGTCGCCAGCCCCGGCGGCTTGTCGATCACCAGCATCGCGTCGTCGCGGTAGAGGACGGATTTCTGCAGCGCGAACAGGGTCTCCTCCGGCACTTTCGGCGCCCGCTTCGCCGCCGGCGCCTCAGCCGCCGGTGCAAGGCCGAGCGGCGGCACGCGGATGGTCTGGCCGGAGGCGAGGCGGTCGCTCGCCTTGGCGCGGGCCCCGTCGACCCTGACCTGGCCGGTGCGGAGCAGCTTCTCCAGCCGGCCGTGCCCGAGATCGGGAAAGTGGCGCTTGAACCAGCGGTCGAGGCGGATTTCGCCTTCGTCGCCGGCGACCTGGCGCAGTTCGACACCGCTCACTGGCCCGGCTCCCGCTGGCGGCGCAGCTTGTTCCAATAGGCGATGCGCTGGCCGATCTCGCGCTCGAAGCCGCGTTCGGCCGGCGTATAGAGCTGCACCCGCTCCATGTCGTCGGGGAAACAGTTCTGGCCGGAGAAGCCTTCCTCCGTGTCGTGGTCGTACTGATAGCCCTTGCCGTAGCCGAGATCCTTCATCAGCCGGGTCGGCGCGTTGAGGATGTGCTTGGGCGGCATCAGCGAGCCGGTCTCCCCCGCCGCGCGGCGCGAGGCGCCGAAGGCCTTGTAGACCGCGTTCGATTTCGGCGCGGTGGCGAGATAGATCACCGATTGCGCCAGCGCCAGCTCGCCTTCCGGCGAGCCGAGGAAGTCGTAGACGTCCTTCGCTGCCAGCGCCTGCACCACCGCCTGCGGATCGGCCACGCCGATATCCTCGACCGCAAAGCGCACCAGCCGGCGGGCGATATAGAGCGGGTTCTCGCCGCCCGCCAGCATGCGGGCCAGCCAGTAAAGCGCGGCATCGACATCGGAGCTGCGCAGCGACTTGTGCAGCGCGCTGATCAGGTTGTAATGGCCTTCCTGTGCCTTGTCGTAGAGCGGCATGCGCTTCTGCACGATGCCGGTGAGCTGCTCCGGATCGAAGGGCGGCGAGCCCGTCGGCGCCGCAAACAGCTCCTCCGCCAGATTCAGCAGGAAGCGGCCGTCGCCATCGGCCATGCGGCGCAGCGCGGCGCGCGCCTCCGGCGTCAGCGGCAGGGGCCGGCCCTCGACCTCCTCGGCGCGGCTCAACAGGGTCTCGAGCGCTTCGTCGTCGAGCCGCTCCAGCACCAGGACCTGCGCCCGCGACAGCAACGCCGCGTTCAGCTCGAAGGACGGGTTCTCGGTGGTGGCGCCGACCAGGATGACGGTGCCGTTCTCGACATAGGGCAGGAAGCCGTCCTGCTGGGCGCGGTTGAAGCGGTGGATCTCGTCGACGAAGAGCAAGGTGCCCTTGCCGACGCGTCGGCGCTCGTTCGCGCGCTCGAACGCCTTCTTCAGGTCGGCAACGCCGGAGAACACCGCCGAGAGCTGCTCGAAGGCAAGGCCCGTGCCTTGCGCCAAAAGGCGCGCGATGGTCGTCTTGCCGCTGCCCGGCGGTCCCCAAAGGACAATCGACGACAGCCGCTTCGCCGCCAGCATGCGCCCGAGCGGCCGGTCCGGCGCCAGCAGATGGTCCTGGCCGATCACCTCCTCGATCCGCTTCGGTCGCAGCCGGTCGGCCAGCGGCCGCGGTGCGCCGTCGTCGAGGCCGGCAGCCTCGAACAGGTTGCCGCTCATCGGATCACCAGGTTGACGGTCTGCTCGCCCCGCTGCACCGCGATGCGCCAGCCGCCCTGGTGATTGGCGAGCAGGCCGGTGAGATCGCTCACGCGCTTGACGTCCTGGCCATCAATCGCCAGCACGAGGTCGCGGGGCCGCAGGCGCAGCCGTTCCGCCGGGCTGCCGCGCGCCACGCCGGTGATCACCACGCCGGTCGCATCCGGCGGCATGCCGGTCTCTTCCGCCACCGCGGGCGAGAGGTTGGCGACCGTCGCACCGGCCAGCGGGATGTTGCCCTTGATCAGCGTCTCGTCGCGCGGCGGGTTCTCCGGCGCCGCTTCGAGCGGGAATCGCACCGTGCGCGCCGCCCCCGCGCGGCGGATCTCGACCTGCGCGGTCTGGCCCACCGGCTTGGTGGCGATGCGGAACTTGAGCATGCGCGGGTCCAGCACTTCGCGCCCGTCCACCGAGGTGATCACGTCGCCGACCCGGATGCCGGCGCGGTCGGCCGGTCCCTTCGGATAAACGGCGCGCACGATCACGCCGACAGGGCGGTCGAAGCCGAGACTCTGGGCGATCTCGGCGGTCACCGCCTGGAAGGTCGCGCCGGTCCAGGGGCGCACCACGCCGGTGCCGAGCGTCGCGGCGTGCAGCACCGAGGCGACGAGGTTGGACGGGATCGCGAAGCCGATGCCGAGCGAGCCGCCGGAGCGCGAGAAGATCGCCGTGTTGATGCCGGCGAGCCGCCCGTCCATGGTGATCAGCGCGCCGCCGGAATTGCCCGGATTGATCGCCGCATCGGTCTGGATGAAGGACTGCGTATCGGCATCGCCGACCATCGTGCGGCCGAGCGCCGAGACGATGCCGCTGGTCACCGTCTGGCCGACGCCGAACGGATTGCCGATGGCCAGCACCAGATCGCCGACCTCGAGCTCGTCGGAATCGCCGAAGCCGAGCGCCGGCAGCGGCGCGCCGGCCGGATCGATCTTCAGCACCGCGAGATCGGTCCGCTCATCCGCCAGGATCAGCTCGGCCTCGAACTCGCGCCGGTCGTGCAGCACCACGGTGATCTCCTGGGCGCCGGCGACCACATGATTGTTGGTGACCACATAGCCGCGCGGATCGGCGATCACGCCGGAGCCGAGCGAGCGCTGCACCCGCTCACGCGTCGCCCCGCCCAGCTGGTCGCCGAAGAAGCGCCGGAAGAACGGGTCGTCGAACAGCGGCGAACGCGCCTGCTGCTGCACCACGGTGCGGGTGTAGATGTTCACCACCGTCGGCGACACCTGCTTCACCAGCGGCGCGAAGGAAGCCTGAATCTCCGCCCGGCTGGTCGGGACCACGCGGGTTCGGTCCTGGGCCCCCGCCGCCGGGACAAGCAACGCGACCAGAGCCGCCAGGGAAGTCAAAAAACGTAACAATTGCATGGGCTTTCTGCTGCGGGACCGGCACCTGGCCCCTGCCCGGCATCATAGCGGAGCCGGCGGCGCGGACCGAATCCCGCCGCGCCGGCTCAGGCGGCTTCGCTGAGCGCCATGTCGGCGCATTTCTCGCCGATCATGATGCAGGCGGCGTTGGTGTTGCCGGAGACCACTGTCGGCATGACCGAGGCATCGGCGACCCGCAGGCCCTCCAGCCCATGTACCTTGAGCCGGGGATCGACCACGGCGCCCGGGTCATGGCCCATCCGGCAGGTCCCGACCGGGTGGTAGATCGAGCTGCCGACCTGGCGGGCGAAATCGAGGAACTCGTCGTCGGTCTGCACCGCACGGCCCGGCTGCGTCTCCTCCAGCAGATAGGGCGCCAGCGCCTTCGCCTCTGCGATCCGGCGTACCAGGCGCAGGCCCGCGATCACGGTCCGCCGGTCGGTATCGGTGGTCATGTAGTTCGGCCGGATCGCCGGCGCCTCGCGCGGATCGGCCGAGCGGATCTCCAGCGTGCCCCGGCTCTCCGGCCGGGACTGGTTCATGGTCACGGTGAAGCCCGGGAAAGGGTGCAGGGTCACGCCCATCTTGTCGGTGCTGAACGGAATGAAATGCATCTGGATGTCCGGATCCTCCAGCTCCGGCCGCGTGCGCGCGAACACGCCGACCAGTCCGGCACCGATGGTCAGCGGGCCGGTGCGGGTCAAGGCGTAACGCGCCCCGGCCACCATCCGATGCTGCCACTTGCCGAGCGTGTCGTTCAGCGTCGTACCCTTGGCCTTGTATTGCGAGCGCACCTGCAGATGGTCGTGCAGATTGCGGCCGACGCCCGGCAGATCGTGCGCCACCTCGACGCCGGCGCGGCGCAGGACCTCGCCGGGCCCGATGCCCGAGACCTGCAGAAGCTGCGGCGAATTGATGGCACCGCCGCAGACGATCACCTCACGCGCCGCCAGTGCCGTCTCGACGGCCTCGCCGCGGCGATAGCGCACGCCGACGACGCGCTTTCCTTCCAGCAGCAGGCGCTCGCTCAGCGCCTGCGTCACGATGGTGAGGTTGGCGCGCTTCCGGGCCGGCTTGAGATAGGCCCGCGCCGCGCTGCAGCGCCGGCCGCCGCGTGTCGTCAGCTGGTAATAGCCGGTGCCTTCCTGCTGCCGCCCGTTGAAATCGGGGTTGTAGGGCAGCCCCGCTTCCTGCGCCGCGTCGATATAGGCATCAGAGAGCGGCGTGCGGAAGCTCGCATCGCGCACGCCGAGCGGGCCGTCCTTGCCATGCAGGTCGTCGGCGCCGCGTTCCTGGTCTTCCGCCTTGCGGAAGAACGGCAGCACGTCGTCATAGGACCAGCCTTCGTTGCCGAGCTGGCGCCAATGGTCGAAATCGGAGGGGATGCCGCGGATATAGATCAGGCCGTTGATCGAGCTCGACCCGCCCAGAACCTTGCCGCGCGGCCAGTAGATGCGGCGGTTGTTCAGCTCCGGCTCGGGCTCGGTCTCGTATTTCCAGTTCACGCGTCCGTCGAGGAAGGTCTTGGCATAGCCGATCGGCACATGGATCCAGGGATTGCGGTCCTCGCCGCCGGCCTCCAGCAGCAGCACCTTGTGCTTGCCGCTCTCCGACAGCCGCGCCGCGACCGGGCTGCCCGCCGACCCGGCGCCGACGACGATGAAATCGAATCTCTGCTCGGCCACGGCACGTTTCCCCCGATGCTGTCGTTGCCGGAACCTAACAGGCCGGCACTGGCGGCGCAGCAGGGTGCGCGGCTCAGATGTCGTGCAGGAACCGCTGCAGGAAGACGAGATCGAGCCAGCGCTCGAACTTGCGGCCGACCTCGCGAAAATGCGCCACCTGCTCGAAGCCCAGGCGTTCATGCAGGGCGATCGAGGCGGCGTTGCTGGCATCGACCCCGGCGATCATCACATGCTTGCCGAGCGCCGCGGCGCGGGGCAGCAGCGCGCTCACCAATTGCCCGCCGAGCCCCTGGCGGCGGCGGTCGGCGCGCACATGGACACTGTGCTCGACGGAGAAGCGATAGCCGGGCGCCGCGCGGAAATCGCCGAAGCTCGCAAAGCCGGCCACGCCGCTCGCGTCGACCGCCACCAGCACGGGATAGCCCTGCGCCCGCCGGGCCGCCCACCATGCCTGCCGATCCGCCAGCGTCGCCGGATCGTCGGCATAGATGGCGGTCGAGTGGGCTATCACCTCGTTGTAGATGGCAAGGAGGCCCGGCAGGTCATCGGCCCCGGCATCGCGGATCAACATGTCGCACACGGTCTTGCTGACGGCATGCCGTCTACTATAGTGGACGCATGCCGGAAGTCGAAACGCCAGCTGCGGTCGACCTGCCTCGCCGCGTGCAGGGGGAACGCGAAAGCCGTGGCTGGAGCTTAGCGGAACTGGCGGCCCGCTCCGGCGTCTCGAAAGCGATGATCAGCAAGATCGAGCGCGGCGAAGCGAGCCCCACAGCGGCCCTGCTCGGTCGTCTCTCCGGCGCCTTCGGAAAGACCCTGTCGGCCCTGCTCGCCCCGCCGCAGGCCAGCGCATCGCAGCTGAGCCGGGCCGGTAGACAGCCGGTCTGGCGCGATCCGCGCAGCGGCTACCTTCGCCGGATCGTGTCGCCGCGCGCGGATGGCCCGCTCGACCTGGTGGAGGTGGTGCTCCCGCCGGGTGCTCGCATTGCCTTCCCGGCCGCCTCCTACGCCTTCCTGCACCAACAGATCTGGGTGCTGGAAGGCCATCTCAGCTTCGAGGAGGGCCTCGAGACGCACGAGCTCGACGCCGGCGATTGCCTGGAGCTCGGCCCGCCGGCCGATTGCGCCTTCGCCAACCACGGGGCCGCGCCCTGCCGCTATCTGGTCGCGGTGGTCAAGCGCTGACCGCAATGGAAAAGGGCGCGGGTTCGAACCCGCGCCCTTGGAAGATCGCAACCCGTTCGCGGATCAGGCGGCCGCCTGCTCCTCGTTCTCGGCCGCCGCCTCGACGCGGGCCTTGTCGGCGGCGCCCTTGGCCGAAGCGTCGCGGTCGACCAGCTCGATCACCGCCATGGCGGCCGAATCGCCGGCGCGAAAGCCCGCTTTCAGCACCCGCGTATAGCCGCCGGCGCGGGATGCATAGCGCTCGCTCAGCGCCGAGAACAGCTTGTCCACCGCCGACTTGTCCGGCAGGTAGGACAGCGCCTGGCGGCGGGCATGCAGGTTGCCGCGCTTGCCGAGCGTGATCATCTTCTCGACGATCGGGCGCAGTTCCTTCGCCTTGGGCAAGGTGGTGCGCAGCTGCTCATGGGTGATCAGCGACACGGCGAGGTTGGCCAGCATCGCGTTGCGATGCGCCGAGTCCCGGTTCAGCTTACGGCCGGCATTGCGATGCCGCATGGTGGAAACTCCCGCGTGCTAGGTCTTCAGTAGGTCTCTTCTTCGAGCTGCTTGGCCAGCTCCTCGATATTCTCGGGCGGCCAGTTCGGCACTTCCATGCCGAGATGCAGGCCCATCTGCATCAGCACTTCCTTGATCTCGTTGAGCGACTTGCGGCCGAAATTCGGCGTGCGGAGCATCTCCGCCTCGGTCTTCTGGATCAGGTCGCCGATATAGACGATGTTGTCGTTCTTCAGGCAGTTCGCCGAGCGCACCGACAGCTCGAGCTCATCGACGCGGCGCAGCAGGTTGCGATTGAAGCTCGGCTCGATCTTGCTGCCTTCGCGCTTGATCTCCTTCGGCTCCTCGAAATTGATGAAGAGCTGCAACTGGTCCTGCAGGATGCGCGCGGCATAGGCGACCGAGTCCTCGGGCTTCAAGGTGCCGTTGGTCTCGACGGTGAGCGTCAGTTTGTCATAGTCCAGGATCTGGCCTTCGCGGGTCGGCTCCACCTTGTAGGCCACCCTGCGCACCGGCGAATAGAGCGCGTCGATCGGGATCAGGCCGATCGGCGAGTCTTCCGAGCGATGGGCGGAAGCCGGGACATAGCCCTTGCCGGCCTCGACCGTCATCTCCATGTGGATCCGCGCGCCGTGGTCCAGCGTGCAGATCACATGGCTCGAATCCATGATCTCGATGTCATGGCCGGTCTCGATCATCGCGGCGGTGACTTCCTTCGGGCCCTCGGCCTTCAGGGTGATCCGCTTCGGGCCCTCGCCGTGCATGCGCAGCGCCATGCCCTTGATGTTGAGGACGATGTCGGTCACATCCTCGCGCACGCCGGGGATCGACGAGAATTCGTGCAGCACGCCGTCGATCTGCACCGAGGTGACGGCGGAGCCCTGCAGCGACGACAGCAGCACGCGGCGCAGCGCGTTGCCGAGCGTCAGGCCGAAGCCCCGCTCCAGCGGCTCCGCGACGAAGGTGGCGGTACGGCCGACGACCTCGCCCTGCTCGACCTTCAGCTTGTTCGGCTTGATCAGTGCTTCCCAGTTCTTTTGAATAGCAGGCACGATCTCAACTCCTTGGTCCTGCGCCGTGGCGGCGCCGATGTTTCTTCAGACGCGGCGTCGATCACACTTGGCCGCAGCGCCCGGCGCCGGCGGCTGCAAATGGATCAGACGCGGCGCCGCTTCGGCGGACGGCAGCCGTTATGCGGGATCGGCGTCACGTCCTTGATCGAGGTGATGGTGAAGCCCACGGCCTGCAGCGCGCGCAGCGCCGATTCGCGGCCCGAGCCCGGCCCCTTCACCTCGACCTCGAGCGTGCGAACGCCGTGCTCCTGCGCCTTGCGGCCGGCATCCTCGGCCGCCATCTGCGCGGCATAGGGCGTCGACTTGCGCGAGCCCTTGAAGCCGAGCGCGCCCGACGATGCCCAGGCGATGGTGTTACCCTGCGCGTCGGTGATGGTGATCATGGTGTTGTTGAAGCTGGCGCTGACATGTGCCACGCCCGCCGTGATGTTCTTCTTTTCGCGGCGGCGCACGCGCGCCGTCTTCTCTCGAGCCATCTTAAGTCCTCAGCCGATTGGGCCGGCGGCCGATCCGCCCACCCTTCGCCATCGATACCGTCGCCACTACTTCTTCTTGCCGGCGATCGCCTTGGCCGGGCCCTTGCGGGTCCGCGCATTGGTGTGGGTGCGCTGGCCGCGCACCGGCAGACCGCGGCGATGCCGCAGGCCCCGGTAGCAGCCGAGATCCATCAGCCGCTTGATGTTCATCGCGACTTCGCGGCGGAGATCGCCTTCCACCTGAAAGTCGCGATCGATCAGTTCGCGGATCTGAATGACCTCGGCATCGGTCAGCTGATTGACCCGCCGCTCGGCCGGGATGCCGATCTTGGTGCAGATCTCAGCGGCCCGGGTGCGGCCGATGCCATGGATATAGGTCAGGCCGATGATGACCCGCTTGGTGGTCGGGATATTGACGCCAGCGATACGCGCCACGATCGTAGCTCCTCGTCCGTCGAGTTCAGTCCGTCGCCTGCAGTCGCGGCGCCCAGGTTTTCCGGAAGGGCCGCGAGTATAGGCACAAGTCCTTGTCCGTCAACTCTATTTCAACCTGTCAAGCAGCTTGTCGATCTGCGCCGAAACCTGGTCGATCTCGGCCATGCCATCGACCTGCTGCAGCACCCCGCGCGCCCGGTAATAGGGCAGCAGCGGCGCCGTCTGGCGGTGATAGGCGTCCAGACGGGCCTTGACCGTCTCCGCCTTGTCGTCCGCCCGGCGCGTGAACTGGGTGCCGCCGCAGACATCGCAGACGCCCGACTTCTTCGGGCGTTTGTTGGTATCATGATACCCGGCACCGCATTTCGCGCAGGTATACCGGCCGGTGATGCGATCGACCATCTGGGCGTCGTCGACCACCATCTCGATCACCGCGTCGAGCTTCATCCCCTTGCGGGCCAGCATGGCGTCGAGCGCCTCGGCCTGGGCTGTCGTCCGCGGAAAGCCGTCCAGGATGAAGCCCTTGGCGCAATCCGGCTGGCCGATCCGGTCCTCGATGATGCCGACCACGATCTCGTCGGAAACCAGCTCGCCCCGCTTCATGACGGCATCGGCCCGCTTGCCGATCTCGCTGCCGGCGGCCACCGCCGCGCGCAGCATGTCGCCGGTCGAGAGCTGGACCAGCCCGCGCGCCTGCTGCAGCCGCTGCGCCTGGGTGCCCTTCCCGGCCCCCGGGGGCCCGAGCAGGATCAGGTTCATCGCCCGATCCTTCTCATCGCCTGGCCCCGCGCAGCTTCGCCTTCTTGATCAGGCCCTCGTACTGGTGGGCCAGAAGATGCGACTGCACCTGGGCCACCGTGTCCATGGTGACGCTGACCACGATGAGCACCGAGGTGCCGCCGAAATAGAACGGCACCGCGTACCGCGCGACCAGGAACTCGGGCAGCAGGCAGACGAAGGTCAGGTAAACGGCGCCGACCGCGGTCAGCCGCGTCAGCACGCTGTCGAGATACTCGGCCGTGCGCTGTCCCGGCCGGATACCGGGCACGAAGCCGCCCTGCTTGCGCAGGTTCTCCGCCGTCTCGGTCGGGTTGAAGACGATCGCGGTGTAGAAGAAGCAGAAGAAGATGATCAGCGCGCCGTACAGGAACATGTAGAGCGGCTGACCGTGGGCGAGCCAGGCGCTGACCGTCTGCAGCCATTCCGGCCCGGAGCCGGCGCCGAAGCTCGCCACCGTCGCCGGCAGCAGGAGCAGCGAGGACGCAAAGATCGGCGGGATCACGCCCGCGGTGTTGAGCTTGAGCGGCAAGTGCGAGCTTTCGCCGCCGAACATGCGGTTGCCGACCTGGCGCTTCGGGTATTGCACCAGGATGCGCCGCTGCGCCCGCTCCATGAACACGATGAAGGCGATCAGCGCTACCACCATGACCAGCAGGCCGATGATCAGGATGGTCGGCAGCGCGCCCTGGCGGCCGAGCTCGAAGGTGCCGACCAGCGCCCGCGGCACTTCGGCGACGATGCCGGCGAAGATGATCAGCGAGATGCCGTTGCCGACGCCGCGCTGGGTGATCTGCTCGCCGAGCCACATCAGGAACACGGTTCCGCCGGTCAGCGTGATCACCGTGGTCGCCAGGAAGAAGACCCCAGGATTCTGCACCACGGCGCCGGAACTGCCGGACATGCCGACCAGGCCGCTCGCGATGCCATAGCCCTGCAGCAACGCCAGCACGACCGTGCCATAGCGGGTGTACTGGTTGAGGCGCTTGCGGCCGGCCTCGCCTTCCTTCTTCATCGCCTCGAAGCTCGGCATCACCGTGGTGAGCAGCTGCACGATGATCGATGCCGAGATGTAAGGCATGATGTTGAGGGCGAAGATGGTCATGCGCCCGAGCGCACCGCCGGCGAACACATCGAACAGGCCGAGGATGCCGCCCTTGTTCTGCTGGAACAGGTCTTTCAGGATCGCCGGGTCGATGCCGGGCAGCGGAATATAGGTGCCGAGGCGATAGACGATCAGCGCGCCGAGCGTGAACCAGATGCGCTTCTTCAGCTCCGTCGCCTTGGCGAAGGCGCCGAAGTTGAGATTGGCGGCAAGTTGCTCGGCAGCAGAGGCCATGGCTATCCCCGAGAGCGCGGCAGAGCGGCCATCAGGCCGCCTTGCGCTCCGACTTCGGCTTCATCTTCTTGACCGGCGGCGGGGGCGGCGGCGGCAGCACCACCGTGCCGCCCGCGGCCTCGACCGCGGCGACGGCCGACTTCGAGGCGCCGGCCACGTGAATGGTGATCTTGGTCGAGAAGTCGCCCTTGGCGAGCAGGCGCACGCCGTCGATCCGGCCGCGCACCAGGCCGGCCGCAACCAGCTCGTCCCGGCCGATCGGCTGGTCGGCCTTGATGCGGCCTTCGGCGATCGCCGCCTGCAGCTTGCCGAGGTTCAGCTCGTCGTATTCCTTCGAGAACGGTGCCTTGAAGCCGCGCTTCGGCAGGCGCCGATGCAGCGGCATCTGGCCGCCCTCGAACCCCTTGATGGCAACGCCGGTGCGCGCCTTCTGGCCCTTCACGCCGCGGCCGCCCGTCTTGCCCTTGCCGGAGCCGATGCCACGGCCGATCCGCATGCGCCGCTTGCGGGCGCCGGGATTGTCACTCAGCTCGTTCAATCGCATGGATCAGTTCCTTGAGACTTAGGCGCCCTGGCCTTCGACCTTCACCAGGTGGTGGACCTTGGCGATCATGCCGCGCACCGCGGCCGTGTCCTCGAGCTCGCGGGTGCGGTGCAGCTTGCCGAGGCCGAGCCCCTTCAGGACCACGGCCTGGCTTTCCGGGCGGTTGTTGGCGCTGCGGATCTGGGTGACGCGGAGGGTCTTCTTCGCGCTCATGCCGCGGTCTCCTCCGCCGCCGGCTGCCGCTCGCTGCGGCGGCCGATGATCTCGCCGACCTTCTTGCCGCGCTTGTTCGCCACGTAGCGCGGCGACTGCAGGTTGGCAAAGGCGGCGAAGGTGGCCTTCACCATGTTGTGCGGGTTCGAGGTGCCCATCGACTTGGTCACCACGTCCTGCACGCCGAGCGTCTCGAACACCGCGCGCATCGGACCGCCGGCGATGATGCCGGTGCCGGGCGGCGCCGCGCGCAGCACGACCTTGCCGGCACCGTGGCGGCCGTTCACGTCGTGATGCAGGGTGCGGCCTTCGCGCAGCGGCACGCGCACCATGTTGCGCTTGGCCTGCTCGGTCGCCTTGCGGATCGCCTCCGGCACCTCGCGGGCCTTGCCGGAGCCGTAGCCCACGCGGCCCTTCTGGTCGCCGACCACGACCAGGGCGGCGAAGCCGAAGCGCCGGCCGCCCTTCACCACCTTGGCGACGCGGTTGATGCTGACGAGCTTGTCGAGCAGTTCGGACTCGCCGCGATCACCGCGCTCGCGCTCGCCATGTTCCGGACGCAGCATCGGATTACCTTCCCTCAGAATTCCAGGCCGGCTTCGCGGGCGCTGTCGGCAAGCGCCTTGACCCGGCCGTGATAGAGATAGCCGCCGCGGTCGAACACGACCTGGGTCACGCCCGCCGCCTTGGCGCGTGCCGCGATCAGCTTGCCGACCTCGGCCGCCGCCGCCTTGTCGGCGCCGGTCTTGACCTTGCCTTTCAGGTCCTTTTCGAGCGTCGAGGCAGCGGCGATGGTCACGCCCTTCTCGTCGTCGATCACCTGCGCGTGGATGTGCCGCGAGGAGCGGAACACCGACAGCCTCGGCCGCCCGCTGCTCACCCGGCGCAGTCGCGCACGGGTGCGCGACTGGCGCCGCGCGAACAGCTTGTCGCTCTTGTTGCTCATGGCCGGTCGCTCCGCGTCACTTCTTCTTGCCTTCCTTGCGGAGGATCTTCTCGTCCGCGTACTTCACGCCCTTGCCCTTGTAGGGCTCCGGCCCGCGGAACGAGCGGATCTCCGCCGCCACCTGTCCGACCTTCTGGCGGTCCGCGCCGGAGATCGTGATCGAGGTGGGCTTCTCGCACTTGATCTCGATCCCCTGCGGGATCGGATAGTTGATGTCGTGGCTGTAGCCGAGCTGCAGGTTCAGCATCTTGCCCTGGACCGCGGCGCGGTAGCCGACGCCGTTGATCTCGAGCTCCTGGCTGAACCCCTTGGCGACGCCGTTCACCAGGTTGCTCACCAGGGTGCGCTGCATTCCCCACATCATCCGGCCGCGCCGTGTCTCGACGTTCGGCTTCACGGTGATCTTGCCGTCGGCCAGCGTGACGCCGATCTCGTCGACCAGGGTCAGCGCGAGCTGGCCCTTCGGCCCCTTGGCCGAGACCGTGGCGCCCTGGATCTGCACCTGGACGCCGGCCGGCACAGAAATCGGATTTCTTCCGATGCGTGACATGGCTCTACCTCAGAATACCCGGCACAGAACCTCGCCGCCGACATTGGCGGCGCGGGCTTCCGCGTCGGACATGACGCCGCGCGGCGTCGACAGGATCGAGATGCCGAGCCCGTTGCGCACGCGCGGCAGCTCCTTGATGCCGGAATAGACGCGCCGGCCCGGCGTCGACACACGGCTGATCGCCTTGATCACCGGCTCGCCCTCGAAATACTTGAGCTCGATGGTGAGCGCGCCCTGCCCGGTATCGGTGTCGCTGCGCTCGAAGCCGCGGATATAGCCCTCGCGCTTCAGCACTTCGAGCACGTTCTCGCGCAGGCGGGAGGCCGGGCTCTCCACCTTGGTCTTCTTCGCCCGCTGTCCGTTGCGGATGCGGGTCAGCATATCGCCGAGCGGATCGGTCATTGCCATCTGCCGGATTCCCTTACCAGCTCGCCTTCACCATGCCGGGGATCTGGCCGTTCGAGGCCAGATCGCGCAGCAGGATGCGGCAGACGCCGAGCTTGCGATAATAGGCCCGCGGCCGGCCGGTCAGCTGGCAGCGGTTGCGGATGCGCGAGGGCGCCGAGTTGCGCGGCATCTCGGCGAGCCTCAGGCGCGCCTCGAACCGTTCCTCGGCCGTCTTCGTCTCGTCGTTCGCGACCATCTTCAGCCGCGCACGCTTGGCCGCATAACGCTTGGCCAGCTGCCGCCGGTGCTCGTTCTTCTCGATCGCGCTCTTCTTCGCCATCGCCGTCTCCGGTTCAATTCGCGAACGGCATGTTGAAGCCCTTGAGAAGCGCCTTGGCCTCCTCGTCGGTCTTCGCCGTCGTGCAGATGATGATGTCCATGCCGCGGACCGTGTCGATCTTGTCGTAGTTGATCTCCGGGAACACGATCTGCTCCTTCAGGCCCATCGCATAGTTGCCCCGGCCGTCGAAGCTCTTGGCCGAGGTGCCGCGAAAGTCGCGGACGCGCGGCAAGGCGATGTTGATCAGCCGGTCGAGGAACTCGTACATGCGGTCGCGGCGCAGCGTGACCTTGCAGCCGATCGGCAGCCCCTCGCGGATCTTGAAGGTCGCGATCGCCTTCTTGGCCTTGGTGACGACCGGCTTCTGCCCGGCGATCGCCGTCATGTCGGCGACCGCGGCGGTCAGCTTCTTGGAATCGCCGGTCGCCTCGCCGACGCCCATATTGATGACGATCTTGTCGATCCGCGGCACCTGCAGGTCGTTCTTGTAGCCGAACTTCTCCTTCAGCTCGGCCTTGACGACCTTGCTGTAGTGATCGGCGAGACGGGCCTTGGCCATGGCTGCCACCTCAGATGTCGATGATTTCGCCGGACCGCTTGGCGAAGCGGACCTTGCGACCGTCATCGAGGGTGCGGAAGCCGACGCGGGTCGGCTTGCCGTCCTTGGGGTCCTCGATGGCGAGGTTGGAGAGATGGATCGGCGCCTCCTTCTCCACGATGCCGCCGGGATTGCCGGCGGCCGGGCGGGTATGGCGCTTCACCTTGTTGATACCGGAGACGACGGCGCGGGTCTCGGTGGGGATCATGCGGATGATCTCGCCCCGACGGCCCTTGTCGCGCCCGGTCGTGACGACAACCTTGTCGCCCTTCTTGAGCTTGAACTTCGCGGCCATCACAAAACCTCCGGCGCGAGCGAAATGATCTTCATGTGGTTCTTGGCGCGCAGCTCGCGCGTCACCGGCCCGAAGATGCGGGTCCCGATCGGCTCGTTCTGCTTGTTGATCAGCACCGCCGCGTTGCGGTCGAAGCGGATCGCGCTGCCGTCCGCGCGGCGCACTTCCTTCGCCGTGCGCACGATGACGGCGCGGTGCACGTCGCCCTTCTTCACGCGGCCGCGCGGGATCGCCTCCTTGACCGAGACGACGATGACGTCGCCGACCGAGGCGTATTTGCGCTTGGAGCCGCCCAGCACCTTGATGCACTGGACGCGGCGCGCGCCGGAATTGTCGGCGACTTCGAGGTTGGATTCGACCTGGATCATGGCTTCAGCCCGTCAGTGCCGCTTCAGCTCGCCTTGGCCGCCGCATCCCCTGCCACCAGCTCCCAGCGCTTCAGCTTGGAGATGGGACGGCATTCCTGGATGCGGACGACGTCGCCGACCTTGGACGTGTTGGCCTCATCATGCGCGTGGTAGCGCTTGGTGCGGCGGATGAACTTCTTGTAGATCGGGTGCATGACGCGGCGCTCGACCTCGACCACGATGGTCCGGTCGTTCTTGTCGCTCACCACCACGCCCTGCAGAACGCGTTTCGGCATCGCCCTCTCCTCCTACGCCCGCACGCCGGCGGCACGCAGCACGGTCTTCACCCGTGCGATGTCGCGGCGCACCTGCTGCACCCGGGCGGTGCTCTCGAGCTGCCCGGTCGCGCGCTGGAAGCGCAGGTTGAACTGTTCCTTCTTCAGGTTCTCGAGCTGGTCGCTCAGCTCGTCCTTGGTCTTGCCGACCAGGTCGCGCGCCTTCATATCGGGGACCTCTCAAGAGCGCGGGTGACCACGCGGGTGCGGATCGGCAGCTTCGCGGCGCCGAGCATCAGCGCCTCGCTGGCAAGCTGCGCCGGCACGCCGTCCAGCTCGAACATGATGCGGCCGGGCTTCACGCGGCACACCCAAAGCTCGGGCGTGCCCTTGCCCTTGCCCATGCGGACCTCGGTCGGCTTCTTCGAAACCGGCACGTCGGGAAACACGCGGATCCACATGCGCCCGGTGCGCTTGATGTGGCGCGAGATGGCGCGGCGCGCCGCCTCGATCTGGCGCGCGGTCACCCGCTCGGGCTCCATCGCCTTCAGGCCGACCGAGCCGAAGTTCAAGGCCGTGCCGCCCTTGGCATTGCCCTTGATCCGACCCTTGAACGCCTTGCGGTACTTGGTGCGTTTCGGTTGCAGCATGATGCCCTATCCTCAGCCCGCGGCCGTGCGGCCGGTCGAGCCGGCCTGCTCGGCCAGGCGCTTGTCCTGCGCCATCGGGTCGTGCGCCAGGATCTCGCCCTTGAACACCCACACCTTGACGCCGCACGTGCCGTACGCGGTCTTCGCCGTCGCGATGCCGTAATCGATATCGGCGCGCAGCGTATGCAGCGGCACGCGGCCCTCGCGGTACCACTCCATGCGCGCGATCTCGGCGCCGCCGAGCCGGCCGCCGCAATTGATGCGAATGCCCTGGGCGCCGAGCCGCATGGCCGATTGCACGGCCCGCTTCATGGCGCGGCGGAAGGCGACGCGGCGCTCCAGCTGCTGGGCGATGCTCTCGGCGACCAGCTTGGCGTCGATCTCGGGCTTGCGGATCTCGACGATGTTCACATGCACTTCCGACGAGGTCATCTTGGCTAGGTCGGTGCGCAGCTTCTCGATATCGGCGCCCTTCTTGCCGATCACCACGCCGGGACGCGCGGTATGGATCGTCACGCGCGCCTTGCGCGCCGGGCGCTCGATCACGATGCGGCTGACGCCGGCCTGGGTCAGGCGCTTCTCCAGGAAGCGGCGGATGCGCAGGTCCTCGTGCAGGCGGATGCGATAATCCTTCTTGCCGGCATACCAGCGCGAATCCCAGGTCCGGTTGACGCCGAGCCGAAGGCCGATCGGATTGACTTTCTGACCCATCAGGCTTGCTCCTCGGCGCGCTCGCGCACGACCAGATAGAGATTGGAGAACGGCTTGCGGATGCCGGCGCCGCGGCCGCGGGCGCGCGCATGGAAGCGGCGCATCACCAGCCCCTTGCCGGCATAGGCCTCCGCCACCACCAGACGGTCGACGTCGAGCTGGTGGTTGTTCTCCGCGTTGGCGATGGCCGACTGGAGCGCCTTGCGCACATCCACCGCCATCTTCTTCCGCGAGAAGGCGAGCGCATTGAGCGCCGCATTGACGGTGAGGCCTCGGATCGACTCCGCTACCAGGTTCAGCTTGCGCGGGCTGGTCTTCAGCCCGTGCGCCACTGCCTTGGCTTCGTTGTCGGCGAGCGAACGCTGCCGCGCCTGCTTGCCCATGGCTACTTCCTCTTCACCTTCTTGTCCGCCGCGTGACCGGTGAACGTGCGGGTCGGCGAGAACTCGCCGAGCTTGTGACCCACCATTTCCTCGGTGACCATGACGGGAATGAACTTCTTGCCGTTGTAGACGCCAAACGTCAGGCCGACGAATTGCGGCAGGATGGTGGAGCGGCGAGACCAGGTCCTGATGATCTCCTTCCGCGCCGCATCCCGCGCCGTATCGGCCTTCTTCAGCAGATAGCCGTCGACGAAGGGGCCCTTCCAGACTGAACGCGCCATGCGCCGAGCTCCCCTACGAGGTCTTGCGGTTGGACGGGCGACGGCGGACGATCCACTTGTCCGTCGCCTTGTTGTTGCGGGTGCGCGCACCCTTGGTCGGCTTGCCCCACGGGCTGACCGGGTGACGGCCGCCCGAGGTGCGGCCTTCGCCGCCGCCATGCGGATGGTCGATCGGGTTCATGGTGACGCCGCGGTTGTGCGGGCGGCGGCCCTTCCAGCGCATCCGGCCGGCCTTGCCGATCTGGATGTTCTGGTTGTCGGGGTTGCTGACCGCGCCGACCGTCGCCATGCACTCGGCCCGCACCAGGCGCTGCTCGCCGGAGGCGAGCCGCAGCAGGGCGAAGTTGCCGTCCTTGCCGACCAGCTGGCAGTACGAGCCGCCGGCGCGGGCGAGCTGACCGCCCTTGCCGATCTTCAGCTCGACATTGTGCACCACGGTGCCGACCGGGATCGAGCGCAGCGGCATTGCGTTGCCGGGCTTCACGTCGACCTTCTCGCCGGACACCACCTGGTCGCCGACGCGCAGCCGCTGCGGCGCCAGGATGTAGGCGAGCTCGCCATCGGCGTACTTGATCAGCGCGATGAAGGCGGTGCGGTTCGGATCGTATTCCAGCCGCTCCACCGTCGCCGCCACGTCGAACTTGCGGCGCACGAAGTCGACCACGCGATAGCGCCGCTTGTGCCCGCCGCCGCGGAAGCGCGAGGTGATGTGGCCGTGGTTGTTGCGGCCGCCGGTCGAGGTGAGGCCGTGGCTCAGCCCCTTGACCGGATCGCCCTTCCAGAGCCCGGACCGGTCGACCAGCACGAGACCGCGCTGGGACGGCGTGACGGGCTTGTATGTCTTGAGCGCCATGTGCTCAGACCCCCGTGGTGATGTCGATCTTCTGGCCGTCGGCCAGCGTCACCATCGCCTTCTTCCAATCGGAGCGCTGGCCGGGCCGGCCGCGGAACATCTTCGCCTTGCCCTTCATGCGCACCGTGTTGACGGCGGTGACCTTGACGTTGAACAGACCCTCGACCGCAGCGCGGATCTCGGGCTTGGATGCGTCGAGCGGCACCCGGAAGGTGACCTGGTTGTGCTCGGTGATGCGCGTCGCCTTCTCCGTAACCACCGGGTTCAGAATCAGGTCGTACATCCGCTCGCGCGTGAGCTTAGGTTTCATCGCCGGGGTCATTTCAGGCGGGCCTCCAATCCGGCGACCGCGGCGCGCGTCAGCACCAGCGTGTCGCGACGCAGGATGTCGTAGACATTGGCGCCCTGCTCCGGCAGCAGGTCGATGCCGACCAGATTGCGCGCCGCCAGCATCATGTTCCGGTCGAGCTCGCGGCCGTCGATGATCAGCGCCGAGGAGAGCCCGAGCTTACCGAGCTTCTGCGCCAGCATCTTGGTCTTGGCTTCGGTCAGGCGGGCCTCGTCGAGCACGATCAGCTTGCCCTCCGCCTGCTTGGCCGAGAGCGCCGTCTTCAACGCGAGCTTGCGCACCTTCTTCGGCAGGTCGATCGCATGGCTGCGCACGACCGGGCCGAAGGCCTTGCCGCCGCCGCGAAACTGCGGCGCGCGCTTGGCGCCGTGACGGGCGCGGCCGGTGCCCTTCTGGCGATAGATCTTGGCCGTCGAGCCCCGGACCTCGCCATAGGTCTTGGTCTTGTGCGTGCCCTGCTGGCGCTTGGCCAGCTGGTACACGACCATGCGGTGCAGGATGTCGGCGCGCGCCGGCATCGCAAAGATGCCGTCGTCGAGATCGATGGTGCCGATCTCCTGCGCGTCCAGGTTACAGACCTTGAGCTGCGCCATGACGGTTACTCCTTCGCCTCGGCAGGCGCTGCCGCGGCATCGGCCCCGGAGGCATTCGGTCCGCGCACGGCGGCCGGGAACGGCAGGTCCTTCGGCGCCGGGCGCTTCTTGGCGTCGCTGACCAGCACCCAACCGCCCTTGGCGCCGGGGACGGCGCCCTTGATCAGGATCAGGCCGCGCTCCGCATCGGTGCGCACGACCTCGACCGACTGCATGGTGATGCGCACATCGCCCAGATGGCCGGCCATCTTCTTGCCCTTGAAGGTGCGGCCGGGATCCTGGCGCTGACCGGTCGAACCGTGGCTGCGATGTGAGATCGACACGCCGTGGGACGCCTCCAGGCCGCGGAAGTTGTGCCGCTTCATGGCGCCGGCGAAGCCCTTGCCGATCGTGGTGCCGACCACGTCGACCTTCTGGCCGACGATGAAATGCTCGGCCGAGAGCTCCGCGCCGACCTCGACGAAGGCATCGGGCGTGACCCGGAACTCGACCAGCTTCTGCTTCGGCTCGACCTGCGCCTTGGCAAAATGGCCGCGCAGCGCCTTCGTGGTGCGCTTCACCTTGGCCTTGCCGGCACCGAGCTGGACGGCGTCGTAGCCGTCCTTGTCCTTGGTGCGGTGGGCGACGACCTGACAGCCATCGACCTTCAGCACCGTCACCGGCACATGCGCACCTTCGGCGCTGAACACGCGCGTCATGCCGAGCTTCTGCGCGATGAGACCCGTCCGCATCGCCTCAGCCCCCCGTGGACAGCTTGATTTCCACGTCGACGCCGGCGGCGAGGTCGAGCTTCATCAGCGCGTCCACCGTCTGCGGCGTCGGCTCGATGATGTCGAGCAGCCGCTTGTGGGTGCGGATCTCGAACTGCTCGCGCGACTTCTTGTCGATGTGGGGCGACCGGTTGACCGTGAAGCGCTCGATATTGGTCGGCAGCGGGATCGGGCCACGCACGCGCGCACCGGTGCGCTTCGCCGTGTTGACGATCTCACTGGTCGACTGATCGAGGATCCGGTGGTCGAACGCCTTGAGGCGGATCCGTATGTTCTGGTTGTCCATGGCCGTCGCCCGTTGAAATCAGCAGGGGCCCGATGATCGGGCCCCCGCAATCAGACTCGTTACTGGATGATGGAGGAGACGACGCCGGCGCCGACGGTGCGGCCGCCCTCGCGGATGGCGAAGCGAAGACCTTCGTCCATCGCGATCGGCGCGATCAGCGTCACTTCCATCGTCA
>QOZS01000058.1 GCA_003576705.1 Desertibaculum subflavum
CCGGCGCCGGCCGCTGCACAGCCGATCGCGCAGCGGCCGGTCACGCAGACGGCGCCGCCGCCGAAGATCGCGGAAATCTATCCGGGCCAGCCCGGTCCGCGCCGGGCCGTGGGCGCGCCGCAGGCCGTGGCCGGTCAGGCCGCCGCGCCGGCGGCCCAGACGCCGGGCGACATCACCCTGAATTTTGAGGATGCCGACATCCGGCAGGTGGCGCAGGCGGTGCTGCGCGACGTGCTCGGCGTCAACTACGTGATCGATCCGGACGTGCGCGGCACCGCGACCATCCGTACGGCGCGGCCGCTGAACCGCGATCAGGTGCTGCCGCTCCTGCAATCGGCCCTGCAATCCAACGGCGCCGGCCTGTTCACCCAGAACGGCATCTACCGCGTGGCGCTGCTGCAGAATGCCGGCACGGCGGGGCAGCCGGTGGCCGGCACCGCGCCCACCGCGCCGGGCATCGGCGGGCGGCCGCTCCAGGTCTTCCCGCTCCGCTATATCGGCGCCGAGGAGATGGCGAAGATCCTGCGCGGCACCTTGCCAGAGGATCGCATCGTGCATGCCGATCCGGGACGCAACGTGCTGGTGGTGCAGGGCTCCGCCGGCGAGCTTCGCCTCGCCGGCCAGACCGTCGACATCTTCGATGTCGACGCGATGAGCGAGCAATCCGTGCTGCTCGAATCCCTGCAATACGCCGACGTCGGCACCATGGTGTTCGAGCTCGAGAACCTGTTCGGCGGCAAGAACGGGCCGCTCACCGGCGCCGTCAAGTTCATCCCGATCGAGCGGCTCAACGCCGTCATGGTGATCGCCAAGCAGCCGCGCTATCTCGACGAGGCGCGGCAATGGATCGCGCGGCTCGACCGCACCCGCAATCAGGGCTCGCGCCGGCTCTACGTCTATTACGTGCAGAACGGCAAGGCCGCCGCCATCGCCGGCACCTTGCGGGGCATCTTCGGCGCCTCGCGCAACCCGTCGCCGACGACGACCGTACAGCGGGCTGCCGCCCGCGCCGGCGAGGCGCCGGCCGAAGGCGAGGAAGTCCGCCCGTCGGCGGCGCTCACCGCCCTCAACTCGGCCGCGGACGGCGAACAGGGCGTACGCATCATCGCCGACGAGGCGAACAACGCCGTGCTCGTCCTGGCCACCCCGCGCGACTACGAGAGCATCGAGGAAGTGCTGGCCAAGCTCGACCTCATGCCGCTGCAGGTGATCATCGACGCCTCGATCATCGAGGTCAGCCTGAACGACACGCTGCGCTATGGCGTGCAGTATTTCCTCTCCACCGGCGATATCGGTATCGCCAAGCACGGCTCCTCGCAGCTGACCATCGGCACGACCGAGGGATCGGTCGCCGTGCCGCTCTCCACCAGCACCTTCGGCGGTCCCGTGGCCGGCGGCTTCTCCTTCGTGATCGGCGGCGGCAACACGCGCGCCGTCATCGACGCGCTGTCCAACATCACCACCATCAACGTGGTGTCGAATCCGCAGGTGATGGTGCTCGACAATCAGACGGCCAAGCTGCAGGTCGGCGACGAAGTGCCGATCCTGACCCGCTTCATCGACACCACGCTCGCCGTCGATCCGCGCACGGTGAACTCGGTCGAGTACCGCCAGACCGGCGTGACGCTCGAAGTCATCCCGCGAGTCAACGTCTCGGGCCTCGTCACGCTCGAGATCGCGCAGGAAGTGTCCGACGTGACGCCGCCGGCCGTCGGCGCCGCCATCCAGTCGCCGACCATCCGTCAGCGGCGCATCCTTTCTTCGGTCGCCATCCGTTCCGGCGAAACCGTGGCGCTCGGCGGCCTGATCCGCGAGCAGAACCAGGTCGGCAATTCCGGCATCCCGATCCTGCACGAGATTCCGGTGCTCGGCTCGCTGTTCGGGCGCAAGATCAACGACGTGGCCCGCACCGAGCTGCTGGTCCTGATCACCCCGCGCGTCGTCCGCAACCAGCTGGAAGCGCGCGACGCGACGCTCGAGATGCGGCGCAAGTTCCAAGCCGTGCTGGCCCTGCAGGAGCGCGGCCCGGCGCCGACCCGCGAGCCGACGCCGCCCTGATTGCTCAGGCCGGCTCGCCGGCTTCGACCCAACGGCGGTATTCAGCCTTCACCGCGTCGCTCGGCGGATAGACTTCGAGCGTCGACCGGCCGCGCCGCACCTCCCGCGCGACGAAGCGCTCCACCCGCTCCTGCTCCAGCCCATCGCGCGCGATCTCCGCGGCCAGATGCTGCGGGATCACCACCACACCATCGGCGTCGGCGACGATCATATCGCCCGGGAAGACCGCCGCGCCGGCGCAGCCGACCGGCCGCTGCACCTCCACCGGATGCAGGTAGTTCATGCTGGCCGGCGCCACCGCGGCGGTCGCATAGACCGCGAGCCCGATCCCGGCGATCACGCCGGCATCGCGGATGGCGCCGTCGGTCACCACGCCGCCGACCTTTCGCACCACCAGCCGCTCCGCCAGGATGTCGCCGATGGTGCCGCAGCGCTGCTCGCCATCGGTCGCCATGACCAGGATGTGGCCGGGCGGGCATTCCTCGATGGCAAGGCGTTGCGCGGTCGGCGGCTCCCCCGGCTTGGGCGCCCCGCACAGATCTTCCCGGGCGGGGATATAGCGAAGCGTATAGGCAGGCCCGACCATGCGCGCGGCATCGGCGCCCCATGGCTTGAGCCCCGTCATCGCCCCGGTCCGGAAGCCGCGCTTCAGAAGCTGCATCGTGACGGTCGCGGTCGATACCTGGCGAAGCTGCTCGACGATCTCTCCCTGCATGCGGGATCCTCCCTCTTGCGCCGATCCGGCGGAGGCCTGATCGTGGGCGTCACAAGCACGGACCGTCAATGTGGGAGCGAGGAAACCCGATGCTGGGGCTGATGATGGACGAGCCGCTGCTGCTCTCCGGCCTGATCGAACATGCGGCACTCGCCCATGCCGAGACCGAGATCGTGGCCCGCACCGTCGAGGGCGATATCCACCGCTACACCTATGCCGACGCGCAGGCCCGAGCGAAGCGGCTGGCGCAGGCGCTGCGCCGGCTCGGCATGCGCGAAGGCGACCGGGTCGGCTCGCTCGCCTGGAACACGCACCGGCATTTCGAGATGTTCTACGGCGTCACCGGCATCGGCTCGGTGCTGCACACCATCAATCCCAGGCTGTACAACGACCAGCTCGTCTACATCATCAACCACGCCGAGGATCGGCTGCTGTTCTTCGATGCGGCGACGGCACCGACCGTCGAGGCGATCGCCGACCGCCTGACCACGGTCGAAGCCTTCGTGATGATGGCGCCGCCGGACCGCATGGGCGCCGCGCCGGGCCTGAAGAAGCCCGTGCTCTGCTCCGACGCGCTGCTCGCGGCCGAGAGCGGCGACCTCGCCTGGCCGCGCCTCGACGAGCGGAACGCCTCCTCGCTCTGCTACACCTCGGGCACCACCGGCAACCCGAAGGGCGTGCTCTATTCACACCGCGCCAACGTACTGCACACCATGATCGCCTGCGCGTTCGACTTCCTCGGCGGATCGAGGAACGGCGCGCAGGAGGTGATGATGCCGATGGCGCCAATGTTCCACGGCAATGCCTGGAACATGCCCTATCTCGCGCCCTATACCGGGTCGAAGCTGGTCTTCCCCGGCCGCGCCTACGAGCCGGACAAGCTCTACGAGCTGTTCGAGGGCGAAGGCGTCACCATCACGGCCGGCGTGCCGACCATGTGGCTGATCCTGCTCGATTGGCTGGAGCGCAACGGCCGGAAGTTCTCCACGCTCCGGTACGCGCTTTCCAGCGGCTCGGCGCCGCCGCGCTCCATCATCGAGCGGCTGGAGCGCGACTATGGCGTCGAGCTGTGCCAGGCCTGGGGCATGACCGAAGCCCTGACCGCCACGAAGCCGACCATGCGGCCGGGCAGCGCCGGCCTGCCCTTCGAGCAGCGCATGGATCGGCGGATGAAATCCGGGCGGCGCATGTACGGCGTCGAACTCAAGATCGTCGGCGACGACGGCAATCCGTTGCCGGCCGACGGCAAGGCGGTCGGCCATCTCCGCATCAAGGGCCCGTGGATCGCCTCAGGCTACTTCAAGGGCGAGGGCGGCGACGCGCTCGACGAGGCAGGCTGGCTGAAGACCGGCGACGTCGCCGTGCTGGACGCGCAAGGCCATGTCACCCTGACCGACCGCTCCAAGGACGTGATCAAGTCGGGCGGCGAATGGATCAGCTCGATCGAGATCGAGAACCTGGCCGTCGCCCATCCCGACGTGCTGGCGGCGGCGGTGATCGCGATCCCGCATCCGAAATGGCAGGAACGCCCGCTCCTGATCGTCAAGCGGCGCGAGGGCGGCACGGTGGATGCCGCGGGCCTGCTCGCCTTCCTCAAGCCCAGGCTCGCCAGCTGGTGGCTGCCCGATGCCGTCGAGTTTGTCGACGAGATGCCGGTCACCGGCACCGGCAAGATCCACAAGCTGACCTTGCGCGAGCAGTTCAAGGACTATCGTCCGCACGACGAGAAGGCAGTCAGCGCATGAGCGAAGCTCTGTTTCCGGGTTTCACGCGGCGGCGCATCGCCGTCGCCGGCAACGAGATCAACCTGATGCTGGGCGGCGGCGGCCCACCGGTCCTGCTGATCCACGGCTATCCTCAGACCCATGCCTGCTGGCATGCGATGGCGCCGGAACTCGCGAAGCGCTTCACGGTCGTCGCGCCCGATCTTCGCGGCTATGGCGACAGCGCGACCCCGCCCTCGGCCTCCGACCATCGCCCCCACTCCAAGCGCGCGATGGCGGCGGAGCTTGTCGAGGTGATGGCAGCACTGGGCTTCGCGCGCTTCGCCGTGGTCGGCCATGATCGCGGCGCGCGTGTCGCCTATCGCATGGCCTTCGATCATGCCGGCAAGGTCGCGCGCCTCTGCACGCTCGATGTCGTGCCGACGCATGCCATGTGGCAGGGCGTGAACAAGGCGTTCGCCACCAGCACCTATCACTGGTTCTTCCTGATCCAGCCGACACCCTTCCCGGAGCGGCTGATCGGCAGCGATCCGGAATATTTCATCCGCCACACGCTGGCGAGCTGGGCCAAACCCGGCTTCGCCTTCGACGAGCGCGCGATGGCGGAATACATTCGCGCCTTCCGTCGCCCCGAAGTCGTGCATGCCACCTGCGAGGATTACCGGGCCGGCGCCACCGTCGACGACCAGGACGATGCCGCCGATCTGAAAGCGGGCCGCAAGATCGCCTGCCCGCTGCTCGCACTTTGGGGCGAGCACAGCGGCTTCGCGAAGGGCGACCGCCTCGCGGTCTGGCGCAACTGGGCGAGCGATGTGCGGGGCGGCCCGATCGAAAGCGGCCACTTCCTGCCCGAGGAAGCGCCGCAGGCCACGCTCGCGCAGCTCCTGCCCTTCCTGGCGGAAGGCTGAGCGCGGATATTCTCTGCCACGTAATTGAGAGAGGGCGGCGATCGCGGTCTCCTGTCAGCGTCAAGCCAAAGGAGACCATGCCATGTCGTTCTTCCGCCCCGGTCTCGAGATCGACGAGACGCTGAACCAGTCCCGGCTAGAAGCCGAGCCGGTGCCGGCAAGCCTTTGGGCGCGTGCGACGGTGTTCCTCGCCGTCTGGGCCGAACGGCGTGCGGCGCGGATCGCATTGTCGGGCCTCGATGCGCGGACCTTGCGCGACATCGGCCTCACCCGCACCATGGTCGACTTCGAGTTGAGCCAGCCGAACTCGCGGCCGATCCGTGATCCCCGCCGATAGACGAAGGCCCGCTCCGCCAAAGGCGGAGCGGGCCTTCGTCTACGCCGCGTATTCCGCGTAGCCGTTGTTCAGCACCATGACGTCGCGCTCCACCACCTTGCAGCGGAACGCCGCCTTGCCGGCGCCTTCCTTCCAGACCTCGGTGCGGATCGTCTCGCCGGGATAGACCGGGGAGGAGAACCGCACGTCCATCTGCTTCAGCTTGGCCGGGTCGTAGCCGCAGAGCAGTTTCAGGATGGCATGGCCGGCAATGCCGTAGGTGCAGAGACCGTGCAGGATCGGCTGCTTGAAATTCGCCGACTTCGCCACATCGGGATCCGCATGCAGCGGATTGTAGTCGCCGGACAGGCGGTAGATCAGTGCCGCCTGCGGCACCGAGGTGATGTCGGTGGTGAGATCGGGCGTCCGTTCGGGGATCGCATGGACCGACTTCTTCGGGCCGGCCGGCCCGCCGAAGCCGCCATCCGCCCGGGCGAAGGTGGTGCTCTGGCTCGCCGCCAGCACCTCGCCGGACTTCTTGTCGATGATCTCGCGCTCCGAATACATCAGCGCGCCCTTACCCGGACCGTTATCGATGATGTCGACGATCCGGGTGCGGCCGATCACCGTGCCTTCCGCCGGCAGCGGCTTGAACACCTTCAAGCCCTGCTCGCCATGCAGCACCTGCTTCCAGTCGATGCCGCTATCCGGGTTCTTCACCCAGAAACCCGGGCTGCCCAGCACCACGGCCATGGTCGGCAGCGCCTTCAGCCCGTCCTCGTAGACGAAGCGGAGCTGGCCCCGATCCATCGGGTCGGCGCCGAAGCCGAGGCCGAGCGCATAGAGCATCGTGTCGCGCTGGGTATATGTGTGCACGACGTCGTCGAACTTGCGATTCTTCAGTTTCTGATAGTCGATCGCCATGAGACCGCCCTCCTCCGCTCAGAGCGGCTCCCAGTTGAACACGTCGGCGGAGCGGTCGAGCGGATAGAAGCTCGACTTGAAGCCGGGCAGCACGGTGTCGGCGATCGCCTTCGGTGACCAGCCGTCGCCCTTGTGCGCGGTGCGCAGCGGCCGGTTCTGGCTGAACAGGATGATTTCGTCCTTGCGCACGCCGAAGATCTGGCCGGACACGTCCTTCGCCGCGTCGGAGGCGAGGAACACCACGATGGGTGCGATCTTCGCCGCCGTCATGGTGTTCTGGATGCGCTCGACGCGGGCCTTCTCTTCCGGCGTGTTGGTCGGAATGGTGCCGATCAGACGCGACCAGGCGAAGGGCGAGACGCAGTTCGAGCGCACGCCGAACCGCGCCATGTCGAGCGCGATCGACTTGGAGAGGCCGATGATGCCCATCTTCGCCGCCGCGTAGTTCGCCTGGCCGAAATTGCCGATCAGGCCGGAGGTCGAGGTGAAGTGGACATAGGAGCCGGAATTCTGCTCCTTGAAATAGTTCGCCGCGGCTTTCGACATGTAGAACGAGCCGTTCAGATGCACGTCGATCACGGCGCGCCAGTCGACCACGCTCATACGGTGGAAGATGCGGTCGCGCAGGATGCCGGCATTGTTCACCACGCAGTCGATACGGCCGAAAGTGTCGACCGCCTGCTTGATGATGCGCTCCGCCGCCGCCGGGTCGGCGACGCTGTCGCCGCTGACGACGGCCTGGCCACCCGCCTTCTTGATGGTGTCGACAACTTCCTGCGCCGGGGTCAGGTCCTGGCCCTCGCCCTCGGCCGAGCCGCCGAGATCGTTGACCACCACCTTGGCGCCTTCGCGCGCCGCCAGAATGGCGATCTCGCGGCCGATGCCGCGGCCCGCGCCGGTGACCACGATCACCTTATCCTTGACCATATTGTCGCCGCTCATGGGTTTGTTCTCCCTAGTTGTTTTGGTGCTTTGAAGGGCGGCACCTTAGCCACGCCCTCGGCCGCCAGCAACAGCGGCACCGGCGGGCAAGATTTCCGTAGCGTCAATGGGAACCCGACCTGCTGCGTCGCGTTTGAGCAGCCGACGGACGTGGTTGATTCCGCCGGAACGACTCCTATCTTTGACGTCGCCGGGCTCGTTTCCGGCCGCGGCAATTTGACGACAGCAGCTTGCGCCGCGTCACCAAACGCTAAAGCGCCACGAAGGGGATTCGTGGGTTCTCGAGCGAGCAGAATGGAGAGCACGATGCTGCACGTTTCGAACGTCCCCCACCCTATCTCGGAACATCGCATTCGAATGTGTACGGGCTGTCGCTGACGCGGCCGATGGGCGCGCATGCCGTGCCCGTTCTCACGCATGTCATCAATCGACGCTAGTCAATGCCGGGCAGGCTCCGGCGGTTGAGGGTTTCATGTCCGAGGCATTCGTTATCGAGGTGGATGGTGAGGCGCTCGGCCTCGCGGTGCGTGACGGTCGCCGCTTTCGCTTCATCTCCAGCCAGCCGCTGCTGCAACAGATCGATCGCAAGCTCTACCCCTCGCTCCGCGCCTTGCGCAGCGCCGCGACCGAGGTCTATCGGTCGCTGACCGCAGGCCGACGCCGACCGGGCCTGATCCGCGCCTTCTGATCCGCGGCGGCGAAGGGCCGCCGAAATCAGATCTCGCTGAAGCCGCCGCCGCGACCCTTGCCGCCGGCGAAGCGGGTCGCGCCGGCGCGCGCCTCGCTGCGAAGCGGTTGCACGCCGCCGGCGCCTTCCGCGACCAGCGCGTCGCGCAGATCGCGGTCCCATTGCTCATAGGCGGAGCGGCGATCCGCCTTCAGACAGATCTGCGGGAAGCGGGCGATCTCTCGGGCATACGTTTCCGCCGCCGCGCGCGCCTCGCCCGCCGCCACCTTGCGGTTGGCAAGACCCATGACGAGCGCCTCATCGGCACCGACCGGGCGCCCGGTCAGGATCATGTCGAGCGCCCGGCCCTGCCCGATGATGCGCGGCAGGCGCACCGTGCCGCCATCGATCAGCGGTACGCCCCAGCGCCGGCAGAACACGCCGAAGGTCGCCGTCTCCGACGCGATGCGGATGTCGCACCAGAGCGCAAGCTCGAGCCCGCCCGCAACCGCGAAACCCTCGACCGCGGCGATCACCGGCTTGGCGAGCAGCCGCCGCGTCGGCCCCATCGGACCTTCGCCCGCCGGGTCGGACTCGCCCGTCGTGCCGCTGGCCGAGACCTGCTTCAGGTCATAGCCGGCGCAGAAATTGCCGTCAGCGCCGGTCAGCACGGCGGCGAGCTGATCCGGATCGCGGTCGAAGGCATCGAAGGCGTCGCGCAGCAGCACCGCCGTCTCGGCGTCGACGGCATTGCGCCGCTCCGGCCGGTTGATGATCACCGTGGTCACCGGCCCGTCCCGCTCGACCAGCACCTTCATGGCTTGCCCTCCCTTGCTTGGCAGGGAGGATGCTAGACCGCCTTGGGCGTCATGCGCAGCCCGACGCCGACCCGATTCATCATGTTCATATTGGCGATGGCGAAGGTGAGATCGGCGATCTCCTTCTCGGAGAAATGCGCCGCCAGCGGCTCGTAATCGGCATCCGGCGCGGCGGTCCGGTCGATCCGCGTCAGGCTCTCGGCCCAGGCCAGCGCCGCGCGCTCCCGCTCGCTGAAGAAAGGCACCTCGCGCCAGGCCGCCAGGCAGTCGAGTCGCTGCTGCTTCTCACCCATCTTGCGCAGCTCCCGGCAATGCAGGTCCAGGCAATAGGCGCAGCCGTTGATCTGCGACACGCGCAGGTTCACCAACTCGATCAGCTCGCGCGCCAGGCCGCATTCCTGCAGATAGCCGTGCACCGCCCGGAGCGCCTTGGTGCCGTCGGGCGCCACCGCGGCGAATTGAACCCTTCTCTTCATCCGACACCTCCGTGGGGATCCGACCAGCGGACGACGCAGCCCGGCCATTCGTGACAGCACGTTGTCCTACGGGCACGCGCCTTGCATTCTGAGTACAAAGCAAGCCTGTCGTTCATCGAGGAGCAAATCGTGGCCCGTATCGCCATTGCCGGCTTTCTGCACGAGACCAACACTTTCGCCCCCGGCACCACCGGATATGCCGATTTCCAGGCCCGCACCATGGCCGGCATGATGCGCGGCGCCGAGATGCTGCAGAATCCGAAATTCCCGATGGCGACCGGCGGGTTCATCGCCAGGGCGCAGGCGGCCCGGCATGAGCTGTTCCCGATCCTCTGGTGCTTCGCCGAGCCCGGCGGCTACGTCACCGCCGCCGCGTTCGAGCGCATCGCCGGCGAGATCATCGCGTCGCTCGCCGCCAACGGCCCCTTCGATGCCGTCTATCTCGACCTGCACGGCGCCATGGTGACGACCGAGCACGACGATGCGGAGGCCGAGATCCTGCGCCGCGTCCGCGCCGTGGTGGGCGACATCCCCGTGGTCAATTCGCTCGACCTGCATGGCAATATCGGCGACGGCATGCTCACGCACGCCGACGCCATGGTGGCCTACCGGACCTATCCGCATGTCGACATGCGCGCCACCGGAGAGCGTGCCTTCCGCCTGATCGAGGCCCTGCTCGCCGGCCCGCCGCTCGCCAAGGCGATGCGCACGCTGCCCTTCCTGCTGCCGATCCATCGTCAGAGCACCTTCACCGAGCCCTGCAAGTCGATCTACGAGGCGCTCGAGAAGCTCGAGGCCGATGATCCCGACATCGCCTCGATGTCCTTCCTGCCCGGCTTCCCGCTCGCCGACATCCCGATGTGCGGCGCCGTCGTGCTGGCCTACGGAAAGTCGCAAGCGGCGGTGGACCGTGCCGCCGACGAGCTGGCGGCGCTCATCAACAGCCAGGAGGCCGCGTTCGAACCTGGGCTGAAGACGCCGGCCGAGGCGGCCAAGCTCGCCTTCGGCTATGCCGGCAACCGCTCGATGATCCTGGCCGATATCCAGGACAATCCCGGCGCCGGCGGCACCGGCGACACGGTCGGCATCATCGAGGCGCTGGTGGCGCAGAAGGTGCCGGACGCCATCGTCGCCATCCTCGCCGATCCGGAGAGCGCGGCGAAAGCGCATGCGGCCGGCATCGGCGCCACGGTGACGCTCGATCTCGGCGGCAAGACGGTGCCCGGCCAGAAGCCGTTCCGCACCGAGGCGGTGGTGGAGCAGCTCGCGGAAGGGTCGTTCGCCCTCACCGGGCCGATGCTGGGCGGGTTGACCTCCGATCTCGGCAAGGTCGCGCGGATACGCATCGGCGGCGTCCGCGTCGTCGTTTCCTCGGCCCGCACGCAATGCAATGATCAGGATTATTTCCGCCATGCCGGCATCGAGCCGAAGGACCACAAGATCATCGTGGTCAAGAGCTCGAACCACTACCGCGCCGATTTCCAGCCGCTCTCGGATGCGATCGTCGAAGTGGCGGCGCCGGGCGCCTGCGACATGAACCCGGCCAACCTGCCCTGGACCAAGCTGCCGGAAGGCCTGCGCCTCTACGGCAACGGCCCGGCCTGGAAGCGCCCCTGAAGCGAGGCTGACCTACTCCGCCGCCCGCGCGAGATCGCCGTAGAGGCGGCGGGCGTTGTCGCGCGTCATGTAGCCCTCGGCAAGGTCGCGCTCTATCAGCTCGCGCCGGCGGCGTTCCGGCGGCCCGTAGCCGGCGCCGCCGCCGCAGATCAGGCTGACCACGTCGCCCTTCTCCAGGGTCGCGCGGTCCTTCGATTTCAGGCGGAAGGTCCGGTCGCCGCGCTTCACCTCGCACGCGCCCGGCATGCCGGGCTCGCCGCCAAACAGGCCGTCGGGCGCAATGCGGAAGCGGTCGGCATAGAGATTGAGCTCCACGCCATCCTTCAATACCTCGTAGCGGCGGACGAAGCCGAGGCCGCCGCGGGTCGCGCCGGCCCCGAAGGAATCCGGGATCAGCGAATACTCGAGCACCCGGACGAAATCGTGGTCCATGTCGAGGCTCTCGATCGGCGCATTGGCGCAATTCGAAAGCGGACCGTCGACCCCGTCGCAGCCATCCACCGTCGGCGAGGCGCCATAGCCGCCGCCGAACACCTCCAGATAGATCTTGTAGCCGTTCGGCCCGAGATGGCTGAACGCGCCGACATAGGTGGTGTCGTTGCCGCAGGCGATCACCTTGTCCGGCACCACCTGGGCCAGCGCCTTCATCACCGCGTTCCAGACGCGATAGCCCGCTTCCATGCGGGCCCGCACCGGGGCCGGATGCCGCGGGTTGAGCAGCGAGCCATATGGCGCCGTCACCTTGATCGGCCGCTTCAGGCCTTCGTTGAACGGGATGTCGGGGCTGGTCAGCACCGCCTTTACGCAGGAGAGCGCCGCCGAGATGGTCGAGGAATACGGGCAGTTCAGGTTGCGCTGCACCTGATCGCAGGTGCCGGCGAAATCGATCTCGATCTCCTCGTCCTTCACCGTCACCTTGGCCTTGATGACGAGCGGCGTGTCGGTGATGCCGTCGTCGTCGATCGCGTCCTCGCCGAGATAGACGCCGTTCGGCACCGCGCGCAGCGCGGCGCGCACGCGCCGCTCCGAATAGTCGAGCAGCTCGGCCATCACCGCCTCGACCGTGGCGACCCCGTATTTCCGGCACAGCTCGTGCACCCGCCCGGCGCCGGTATTGTTCGCGGCGAACTGGGCGTTGAGGTCGCCGATGGTCTGGTCGGGCACGCGGATATTGGCGGCGACCAGGCGCTGGAACATGCCCCTCTCGCCCCAATCGCGCATGCTGTAGCGGGACGGCGGAATGCGGAAGCCCTCCTGGTAGATATCGGAGGCCAGGCTGTTCAGCCCCGGCGCGCCGCCGCCGAGATCGAGGTGATGCGCCGTGGTGGCGCCGAAGCCGACCACCTGTCCGTCCACGAAGATCGGCGTGAAGACGAAGATGTCCGGCAGGTGCTGGCCGCCCTCGAACGGATCGTTGTTGATGTAGAAATCGCCCTCGGCCAGCTGGTCGACCGGATAGAGCGCGGCACAGGCTTTGAACGTCGTCGCCATCGGGCCGAGCTGCATCGGGATCAGCTCCGCCTGCGCCACCACGTTGCCATGCCGGTCCAGGATGGCGGCCGAGCAGTCGCGCGCCTCGCGCACGATGGTCGAATAGGCGGACCGGATCAGCTTGGCGCCCATCTCGCGCGCGGCCGCGATCAGCGACTGGCTGATCACCGCATAGTCGACCGGATCGACGTTCTTCATCAGGCAACCCTCCGGAGGACCAGATTGTACCACTGGTCGACCTCCCCGCCCCAGCCCTCGGGGACGTAGATGGTGGAGGTCGAATCCTCGAGCAGAAGCGGCCCCGCCACCTTGCCGCCGAGCGGGATCGAGGCGCGCGCCTTGACCGGGCAGTCGAAGGTCCGCTTGCGCTCGGTCACCACGGCCGTCTCGGCGATGTCGCCGACCGATTCCGGCGAGGCGATGGTTGGCAGCGCCTCCAGCGGCAGCGCGGCGCCGAGCCGGAACGCCACAATCTCGATCCGCTTGCGCCCCGCCGCGCCGTGACGATAGAGCCGCTCGTGTGCCGCCTCGAACAGATCGCCGATCTCGGCGACGGTCAGCTTGTCGAGCCGGTCGAGCGGCAGCACCACGGGCACCTCGAAAGCCTGGCCGACAAAGCGCATCTCGGCCGTCACGTCGAATTTCGGGTTGCCCTCGATGCCGATCTCCTGGAAGCGCTGCGCCGCCCGCGCCTGCATCTCGGCGACCGCGGCGCGGATCTCGTCCTCGACGCCGGGCTTGAGCTCGATCCGCCGCGTCGCCGTCTCGTGATGCACATAGTCGGCGGCGAGCAGGCCGTAGGCCGAGATCACGCCGGCACAGGGCGGCACCAGGATGGTGCGGATGCCGAGATCCTCGGCGATGCGCGCCGCGTGCAGCGGCCCGGCGCCGCCGAAGGGCAGCAGCGCGTAGTCGCGCGGGTCGTGTCCACGCTCGGTGGAGACGATCTGGATGGCACGGACGATATTGGCCTCGGCGATGCGGATGGCGCTGTCGGCCACCTCCTCCAGCGACATGCCGAAGCGGCTCGCCAGCTCGGCGAACACGCTGCAGGCCTTGTCGCGCTCGATGGTCATGCGGCCGCCGAGAAAGGCCTTCGGCCGGATGGTGCCGCGGATCACATGCGCATCGGTGACCGATGGCAGCGTGCCGCCGCGGCCATAGCAGGCCGGTCCCGGATCGGCGCCGGTCGAGCGCGGCCCGGCGCGCAGCATGCCGCCGTCGTCGACCCAGACCACGCTGCCGCCGCCGGCCCCGACCGAGACGATGTCGAGCACCGGCGTGCGCACCGGCAGGCCGTCGATCTCGGTCTCGCTGGCAAGCTGCGGCTCGCCGTCGACCACCAGGCAGACATCGGTCGAGGTGCCGCCCATGTCGAAGGTGATCAGGTTGCGGTAGCCCGCCCGGGCGGCGAGCCGCGCCGCGCCGGTGGCGCCGGCCGCCGGGCCGGAGAACAGCGCGGTCACCGCGTTGCGCTTCATGCCCTCGGCCGGGGTGCGCCCGCCGGAGGACTGCATGATGGAGAACTTGCCGTGGAATCCGGCGCCCTTGAGCTTGCCCTCGAACCGCTCCAGATAGCGGGCGATCACCGGCTGCACATAGGCCGCCAGTACCGTCGTCGATGCCCGCTCGTATTCGCGGAACTCGCGCGCCACGTCCGAAGAACAGGTGACCAGCAGGTTGGGCAGCTTCGAGCGGATCAGCTCGGCGACCCGCGCCTCATGCGCCGGATTGGCATAGGCGTTGAGCAGGCAGACCGCCACCGCGTCATAGCCGGCCTGGGCCAGCGGGCCATCGGCCAGCCGCATGACGGACACTTCGTCCAGCGCCGTCTCCACCATGCCGTCGGCGAGGATGCGCTCGCGCACCTCGAAGCAGTCGCGCCGCGGCGCCAGCGAGGCCGGCTTCTGATAGGAGAGATCGTAGATCGAGCGGCGGTCGTGCCGCTGCAGGCCGAGCACGTCGCGGAATCCCTGCGTCGTGATGAAGGCGATGCGTGCGCCCTTGCGCTCCAGCACCGCGTTGGTGGCGACGGTCGAGCCGTGCACAAGGTCGTCGATGCGGTCGATCGGCACGGCGCCGGCGACCAACGCGTTGTAGGCGCCTTCGTCCGGGCTTCGCGGCACGCTCGGCACCTTGCCGACGATCACCTTGCCGCCTTCCACCGCCACCAGGTCGGTGAAGGTGCCGCCCACCTCGACGCCGGCTCTCAGCATTCGCAACTCCTCGAAACGAAACCGGCGGCCCGAAGGCCGCCGGCGTCAGTTCACTCGGATGTCAGCTCTTCTTCAGCAGCGGACATTCGCTTTCCGCCGCCGGGCGGAAGGCCTCTTCGCCCGACACCGTTTGCAGGTGCTTGTAGTAATCCCACGGGCCCTTGGACTCGCTCGGGGCCTTGACCTGGAACAGGTGGAACGGACGCATCACCCGGCCATCCTCGCGGATCTTCACGTCCTTGGCGTAGAAGCTGTTGATCGGCATCTCGCGCATCTTCGCCGCCACCTTCACCGGATCGTCGGTGCCGACTGCCTCGATCGCCTTGAGGTAATGCAGGGTCGATTCGTAGTCGCCCGCATTCAGCATGTTCGGATACAGCTCCTTGCCGCCCGGCATCTGCTTGCGCCGCTCGGCGAAGCGCTTGGCGAACTTGCGCGTCTCGTCCGTCATGTCCCAGTAGAAGGATTCGCTCAGCACCAGGCCCTGCGAGGTCTTCAGACCGAGCGCATGGATATCGGTGATGAAGACGAGCAGACCGGCGAGACGCTGGCCGCCGGCAACGATGCCGAATTCCGACGCCTGCTTGATCGAATTGATGGTGTCGCCGCCCGCGTTGGCGAGCCCGACGACCTTCGCCTTCGAGGCCTGCGCCTGCAGCAGGAAGGACGAGAAGTCGGAGGTCGAGAGCGGATGCCGCACGCCGCCCAGAACCTTGCCGCCGCCGTTCTTCACGAAGGCCGTGACATCGCGCTCCAGCGCATGGCCGAAGGCATAGTCCGCCGTCAGGAAGAACCAGCTGTCGCCGCCGGACTTCACCGTGGCCGAGCCCGTCACCTTCGCCAGCGCATAGGTGTCGTAGACCCAATGGAAGCCGGTCGGCGAGCAGGCCTTGCCGGTCAGGTCGGACGAGGCCGCGCCGGTATTGATGTCGAGCTTGCCGCGCTCCTTGGCCATCGCGCGGATGGCGAGGCCGACCGACGAGGTGCCGACGCCCTGCGCCAAGTCGAGCTTGTCGACATCCCACCACTGCCGCACGACGTTCGATGCGATGTCGGGCTTGTTCTGGTGATCGGCGTACATCACCTGGATCGGCTTGCCGAGCACCTTGCCGCCGAAATCCTCGACGGCCATCTGGACCGCGAGCAGGCTCGAATTGCCAACGAGGTCGGCATAGAGGCCGGAGAAATCCTGAATGACGCCGATCTTCACGGCATCATCGGAGATCTGAGCCTGAGCAACTTGAACCTGGGCGGCAGACGCGATGGCAAGCGCCCCCACTGCGCCCAGCAGAGACTTACGCATATTGGACATCCTCCCTAGACTAACGCGCGGCATATTGGCGGCTCGGTCCCGCAATAGCAATCAAAGGGCGCTGCCTAACTATTCGGCACTGTTCTCTCGGCTCGACTACACTTTTCCGCGCACGGCCATGAAGCGCTCGCGCACCACCGGCGGCAGACCCTGCGGATCCACCGGAATACCGAATTTCTGCATGTTGTGGCTGTGGCAGAGCTGGTGCAGCGAGAATGCCTGCAGCATGCCGAGCCGGCGGCCCATATGGTCCTGGCACTGGTTCACCGCCTCCTTGGTGACCTTCAGCGCGAAGGACGGCTTGCGGGCGATCTTCTCGGCCATCGCCAGAACGGCCTGCGCGAGCTCCGCCCGCGGCACCACCTGGTTCACCATGCCGAGCGCCTTCGCCTCCGCCGCGCTCAGCCAGTCGGAGGTGAACAGCCATTCCTTCGCCTTGCGCACGCCGACTTCCCAGGGGTGGTTGAAGAACTCGACGCCGCAGACGCCCATCTCCAGCACCGGATCGCGGAACTCCGCATCGTCGCTCGCCACGATCAGGTCGCAGGCCCAGGCCAGCATCAACCCGCCGGCGATGCACTTGCCCTGCACCTGGGCGATGGTCGGCTTGGGCAAGTTGCGCCAGCGTTCGGTCATGCCGATGTAGATTTCCTGCTCGCGCGCCATGCGCCCCTCCGCGCCGTCGCAGTCGAAGCCGCACCAGGTGCCGACCACCGGATAGTCGCGCCAGGTCTTGCCGCCATCGCCGGTCAGGTCGTGCCCGGCGGAGAAATGCGGATCGCTGCCGGCAAGGATGATCACCTTCACCTGGTCGTCCTGCGCCGCGCGGTCGAAGGCGGCGTTCAGGTCGTAGGTCAGCTGCAGGTTCTGCGCATTGCGCTCCTTCGGCCGGTTCATGGTGATGCGCGCCACCGCGGGCAGCGGCATGTCGTAGGTGACGGTCTCGTAGCTGCGCTCGGTCATTGGTCATCTCCTCCGTTCTCGTTGGCCTGAGGCTAGCACCGCGCAGGCGCTATGATCGACACGGGCCGTCGGGCTTCGGGGAGGAAGACATGCGGATCGTGGCGATCGAGGACCTGCATTGCGATGCCGGCTGGCGCGTCTGGTCGTTCCTCAAGGTGGTGACCGACCAGGGCGTGGTCGGCTGGTCGGAATACAACGAGAGCTATGGCAGCAAGGGCCTCACCGCCGTCATCCGCAAGCTCGCCGATCCGCTGATCGGCCTCGACCCGCGCCCGGTCGAGCGCATCACCGCCATGCTCTATGCCCGCACGCGGCAGGCGCCCGGCGGGTTGATCGCCCAGGCGATCGCCGCGATCGAGAACGCGCTGGTCGACGTCAAGGCGAAGGCGCTCGGCATCTCCGTCGCCGAATTGCTCGGCGGGCCGGTGCGTGAGCGGCTCCGGCTCTACTGGTCGCATTGCGGCTCCTACCGCCTCAACCATGCCAAGGTGATGGGCACCGCCCCGCTCGGCAGCCTCGCCGACGTCAAGGCCCTCGGCGCCGAGGTGCGGGAGAAGGGCTTCGGCGCGCTCAAGACCAACATCTTCATGTTCGACGGCGACGCACCCCATATGCATCAGCCCGGCTTCACCAACGGCGAGGGCTGGCCGGAGCTGAATGTCGACCGCCGGCTGCTCCGCATCATCAGCGCCGAGCTCGCTGCCTTCCGCGACGGCGCCGGCCCGGACATGGACCTGCTGCTCGACCTGAACTTCAACTTCAAGACCGAGGGCTATCTCGAAGTGGCGCGGGCCGCTGCGCCCTTTGGCCTGATGTGGCTCGAGATCGACAGCTTCGACCCGGCCGCGCTCGCCACCATCCGCGGCCGCGCGCCGATGCCGATCGCGTCGTGCGAGAGCCTGTTCGGCCGGCGCCAGTTCCGGCCCTATCTCGATCGCCAGTCGATGGACGTCGCCATCGTCGACGTGCCGTGGAACGGCATCCTCGAGAGCATGAAGATCGCCGCCATGGCCGAGGCCTACGAGGTCAACGTCGCGCCGCACAACTTCTATGGCCACCTCTCCACCATGATGAGCGCGCATTTCTGCGCCGCCATCGCGAATTTCCGCATCATGGAGATCGATATCGACGACGTGCCCTGGAAGGACGAAGTCGTGACCCCGGCGCCGACAATCGAACGAGGCCACCTTATCCTGCCGGACCGGCCCGGCTGGGGCGTCGAAGTGGACGAGAAGGCCGTGAAGGCCCATCCGCCCAAGCTCTAAGCGGCCGTTCATCTTAAGCGATACACAACTTTCTCGGTGTTAAGCAGTCGGTTTCCCCGTCGCCGGCTCGCCTACGGCGGCCGCGGGCAATGTTACTGGGAGGCTCTATAACGTGTTGGCAAAATTCACGAATCTGTCCATTCGCGCGCGCATCGGCACCGGATTCGGCATCGTCCTTGCCTTGCTGGTCGCCGCCGGGGTGACGGCCGTGATCGGCTTCGCCGGCATCGGCACGACGGTCCGCGATTACCGCCACGTGGTCGATACCAGCGCCCGCCTGCAGCGCGTCGAGCGCAACGTGATCGACCTGCTGCGCAACGGCGTGGTGGTGGTCACGTCGGGCAGCGAGGAGGCCTATGAGCGCGCCCGCGCGCTGACCAAGTCGATCCAGGAAGATCTCAAGACCATCCAGACCGCCACCGCGTCGGAAGAGCATCTCAAGCTGATGCAGCAGATGCTGGAGATCAATCAGCGCTACAGCGAAGCCTTCGACAAGGTGTTCCAGCTGCGCAAGTCGCGCGAGGGCATCATGACTGCCGAGGCGGAGCCCGTCGCCGCGTCGGCATTCCGCGACATCGCAGAGGTGGTCGAGAGCGCGACCAAGGGCGAGGACTTCAAGGGCGCCAACCTTGTGCGCAAGGCGCAGGAGCAATTCCTGCTGGCTCGCACCAGCCTGATGCAGCTGCTCGCCGACAACAGCATGAAGCATGCCAAGGCGGCCGAGCAGCACGTGGCGGACTTCGTCAAGCTGGCGACCGAGGCCGGCGCCGGCCTCAAGTCGACCGACGACCAGACCACGCTCGAACTCGCCGTGGTGATGATCGACAGCTACGCCAACACGGTGCAGAAGATCGCCAATACCAGCCAGGAGATGGACCGCGCGCTGAACGGCACCATGGCGACGGAGGCGGCCGAGCTCGCCAACATCGCCCAGGCCCTGCTGGCGGCTCAAACGATGGAGATGGAATCGCTGACGGCCGGCGTCGACAGCAACGTCGCCGGCAGCCGCAACCTGAATATCGGCATCAGCGTCGCCGCCGTCCTCCTCGGCGCGCTTGCCGCCTTCTACATCGCCAACGGCCTGGCGCGCCCGATCGTCGACATGACGACGGCGATGGGCCGCCTCGCCGACAAGGACTGGCAGACCGAGGTGCCGGCGCGCGACCGCCGCGACGAACTCGGCCGCATGGCCGCCGCCGTCGAGGTGTTCAAGCAGGCCGGCATCGAGAATGAGCGTCTGCAGGCCGAGGCCGAGGCCGCCCGCCAGCAGCAGGAGGTCGAGCGCGAGGAGTCCCGCCGCCGGCAGGAAGCCCAGGCCGCCGAGGCCCAGGCCACCTTGGAGGAGCGGTTGCGCGAGACCGAGGAATCGATGCGCAAGTCGGAAGCCGAGAGCAGCGCCGCGCGCGCCGCCGCGCGCGCCGAGGCCGAGGCCAAGCGCAAATCCGAGATGCAGGCGCTGGCCGACGCGTTCGAGGCCTCGGTCAAGCAGGTGGTGCAGACCGTGGGCGGCGCCGCGGGCCAGGTGCAGTCGAGCTCCTCCGCCCTGACCGCGACCGCCGACGAGGCGAACAGCCAGGCGGCGACCGTCGCTGCCGCCTCCGAGCAGGCCACCGCCAATGTGCAGACCGTCGCCGCGGCGACCGAGGAGCTGGCCGCCTCGATCAACGAGATCGCCCGCCAGGTGGCGCAATCGGCCGAGATGGCCGAACGCGCGACCGATCGCGCCCGCGCCACCGGCGCCACCGTCGACGGCCTCGCCCAGGCGGCGAGCAAGATCGGCGAGGTGGTCAGCCTAATCACCCAGATCGCCAGCCAGACCAACCTGCTCGCGCTCAACGCGACGATCGAGGCGGCCCGCGCGGGCGAAGCCGGCAAGGGCTTCGCCGTGGTGGCCTCGGAAGTGAAGAACCTCGCCAATCAGACGGCGAAGGCGACCGACGAGATCGCCCGCCAGATCCAGGCCGTGCAGGGCGCGACCCAGGAAGCGGTGGGCGCGATCCAGGGCATCGGCAAGACCATCGAGGAGATCAACCAGATCGCCACCACCATCGCTTCGGCGGTGGAGGAGCAGACCTCGGCGACCAAGGAGATCAGCCGCAACGTGCAGGAGGCCGCCGCCGGCACTCAGGAGGTCTCGCGCAACATCACCGGCGTCACCCAATCGGCCTCCGAGACCGGCCATGCGGCGTCGCAGATGAAGAGCGCCGCCGATGAGCTGTCGCGCCAGGCCGATGTGCTCGGCGCCGAGGTGGACAGCTTCGTGGCCCGCATCCGCGCCGCCTGATCGGTTAATTGCGCGGTTTTGTTTAGATTCGTCTATGGTTGTGGTCGCCAGATCAAGGTCAATAAAATCAATGGATTGCACCCGCTCCGCCGGGCCTCCTGGCCGGCAGGATTAATCGGGCCACAACCATTCGGCTGATAAGCCTGATCCGTTCGAGACGCACGCGGTGGTAGCAACCGGCGAAGCCCGGGCCGCGGCAAGCGTCGGCTTCGGAGGGCGCGCACCTTGTTGGCACAGTTCAATAATCTTTCCATCCGCACGCGCATCGTCACCGGTTTCGCCACCATCCTGGTGCTGCTCGCCGCCGCCGGCGGCATGTCGGTATTCGGCTTCACCAGCGTGCGGACGACGGTCGGCGAGTACGAGGCGACGGTCGGCACCACCGTCCGCATCCTGGAAGTCGAGCGCAACGTGGTCGATCTGCGCCGCAACGCCGCGCTCTTCGTCGATACCGGCGATGAGGGGCCGTACGGCAAGGCGCAGCAGCTCGCCTCCAAGATGCGGCGCGATCTCGAGGCGGCAATCGAGGCCGCCACCGCCGAGGAGATGCGCGCCGAGCTCGGCAAGATGCTCGCCGCCAACAAGAAGTTCAGCGAGACCTTCGAGGATGCGGTGATGCTGCGCCGGCTGCGCGACGCCGTGGTCAACGACGAGCTCGGCCCTGACGCGACCGACATCAGCAAGATCCTGGCCGGTGTGCTGGAGCGCTCGCTGCTGGCCGAGGACTACAAGGGCGCCGCCGCCGTCGGCGTGGCGCAGGAAGCGTTCCTGACCACCAGCGTCGCCGTGATGAATTATCTGCTGCTCGGCGAGGCGAAGTTCGTCAAGGCGGTCGAGGAGCAGCTGCCGAATTTCGACCGTCAGGCCAAGACCGCCCTCGCCCAGCTCGTCTCCGAAGACGAGAAGAAGCAGGTCGAGCAGGTGATCGCCATGGGCACGAAATACGGCGAGAGCTTCAAGACGCTGGTCAGCACGACCGACGAGATGAACGGCCTGATCAACGACACCATGGCCAAGATGGCCGCCGAGCTCGCCAGCATGAGCGAGAAGATGAAGCAGGCGGAGGCCCAGCACATGGAGGCGCTGACCGCCGGCGTCGGCTCCACCATCATGAAAAGCCGCAATGCCAGCCTTGCCATCTCCGGCTTCGCCATCGTTCTCGGCGCGCTGGCGGCGATCTTCATCGCGACCGGCCTGGCGCGTCCGATCGTGGCGATGACGGCGGCGATGGGCCGGCTGGCCAACAAGGAATGGGAGACCGAGGTGCCGGCGCGCGACCGCAAGGACGAGGTCGGCCAGATGGCCGCTGCGGTCGAGGTATTCAAGCAGGCCGGCATCGAGAACGAGCGGCTGCAGGCGGATGCCGAGACGTCGCGGCGTCAGCAGGAAGCCGATCGCGAGGAATCTCGCCGGCACCAGGAAGCGCAGGCCGCCGAGGCCAAGGCGACCCTGGAGCGCCGCCTGCGGGAGACCGAGGAGGCGATGCGCAAGGCCGAGGCCGAGCGCGCCGCCGAGCAGGAGCGGGTGCGGCGCGAGGCGGAGGCCAAGCGCAAGGCCGACATGAACAGCCTCGCCGATGCCTTCGAGGCATCCGTCAAGCAGGTGGTGCAGACCGTGGGCTCGGCCGCGACCGAGGTGCAGGCGAGCTCCGTCGCCATGGCTTCGACCGCCGACGAGACCAACAGCCAGGCGACCGTGGTCGCCGCCGCTTCCGAGCAGGCCACGGCGAACGTGCAGACCGTCGCCTCGGCGGCAGAGGAACTTGCCGCGTCGATCAACGAGATCGGCCGCCAGGTGGCGCAATCGGCGACCGTCGCCGCGCAGGCGACCGAGCGTGCCCGTGCGACCGGGTCGACCGTGGACGGCCTCGCCCAGGCCGCCAACAAGATCAACGAGGTGGTCAACCTGATCAACAACATCGCCAGCCAGACCAACCTGCTCGCACTGAACGCGACCATCGAAGCGGCCCGCGCCGGGGAAGCCGGCAAGGGCTTCGCGGTCGTCGCCAGCGAGGTCAAGGCGCTGGCCAATCAGACCGCCAAGGCAACGGAGGAAATCGCCCGCCAGATCGGCGCCGTGCAGGGCGCCACCCAGGAGGCCGTCGCGGCCATCCAGGGCATCGCGAAGACGATCGAGGAGGTGAACCAGATCGCCACCTCGATCGCCTCGGCCGTCGAGGAGCAGACCTCGGCGACCAAGGAGATCAGCCGCAACGTGCAGGAGGCGGCCACGGGTACGCAGGAGGTCACGCGCAACATCTCCGGCGTCACCCAGGCCGCTTCCGAAACCGGCCAGGCCGCCGGCCAGATGAAGGGCGCGGCCGACGAGCTTTCCAGGCAGGCCGAGACGCTGTCGACCGAGGTCGACAGCTTCATCGCCCGCATCCGCGCCGCTTAACCTCCCCCTCCCCACCGACCCCGCGACGGCGCGCCCATCGACAGGGCGCGCCGTTTCGCGTGTGATGGGCGGCGACAAGCCGCCCTGGAGGAGGAGCGCCCCGTGCCTGTGTTCGGTCCCGACGTCAAGCTGGAAGACCCGGCCTATATCCACCCGACCGCGCATCTCTACGGCAAGGTGACGGTGCGCGAGCAGGCCTCGATCTGGATCAACGTGGCGGCGCGGGCCGAGAACTACGACATCGTCATCGGCCCGTACACCAACATCCAGGACTTCACGATGATCCACACCGGGGCCCAGACGGGCAGCCATATCGGCGCCTGGTGCTCGATCACCCACCACTGCACCATCCATGGCTGCACGATCGGCGACAACTGCCTGATCGGCATCAACGCCACGATCATGGACGGTGCGGTGATCGGGAAGAACTGCATCGTCGGGGAGCACAGCCTGGTGCGGCCGAACACGGTCATTCCGGACAATTCGGTGGTGGTCGGCTCCCCCGCCAAGCCGATCAAGGAGCAGAACAGCTACGTCCGCAACAAGCTGAACGCCTGGCTCTATTGGAAAAACGCATTGGCCTATGCGAAAGGCGAGTACCGCGCCTGGACTGGCCCGGACTATGCAAAGGCCGTCGCCGACCAGATCAAGGTGCTGGAGGCGGAGCTCGCCGCGCTGTCGAAGGCCTGACGGAGACCGTTGATGTACATCGCCCACCCCTACCTGCTCTTCATCGGCGACGCGCCGGACGACCTCGCCGCCAAGACGGCGCAGGGTATCGCCGACTGGCGCCCCGAATGGTGCCTCGGCCAGATGCGCCTCCCGGGCTGCAAGGCCGACCTGAAGCTGCCGGACATGACCATCGCGGATGCCGCCGCCAAGGGCGCCAAGACGCTGATCATCGGCGTCGCCAATGCCGGCGGCGTGCTGCCGGAAAGCTGGAGCCCGATGATCGTCGAGGCGATCGAGCGCGGCATGGACGTGGCGAGCGGCCTGCACAGCAAGCTCACCACTCTGCCGGAGGTGGTGAAGGCCGCCGAGAAGCACGGCCGGCTGCTGCACGACGTGCGCCACCCGACCCAGGAATTCGCCACCGGCAAGGGCAAGCGGCGCTCCGGCAAGCGCTTGCTCGCCGTCGGCACCGACTGCTCGATCGGCAAGATGTACACGACCCTCGCGCTCGAGCGGGAGATGAAGAAGCGGCGGATGAAGGCCGATTTCCGCGCCACCGGCCAGACCGGCATCTTCATCGCCGGCTCCGGCGTGTCGATCGATGCGGTGGTCTCGGACTTCGTCTCCGGCGCTGTCGAATGGCTGTCGCCCGACAACGATGCCGATCACTGGGACCTGATCGAGGGCCAGGGCTCGCTCTTTCATGCCTCGTTCGCCGGCGTCAGCCTGGGCCTGCTGCACGGCGCGGCGCCGGACGCGCTGATCATGTGCCACGAGCCGACCCGCAAGCACATGCGCGGCCTGCCGCACTATCCGCTGCCCGACCTGAAGACCTGCATCGACACCAACCTGCAGCTGGCGCGCCTCACCAACCCGGACGTGAAGATGGCCGGCATCGCCATCAACACCTCCAAACTCTCCGACAACGAGGCGAAGAGCTACCTTGCAAAGCTGGAAAGCGAATACGGCCTGCCGACCGTTGATCCCGTCCGCACCGGCGTCGGCAAGCTGGTCGACAAGCTGCAGGCGTGGTGAGCGAAGACGGGTAGCGCACCGATGAAGCTCAGCGTCGATGTCGAGGTCTGGCCGATCGAGGGCGGGTTCACGATCAGCCGCGGCTCGCGCACCGAGCAGCCCGTTGTCGTCGCGCGGCTGATGCAGGACGGCGTGACCGGCCACGGCGAATGCGTGCCCTATCCGCGCTATGGCGAGAGCATCGACAACGTCGTCGCGGCGATCGAGGCGGCGCGGCCGGCGATCGAGGCCGGGCTGACGCGGCAGGGGCTGCTCGACGTCATGCAGCCCGGCGCGGCGCGCAACGCGGTCGACGGGGCGTTGTGGGACCTCGAGGCGAAGTGGACGGGCAAGCCCGCCTGGCAGATCGCCGGGCTGCCGGAGCCGAAGCCGCTGGTCACCTGCTTCACCCTGTCGCTCGGGACGCCGGAGAGCATGCGGGCCAAGGCGCGGGAGGCGGCCGACCGGCCGTTGCTGAAGGTGAAGCTCGGCGGCGAGGGCGATCTCGAACGGATGGCGGCGGTGCGCGAGGGCGCGCCGAAGGCGCGGCTGGTCGCCGATGCCAACGAGGCCTGGACCGCCGACATGCTGGAGCACTATCCGGCCGAACTCGCGAAGCTCGGCGTCGAGATGATCGAGCAGCCGCTCAAGGCGGGCGCGGACGACTGGCCCCTCGACATGCCCCGCCCGGTGCCGCTCTGCGCCGACGAGAGCTGCCACGGCATCGACCATCTGGACCGGCTGGCCGGCCGCTACGACCTGGTCAACGTCAAGTTGGACAAGACCGGCGGCCTCACCGCCGCGCTGGCGCTGGTGCAGGCGGCCCGGGCCAAGGGCTTCGGCGTCATGCTCGGCTGCATGGTCGGCACCTCGCTCGGCATGGCGCCCGCCTTCCTGGCGGCACAATTGGCCCGTTATGTCGACCTGGACGGGCCCCTGATCCTGTCGCGCGACCGGGTGCCCGGGATCCGCTTCGAGGGCAGCCTGATGCATCCCCCGCCGCGCGAGCTCTGGGGCTAGTCCAGGCGCTGGATTTGGGCGGCGGGCGAGCGCAGGGTTTGCGGGGCCCGACCGTATAACCCTTTGAATGGCCGTCCAGGGATGTCGGAAGCCAGCGACGAAGACCTGATGCTGCGGATCGCCGGCGGCGACCGCCTGGCCTTCCGTGCCCTGGTCGACCGTCATCTCGGCCGGGCCACCGGCTTCGCCTGGCGCATGCTGGGCAGCCGGGCGGAAGCGGAGGACGCGGTGCAGGACGCTTTTCTGCGGGTTTGGCAGCACGGGCCGCGCTGGCGCAGCGACGGCGCGAGCTTCCGTACGTGGTTCCACCGCATCCTGCTGAACCTGTGCATCGACCGGAAGCGCAAGCCCCGGGTCGAGCCGCTGGAAGCCGCGGGCGACCCGGTCGACGAGCGGATGGACAGCGCCGCCCAGCTGGAGCAGAGCCGCACCACGAAGGCGGTGGCCGAAGCCGTGGCCGAGCTGCCGGAACGCCAGCGCGCCGCGCTGGTCATGTGCCACTACGAAGGCCTCAGCAATATCGAGGCCGCCGCCGCGCTGCAGCTCAGCGTCGGCGCCGTCGAATCCCTGCTGGTGCGCGCCAAGCGAGCGCTGCGCGACCGGCTCGCCGTGTTGAAGGAAGCCTGAGCGATGACGCGCGATCCCCTCGACCGCTTGCTCGACGAGTGGAAGCTCGGCGAGCCCTCCCCCGACCTGGCGCACCGCATCGTGGCGAGGAGCCGCGAGGTCGAGCAGCTCGGCACGCGAACCGGCTGGCGGGCCCGCTTGGCCGGCCTGTTCGGCGGCGGCCTGTTCGGTGATGGGATGGGTGGCCGGCTGGCGCCGCAAATGGCGGCGGTCGGCCTCGCCCTGATGATCGGCTTCTGGTACGGCGCCGGCGGCGTCGCCAGCTCGACGGCGCAGGAGATCGATGCCAGCCCGCTGATCCTGGGCCCGAACTATGAGACGGAGTGGTTGGGATGAAAGCGGTGCCGAAAACGGTGACTGGGCGCGCCCGCGCTGGCGTGGAGGTTGGCCTTGCCCTGGCGCTGACGCTCGGCGCGATCGGCGCCGGATATGTGGCCGGCAGGACATCGGCCGGCGGCTTGCTGGCGCGTCCAGCCGCGGTGCCGAGCGGCGAGGCGGATACCGGCACCACGCATGCGGCGGAGGCGCGGATGGAAGGCCTGCTGCTGCTCCTGCTCGGACGGGGAGGCGTGCTGTGAGCATGACGGGAGAGCCCAGGTCCGGCTGGAAATGGACGCACTGGCTGCTGCTCGCCTCGCTGGTGCTGAACGGCCTGCTCGGCGGCTATCTGATCGGCCGGGTTTCCGGGCCGCCGCATTGGCGCGGGCACATGGCCGGCGACGCCCCTTCCCCGTTCGGCCTCAGCTCGCTGCCGACACCGCTGCGCGAGGCGATGCGCGCCAAGCTGCGGGAGAACCGCGGCGAGGCGCGCCAGATGTTCGAGGGCCTGCGCGCCGCTCGCGGCGAGTTGCGCGAGGCGATCGGCGCCGAGCCGTTCGACCCGGCACGGCTCACCGCCGCCTTCGCCGAACTGCGCACCACCCAGGGCGCGCTGCAGCAGAACCTGCATGGCATCGCCGTCGAGGTGGTCACGCAGATGACGCCGGAGGAGCGCAAACGGCTGGCCGAATGGCGGCCGGAGCGACGCGACCGCGACGAGCGTGAGCCGCGCGGGCGTTGATATCGTGATCGCGCAGATTTCGGGCAGCCGGAGGCATGCCGAGCGCGGTATCGCGGGTCCACCGGGTGGGTCCAATCGAATTCATGCGACGGCGCCTCGCCAGCCTCATTCCACATGAACTTGTATTGTATAATATTTTTCATTTCCCGTCAAGAACAGCGAAGGCGATTGAGCCGCGCGCCGAAAGCCGATAGGATTCTTGCATTGGTCGCATCGTTGGGGGACGAACGGCCTCGCGGGTTCCGGCATTCGGACGGTGTGCCATGGAACTGGTGCGACGGACCACCCGCTGGGTGGTGGATTTCTGGGGACATCTCGGCACCTTCGTGAAGGTGGCCGGAACCGCGACCGCATTGATCGGCATCGCCGTCACCGTCACCCAGACATATGACGCAGTTTCCGCCCATTTCGCCCGGCGCGAGGCGGTGCGCGATCTCGTCGCCGTGGCCGAGCGCCAGCTGCAGGGCGGCGACCATGCGGCGGCATGGAGCAGCAATCTGCGGGCGCTCGAGCTGATCCCCCGCGACGAGACCGCGGAACGTCAGCAGATCGTCATTGCCAAGCTCTGGCTGCAGGAAGCCCGCCTCTCGTCCCAGGGCGGGCCGAAATCCTTCGCCCAGCTGGTCGGGCCGCTCGAAGAGGTCCTGCTGGCGCGCTCGCTGAAGGCGGAACCGGCAGACCGGGCCGAGATCGAGGCGCATATCGCCTGGGCACGGTTCCTGCGCAGCAGGGACGCAAGCGGGGCACCGATCGATGTCGACGGCGCCATCGACGCCGCTTTGAAATCCGACCCGCAGAACGCGACGGCGCATGCGATCAAGGGGTTCTGGCTGCTGTGGCGGCGTGGCCCGCTCGCCGAAGTGCGCCGGCATTTCGACGCCGCGCTGGCCGGACGCGGCGACCAGGGTTTCGCCGACCATCTGGTGATGAAGGGATGGCTGAACCAGGCGCGCAGCGGCGAGGACTATGCCTACGGCGCCATCGAGTATGCCAACCGCCTGCATCGCCGCGGCCGATCGTTCGACGACGCGACGATCCGCGGCGACCTGCTGGCGATCTACGAGGAGGCGCTGCGCAGCCGCGGCTTTCTCGACCGCCTTGCCGGCGTGCTGGTACCGACCGATCACGCCGATCTGCTGGCATCCCTCGGCGGCCAGACCGGCAACGACGAACGCCGGCGCCATGCCGAGGCGCTGCGCGGATATTTCGTCGAGCGGTCGGGCAACCGCGCGGAAGCGCGGCGGATCTACCAGCACATGATCAACACGGCGCCGGACGCGAGCCGCGCCCGCGCCTTCGCCGCGGAAGGATTGCTGCGGCTGAGGGACTAGCGCGTCGCCTGCGCCCGGCGGGTCAGCAGCCAGCCGGCGAGGAGAAACAGCGCGAGCAGCGCGAGCGTCGCCTTGTTCGCCGCGTCCCCCAGCACCGCTTCGGAGACGTGGCCGAGCGAATAGCCGGCGCCGGTGAAGATGCCGGCCCAGAGCGCCGCGCCGATCAGGTTGAGCCCGGTGAAGCGCGCCCAGATCAGCTCGGTCATGCCGACCACCATGGCGGCGACGCTGCGCATGCCGCGGGCGAAGCGATAGCTGAGGATGAACAGCAGCGGATAGCGGTCGAGCAGGCCGAAGGCGATCTCGATCGGCCGGTGCAGAATTTCGAAGCGCGTGACGATGGCGCGGCCCCAGCGCCGGCCGATGTAGAAGCGGATCTCGTCGCCGAGCCAGCTGCCGCCCCAGAACACGGCGAAGGTCAGTGCGGGCTCCAGCGCGCCCTGATGCGCGGCATAGCCGGCCAGCAGCGGCGGCAGGAAGCCCGAGCGCGCCAGCGCGAAGGTGAAGCCGAGCACATAGATGGCGTCGCCATGGGTGGCAATCAGCGCCATCAGCTGGTCGAGACTGATCAGGCCGAGCGGGTCGAACATGGCGGCAGCATAGCTCCCTAAATCCGAAAGAAGGCCCGCATGCCGTCGAGGATGCGGCTGGCGAGCGGGCGTTCGGTCTCGGTCGGGGTGCCGGCCGGGCCGGGTTCGCCGAGCGCAGCGTTGCGCTGCATGCGGCCGGCGACGATGCCGGCGAGGTCCTCGGCCAGCGCCGGGCGGCGCTCCACCACCGGGCGGAAGGCATCGGCGTCGATCTCGTAGAGCACCGCGTCGGTGCGGGCGATCACCGTCGCGGTGCGCGGGCAGCCGGTCAGCAGCGAGATCTCGCCGACCAGGCCGCCCGGCGTCAGCCGGGCGAGCGGCCGGCGCTCGCCGCGCGGGTCTTTCGCCTCCACATCGAGCAAGCCTTCCGCGAGCACGAAGAGCGACTGGCCGGGCTCGCCCTCGCGCACCAGCGCCTCGCCGGCCTTCACGCGGCGGAGCCTGAGGCCGCGCACGAGGTCGGCGATGTCCTGGTCGTTCAGCGCGTCGAACAGGTCGACGCGGCGGAGCAGCTGGTCGGGGCTGAGCCGCGTGTCGCCGCCGGCGCCGTCGCGGCGCAGGATCACCTCCTGCTCGTCGCGGGCGAGGCCGAGGCCGGCCTTGTCGAGATGGTCGAGCACGGCGCCGGCGACGGCGTCGCGCGCCGGCTGCAGGTTACGGTAATCGTCGACCCAGAAGCGGACGTGGTAGACGGCGGCTTGGCGCTCCAGCTCGATCAGCTTGATGTCGGGCGGCGGGTCGCTCCGCACGCCGCTCGCGCTGCGCGCGGCGGCGAGCAGGATGCGGCGCGCCCGCTCGGCCGGCACGGCGGGATCGAGCCGCACCTTCACGGCGTCGCGGAAATGCCGGCGCGGCAGGCTGTAATTGATGTAGGGCTGCCGGGCCAACAACCCGTTCGGCACCACCACGGTCAGCTCTTCCTGGGTGACCAGCCGGGTGGCGCGCCAGCTGATCTCCACCACCTGGCCGATCTTGCCCTGGAACTCGATCCAGTCGCCGATGCCGTACGGGCGCTCGAGCTGGGCGTTCAGGCCGGAGAAGATGTCGGCGATGATGTCGCGCACGGCAAAGCCGATCACCGCGACCAGGATGCCGGACGTCGCGAGCGAGGCGGTGGCGAGCTCGGCGCCGAAATGCCATTCGCCGAGCAAAGCGAGCGCCAGCACGTAGATCAGCGCGCCGACCGCGTCGGTCAAGAGACGCGGCAGCGCCGGCCGGTCGGGCGCCGCAAGGAGGCCGCGCCAGAACAGCACGTGCAGCGCCCGGTTGACCGCCCAGGCGACGGCGAGCGCGGTCAAGGTCGCGACCGCCGCCTCGCCCCAGCGCGCGGCGCGGCCATCCGGCGCGATGTCGAGGCCGCGCAGCAGCGCCGGCCATTCCGCATTGGCGAAGCCGAACACGATCGCCGCGATCACCGGCGGCAGCAGCGCGACAACGGCGCGCATCAGGCGGTGCCGTTCATAGCTTGGTCGTGCCCGGGCTCGTCCCGGGCATCCACGGCGTTCCGCATAGCTGCCGCGATGGCGTGGATGGCCGGGACGAGCCCGGCCATGACGTTGCTGAACTCCTCGGCACGTGCGTCACGCCTTGATCCCGTCGGTGCCGGCGCCGCAGACCAGGATGCCGACCTTGGCGCCTGGCGGCGGCTTGAAGGCGCCGGCGCGCAGCGCGGCATAGGCGGCGGCGGCCGAGAGCTCGACGGCGAGGCCGAAATCGAACCACAAGGCCTCGGCCGCCTGCTGCATGTCGTCGTCGTCGACCAGCACGATCTCGGCGACATGGGCGCGGATCAGGTCGAGGTTGATCTGCTCGCTCCGCTTCGGGGCCAGGGTGCCGGCGCGGGTCGCGATGCGGTCGAGCGTGACCAGGCGGCCAGCCTTGCAGCTCTCGTGCAGCGTCGGCGCGCCGACCGGCTCGACGCCGATCACCTCGAGGCGCGGATTGAGCGCGCGCGCCGCCATGGCGACGCCGGAGATCAGCCCGCCGCCGCCGATCGCCACGATCAGGTGATCCAGCTCCGGCGCCTGCTCGGCGAGCTCCAGCGCGATGGTCCCCTGCCCGGCGATCACCGCCGCATCGGCGAAGGGATGCAGATACGCCGCCCCTTTGTCGCGGGCGAAGTCCAGCGCGGCGGCATTGGCCTCGTCCCAGACCTGGCCGACGATGCGCGTATCGGCGCCCCAGGCCTTCAGCTTCTCGACCTTGCTCGCCGGCGTGCTCGACGGCAGGAAGATGGTGGCCGGCACGCCGGCATTGGCGGCGGCATAGGCGACGCCGAGGCCGTGATTGCCGCCGCTCGCGGTGACCAGGCCGCGCGCCTTCTCCGCCGCCGGCAAGAGTGCGGTCTTGTTGGAGGCGCCGCGCGCCTTGAACGAGCCCGAGGCCTGCAGGCATTCGAGCTTCATGGTGAGATCGAAGTCGAACCGGTCGCGCGCCGGCGCGGCACGCAGGACCGGCGTGCGCCGCACGGCGCCGGCGATCCGCTTCGCCGCCGCGCGCACGTCGTCGATAGTCACTACCTCAGTCGTTACGGAACCGCTCACGCCACCACCTTGCCGTTGTTGATCACCATCAGGCCGCGCTCGGTCACCGAGGTGCGGAACGAGATCACCTTGCCGTCGCGCCACATCTCCGTGCGAATGGTCTCGCCGGGGAAGACCGGCGCGGTGAAGCGGCCCTCGATCTCGCGCACGCCGGAGGCATCATGGCCGAGCATGCCGCAGACCACTGCGCGCACCGCGTGGCCATAGGTGCAGAGCCCGTGCAGGATCGGCCGCGGGAAGCCGGCCGCCTTGGCGACGTCCGGATCGCGGTGCAGCGGGTTGCGGTCGCCCGACAGCGCATAGAGGATCGCCTGGTCCGGCCGCGAGGCGTAGTCCACCACCTTGTCGGGCGCGCGCTCCGGCAGCTGGTGCGGCGCCGGGCCGGAGCCCTGCGGCCCGCCGAAGCCGCCGTCGCCGCGGGCGAACACGGTCGAGGTGTTGACGCAAAGGACTTTCCCCGAGCTCTTCTCGGTGATCGTCGTCTCGGTCAGCAGGATGGCGCCCTTGCCGGCGCCCTTGTCGAAGATGTCGACGAAGCGCGTCTTGGCCAAGATGGTCGCCTTGGCCGGCAGCGGCCCGGTCAGGCGAATGCGCTGCTCGCCATGCAGCACCAGGGCGAAATTGATGCCGGATTGCAGGATGGCGGTGTCGTCCCAGGCGATCACCGTCGCCATGCTGGGGATGGTCTTCAAGGTCGACTTCGAGTCCGGCTGGTAGCTGCCGAGGCCCTCGTAGACGAAATCGAGCTCCGCCTTGTTCATCGGATCGGCGCCGAGCCCGATGCCCATGGCATAGAGCATCGCCTCGCGCTCGCCGTAGCTGAACTCGCGCGCTGGAAGATCCAGCGCGAGCAACTTCTTGTGGTCGATGGCCACGCGTTCCCTCCTGAAGGCTTGTCGGGCCGGACTCTATCCCGCCGCGAACGAGTTGCGCCACAACCGGGGTTTCACGGCCAGGGGCGCGGAGAAAAAGCTCACCACGGAGGACACGGAGAGCACGGAGGCACGCGGAGACAGCTCCTCCCCCAACTTGTTGGGGGAGGCTGGGAGGGGGTTTTTGTGTTTTGCTCATCCGTGGCGCGAGGGCTGAGGAAAAACACAAAAACCCCCACCCAAACCCTCCCCCGGCTTCGCCGAGGGAGGGCTTCACTCGGCGGCCTGCGCCATTGCATGTTCAGGCTGCGGCAGGTTGCGGAGCTCGGCCATGACGTCGGCGATCACCGGGCCCATTGCGGGATCGGTGTCGAGCAGGTGGCGGACGAAGCCGAGTACGTCGACGCGCGGCGCCGGCGCCGTTTGTTGGGCGGGCTCAGCGACCGGTACAGAGATTGGCGTTGCGTCCTGTTCTTCCGCCAGCGCCTCCGCAAGGTCGAGGGCGCGGCCGATGGCGCGTTGGGCGACAAGCGCGGTGGAGACGAGGCCCTGCTCCAGCGCGAGGTCGCGCAGGCGCTCCAGCCGGTGCCGGTGGGCGCGCAGCGGGTCGAGGCCTTCGCAGAGCGGCATCCGCGACGGCGCATCGGTGCCGCGGCGCATCCGTTCCTCGAGCCGGCTCTCGTAGACGCAGACATCGCCGTTGGCCTGCGCGATCAGGCGCTGGTCTTCGAGTTCGGCCAAGGCCTTGCGGGCGCCCCGCACCGTGA
>QOZS01000059.1 GCA_003576705.1 Desertibaculum subflavum
CTCAAGCACTTCAGGCGCATCGCCACACGCTTCGACAAGCTCGCCCGAAACTACCTTGCCGCCATCACCATCGCCGCAGCACGCCTCTGGGCCAGAGATTATGAGTCCACGACCTAGCGCGGGCCTATCTCGGCCTCGCCCTGGCCGATGCACGCCGTCTGGAAGCGCTGCTCAGAAGACGAGGAGGTCGGTGAGCGGCTTCCCCTGATGCAGCCGCCGGATCGCTTCCGCGAAGAGCGGCGCGCTCGGCAGGACGTCGAGCTTTTCGCGCGCCGGTCCCGGCGCCAGCCGGAAGGGCGGCACCGAATCGGTCACCACCAGGCGGTCGATCATCGGATCGGATACGAGCTCCGCCGCACCCGGCATGAACAGGCCATGCGTCACCAGGGTGATCACCCGACGGGCGCCGGCTTGACGCGCCGCCTGCGCGGCCCGCAACAGCGTGCCGCCGGTGCTGATCAGATCGTCGATCACCAGTGCCGTGGCGCCCGCCACATCGCCGACGAAGAGCTCACCGGAAACGACACCGGCGCTGCGATGCTTCTCCGCGAAGGCCTTGCCTACCGGTCGGCCGACCGCCCCCTCCAGCGCTTCACGGAACAGCTCGGCCCGCTTGTCGCCGCCGGTATCGGGCGAAACCGCGCAGAGCCGTTCGCCGCCCAGCGACCGGGCGTAATGGACGAAGAGGGGTGCCGCGGTGAGCGCGACAGCGCGGCAGCGGAAGGCGTTCTCGTAAGCCGCCACGTTGTGCACGTCGAGGGTGACGACCATGTCGGCGCCAGCCGCCTCGAACATGCGTGCCACATAGCGGGTGATGACTGGATCATTCGGCTTGGTGCGCCGGTCCTTGCGCGCATAGCAGAGATAGGGAACAACGGCAGTGACGCGGGCGGCACCCGCATCCTTCAGCGCGCCGATGAAGAACAGCAGCCGGCAGAGCTTGTCGTTGGCGCTGTCCGACGGCCCGCCGTGTAGGCTTTGGATGACGTAGACGTCGCTGCCGGCCACGGTGTCGAGCGGACGCGATTTGTGCTCGCCGTCCTCGAAATCGCGCTCTTCAAGCCTGGCGAGCGGCTGGCCGAGCGCCACGGCGATGCCGGCGCCGAGCTCCGCGGTGGCGCGCATGGCGAACAGGCATAACCGATCCGCCGCCATGTCTGTCGACGGCGGGCTGCGCGGCGACCAGATCTTCGTCGTATCTGCCGTCATCTGCTTTACCGCGTCACATGGCTTCGCTGCGGGCGACCCAATCGTCGCCGACCTTGACATAGGACCGTTTCACCGCCGCCCAGGCGATACGGTGAGCGGCCTCTTCGCGCCGCGGATCGTCGAGATGCGCGGCAAAAGCGTGATTGAAGGCTGCGCGATACACGTCCTGCGCATGCGGCGGCAGATGCGATCGCACGCGGGGCGGCAGATCGGCGCTGGTCGCATAGGGCATGGCGGCTAGTCCCCTTGCGCGACGCCGTCGCGGATGCCGTGCCGCCGGCGGAGTACGCGCACGGCTTCGCGCTCAACGGCAAAGTACCGCGCGATCGTATCGTCCGACATGCCGAGATCGGCCAGCGCCGCCAGTGCAGAGGCGGCGATCGGCCAATGGTAGTCGGGCGGCGCAAACGTCCGCTGCGGCCGGTCGGCTCCAGAAACGATGGGAGATCCGCCCATTTCGCCCTCCCGCGAAGGTTGGCGCCGGACTACTCCGACGTCGGGCCCGCCGAGGCCTGCTCTGGCGCACCCTCGCGGATGGCGCGCGTGGCGATCTGCATCAGCTGGCCGGTCTCTTCCGAGTAGTCGCGCACCGCGGTCGCCGCCCATTTCTGCTGCAGCTTGACCAGGTCCACCACACCCTGGCACTGCGCCAGGGACCGGGCGAGCTCGAGGTCACCGTCGATGCGTGCGCTGGCGAAGCGCGCGACTTCCTGCTGCCATTCGAGGCACGCCCGTGTCCATGCCTCACCGGCCCTGCTGACCACATCCGTCATCGCGCCGTTGAACAGGAACGGCGTCGGAAACAGCCTGGTCTCTTCGCCACCATCGCTCTTCATGGATTGCTTACGCATGGGTCCCTCCAATTGCCTTGAAACTATGGCGTGAGGCGGGAGCATCTCACTCCCATACGGCAGAAGATCCTCGCCGATGAAAAGGCGAGGCCGCAGCTCCGACCTTCACTCACCATGAACACCAAACCCCGCCGGCGCGTTGCGACAGATCAAACGGGCCGGCTGTGAATCGTGCGGTCACAAGCTAGTCCCAATAGAGATAGAGTTCGCGACGCTCGCCGGGGCCGATGGTGATCGACCGTTCCATCTCCCTGCCCTCCGCCGCAACCACGACCCGGTAGCCGCCGGCCGGCAAGTGGACCAGCATCAGCGGACCCGTCATCAAGGCCTGCAACACCGTCTCGGAGCCACGGCTGATGCTGACCCGCGCGTCGGCAAGGAACTCGCCACTCTTCTTGCGCGCCGTCAGAATTCGGAGGTTGAACTGCGGCCGGAGCTGCTCCATCTGCGCCTGCTCGTCGGCGCCGACGCCGCCCGTCACGAAGCGGCCACTTGGATAGGTCTGCACCTCGAGCGGCATGGCCATGGCCGCCAGGCTGCCGAGCAGCCAGGTGCCCATCACCAACGACATCAGCCCTGCTCGCATCGCCGGCCTCCGTCTCGATGCCTCGCCTGCGATCCCGGATGAGGACGGGCGCATTCCGCGCGGGTCGCCCATCCTGGTCCCATTCTCACTTCGACTTGATCGCGATCTTCTTCTCCTTGGACTTCGCCTCCGCCGACTTCGGCAAGGTGACGGTCAGGACGCCCTTCTCGAAAGCCGCCTCGATCTTGGCGTCGTCGACGCCGGTCGGCAGCTGGAACGAGCGGGTGAAACTGCCGTAGCGCCGCTCGGACAGATAGCGGCCCTTGTCCTTCTCCTCGCGCTCTTCCTTCTTCTCGCCCTTGATGGTGAGGATGTTGTCGGCGATCTTCACGTCGACATCCTTCTCGTCGATGCCGGGCAGCTCCGCCGTCACCAGGTAGCGATCCTCCTTCTCCACCAGATCGACTGCCGGCGCGCTGAACGCAAATGGACGGTCGGCGCGGCGGAACGGCTCGAGGTCGAAGAAGCCACGGCCGAACAGCGGCCGGCCGAATCCGCGGCTGAAATCGTCGAATACCCGATCGATCTCCCCACGAAGCGATTCCAGTGGCTGCCAGATTGACGGTGCCGGGACCGGCTGTTCGCTGCCGGTGGCGACAGATTTGTTCTGTGCTTCGGCCATGGTCTGACCTCCTCTCTTGTTCGGTGTGTTGGCTCTCGCCTACTAGCGCGGATGCCGACGACCGGCGATGACCCAGATCAAGATTGCCGGCTTTCGCCCCTCTCGCTTCTCACATCCCCATCTCCGCTTCGGCCGTCTGGGTCTTCTTCGGTTCGGGGACCTCGGTCATGGTTGCCTCGGTGAGCAGCAGGACGCTTGCGACCGACACGGCGTTTTCCAGCGCGATGCGGACGACTTTGGTCGGGTCGATGATTCCGGCTTCGACCAGGTCGACGTATTGCGAGCGCGCGGCGTCGAAGCCGTAATTGCCCTTTCCCTCCAACATACGCGCCACCACCACACCGCCATCGACCGCCGAGTTCTCGGCGATCTGACGCGCCGGCGCTTCAAGCGCCCGCTTCAGGATCTGCAAGCCGGTCCTTTCGTCGCCGCTGCAATTCGCCTCTTCCGCAGCGACCGCCTGGATGCAGCGCAGCAGGGCGAGGCCGCCGCCCGCCACGACGCCCTCCGCCACCGCCGCCTTGGTGGCGCTGATCGCGTCGTCGAGCGCCTCCTTCTTCGACTTCATCTCCGCTTCGGACGGCGCGCCGACGCGGATCACCGCGACGCCGCCGGAAAGCTTGGCCAGGCGCTCCTCCAGCTTCTCCCGGTCGTAGTCGCTGGTGGTGTCCTCGATCTCGCGCCGAATCTGCTGGACGCGGCCATCGATCCGCTTGCGGTCACCGGCGCCGCCGATCAGCGTCGTGTGCTCCTTGTCCACCACCACTCGGCTGGCACGGCCGAGCAGCTCCAGGGTCGCGGTTTCGAGCTTTATGCCAAGTTCCTCGGAGACGAGCTGGCCGCCGGTCAGAACCGCCATGTCCTCCAGCATCGCCTTGCGTCGATCGCCAAATCCTGGTGCCTTGACCGCGCAGGCCTTCAACACGCCGCGTATGTGGTTGACGATCAGTGTCGCCAGCGCCTCGCCCTCGACATCCTCTGCCACCACCAGGAGCGGGCGGCCGGATTTCGCAATCTGTTCGAGCAGTGGGATCAGGTCTCGAAGCGCACTGATCTTGCGATCGGAGAGCAGAACCAGAGCGTCCTCGAGCACCGCCTCCATCCGCTCTGCATCGGTGATGAAATAGGGCGAGAGAAATCCGCGATCGAACTGCATACCCTCGACCACATCGAGGATCGTTTCGGTGGTCTTCGATTCCTCGACCGAGATCACGCCTTCGCCGCCGACTTTCTCCATCGCATCGGCAACCAGTTCGCCCACCGCCGCATCGTTGTGCGCTGAGATAGTGGCAACCTGGGCTTTCTCCTTGCGGGTCTTGACGGTCTGAGACATAGCGCGCAGCGCTTCAATCGCGCATTTGGCGCCCCGATCCAGGCCGCGCTTCAGGTCGATCGCGCTGGCGCCGGCGACCACGTTGCGCACGCCGTCGGACAGGATGGCATGCGCCAAGATCGTTGATGTGCTCGTGCCGTCGCCGACGATGTCGCCGGTCCGCTCGGCCGCCTGGCGCAGTACCTGTGCGCCAAGGTTCTCCTCTGCGTCTTTAAGCGAGAATTCCTTGGCAATCGTCACGCCATCATTGCAGACGACAGGCGCGCCCCAGCTCTTCTGGATCAGAACCGATTTCGACTTCGGCCCAAGGGTGACGCGGATGGCATCAGCCAGTTGCGTGGCGCCGCGCAGAATTTTCTCGCGGGCGGCAGACCGGAAAAGAACCTGCTTGTGTGGCATGGAGGCCCCCGAGGGGTTTGACCAACGTTGACAGTCTCCATGACAGACGGCCGCGCCGCGTTGACTTGCCTCAAGTCCCGAGGCCCGGCGGCGCAATCAAGCCTTCGCGCATCAAAACCTCGGTCATGTGCCGGGCTTCTGCGATGGTGGCGCGCGCGGTTGCGTATAACTCAGCCGCGCCGGCGGTCCGGCCGGCGACCTCTTCGCTTTGCGCCGCGACGCCGCAAGCCGCCGCGACATGCGCGGCAACCTCCCAGTCGTCCATGCCTGGCAGGATTCGCGACTCGTCGACCCCAATCCGCTCGGCCTGCCGCACCAGCTCGTCGGCGGCAGCGATTGCCATGCCGTCGGTGATCAACCGGGCACGGATATCCAGCACGCCGCGGAACATGCCGGGGAAAACCAGCGAGTTGTTGACCTGGTTGGGGAAGTCGCTGCGGCCGGTGGCGACAATGCGGGCACCCGCGGCGCTCGCCTCCCATGGCCAGATTTCCGGCACCGGATTGGCGCAGGCGAAGACGATGGCATCGCGCGCCATGGTGGCGATCCAGGCAGGCTCGATGACGCCGGGGCCGGAGCGGGAGAAGGCGATGCAGGCATCCGCCCCCGCCAGCGCCTCGGCAATGCCGCCGGTGACCGCATCACCGTTGCTCTCCAGGCAAACCCGCCATTTGTCCGGAAACAGCGCCTGTTTCTGGGCGATATCGTCGCGGCCACGATGCAGCACGCCCTTGCTGTCGCAAGCAATGATGGCCCGCGGATCGACGCCGGCGATCTTGAGCAGCCGGTAGACGGCGACATTCGCGGCGCCTATGCCGACCATGGCGATGCGGATGCCACCGAGCGACTTGCCGACGATCGACAGAGCGCTTTTCAGACCAGCCAGCGCGACCGTGGCAGATCCCTGCTGGTCGTCATGCCAGATCGGAATGTCGAGGCCGGTGCGCAACGCATCGAGGACGCGGAAGCATTTCGGCTGGGCAATGTCCTCGAGATTGATCGCCCCGAAACTCGGCGCCAAGGCGCGGACGGTTCGGACGATCTCGTCCGGGTCCTTGGCATCAATGCAGAGCGGCACCGCGTCAACACCACCGAGATATTTGAACAGCAGCGCCTTGCCTTCCATCACCGGCAGGCCGGCCGCCGGCCCGATATCACCGAGGCCGAGCACCCGGCTGCCATCAGACACGATAGCGATGCTGTTGCCCTTGTTCGTGTATTCGTAGACTGCCCCCGGATTGGCGGCGATGGCGCGGCACGGCGCGGCGACGCCCGGCGTGTACCAGATGGCGAAGTCCTCGATGCCGCGGATCGGGCATTTCGGCGCCATCTGGACCTTGCCGCGATAGAGCGGGTGCAGCCGCATGGCCTCCGCGACCGGCTGCTGGGCCTGTTCGATCCGTGCGTCCCGCTGATCCATCGCCCCGGCTCCGGTCGGCACCGGCGGGAATGCCCTTAGCTCTCCCGCCGCCAGTTAACGCGGACGAAGTAGCCCTGCTCGTCGTAATGCGAGTCGAGCTTGCCGTGGAAAGCGTGCCTGACGGCGTCGCCGATCCGCCGTGGCAGATGAATGTCGGTCGTTTTCACCACCAGCGCGTCGCCTTCGCGCTCGATCGCCATGATCCGATTGAGCGGGTGCTCGCGCTTCTCGGCCTCTTCCTGGTGCCGCAGCAGCGCCCGGATCTCCGCCTCATGCGAGGCAACGAAATCACCGTGCAGCGTAACCAGCCCGGCCGGATGTTGGTCCGAGATACGGTGGCAGGCCGGACATTTCTCCTCGTGTGCGCCGGCCGGCTTTGCGCCCCAGCGCCAGCGGCCGTCCTGGAACACAGCGCTGCATTGCGGGCAGACCGTCGGCTCCACCGGTTTGGCGCGCAGACGGTAGGTGTCCTGCACCAGTTCCTGCTGCGCCCGCCCGAAGCGGCGTCGGTGGCTGTGCGATGTCGGTGTCGGCGCCGCTGGCTTCGTCATTTCGCATCCCCGTGGTGCAAGCTGTGATGGCGCTCAGGCATTGCGCCCGAGACCGACCCACAGATCCTTGATCTCCTTCGGCAGCGCGCCGATCAGCTTGCCGACCTCGCCGACATCGACCTTGTCCCACATGACGTCGAACACGGCACGCGTTGCGTGTTCGGCATCCCAGACCGCGCTGGGCGGGAATTCCGCGCGCACATGATCGAGGAACTGCTGTTTGTGGCGCTCCTTGGTCGGCGTACCGGCGAGGTGCCAGCCCTCGTAGTAGACGCCGCGCAGCAGGGTTGGCAGCTGGGCACCGAGATGGCTCGCATTCTCCGGCCCGATCCGGTCGCGCAGCGCATGCAAGACGGCCCTCAGCGTGACATAGGCGCGGTGGCGGTCGGCCGTGTCGAGCTTCTCCATCACCGCCTTGAGCCAGATGTTGGTCTCTTGAACTGTCTTGTCGAAGGTATCGAGGCCAGTGGTCGTCATCGAGCTCTCCTCCGCTTCGCCCACTCCGGCACCCTTGAAATGAAAGCTAGGCCCGCCCCGTCGCGGTCACCTTGAGGCAGATCAACCGGGGCGGCGAGATCAGCCGGCGAGCTTGGCGGCGAGATAGTCGGTGGCGCCGGCGATGGTCAAAAGCAACGGGTAGTCCGCTTCCGGAATATCGACCCGAAGCCGCGTGTGCAGCGCGATGATGATGTTGAGGACATCCATCGAATCGAGATCGAGTGCTTCTCTGATGTCGCTCCCCGGATCAATAGCGCCGGGCTCGGTATCCGGTGCGATGTTGGCGATCTCCTCGATGACGATGCGGCGGATGTCGTCCTTGCTCATAGCCCCTCCGGCTCTTGCAGACGCCGCGCGACGGCGAGCAGGAACAGCGCGCCACGATGGCCGTCGCTCGCCCGATGGTCGGCGGCGAGCGATGCGGTCATGACCATGCGCGGCCCAATCCGATCGCCCACGACCCAGGGCCGCGAGGCGGGCGTGCCGAAGCCGACCAGCGCCACCTGGGGCGGATAGATCACGCCGAGCAGGCCATCGACGCCGCGGTCGCCGAGGCTGGAGACGGTGACTGTCGGATCGAACAGCTCCGAGCTGCGCAGCCGCCCGGCACGCGTGCGGGCAACCAGGTCGCGCAGCGCCGCCATCAGTTCGTCGAGATGTTTGATGTTGGCGTCGTGGATGGCAGGCGCCACCAGCCCGCCGCCGCGGATAGCGATGGCAGTGCCGATGTGGATCTCTGCGCTCGGTCGGAACGCGTTCTCGACAAAGTGGCCGTTGAACTCCGGGAAATCGCGCAGGGTCAAGGCTACGGCCTTGAGCAGCAGAGGCGCGAGCAGCAGCCGCTCCGGCGGTTGCCGGCCTGCATTGAGCGCCTCCAGCCAGGCTAGCGTCGCCGTCACGTCGACCTGATGCGTCAGGTAGTAATGCGGAATCTCGCGGTTCGACCGGGCCATGGCTGCGGCGATCGCCTTGCGCATCTCTCCGGGATCGATGCCGCGCCGCGGCGTCGGTGCCCCGGTCTTGGCCAGGGCCCGCTCGACATCGGCGCGCACGATGGCGCCTCCGGGACCGGTGCCGACCAGCCCTGCGAGCGCGATGCCCCGCACGGCGGCGAGCTGCCGGGCGGCGGGCGACGTCCGGTCACGCGTGGCCTCCGAGGGGCGCGCTTCGATCGGCCGGGCCACGGGGCGGGATGGTGCAGCCGGTGCGGGCGCGGGCTCCGACTTGGGCATCGGCGGAGTTGCCTCGGCCACAGCAGGCCGCGCAGGCTCGCCTGCACCGCGCACGAGGGCGAGCGGCGCGCCGACCGGCACGCGCGTGCCGGGGTCGACCAATAAGCGCTCGATTGTGCCGGCCTCGAAGATTTCGATCTCGATGGCACCCTTCTGCGTCTCGACCACGGCGATGATGTCGCCGCGCGACACCGCCTCGCCCGCCTGCTTCAGCCACTCGACCAGGACGCCGTCCTCCATGTCGGCGCCGAGGGAGGGCATGCGGAACTCCGACATGCCCGGGCCTCAGCGACCGAGCGTCGCGCGGACGGCGGCCACGATCGCGGCCGGCTGCGGCAGGGCGGCCTGCTCCAGGTGGCGCGGATAGGGGATCGGCACCTCGGCCGTGCAGACCCGGCCGACCGGCGCATCGAGCTCCCAGAACGCGTGCTCCATGATCAGCGCGCTGATCTCGGCCGAAAGCCCGCCGGTGCGCCAGCCCTCGTCGACCACGACGGCACGGCGCGTACGGGCGACCGAGGCGACGATGGTGGCGGTGTCGAGCGGGCGCAGGGTGCGAAGATCCACCACCTCGGCCTCGATGCCGTCGGCCGCGAGTGCCGTCGCGGCTTCCAGCGCCTTGCCGAGCGTGCCGCCATAGCCGATCAGCGTGACGTCGCGGCCCAGCCGGCGGACCGCGGCCTTGTCGATCGGCACCGCGCCGGCATCCGCGGTGAGCTCCCCCGCCATGTTGTAGAGCATGACGTGCTCGAAGATGATGACCGGATTGGGATCCTCGAGCGCGGTCGCCAGCATGCCGCGTGCATCGGCGAGCGTGGCCGGCGCCAGGACTTTCAGGCCCGGCACGTGAGCATACCAGCCTTCCAGGCTGTGCGAATGCTGCGCGGCGAGCTGCCGGCCTGCCCCGGTCGCCATGCGGATCACTACCGGCACGTTGAACTGGCCACCCGACATGTGCAGCAAGGTCGCAGCCGTGTTCACGATCTGGTCGAGCGCCAGCAGGCTGAAGTTGACCGTCATGATCTCGACGATCGGGCGCATGCCGCCAAGTGCCGCACCGATGCCGGCGCCGACAAAAGCGGCCTCGGAAAGCGGCGTGTCGCGGATGCGCTCCGGCCCGAATTCCGCCAGCAGCCCCTTGCTGACCGCGTAGCAGCCGCCGTAGCGGCCGACATCCTCGCCCATCAGGAACACACGCTCGTCGGCCTTCAGGGCGGCGCGGATCGCCGCGCGCACCGCCTCGCGATAGGTGGTCTGCACCATGCCGGCGGCGCTCATGCGCGCTTCTCCGCCAGCACGTAGCGGGTCAGGTCTTCGACCGGCTCCCAATTGCCCGCCTCGGCAAAGACGACGGCGCTGTCGACCTCGGCGGAAACCTCGGCTTCAATGCCGGTCACCTCCGTGTCATGCAGCATGCCGTTCGACTTGAGCCATTCGGTAAAGCGCAGGATCGGGCCGCGTTTCTTCCAGACCTCGACCTCGGCCTTGTCTCGGTAGAGCTCGGCATCGAACATGGAATGCGCCCGGAACCGGTAGGTCCGGCATTCCAGGAAGCGCGGGCCGCCCCCGGCGCGGATGGCCGCCACGGCACGGCGCGCCGCCGCTTCGACGGCAATGACGTCCATGCCGTCGACCGCCTCCGACGGTATCCGGTAGCTCTGCGCCTTGGCATGGATGTCGGTCTCGGATTCCGACAGCGCCAAGGCGGTGCCCATGGCGTAGAGATTGTTCTCGCAGATGAACAGGACCGGCAGCTGCCACAGCGCGGCGAGGTTGAGGCTCTCGTGGAACTCGCCTTCCGCCACCGCCCCTTCGCCGAAGAAGCATGCAGTGATGTTCTCGCGACCCCGCATCTTGTCGGCGAGCGCCAGGCCGATCGCGAGCGGCAGCCCGCCGCCGACGATGGCATTGCCGCCATAGAAGCGCGTCGCTGCATCGAATACATGCATGGAGCCGCCGCGGCCACGCGAGCAGCCCTCCTTCTTGCCGTACATCTCGGCCATCAGCGGGCCCATCGCAACACCGCGGGCCAGAGCATGGCCATGCTCGCGATAGGTGGCGACCGCCGCATCGCCTGGCGCGAGCGACTGCATGACGCCGACGGCAACGGCCTCCTCGCCGATATAGACATGCAGGAAGCCGCGGATCTTCTCGGCGCTGTAGAGCTCGACGCACTTCTCCTCGAAGCGGCGGATGCGTAGCATCTGCCGCAACAGCTCGATCAGATGAGCGTGAGTGAGTCGCGGCTTCGTGCTGTCCGGCATCGTCATTTCTCGTCGCTTTCGAGGGTCGAGAGATCGCCCTCCGGCAGGCCAAGCTCGCGCGCCTTGAGCAGGCGGCGCATGATCTTGCCGCTCCGCGTCTTCGGCAGGTTCGCGCGGAAATCGATCTCGCGCGGCGCCACCGCCGCGCCAAGGCGCTTGCGGGCATGGCCGAGGATGTCCTTGCGCAGCGGCTCGTCGGCACTGAAGCCTGGCTTCAGCGCCACGAACGCTTTCACCGCCTCACCCATGATCGCATCCGGCTTGCCGATGACAGCCGCCTCGGCCACCGCAGGATGCTCCATCAGCGCGCTTTCGACCTCGAACGGACCGATCAGGTGGCCGGCCGATTTGATCATGTCGTCGGCGCGGCCGACGAACCAGAAGTAGCCGTCGGCATCACGCATCGCGAGATCGCCGGTCAGGTACCAGCCGCCGGCGAAGCACTTCTGATAGCGTTCGTCCTCGTTCAGATAGCCGCGGAACATCGACGGCCAGCCGGGGCGCAACGCCAGCTCGCCGACCGCCATCGGGGTATCGAGCGGCGTCACATCGCCGGCGCCGCGCGAGACGATGGCGGCCTCGATGCCGGGCACCGGCCGGCCCATCGACCCAGGCCGGATATCCATGGCGGCGAAGTTGGCGATCATGATGCCGCCGGTCTCGGTCTGCCACCAATTGTCGTGGAACGGCCGGCCAAATGCTTCCTGGCTCCACATCACCGCTTCCGGATTGAGCGGCTCGCCGACGCTGGCCATGAAGCGCAGATGCCTCAGGTCGTACTTCCACACCGCGTCCGCACCGAGCTTCATCATCAAACGGATCGCAGTCGGCGCGGTGTACCAGACCGTGACGCACTGGTCCTGCAACACGCGGTACCAGTGCTCGGCATCGAATTCCTGCTCGTCGACCAGCAAAGTCGCGCCGTTGGTCAATGGGGCGATGATGCCGTAGGAAGTGCCGGTCACCCAACCGGGATCCGCCGTGCACCAGACGCGATCATCGGGGCGTATGTCGAGCGCGAGGCGGCCGGTGACATGGTGGGCGACGACAGCCTCGTGCACATGCACGGCGCCCTTGGGCCGCCCGGTCGTGCCGCTGGTGAAGTGCAGCAGCGCCATGTCCCCTGCCGCGGTCGGGACGATCGCGAAGTCGTTGCCGGCCTGCCGCAGAGCGTGATCCAGCGAAAGCGTGCGAACCGGCAGCGCGTCGCCTTCCGCATCCGCGAGCAGCACATGCCGAAGCTGTGGCATCTGATCCCGCCAGGGCAGAACCTTCTTCCGGTAGAGCGCCTCGGTCGTCACCAGCACACGTGCATCGCCCAGCGCCATGCGCATGCGCACAGGCTCGGGCCCGAAGGCCGAGAACAGCGGCGATAGCACGCACCCTGCCTTCCAGGTGCCGAGCGCCGCGACGTAGAGCTCAGGGATCCGCCCCGCGAGCAGGAACACGCGCTCGCCCTTCGCCACGCCCAGGTCGCGCAGCGCATTGGCGAAGCGATTGGAGAGAAGCATCAGATCGCGATAGGAAAAGTCGCGAACAGTCCCATCTTTGCCCAGCCAGCGGAGGGCCAGGCGGTCGCCGTGGCCGCGCCGAACATGCCGGTCCACCGCCTCGAACGCTATGTTCAATCCGCCGCCAGGCAGGCCGTCCAGCTCCGCGCGGGCGTTGTCCCAGGAGAAGCTTGCGCAGGCCTCGTCATAGCTCGCGAGGTTGGGATCGCCGCCACTCTGCGCCTGTTTGTGCAGGGTAGGCCAAGCCAAGCCGATTTCCTCCGCTTGTTGAGCCGATCCGCGCCGAAGTTTGGACGGCGAACTCACATGAATTGTGCCGCGAGAGGGGATTGACGGCGTTGACCTGGATCAGCCCTCGATCTGTGTCGGCCAGATCGGGACCCGCGGTGCTAGGATTGCCGGACGACGCGGCGCCGTGGACAGCAACAAGCGCAACGCTCGCATCCATGGCGCTCGCGCAAGGAAAGTCGGCTCCTCGATGGACAAGGAACTGGAACGGCTGCGCGACAAGTTGCGAGAGATAGAAACGGAGATCGAGCGAAAGTTCGAGGTACACGGCGCCGAGATGCGCTATCGGATCGAGCGGAACAAAGCCATTTTCGAGCGCGGTGTGCTCGACCAACACCGTCGGATCAAGGTCGGACTCGTTCAATTCCTGAGGCGATCATCGCTGCCCACGCTGGTGACGGCGCCGGCGGTCTACGGCCTCGTCATTCCCCTGCTCGCGTTGGATTTCGCCGTAGCGGCGTATCAGCTCATCTGCTTCCCGGCCTGGGGCATCGCGCGCATCCGCCGGTCGGACTACATCGTGATCGACCGACATCGTCTGGCCTATCTGAACGGCGTCCAGAAGCTGAATTGCATCTATTGCGGCTACGCCAACGGATTGATCGCTTTGGTGCGCGAGGTGGCGAGCCGGACTGAGCAGTACTGGTGCCCGATCCGGCATGCCCGCGGCATCAAGGGCGCGCATCTGCGTTACGATGGCTTCCTTACCTACGGTGACGCCGAGGGCTTCCGCGATCGGCTCGAGGAGCTGAGGGACGAAGTCAGGCGGCTGTGAGCGGCCGTCCGGCCTCCGCTACATTCTGGAGGCTTCCGGCTCGCCGCAATGCGCCAGAATGACGGCGCGCGTTGCGTCGCGCAGGTGGATGGCGGCATCGAAGTCGCTCCCCTCCGGCGCGATCGGCGTACCGATGGTCACGGTGATCCGCCCCCGACGCGGGAACCATTGGCTACCGCGCAGGATCGAGCGCGAGCCGTGGATCGCGATCGGAACCACGGGCACCGACGTCCGGGCGGCGATGGTGAAAGCGCCGAGCCGGAAAGGCAACAGGCCGGGCGCGCGATCAAAGGTGCCCTCCGGGAACATCACCACGCGCTTGCCGGCAGCGACGGCCTCGAACACGGCGCGCTCTCCTTCGACGCCGGCTGCCGGGTCATCGCGTTGGACGAATACCGCGTCGAGCGCCCGCAGGAATGGCCCAGCCACGCGCTGACGTGCGAGCTCCTGCTTCGCCACGAAAGTTAGCCCGCCGGGCAAAACTGCGGACAGCACGAGACCGTCGAGATAGCTCGCATGGTTCGAGACCAGGATGGCATGCCTCGGCATCTCGGGCGGTCGGTGCACCGCGACAGGTATGCGGAGCAGCGCGAATCCCGCCTGGGACAGACGATGCAGGGCCGCCCAGCGCGCACCTAGGCTCGGCAGAACGAGAACTAGCGGCCAGGCAATGGCGCCGAGCAGCCCGACGACCGACCACCAGTAGCCCGCATAGGCGTACTCCATCAGCGTCCGACGCAATGCCCGCAGATGCGGCAGAACACCCGCAAGCGCCAGCGAGGCAAGCTGCAACCAGGGCGGGGCGGGCCGTTTGGAGAAGCCATTCTGCTCGTAGAGCTGTCGGGCGGACGCGCGCCGTATCTTTCCACTCGATGTCTTCGGCACCGCGTGCGGCGGCACCAGCACGATCTCTTCCGGTGGCGCCTGCAGCAGTTCAGCCGTGGTCTCGCCGATGCTTTGCCGCAGCGTTTCGAGCCGTCCGGCGCCGGTTTCGCGCGTCTCGGCGACGATGACCAGACGCTCGGTGCCGGACCTCGGGTCGGCAGCGCCGAACACGGCGACGCAGCCACGGCGGATGCCCGGGACCAACCCGATCGCCTCCTCCACCTCCTGCGGATAGATATGCCGGCCGGCGCGGATGATGATGTCCTTCGACCGGCCGGTGATATAGACGTCGCCGGCCGCGATGTAGGCGAGATCGCCGCTGTTCAGCCACGGCCCGTCGAACAGTTCGCGGTTCTTCTCGGCATTGCGGAAGTATCCGGACGTAGCGGAAGGACCGCGGAACTGCAGCCGACCCTCCTCCCGTTCGCCGAGCTCACCGGTCGGGCCGATGACACGGATCTGATGGCCGGGTAGGGCCCGGCCGCAGGCCACCAGTTCCAGCGCGTCAGCGGCATTTTCTGCTGCCGGCGCGGCCTTGCCGACACGGCTGAGCGCGCCGCGGTCAATGCGGTCGATGACCGGGCGGCGCCCCAATGGCGGAAAGGCCAGTCCGACGGCATTTTCGGCCAGGCCGTAGACCGGCGCCATCGATCCCGGCCGGAAGCCAAAGCGCGTGAACCGTTCGGTGAAGCGGCGAATGGTCTCGGGACTGACCGGCTCCGCGCCATTCGCCACCATACGCAGCGAGCCGAGATCGAGGCCCTCGACCGCCGCATCCTCGATCTTGCGGTGACAGAGCTCGAAGGCAAAGTTCGGCGCGGCCGTGAGGGTGCCTCGGTGCCGATGGATGGCCCACAGCCATCGTTCGGGACGGACCAGGAAGCGCAGCGGGGACATTACGACCAGCGGGACGCCGTAGACGAGCGTGCCGAGCCAGGCACCGATCAGCCCCATGTCATGGTAGAGCGGCAACCAGCTGACGAAGACGTCGCTGCCGGTCGGGCGGATCACGGCGGCCATCGCGCGGATATTGGCCAGCAGGTTGGCATGGGTCAGCACCACGCCCTTCGGGTCCCCGGTGCTGCCGGAGGTGTATTGCAGCAGGGCGACGTCCGCGGCGGCGACTTGGGGCAGCGAACCGTCGGCCTGCGAGAGCCGCTCCACGGTCTCGACATCGCGCAGATCCGGCACCTGCGCCCGCAGAAGGCGCGCCAGTGGCCGGGTCGCGCCATCGGCGACGAGGAGGACGGCACCGGCATTGCGAAGGATGCCGGCCTGGCGCTGCATATGCTCGCGGATCTGGTCGAGGCGCGCCGGCGGATAGATCGGCGTCGGCACGGCGCCGGCGTAGAGGGCGCCGAAGAAGGCGACGAAGAAATCGGCGCCCGTCGGCAGCATGATCGCGATCCGGTCGCCCGGCGCCACGCCGGCCTGCCGCAGCCCCAGGGCGACGGCGCGTGCCCGCTCCCAAAGCCCACGATAGGTGAGTGCGGCACCCTCCTCATCGGTCTCGATCAGGATGTGGCGGCGGTCGCCGTGTCGCGCGACATGCCAGTCCAGCGCGTCGGTGAGCGTTTCGATCGTTTCCGGAGCCGGTTCCAGAACGCCTGCAATGGTTTCCCGCGGACGCGCGCGGACGATTGGCTTGACCGCTTGCCTTGCTGCCGGCACGGCTTCCAGGATATCGCGCAAGCTCCCTGCCTCGCCGAGCAGGCGCTCGGGCAAGCTGATCGCAAGCTGCCGCTCGATCCGCAGCAGCAACTCGGCTCGGGACAGGCTGTCGAAGCCCCAATCCCGATCGAGCGAAGCCGCGAGATCGGCCCGGCGTGGCTGCCGGCTGGGATCGAGCTCGTAGGCGAGCCCGCTGGCAATCTCGATCAGGAGCGCCGAGGCGTCCTGTTCGGTCAGCCGACCTTCCATATCGTGGTCGGATTCGCGTGGCGATCTCGACTTCGCGGACTCCATTCCAACCCTGTGCAAGCTTGATCGGGACTCCAGCTTCTGAACTGGCCGAACTTTGCGCGCTTTAAAGCACCGAACGGCGCGCCTCCGCCGCTGGTTCCGCTGCGTGCCCGGCGCACAAAATCACGATCTTCCCGGATGGTCCTTGCGGGACGGCGTGGTGCGCTTCGCTTGCGTCGGAATGGCCCCGGCTTCCGGGGACCGGGTAATTCTTACTTCGTCGCCGACCTTCAGCGCCGCGAAATCTCCGTTGCCGAGGCTCTCGCGGCGAAACATCACTTCCTCGCCGTCCGGTGTCTCGATGAAGCCGTAGCCGTCCTCCACGAACAGCTCGACGATCCTTCCATGCACGGGAAGGTCATGCGGCTTTACGTCGCCGCGCACTTGACGGGCATGATCTTCGAGCGCGCGCGTGGCGGCGTTGAACGCGTCGCGCATGGCAACGTGGATGTCTTCATGCGCATGGTCCTTCGGCCCGCTCCGGCCGACCACGATTTCCTTGCCGGGCACCGAGAGATCGATGCCGAAGCTGTACAGCGTTCCCTTGTGCCCGTGGCGGTTCCTGGCCTCGACGACCACGCGGCAACCGATGATGCGGGGAAAGAACCGCTCGAGCCTCGCAACATGCAGCTCGATGGCGGACTTGATGAAATCGGACGGTTCGACGTCCTTGAAGCTGACCTGAACCGGAATCTGCATGACGGTCCTCATCCTTTGATGCATGCAAGGAGCGAATGCTGCGCGCCGCGGCGGGCATGGCCGGCGCGGAAGATGCTCCGAGCGTGCCGTGATTGCTGGAATGGCAAAGGCCATCCGCATCCCTCCGATCGAGGGCGGATCAGAGAACGTCTATCAGTAGAAAACATTGGGGCAGATCAAAGACGCCACCGATCCTGGGCCGCTAGCGTGTCGCCTGGATTTCGCCCGGCCAGGCAGCGGAGGACGTCGTGACGTCACAGATGAGCGAACTGAAATCCCTCCTATCGGGCCTGCTGCTCAGCCAGCAGGTGATGATCGAGATGCTGGTGCGCAACGACGCCATTGGCTACCACCAGGCGCGCGCTGCGCTGGACGACGCACTTGGCGCCCTGCGTAAGCCGCCGGCGGCGCTCCGCCCGCTGGAGCGGGCACTGGCGCTGCTCGACGATCTGCACCGCCCGCTCGGCTCCGGTGAGCGGCCACATGCCGCCGACTGGAAAGCCGAACTCACGCGCATTCAGGGCGACTGAGCCCGGTCGACCAGCACGTCCGCATCCGCCGCCAACTGCCGAAGCGCGTCCGACACTTCGACCGGGTGGGGAAGCGAGCCATCCGGCCGCTCAAGAGCGCGCAGCCTTACCGGCAAGCTGCGCAGTGCATCCGCCGCCCGTTGCCGGATGGCGGCGAGCGGCTCGGGCGGCGCAATCCGCCGGCCCGCTCGCATGACCGGCTGCACCAGTGCGGTACCCGGCGCTGTTTCGTCTTCGATGGTCAGGAAATCGGCGGCCAGGCTTCCGTCTGCCTCGAGGCGGCGGAACACCTGCTTGCGGCCAGGCCAGGTCGCCTTTCCCGTTGAACGCTTGCGGCGCGGACGCCCTGCATACTCCTGCAGCTTGTAGGCGCAATCGAGATACGGCGCATCGGCCGAGGTAGTCAGATGCGTGCCGATGCCATAGCCGTCGATCGGCGCACCGGCGGACGCGGCTTTCGCCATCAGGTACTCGTCGACGCTGGAACTGGCGAAGATCCGGATCTCGTTTAGTCCGGCGTCGTCGAACAGCCTGCGCACTTCGCGCGCCAGCTGGATCAAATCGCCGCTGTCGAGCCGCACTCCGGAAATTCGAATGCCCTCTTGCGCGAGAGCCGGCGCCAGCCGCGCGACCTCGGCCGCGGCCGCCAATGTGTCAAAGGTGTCGATCAGCAGGATCACGTTACCCGGCCAAGCGCGGGCGAATTCAACGAAGGCTTGCCGCTCGCTCGTATGCGCCAGGACATACGAATGCGCCATGGTGCCGAATGACGGCACGCCGAACCGGCGCTCGGCAGCAACCGTCGCAGTGCCGGCAAATCCGGCAATATACGCGGCCCGCGCCGCTAGGAGCCCAGCCTCGGCGCCATGCGCCCGGCGCAGCCCGAAATCGATCAGCGTCGCACCCGGCGCCTGCAGCACCATGCGCGCCGCCTTGGAAGCGATCAGCGTTTGGTAGTGTAGCAGGTTGAGCACCCGACTTTCGATCAGCTGCGCCACCGGCAGCGGCGCTGTCACTCGCAGGATCGGCTCATCGGGAAAGAAGGCAGTGCCCTCCGGCATGGCATGTACGTCGCCGGTGAAGCGCAGCCCGGCCAGCCAATCGACAAAGGCCGGATCGAACCGCCCGGTGCCCTTCAGCCAATCCAGCTCCGCCGGTGCGAAGCGAAGCGCCTCCAGCCAGTCCATCACCTGTTCCAGCCCGGCAGCGATCAGAAAGCTGCGGCAGCGCGGCAGCTTCCGAACGAAGAACTCGAACACGGCTGTCTCCTGCATCCCCTCGCGCCAATAGGCCTGCAGCATGGTGAGCTGGTAGTGATCGGTGAGCAGCGGGTCGGGATCGATCGCCATGACAGTCATGCCAGCGCGGACGGCGTTGGCCGGCAAGGAGCGTGATCAGCCCGGTACATGCGGCGGACCGGCTCGGAACAGGGCATCGATCGAGGCGCGATCGAGTTCCGGCAGTGGCTTGTCGGCGCCAGGCTCGTGACTGAAGCGGATGGTCCAGGCGGAAAAGCCGGAGAGGAAGAATCGCGCCTCCGCGCCCGCCAAGGCATCGCCGTCCTCCGGGCCTAGCCCCACGACCTGCGGGTACCAGAGACCACCCTTGATAATGCGGCGCGGCTCGCTCCAGCCCGCGGGGTCCGCGGAATCCAGATTGAACGAGACGTGAATGCCGGCCGTGCGCCAGTCCCTCTGCGCGATCTGCGTGTGATTGAGCAGCATGACGTAGAGGCCGAGATCGCGGTTGAAGTGCACGGCCGGCCCCCAGAATCCATCCGGATCCGGATGGCGCCAACCGCGCCGCATCGGCCACAGCGGCCGGACCGCGCCAGCGGCGGCCGGTTGCCAAGCCTCTCCGTCCCAAAGCTGCAGCCGATCGCGAGGTATGTCCCGGTCTGCCATGGGGTAGCGGGCAACGCAGATGCCCTGGCGGCTCTCGTCGGCAACATAGTTGGAGAAGTAGAGATAGAACCAGTTGCCTGCGCGATCCGGTACAGCACTGAAGTCGCCGCAGCCGCCGACCATGAAACCGTTGTCGAAGCTGCAATCCATCTCGGGTTCGCCGGGCCGCAGCAGCACGCCGAGATGCCGCCAGGTCATGCCGTCGTCGTCGGAAACCAATGCGCCGATATGCGGCATGAATAACCGCCTCGGGCAGGGTGCCACTTCCTCAGCGTGGTACCAGCCGTAGAGCCGGCCGGAGCCCTCACGCCAGACCGATTCGATCCACTTGCCGACCGCGGGGTCAGGGTCGTCGACCAGCCGGACCGCCTGACGCGGCCCGAGCGAGCCGAGTCCTGCCATACCGAGGCGGCGGTAGGTATGGCCGATCGGCTGGTAGTCGGAAACGAAAGCAAGCAGGCGAGAGCCCGCCCGGACTACCGGCGTGTTCGAATCCGCCCGGTCGAGGCCCCCGCCATGCAACGTGAGGGGGCCGGCCGGGGCCAGCTCGACCTTTGGCAACCCTGTCGCGGATGTCGTCACCTGCATGGGCGAATTTGACTCCTGTATCGGGGGCAATCCCTTGATCCGCATCAAGTTGCGCGCGCAGGCGGCGGCTTAGCTTGCTCAGGTCATGAACCGCGCCATGCCACCCTCGCTGCCGGCCGTGCCGCGTCGCGGCTTCGTCTGGGGTGTGTCGACTTCGAGCTACCAGATCGAAGGTGCGGTCGAGGAAGACGGTCGCGGCCCCAGCATCTGGGACACCCATTGCCGCATCCCCGGCCGGGTCGCGAACGGCGATACCGGCGATATCGCCTGCGACCACTACCACCGCTATGCCGAGGACATCGCCCTGATGCGCGAGCTCGGCGTCGGCGGCTATCGCTTCTCGGTAGCTTGGCCGCGCGTGCTGCCGCAGGGCCGCGGCAAGCCGAACGAGGCCGGCCTCGCCTTCTATGACCGGCTGATTGACGCGCTGCTCGGTGCCGGGATCGAGCCTTGGCTCTGTCTCTACCACTGGGACCTGCCGCAGGCACTGGAGGATCAGGGCGGCTGGACCTGTCGTGACAGCGCGATCTGGTTCGCCGACTACGCCGCGCTGATCGGACGTCGCTATGGCGACCGGGTGAAGCGCTTCGCCACCTTCAACGAGCCTGCGGTATCGACCCTGTTCGGCTACGGCTTCGGCTGGAATGCGCCCGGGCTTCGCGACCTCGATGCGCTGCTGCGCACCACGCACCACATCAATCTCGCGCATGGCGCCGCCGTGGATGCATTGCGGGCAGCCGTGTCTGGCGCGTCCATCGGCGCCATCCACAATCGCCAGCCATGCCGGCCGGAGAGCGGTTCGCGCGCCGATCGGGAAGCAACTGCGCTGCTCGACGCCTATTGGAACCGCGCCTTCCCCGATGCGCAGATCCTTGGCTGCTACCCCGACCCCATGGCCGAGCGGATGGCGCCGTACCTGCAGAGTAGCGATCTCGCCCGGGTCCAACGCCCGATCGATTGGTTCGGCCTCAATCACTACGGCCCGATCTACGCCAAGGCCGATCCCTCGGCGGTCCTCGGATTCGCCTGGGGCAGCGCCCCGAACGGCACGCTGCGCAGCGAGATCGGCTGGCATATCGAGCCGGCCGCTTTCGAGCGAGAGCTGCTGGCGGTGCAACAAGCCTATGGCCTACCGATCTATGTGATGGAGAACGGATACGGCGCCCGCGAAGCCTTGGACGCATCCGGGCGCATTCCGGACCGGAAGCGCATCGACTACCTCGCCGCCTATATCGGCGCGCTGCAGCAGGCGGTCGCCAAGGGCGCCGATGTGCGCGGCTATTTCATCTGGTCGCTGCTCGACAATTTCGAGTGGGGCAACGGCTATAATGATCGGTTCGGACTCGTTTATGTCGACTATCCCACCCAGCGGCGCATTCGGAAGGACTCCTTCCACTGGTACGCCGAGTTCATTCGCGCGCAGGCGAGGCGGCCGCAGTCGAGCGCAGAGCCGTGACGAGCGCGACCTCCAATGGAGTGCCTTCAGGCTATTTCCGGCACTTCGTCGCGCTGGCCGCGCCGTTCTGGCGCGATGCGCGCGAACTGGTACTGACCGCAATTCTGGCGATGCTGACCGCCACAATGGTGGCGATTGCCATCTGGCTGAACCTCTGGAACGCCGCCCTGTTCGACGCTCTGGAAAGCAAGTCGATGGATCGCTTCCTGGTCCAAGTCGGCGTGTTCGCCATCATCGTCGTCGTCAACACGCTGACGGTGACCCTACATCTGCATCTGAAGCGGCGCCTCCAGGTCGGCTGGCGGCAATGGCTGACGCAGCGGCTGATCGGCGAATGGATGGATCATGGGCGGCATTATCAGATCGGACTGATGCCCGGCGATCACAGCAACCCGGACGGCCGCATCGCGGAGGATATCCGCATCGCCACGGAGACGGCGATCGAGCTTGGTCATTCGATCCTGTACAGCCTGCTTCTATTGCTGAGCTTCGTCGGCATTCTGTGGTCGCTGTCGGGCGTGGTCTGGTTGCCAATCGGCGATTCCGGCGTCGATCTGCCCGGCCACATGGTCTGGCTGGCATTGGCCTATTCGGCCATTGGCGGCGTGCTTGCGTTTTCGCTGGGTCGGCCATTGGTCAAGGCGACCGATCTACGGCAGACGGTGGAAGCCGATTTCCGCTTCGGCCTGGTGCAGGCGCGCGAGAGCTCGGAAGCGATTGCCCTGCTTGCCGCCGAAGCGGCCGAGCGACATCGGCTGACCGATCTCTTCGCTGCGATCCGCTCGATCTGGGACCAGCAGACCGAGAGCCTGTGGCGGCTGATGGCGTTCTCATCGACCTTCAACACGCTGTGGGCGATGCTGCCGATCCTGGTCTCGACGCCACGCTACCTAGCCGGCGCCATCAGCCTGGGCGGCCTGATGCAGACGGCCCAGGCATTTCAGCAGGTGACGGCGGCGCTGTCCTGGCCAGTCGACAACTTCCCGAAAGTCGCTGAGTGGCGCGCCTCCGTAGAGCGCATACTTGCGCTGCACAACGTGGCCGAGACAGCGCGCCATGACGTTGAGCACGGCAACGCCCATACCATTCATGTGGAACGCGGGAACCGGCCGGTGCTGGCCTTCCGCGAGCTTGGCATCGCCAATCCGGACGGCGCGGCGCTGTTCACCGGCATCACCGCGGAAATCGCCGCCGGCGACCGGGTTCTGATCGCCGGCGACCCGAAGCTGACGCACACACTGTTCAAGGTTGTGGCCCAGGTCTGGCCCTGGGGCTGCGGAACGGTGCAGTTGCCGGATACGACTCCGACATTCTTCATGCCCGAGCGGCCCTACCTGCCGGCGGGCAGCCTGCGTCAGGCGCTCGCCTATCCAGAACCGATCAGCGCCTTTGATGACGCCGCTTTCACCGACGCGCTGCAACGCGTGGGCTTCGGCCATCTGGCGCCCCGCCTGAACGACAGCGAGCAATGGGATCGAACGCTCGGCGCGGCGGAGCTGCAGCGGCTCGGATTCGCGAGGCTTCTGCTGCGTCGCCCCAGCTGGATCTATCTGCAGGAAGCCACGTCGGCGCTCGATGACCGGGCCGAAGCGGATCTGATCTCAGTGCTTGAGCAGGAATTTCCTGCCGCGACGGTGATCGCTATCGGGCATGGCCGTGCGCTTGAAAAATTCCACCGGCGCAAGCTGACACTCGAGCCCGCCGGCGGCGATGCGATCTTCGTGCGGGTGACCCATGCGGGCCAACCGCAAAGGCCGCGTGGCGCCAGGCGCATCCCCCGTCGGATTGCCCGATGGGTCGGGCGCGCCGAGGCGTCTTGAGCGCGCACACGGCGCACCGGCGTTGACCACGATCAGGGTGCCCGGTCGGCCACAGGTCACTTTCATCATTGGAAGAGACTGCGCAACGCCGAGATCGCCGGCGCCCTCGAGATGGCCAATCTCCTGCAGATCGAGCAGGCCAACCCGTTTCACGTCAGGGCCTGTCGCAATGCTACGGCACGATACGGATAGGTGTAGGCGGCGGGTCGCGCCCTACAAAAATCCGCAGAAATCATGACCTGACGGGACCAGGCGGCACGGGGCGTGACGAGCGACCGCGGATTTGAAGACCGGGCGCCCCACCGGAAGCATTTCCCTTCCAGGGCCGACTATAGCGGGAACCTCCGCCCGCGGTCATCGTTGGCCCCGGAGGACCCCAAGTTCGTGGAGGCAGAGATATGAAGGCGACACCGTTCCTCCTCGCGCTGGCCCTCGTTGCCGGCGCACCGGCGGTCAGCGCGGCGCCGCTCGACGTGCAGTCATTCGCCGGCGGCCGCTACGTGACCGGCGGCGTCGGCGATGACGAACAGGCCCAGCTGCGGGAGCTGCAGCGTGACTTCAACCTGCGTCTGGTGACGGCGCAGCGGGAAGGCGACTACATCGCCAATGCCGATGTGACGATTCTGCGCGGCGACCAGACGGTGCTGGAGGCCACGATGCGGGGCCCGGTGCTGCTCGCGAAGCTCGAGCCCGGCACCTACCGCCTGCACGCCGTGGTCGACGGCCGGCCGCAGGAGCGCACCGTCGAGGTCAGGTCCGGCATACTGCAGAACGTCCTCATGCACTGGGACATCGAGGGCAGCTGATGCCGCTCAGCGCGCCAGGATGGTGAGGCGCTTCCAGACCTCCGCCGTGGCGAAACTGTGCGCGGCGGGGTCCCAGCGCATCAGCCGGCCGTCGGTCGAGAGGCGGAAATACAGGCTCTCGAAGGCGGTGCGCTGCGGGTCCAGCAGGCCGGTCATGATCGGCCCCGTCGCGGCCCCGCGCTTCGCCGCCACCTCGGCGCTGATCCGCTCCAGGAACGGCGCGGCCAGCACGAAGGCCGGCACCGCCTCGTACTCGGTGAAGAGCGCCACGTCGCGCCGGCCGTGATACTCGGCGAGGTGGACGCTGAGGCCGAGGGTCAGACCGCTCGCCGTCTCCAGCACGGCGCGCAGCCGCCGGCCGGCCTCGATCGCGGCCTTGAGCGGGCCCTCGTCGGCGCCCGGCTGCCAGATCGGGTCGCCCGCCTCGACGGTGAGGAAGCGGTGCGCGGCATAGGCGGCGAGGTCGTAGACGCGGGCGAGCCCGTCCAGGTGCGAGGCATTGGCGACCAGGCCGTAGCGCGTCGAATAGCCGTAGGCGCAGGGAATGCCGCGGCCGCCGAGCGGCGAGATCGGCCCGTGCAGACTGCGGCTGAAGGCCCAGACGTTGTCGCCCTGGCCGAGCAGCACCGGGAGCTCCAGCACCTCGACCTCGGGCTGGTTGGCATAGGTGGAGCGGTCGCAGTGCAGCACGGCGCGGATGACGGCGCCGCGGATCAGGGCATCGGCGGTGATCAGATGATCTGAAGCAGTATCGGACATGACGAACGACCGAGGGTCGCGCCATCGGCCGCCGCTGTCACGTGAAAAGATGTTTACGCCTGTGGCGCGGGTTCGGAAGGCGGCGGCCCGAAATGGCCGACCTTGGCCGGCACCACGCGACGCTCGTCGCCGACGCGGGCGGTGATGCCGGCGCGGTCGAAGAATTCCAGCACCTGGATCGCCACCTTGCGGCCGGTGCCAAGGCGGTCGCGGAAGCCGGCGGCGGTGACGGTCGCCTCGCCGCCTGCGCTCAGCTCGGCGACGAGATGTGCCATCTCGGCCGCGCTGGCGCGCAGGAAGAAGTGGTCGGGCGCGATCTGCACCACGCGGCCGAGCTTGGCAGCGCGGCGCAGCATCTGCCGCACCGCGTTCTCTTCCGCGGGCAGCCGCTCGGCCAGGTCGCGCACGCGCGGCGGCTGGAAGCGCTCAGTGGCGAGCAGCGGCTGGACGCGCTCCCACAGCTTCTCCTCGGCCGGGAGCAGGCGGACGGCGTGGCCCGGCAGGCGCAGGAAGCCGCCCTCCTGCGCGATCCGCTTCTGCCGCTGCAGCTCGACCAGGGCCGCGTGGAAGACCGGCTTCGGCCAGCGCCGCGCCAGCGCCAGGCGCAGGCGGTGCTCGTCGAGGCCGGCGCTTTCGGGCTTCTCGGCGTGATGCGTGGCCAGCGCCGCGGCGACCGTGTCGGCGAGGCCGGCCCAGGCCGCCGGGTCGAAGCCGTAGCCTGCCACCTTCACCTCCGGCGGCGGCGCCTCGGGCGGCAGGTTGCGGATGCGCTCGAACCAGGCGAGGTCGACCACGCCGCCCTGCGCCTGCAGCGCCGCCCGGTAGGCCGTTTCGTCATCCGGCTCGCTCAAGGCGGCGAGCAGTGCGAGGCGCTCGGGCCGCCTCCGCCCGCGATTCGGCGGCACCGGATCCAGCACGCGGCCGCCGCCGATGGTGCGCGTGGCGGAGATGTCGCGCAGGATCAGCTTGTCCTGGCCGAGCGCCGCGACGGCCTCGTCCAGCACCAGTTGCGCGAGGCCGCTCTGGCCCGGCTCCAGCGCCGGCGCTTCGAGCAGCGCCACCCGCGCCGTCACATGCGCGGCGCCGATATGCAGATGCACCGGCGTCCAGTGGCGGAGCGTCTTGGGCTCGCTCTTCAGCAGGCGGAGCTCGACATCCAGCCGGTCGGTCGGGCCGTGCAGCGAGGGCTCGATCAGCCAGTCGCCGCGCTTCACCTGCTCGCGGGCGATGCCGGCGAGGTTGACGGCGCAGCGCTGGCCGACATGGCCCTCCTCCGCCGCCGCGCCCTGCGCATGCAGGCCGCGCACCCGTGCCTCGAGCCGGCCTGGTGCGACGTAGAGACGGTCGCCCGGCCTGACGCTGCCCGCCATCACCGTGCCGGTCACCACCGTGCCGGCGCCGGCGATGGAGAAGGCGCGGTCGATGGCGAGGCGGAAGCGCCGTGTCGCGGCGCGCACCGCCGCGTCGGACGAGAGCTCCGCCAGGTAAGCCCAGAGATCGTCGACGCCCTCGCCCGTCGCCGCCGAGACCGGCAGCACCAGCGCGTCCTTCAGCGTGGTCTCGGCGATCAGCGCCTTGACCTCGGCCTCGACCGCACGGCGCCGCGCCGGCGGCACCAGATCGATCTTGCTGATCGCCACCACGCCGTCGCGGATGCCGAGCAGGTCGAGAATTTGCAGGTGCTCGCGGGTCTGCGGCATCGGTCCGTCATCGGCGGCCACCACCAGCAACGCGAAGTCGACGCCGCCGGCACCGGCCAGCATGTTGTGCACCAGCCGCTCGTGCCCCGGCACGTCGACGAAGCCGATCGGCTCGCCCGACGGCCCCGGCCGGTAGGCATAGCCGAGGTCGATGGTGATGCCGCGCGCCTTCTCCTCCGGCAGGCGGTCGGTATCGACGCCGGTCAGCGCCCTGACCAGGGTGGTCTTGCCGTGATCGATATGCCCGGCCGTACCTACTATCATTCCTTCGGCTGCCCCGCGCGGCGTTTTCGGCTCCCTGCCGGCAATCTAGCGGGAAACCGGCCGGGCGTCGGCAGGTTAGGCCGGAAGGCCGCGCACCTCAGGGCTGGCGCCGGAATTCGCCGCGCGCGGCGTCATGCGCCGCCTGGTCGTGCTGCCGGCTGCTGTAGAACACCGCCGCCATCAGGCCGACGCCGACGGCATAGCTCGCCACGATGCCGATGATAAGGGCAAAGGCACCGCCGCCGCCCAGCCCTTCGAAGGCATCGAGCGCCCAGGCGCCGAGAATGGTAATCGCGGCGATCGCCACGGTGCCGAGCACGATCCGGGAGAACGAGATATTCATACTGCACCACCCGAGCAAGAACTGGTGCGGGGCGGCATCGGCGGCAAGGCGCAGGACGACCTGCGGCAATTCGCGCGCGGGGTCGAAGCGGCTACGATCCTGCAGCAATCAGGGAGGATGCGGATGGCGAGGATCGAAGCCGTCGAGGCCGGCCTCTACCGGATACCGCTCGAAGCCGCGCTGTCGGATTCCACGCATGGCGTGATGACGGCCTTCGAGCTGGTCACCGTCCGGCTGCGCGATGCCGACGGTGCCGCGGGCGTCGGCTACACCTACACCACGGGGCGCAATGGCCGGGCGATCTACGCCACCCTGACCGAGGAGATCGGCGGGATCGTGCCGGGCATGGATGCCGACCGCATCGAAGCGATCTGGACCAAGGTCTGGTGGGCTCTGCATTACGGCGGGCGCGGCGGCGCCGCCACTTTCGCGCAATCTGCGCTCGACATCGCGCTGCACGACCTGAAAGCGAAGCGCGCCCATCTGCCGCTGTGGAAGCTGCTCGGCGGCAACGACCCGGCGGTGCCCTGCTATGCCGGCGGCATCGATCTGGACCTCGATGTCGCGGCGCTGCTGAAGCAGACCGACGGGAACCTGCAGAAGGGCTTCCGTGCCATCAAGATGAAGGTCGGGCGCGAGCGCATGAGCGAGGACGTCGCCAAGGTCGCGGCGATGCGCCAGCATCTCGGCGACGGCTTCCCGCTGATGGTCGACGCCAACATGAAGTGGACGACCGACGAGGCGATCCGCCGCGCCCGCGCGTTCGCGCCCTATGACCTGGTCTGGCTCGAGGAGCCGACGATCCCGGACGACGTCGCCGGCCATGCGCGCATCGCCCGCGAAGGCGGCATCCCGATCGCCACCGGCGAGAATTTCCGGACGCTGTGGGAGTTCAAGCAGATGATCGCCGTCGGCGGCGTTTCCTTTCCCGAGCCGGACGTGACGAATTGCGGCGGCGTCACCGTCTTCATGAAGGTGGCGCATCTGGCCGAGGCGCATAACCTGCCGGTGACCTCGCACGGCGCGCACGACGTGACGGTGCATCTGCTCGCAGCCTGTCCCAATCGCAGCTATCTGGAGGCGCATGGCTTCGGTCTCGACCGCTACATTGCCGCGCCGCTCGCCATCGCCGACGGCCGGGCAACCGCCGGCGATGCGCCGGGCCACGGCATCGAGTTCGACTGGAAAGGCCTCGAGCAGCTGCGGAGCTGACGCGCGGGGGCTACCCGTCGTGGCTCAGCCGCACCGCCATGCGGGCGCGGACCAGGACCCAGAACGAGGCCATGCCGCAATCGATTTCGCGCTCGAGCATGTCGGGCGGAAGGACGCGCCCGGCATGCGCCTCGAAAGCCTCGCGCCAGTGGCTCTCGGAGCGGAGGCAGCCCGGCCCCATGCCGCTGTCGCCACAGAAGCCGAGATAGACCAGTGCCACCGGCGTGCCGAGGCGGGCGAGCTTCCAGGCGAAGGCGATGCGGTTGGAGAGCTGGTAGTGATGGTCGCGCGAGATCTTGACGCCCGCCGCCGCGCCGCCGAGTCCGGCTTGCGCCTCCTTGATCGCCGCGCCGATCGACTGATGGTTCTCCTGCCGACGCGGCGCGTCTTTCGGCGGCGCCTCCTTGCCGGCCTCGGAGAGCTCGTTCACATGCGCCTTGGCTTCGACCAGCACCAGGCCCTCGCGGCCGTCCGGCCATACCGCCGTGGCGGCGAGGTCCCAGTTCGGCTCGTTGCCGCGCGGATCGCCGCTGCCGAGCCACCAAGCGCGCAGCGCGCTCTGGCGCAGCTCGCTGACGAAGCCGTCGTCGACCATCAGCCTGGCCTCGCGCCGGCCCTGCTCGGTCGAGGAATGGGGCATCCATTTGGCGGAGGGCAAAAGCTTGGCGCCGGTCGGCGCGATCAGGGTGTTGAGGCTGTCGCGGAACGGGCCGGCCAGTCCTTCGACCCAATCCAGCATGTGCATGCGACTGCCGGCGTCCGCATTGCGGTCGCGGGCGCGCTTTTCCAGCGCGGCGGCCATTCCACCCTCCGATAGCGTTCCGCCGCTATTCTGCGCGCGGCGCGTCTAACGGGAGGTGAATGGCGGCAGAGCCGATTGCCTAACCGGCGTTAACCAGCCCCGCGCGATTCACCGCGAAGGACGCCAAGAGCGCGAAGGGACGCAAAGGCATTGTTTGATTTCTCCTTGGCGCGCCTTGGCGTCCTTCGCGCACTTGGCGGTGAATCGGTCTACTAGGCGACGGCCTGCGGCGGGGCCGGGAAGACGCTGTCGGCGTCGAAGCTGTAGAGCTTGACCTGGCCGGGCGGAAACTCGCCTTCGTACTTCTTCAGGCGCTCGCGCAGCCGCGCGTTGCGATACTCGATCCGCGCCGGATCGGCCTGGTGCACGAATTCCTCCATCTCGCGGCTATAGGCCTGCACCCAGTTGGCACGCTCGATCCGGCGTGCCGCGAAAGCGGCGAGCGCGGCCGGCGGATCCGCCGGATTCTCGGCCAGCGAGCCCGCCAGCACCCAGGCATCCTCGATCGACTGCGCGGCGCCCTGCGCGTGGAAGGGCAGCATCGGGTGCGCAGCGTCGCCCAGGATGGCGACGCGCCCGCCGGTCCAGGCATGCAGCGGATCGCGGTCATAGAGACCCATGCGAAACAGGCCGTCCGAGGGCGTCGCTTCGATCATGCCGCGCACGATCGGATGCCAGTCGCCCCACAGGTCCAGCGCATCGGCGACGATGCCCTTGGCGGACCAACTTTCGATTTCGCCTTCCTTGGCGCGGGTGATGCCGATCCAGTTGAGCAACCGTCCGGCCGAGACGTAGTAGCGCACCAGGCTGCGGTTCGGGCCCATCCACACCTCGGCCACCTTGTCGAGGCCGAGATGCGCGACCCGCTCGGCCGGCACGAGAGCGCGCCAGGCCACATTGCCGGCAAAGCGCGGACGATCGGCACCGAACAGCGCCTGGCGCACCGTGGAGTGGATGCCGTCGGCGCCGATCAGCACGTCGGCCTTGATCGTCCCACCCGGTTCGACCTTGAGTCGGACGCGGTCGGCTTCCTCGCTGAACCCGACCAGCCTGCAGCCGAGACGAACGGAAGACGCATCCAGCTTCTCCAGGAGCGCCGCCAGGAGGTCGGCCCGGTGGGCGTGGAAATAGCTGTCGCCGAAGGCGGCCTCGGCCTTCGGCCCGAGCGCGGTGTGGAGCAGCACTTCACCGGTCTTCCAGTCGCGGAAGATATGCGCCGAGGGCCGCACCGAGACGCGCGTCAGCGCATCGCCGAGGCCGAGGCGGCGCAGCAGGCGCACGCAATTGGCCGAGAGCTGAATGCCGGCGCCGACGGCGCGGATCGCCGGCGCCTGCTCGATCAGCGTCACCTGGTCGAAACCGAGCCGCTTCAATGCCAATGCCGCGGTGATGCCGCCGATCCCGGCCCCGACGATGACGATGCGCATGGGGCTTCCTCCAGTGCTCTCTTTGCGGCTCAGCATAGACCACTGGATGGGGGACTGGGTCGCGTGTTCTGCAGGTGGCGATGCCGTGCCGAACTCACTAGCATCCGGCGACCTGTCCTGCGTTCACGAGACCATTTCCCCATGTCTGGTTTTATCGAGACCTTCCGCGGCGTCGTCGCGCCCTGGGAGTGCGACGAGTTCGGCCATATGAACGTGCAGTTCTACAACGCGCGCATGTCGGACGGCTTCTGGCAGCTCCTGATCGCCATGGGGCTCGGGCCCAAGGTCCGCCGCGAGAAGAAGCTCGGCGTCGTCGCGCTGGACGGTCAGACGACCTATGCCCGCGAAGTGCGGGCAGGAGAGCTGATTCGGGTCGAAAGCGGCATCCTGCGGGTCGGCGAGAAGAGCATCCAGCTTGCGCATCGCCTGCTGGCCGGCGCGCCGGGCCAGGTCGCCATGACCTCGCATGTCAAGAGCGTCTGCTTCGACCTGGAGGCGCGGCGCTCGGCGCCGTTCCCGCCCGAAGTGCGGGAGCGGATTACCGGGCTGATCGTTCCGACGGAGCCAGGCAGCAGGGAGACCGGCGAATGACCGGCTGGGTGGACGGCTATCGCGGCGCGGTCAATGCCTGGGAATGCGATCAGTTCGGGCACATGAACGTGCAGTTCTATCTCGGCAAGTCGATCGATGCGCTGGCCTGGCTCGGCGCCGCGCTCGGCCTCGGGCCCGAGGCGGCGCGGGCACGGCAGGTGGCGCTGGTGCCGGTCGCCGATCGCATCCTGTTCCGGCGCGAGCTGCGCGCCGGCGACGGCTTCCATATCCGGACGGCGGTACGCGCCGCGCGGAGCGATGCGCTGGATCTTGCGACCGAGGTGCTGAACACCGAGACCGGCGAGCTTGCCGCGCAGCTCGAGCGCGAGGCGAAGCTCTACGATCTCGCTGCGCGGCGTTTCGTGCCGCTGACAAAGGAGATGAGTGCGGCGGCGGCGCCGATGGCGAACCTGCCGGCCCTGCCGCCGGCAACGCCCGAGGCGCCGACCCACGAGGCAGCCGGCCTGATCGACACCAGCCGCGGCACCTTCAACCAGTGGGAGCTCGACGCCTCCGGGCACGCGCATCTGCGCTTCCGCATGAACGCCTATACCTCGGCCATGCCGCATCTGATGGCGAGGATCGGGTTCACGACAGAGGCGCGCGAGGAACGGGACTGGGGCTTCGCGGCGCTCGACTACAAGCTGGCGCATGCGAGGCCGATCAAGGTGGGCGAGCCCTACGAGATGCGCTCCGGCCTCTACGAGCTGAAGGACAAGACCATGCGCATGGTGCACCACATGGTGCAGGCGATGACCGGCGAGCCGCTGGGGCGGCTGGAATTCGTCGTGGCGATGTTCGATCTCGCCGCACGGCGCACCATGCCGATCCCGCCGGAGATGCGCGCCAGGGCCGAGGCGCTGAAGATCGGCTAGAGCGGGATGAGATTGGCTTGAATCGGCAGGGGATTCCCAAGGGGCTCGAATAGTGATTCAAGATGCGGGCTGGGGATGGAGGCCAGCCAGCATGGGACGTCCCTATTCGATGG